>NZ_JALCZD010000011.1:0-189005 GCF_024586945.1 Chryseobacterium sp. WG14
TAAGCTCTTTATAGCTTAATTTAACTTCTCCATAAACCAACGCAACCGCATCCGGCGTCCTTGATGCCTGAGATTCAAATAACTCATGAAGGGTTTTATCAGATTCAACAGATTCTATCCTATCCCAGAAAGTAACTGTATTTTGGTAAGAATCATGGTTTAACAGTTCATAGTTTGTGATCTGTTTTTCTACTTTCCCTTCCAGTAAATCTTCCAGTATTTCAATAAACAGCCCCTTATAAATGTCTACAAATCCTGTAACCAGTCTGACATCAAGTTTTTGATTGGCATAACGGACTTTAAAATTAACCTGTCCATCTCTTACCTCCTGCTCAAATGATAATTTTCCTACTAAATCAACATTCAGGTCACTATTAATAATTACATTGCTGGCTCCTTCATAATGAATAACCACATCCTTAAGACTGGTCTGAACAAATCCAAATTCCAATATATTTGATGTAGGTGCGTGGCTGATAAGCTCTTCAATAGGAAGATACCTGGCCTTACTTTTCTTCAGCAGATGGGTATACTCTAAATTTTGCTCTACAAGATCCTGAAGAGAAGATTCTTTATGAAATCTATACCCCTTCACAATAGTATTGATGTGGGCTCCAAAAATAAAATCCTGCCCCTCGGTAATACCAACAGGATAGTTGATCACCAGGTTATCTATTCCGGAAATTCTATGAAGCAAAACAGCTAACACCAATTGCCCAAATGTATAGGGCGTAAGTTTATATTTTGATGTTAGTTGTCTTACCTTAAGAAATACAGGCTCAGGAAAATTAAACCGGAGTTCACTTACCGGATTGGTAAGAACCGGAACTTTCTGTTCAAGATCTGAACGAACTAATTCTGAGGTCTGTAAAAATTTAAATCCAATATTTTCTACATCTTTCAGACTATTCTCCCAGAAATTAGACATTTCGGCTTTCCCACCTGTCAATATATCATCAAACTGACTTCTCAGTTTTTCATATAATTTTTTCTGCTCTGCAAGGCTAATCGGGTTTACATAGCTAAGATCATTGTAGAAGGTACTGAGTTCTGCATAAATACTGTTAGCACTTAGACCATCAACAAGAATATGAGAAAATATATGAATAATCCTATATCCTCCATTATCAAGTTTAATCGCATAAAATCTTGCCAGCTGGTCTTTCTCAAGATCAAACGGCTGTAGGGCAAGCTTTAGTACCTCTTCAGAGCTGGGCTCTTTGGCAATAAACGTTAATATCTGAGCATCTTCAGAGAGCAGCGGTCTGTGTTTCCAGACTAAGTTTCCCGATTCACCAATAACATTACTGTTGAGCAGTAAATTGTTGTTGACAAACCGGACTAAGCTTGAATTCAGTCTCTGAATATCTATATATCCGGACATTGACTGGTCAAAAATAATGTTGTAGTCACTTCTGGATGGATTCAGGATCCATTCATTGTAAAAGGTAGATTGGTAAGGTGTTAAATTCATGGGGATTATATCCTTTCGGATATGGTGTTAGGTTAGGATTTTTTTTCAGATTTTCTTCAAATATTTCTTGGTTTTCAAAAGTTGTCATTAGGTTTTCATGATGAGAAGTATGTGTTTTTTAATTGTCTTGCTATTTTTGTAATAACAGGGCTACTTTTATTGCTAATAATTCCAATTATAGGGAAGTATTTTAACCACGTTGGGTAGCTGTTAACAAAGTCGACAACTACCCTAGTGATTATTTAAAATTTATTTTTTTACTCTTTAATACAACGAACTGAGATGCCTTGTGCTTTACTTGGGAAAAAAGTAGCACTTGGAGCTCCAAATTGAGAAATCTGTAAAGCTGCGGCAGCTGGGCTGGATATTGATCCGGCTGTACTGCTCCAGTAAAGTCCGGAAGTTCCTGTTGTAACAGTTGAGATATTTCCTAGACCTGCATCTCTGGTTCCTGCTGCAGTAAGACCTAATTTACTTGCTGCTGCCCCATTAATACCATTGGTAATATTAGAAGCGCTTAGATAAGTTTGTATCTGTGCCTGTGTAGGAACTTTAAATCCTATAGGACACGGATTATTTGCAGAAGTGCTGGTTTGCCATAGCGTAGTACTGCCAGTTACTCTCCAGTCGCTTCCTGTAGCAATGAATCTGGTATCTGTAGGGTTATCATTCGCGGTACCGGTAATAATAGGGTTAACTGGTGTTCCTGTATTAGAAGCTGACCATTTAATCAGGTCATGTCCATCCGGTTTTCTTCCCCATTGGAATAGCGAACCATAAGCACGATAATCTGATGCAGAAGTCGGTCTTTTTCCAAGATTGAAGTTCGGATCATTTACATTCGTGTAATCTGCTCCTAAGTTATGATTCAGCCATACGTTACCATCTTCGGCCTGTATCGGAAGATAAAGGAAGTTGTGGCTAAAGTTTTTATCAATATCAGGCTGATTAAACATTCTGTCCGGAATTGCCGCTATTATACGGACATCATATCCTTTCTGAGCCCCGGCATTAGGCATAAGGAATCTTCCCAACAGCACACCAAGGTAATCATTTCCTATTCCTGCATTCACGTCCAGCTTGCGGGCATTTAATGTACCTCCTTCAGCTTTAAGGGTGGCTGTAATTGATTTAGTGGTACTGTTATAAGACTGGGAACTCCAGGAAAGTGTAATATTTCTGGAAATGCCATCTTCGGTAAGATTAGCCGGAACATTTATTGTTTGGCTGTAAGAACCAATGCTTCCACTTCCTGTAGCTGTTGCAGGAATATAGACTGTTAATCCTGAAGTAGGAATCACTCCCTGAAGATCAACCAGTGTTTCATTTACTCCATCCGCAGCAACAGGTCTGGCAGTAGTAGCAGGTCCTGTAGGTGTTGTAAACGGAGAATAATCCTGATCATACACAGAAGCAATAAAGTATCTTCCTTCTAATGTAATATTTGGTGGAATTACCGGAGTTCCGGGATTTACAGGAAGACTAATAGAAGTACATGTACTTCCATTAACAGTAATACTGAATACAGCACTTCCTGAAGTGATAGGAAAGCCGGCAACAGAAAACTGTAAACTTCCGGCCCCGGTAGCAAAAGTACCTGGCGCCAATGTAGCAGTCAATCCATTAGACTGAATAGTCTGTCCCGGATATGCACTTCCATCTCCACCAGTATAAGGAATTGTTAAGGTTCCTGTGTAAGCTTGTCCCTGAGTTGCTGTAGCGGGAGCAAATACCGCAGAAGCACATGTTAAAGCAAAAGAATTGTTCTCTTGCCAGAAACATGACGACCACGCACCTCCCTGGAAAGCTTTTACACACTGTTCTGCTACATCGTATATTAACATGCCGTTAACCGGGTTAGCAATAGCTCCTGTATTGGGAACCCTGTTTAATAATAAGCTTTTGTTTGTGGATCCCAATTCCAGATCAGCACTTAAATGGGGATTTGCAGTATTAATCCCTACCTGTCCGAAGGATAAAGAACTGATACAGAAATAAATCGATAATAATAGTTTTTTCATCTTAAAATATTCGTTTTTAATAAATGAATTTGGGTTATATAAATGTGTTTATTTTTTGAAATTGTGAAAAATCAAGTAATGGTAGGCCCGGGCACCGAGATTCAGAATATGGTTGAGAGACAATGAAAACAATAGACAATCTAAATAATTAATTAACAGTAACTTAATATAATAATTAACCTTTGCGTTTTAGGCACAGTCTTCTTACAACAGTTACTATTTACATCATTATAAAGTAATTATTGAATCTAATATAATTCTCAGGAAATTTCTGCCTGAAACTCATTTTCAAGGAAGGGAAAGAATCGTACTATTCAGGTCAAAAATTGTTGTATGCCAATGAAACCCTAATTGTCAGAATATATGCTTTGGCTGAAATACTGTACTGAATAATATAAGCTTCTGTTACCTGCCGGGAAAATTATCGCGGGAATGCTACCACTAATCCATTGATCTCAATATCTCGTCTTTCACAAGAGTTCTCCTCCCTTGTGTATACGTAATGTCTTGTTCGCGATAAAATTGCCAAGCAATAAAATCGTGGGGCAGGTCTACAGAACCTTTTGATAAAGATAGTGGGTCAGAAGCCTGTTTGGCTCTTAGATTTTTGCCTAAACATTTCGACCATTTTCCAGATTGGTATGCTTTTACACATTCCTCTGAAAGATCATAAATCATCATTCCATTGGCAGGATTTGGAATTGCATTTGTGTTTGGGACTCTGTTCAAAATTAAAGCCTTGTTATTTGAACCAAGCTCAAGATCTGTACTAAGATGGGGATTCTCTTTTTTAATACCTACTTGTGCAAATGTAAGTACGTTGAAGCAAATGCTGATTTGCAGCAATAACTTTTTTCTCATTGTGAATTTTTAGTGTTGAAATAATTTTTTTCTCTGCGTAAAGATATATGTTAATTTTGAAATCACAAAGTAAATTTTGCAAAAAAATCTTATTTTATCACCTATAAATGATTTATATGGTGTATTTTTTATGAAAAAAAAATAATAAAATAGGGTGCACAACACTTTTAAAAAGGGTTAATCAGTTTTGGAACAATTCAAAACAAATAGATTTATTTACGACTGTAAATTCCTCAGATGCTATGCAACAATGATATCTTTTATCTATAAAAAATTCTTTCGTGAAGAATTTTTTTCCTTCAATAATACATTCATTATTTAAAATTTCAAATGAATCAAGAGGAATCATCATCCCACTACCTTCTGCTTTTAAGACCGCTTCTTTTTTTGTCCAATAGGTAAAAAAACTATTTATTTGGTCTTCGGATTGATGAATTTCCTCAAATTCACCCGCCGTCATCTGGAATTGAAAATCCAAATAATTGATGGAATCATCTGAAAACTCAATATCAATTCCAATAGGATAATCAGCTATAGCACAAGCCACAAGATTTTTGGAATGAGATATATTAAAATGAACGGTATGCCCTTTTAGAAAAGGTTTATTGTTGGATAATCTTCCAATTTCTGCGCCTTTGATTCCATAATGAGCATTTAACCCATGCTCTAAAAGAACTCTTCCCAACAGAGAAAGCTGGGCATCCTGCCATCGCCGGTATTTCAGAATATCTTTCTTAAAATCTTCCGGAAAAGCATTCAAATACCTGTCCATCAAAAATTTGTGTCTGCTTTCATCAATAAACGAATATAGAATAATCATCAAAAATAAATTACATTAAAAATAGTCATTTTCTTTTTCAAACCTATTTTAAAGCTTATTATTTATTTTCGATTAGGAAACTGTATCTGCTCATCAATCAATATGGATACAGGGCATCATTAAGTGGCTTTTGCAGAAAAAAAGACTGGAATCATAAAGCATTTTGGAAAATGTTTTTTAATTTTAACCTATAATCACTATAAATCATTTAAAAATGAAAGTACAAACATTAGCAGTATTGGCTGGATGTGCATTTTTAGCTGCTTCTTGTGGCACTGTAAAAACGTACGAAGTAAACGCCAAGAGCGGAACACAAACAGGAGGAACGGCAAAGTTTACCCAACAGGGAAGCGATGTAATTATGAAGCTTGATGTCAATCACCTGACCCCTGGAATCCATGCAGTACACATTCATGAAAAAGGAGACTGTTCTGCAGCGGATGGAACATCTACCGGAGGACACTGGAATCCCGGTAAAGATGACCATGGAAAATGGGGTGCTGAACATTTCCATATGGGAGATATAGGCAACCTGATTGCAGACGAGAGTGGAAATGCCACTTTAACCTTTAAGACAGACAAATGGTGTCTTTCCTGTACAGATGAGTCTAAAAATATCATTGGAAAAGGTCTTATCGTACACGCTGCGGCTGATGATTTCCATACTCAGCCTACAGGGAATGCAGGAGGAAGAGTTGGATGTGTAGAAATCAAATAACCCGTTTATTTCAATAAAAAACCGCTAATTTTCATTAGCGGTTTTTTTATGATTATGATTTTGTTCCCATATCTGCTACAATATTCATTGCCTCCTGCAGGTAGAGATCTTTTTTCAGATTTTTGATCCACATTTCAGATTTTTTCTTGAATGCTTCATCTTTTTTCTCTCTTTCAACTTCACTTGGATACATGATAAACTGAAGTCCGTTCTCAAATTTAGTCAGCACCTTAAACTTCTCAATCTGAGACTTCCTATGCTTCATCAATTCATTAAATTTATTGATATTCAGCGTGATATTTTCTTCTTTATCCAATTTTTCTCTCCATTGAGCTGATTCTAATAACAATTGGTAATTGCTGTTTTTAGCCATTCTTTCAGAGCTTGCTTTTTCAAGAGCCTGAATGTTGAAATAGTTCAGCTTTTCAAATTTTGTAGGTGGAATTTTATCCCAGGCCAATGCGTAATCATCATATCTCTCTCCTACTTCAGCATAGGTAAAGAAGTCTTTCATTTGAATATCAGAAACAATTCCTTTTCTCTGAGTAGATTCACCGGTAATTTTGTAAAACTTTTGAATCGTCAGTTTTAAAGATCCGAAATCATCCTCAGTATTTAAAAATCTATTCAGGTCAACAAAAGTCTGTACGGTACCTTTTCCAAAAGACTGTGGTGATCCGATGATCATTGCTCTTCCATAATCCTGCATTACTCCTGCTAAAATTTCTGAAGCTGAAGCTGAAAGTTCATTTTGCATAATGACTAAAGGCCCCGTCCATATAGGAGCTTCATATTTGTTCTTTAAGGTCTGGATTTTCCCGTTTCCATCTTTTACCTGAACATAAGGACCAGCATCCATGAAAAGGCCCATAATATCCCCAACTTCCGTTAAAGATCCTCCACCATTATTTCTCAGATCAAGAATAATTCCTTCAATATTCTGAGCTTTAAGTTTTACAATTTCGTTTTTAATATCGTCAGAAGCGTTTCTTCCTTTTGCATTTTCAAAATCAGCATTAAAGCTTGGAAGGTTAATGAATCCGTATTTCTTTCCATTCGGTGTATTCACCACAATACTTCTTGCAAAAGTATCTTCAATAGCTACCTCTTCACGAATCATAGTAACGTCCTTTATAGATCCGTCCTTTTTCTGTACCGTTAAGGTTACCGGCGTTCCTTTTTCCCCTCTGATCAGCCTTACCGCTTCATCAGAAAGCATTCCCACAACGTTTACTGCATCATCTTTAGGTTTAGATTTTACTTTTAAAATCTTATCTCCTTCAGAAAGCTGCTTAGATTTCCATGCCGGGGCTCCAATAGTAAGAGCTCCCAGGAAAAGATTTCCTTTTTTCTCCTGAATAATGGCTCCGATACCGATTACTTTTCCGGTAAACTGGCTGTCAAAATCCTCTTTATCTTTTGGTGAATAATAATTCGTGTGTGGATCAAATACTTCCGTATATGCATTCATATACACTGTAAACCAATCCATTTTCTTTCTCTTTTTGAATCTTGTAAAGGTATCTTTCACAAGGTCTTTTACCTCATCTGTAGCCTTCTTAATCTTTTCATCCTGAGTAAGAACCTTAAAATTGATCGTATCCTTAAGTTTGTACTTCTGAACAGAATCTTTTTTCTCTTTCTGAGCTTCCTCTTTACTGTTCATGGATTCAATCTCCTGAAGGATATTATATTTAATGAACTTCTTCCACTCGTTATACTGTTCCTGCTTATTGGCAGGAATTTTTTTAAGCTTGGGTTCTAGAGTAAGCGCTTCATCTTCCTGAAGATTAATCGGTTTACTGAAAATATCCTGGGTAATCTTATCAATGTCATCCACTCTTTGGTAGAGTCTGTCTATCGTAAGTTTATAAAAGCTAAGATCGCCCTGGCTGATATAGTCATCAAGCTTTGTCTCATGCTTGCTGAATTCATCCATGTCAGATTGCAGGAAATATCTTTTTGCAGGGTCTACCAATTCGAAATAATGCTTATAAACGTCCTTAGAATAGGCATCATTAATAGTTTTTGGGCTATAATGAAGATAA
Source organism: Chryseobacterium sp. WG14 (assembly GCF_024586945.1). NCBI lineage: Bacteria > Pseudomonadati > Bacteroidota > Flavobacteriia > Flavobacteriales > Weeksellaceae > Chryseobacterium > Chryseobacterium sp. WG14. The sequence continues at coordinate 7,943 of NZ_JALCZD010000011.1, forward strand.
GAAAGTGTATTTTTTACGCTCACCATTATTGTTTGCATCTTTTCATCGTCATTCTTTGGCGAGTTGAAACAAAACATTAGACTGGTTAATGGAATTAGGAGTAAAAATTTATTCAGTTTGAAATTTTTCCACATAAACTGTCTTGTATTTATTAATTTTTTTAAAAATAAGTATATCAATTAGTAACATAAAATACCCGTATTGTTACAAACGATCAAATTTAATACCTTATTTACAAATATCGTATAGTTTTAGTGTTTTTTATCAAAAGAGCTATGCAAATAATAAATCCGCTTCTCTATATTTCTACGAAAAGAAATTTTTCTTATATGGTAAAAATATCTTAAACTTCCTTTTCTATAAGTGCTTTTAAACATGGTTTTGCCTATTTAATAAAAAAAAACAGGTACCACAAAAAGTAATTTTAAGACATAAAGGCACAAATTATGCTGATATTTAATCAGATAACTTTAAAAATGTAACGTTATGAGAAGTATATTATGGTTAGTAGCAGTCATTTGTATCGTTGTTTGGCTTTTAGGAATGTTAGGAGTGGTTCCGGGAATCAGTACCGGATATTTATTTCATGTTCTCTTGGTCATTGCTATTATTGTTATTCTTTACAATATTATATCAGGGAGAAAACCTCTTGATTAAGCCTTACTCAAATTATTAAACTTTAAAAAGATGTAAATTTCGGTGAGATTGTATGGATATTATTTTCAAAGATAAAATCTGTTACAGTTTCACTGAAAGGCATCCCTTCGTACTGACCCTTTTTTGATATTTCCGATCAGAAAACATCCCATTTTATGCCTATTTTTAATTTTTTCTTAAAAATATGATGTATTTATAACCCCGCAGATATTTTATAACAGGTTATTTTTAACTACATTTGATGTGTTGAAATTTCTTTTTGTCCTGATTAAATAATTGGACAAACTGCACTTCATATTATTAAAAAATTAAAATATTTTATGGAAAGACCACTTATTCTGGTTACTAATGATGATGGAATTACAGCTCCTGGTATCAGAAATCTTGTAAATTTTATGAATGAAATCGGAGAAGTTGTTGTTGTAGCCCCTAATTCTCCCCAAAGTGGAAAAGGCCACGCTATTACCATTAATTCTACCCTAAGCTACGAAGAAGTTACCCTTGAAGGCCCACAAAAAGATTTTTCCTGTAGTGGAACTCCTGTAGACTGTGTAAAAATGGCTCTTGACAAAATTTTGATAAGAAGGCCGGACATTGTTGTTTCAGGAATTAATCACGGGGCTAATTCTTCTATTAATGTGATCTATTCGGGGACGATGTCTGCTGCTGTGGAAGCCGGAGTGGAGGGAATCCCTGCAATTGGATTTTCATTACTGGATTTCAGCTGGGAGGCAGATTTTACCCAGGCTAAAGAATTTATTCAGAATATAGTCAGAAGGACTCTTGAAAAGCCTATGCCTAAAGGAATTGTACTGAATGTCAATATTCCCAAACTGCCGGCGGAAGAAATAAAAGGCATAAAAGTCTGCAAACAGGCTCATGCGAAATGGGAAGAAAGCTTTGATGAAAGAGTAAATCCACACGGAAAAAAATATTACTGGCTTACAGGATATTTCAATAATATGGATGAATCTGAAGATGCCGATGAGACAGCTTTGGCCAACGGATATATTTCTATTGTACCGGTGAAATTTGACATGACAGCCTATGAGTATATGAATACACTCGGAGAGGTAATGACTTTTGACCCTATTCCGGAAGTTAAATAACAGTTTCTATTACGAACAGTTTTAAAAACATATAAAAGAGACGTAAAATGATTTTACGTCTCTTATTTTTTTCCGATTCAGTTAAAACAATACTTTATCCTCTTTTCTCAGTTCTTTTAGATAATTTTTCTTATCATCTCGGTAGAAAAGATTCATTGTTTCAAATGGGATCAATTTCAGATCCTTATTGACAATATGTACACAGGATTTTTTTACCGCACGGACGTCGAAATCATGGGCATCCATAAAATTCATAATGATAATTCTGAACAGGTTATCATAATCAAAATTGGGAGCACATACATCCGGAAGGCAGCAGAGTAGCTGGTTCACTTTAGGCTTTACTTTATCTACAGAAATTCCCGTACTGAATATATCCAGCAGCTGCATCTGAAGTCCTTCATCCTGTTCGTAAACAATGGTGTTTTTAGATTCATTATTCAGAAGATCAGCAGGATTGATATATCGGGTTAAAGGGATTGTCTCTCCTTCTAATTTTAAAATATATCCCATGGCCAGAGCATCCGGATTACAGGGAACAGGGATGATATCATCAGAATTTAATAGCGGGAACTGATTGAGAATTTCCTGTCTTACCTCTGTTAAGGTAATTTTCTCATGGGAAGAATCTTCCCTGTTTCTTCCTGCAATCTCTACAGGCTGGAAAGTAATTCCCCGTACACATTTCTGTTTCAGAGCAAACTCAATGATCTTACCGATTTCATCTATATTTTTATCTTTTTGAAGTACAATAACCAGTGTGGTGGAAAGGTTAAGTGCATTCAGTTTCTCCAGGGCTTTCATTCTTACCGCCGTAAGATCTTTTCCCCTGAAGTCCTCCAACACTTCAGGCTTAAATGAATCAAACTGAAGATATACCTCAAATTCCGGCGCATAGGTCGCCAGTTTTTCGGCAAATCCCGGATCATTAGCTATTCTTATCCCATTGGTATTTAACATTAAATGTTTTATGGGTTTCGATTTGGCAATATCCATGATTTTAAAAAACTCAGGATGTATGGTAGGTTCTCCTCCACTAATCTGAACAACATCCGGTTCGCCTTCATTTTTAACGATAATATCAAACATCGCTTCTATTTCCTCCAGACTTCTGTGGCTTCCATAGTGAGGAGAAGACATGGCATAACATGTAGGACATGTTAAATTACACCGGTCCGTAACTTCTACTATAGAAAGACAGCTATGCTGCTCGTGATCTACACAAAGTCCGCAGTCATAAGGACATCCGTACTCCACATCTGTTCCGAAATGATGGGGCATTTCCGAAGCTTTGTTATAGTTTCTTATGTTTTTATAATACTGCACATCCGAGGCTATTTTTGTCTTAAAGAAGCCATGGTCAGGACATCTTTTCGTCATAAAAACAGTTTCATCCTCAATAATAATCTTAGCTCCTACTCTTTTAAGACATTCGGGGCAAAGGCTTATCGTATAATCGTAATACGTATAGTTTCTTACTGGCATATTTTAATGTTAAAGTCCTCCGCAGATATATCCGCTAATCAAACCGCAGATTAAAATACAGATTACCATAGTTTGTATAAATTGTTTTTTACTGAATTTCCGGTCTCCTTTCCATTCATAGATTACTTTCGTGATCAAAGTGACTACCAGAGAAATAAACAAAGCACCCAAAATAATCATTCCAATGATCATGATGACGACACCGGCCATATTGCCCACTTCTAAAATTGTTAAAGATTTCATCGTGAATATTTTTAATATAAGGATTTGGTATTTTTGATAATATAAATGTAATAAATAATTACACATACACACACAATTTGTATTGTTCCCAAATTTCCGGCAATTTCTACTCTGGGCTTAATAAAATCCAGCAGCAATCTGAAAGTAAAATAACTCAGCATAAAAACCTGAAAAACAAATCCTGAAGGGTATTTCTTCAAGCGTTGAATATAGTGTAAAGCTATCCATAAAATAAATAGAAATGCAATCTCATAAAGCGCTACAGGATGCCTTAGATATTGGTCTCCCAAATGCATTCCAAAGATTGAATCGGTAGGAATTCCATAGGTTTCTTCATGAATTCCCGTAAGGAAGCAACCGATTCTTCCGATCATTATGGCAAGCATTAAAGGAAAAACAATTAAGTCTCCGGTGCTTTCTTTATGTTTTACTATTTTTTTTGCCAGCTCCACCCCTATTAACCCAAAAGCAAGGCCACCCACAATCGTATTGTTGGACCAAAATCTTTTAAAGCTGAAATTTTCGAATAATGTATAAGGATTTTCGAGGTTTCCTATCAGCTTGGAACCTATTAAAGCTCCTGCTGTTGCCCCTATTAATACAGCAGCGGAAATATTGAAACTAAGCTTTTCTTTAGACTTTCTTTTAAGGTAAAAATAATACCGCATACCCAAAAACATCCCGGCGGTCTCAAAAAGAGGATGTGCAAGGATTGTTGTACCGAAAATATGAAAAGTTACAGGAAAATCCATTGCTTCAAAAATAATCTATTTGAGATTATTTACTACCTTTATTCTGACAAATAATTATAAAATGCGTATAGAATATGAAATAAAACTGGGGTTCAAGGATGTAATGTTCCGTCCCAAACGTTCTACCTTAAAGTCCCGGTCAGAAGTTAATCTGGAAAGAGAATTTATTTTCCGGCATTCTCAGAAAAAATGGAATGGAGTTCCCGTTATCGCAGCTAATATGGATACGGTTGGTACTTTTGAAATGGCTGTGGAACTGGCAAAAGAAAAAATAATTACAGCCATTCATAAACACTATACCACTGAAGAATGGAGTGAGTTTCTTGAAAGCCAGCCTGAAAGTATTTATCAGTATATCGCATTAAGTACCGGTACGGGAAAAGCAGATGAAGAAAAAATCAGACAGATTCTTGAAAAGCATCCAAAAATTGAGTTTCTCTGCATTGATGTAGCTAATGGTTATTCGGAGCATTTCGTTGGATTTGTGAAGAAAGCAAGAGCCAATTTTCCGGACAAAATTATTATAGCGGGGAATGTGGTCACCGGAGAGATGGTGGAAGAGCTTCTTTTGGTAGGGGCAGATATCATTAAAGTAGGAATAGGCCCCGGTTCAGTTTGTACAACAAGAGTAAAAACAGGGGTAGGATATCCTCAGCTTTCAGCTATCATTGAGTGCGCAGATGCGGCTCACGGTCTGGGAGGACACATTATAGCAGACGGAGGCTGTAAGGTTCCCGGCGATGTGGCTAAAGCCTTTGGTGGCGGAGCAGATTTTGTGATGCTTGGAGGTATGTTTGCCGGACATGATGAAAGCGGTGGCGAAATGGTAGAGGAAAATGGTAAGAAATTCCGTTTGTTTTATGGTATGAGTTCAAAAACAGCTATGGATAAACATTCTGGAGGGGTTGCAGAGTATCGTGCTTCTGAAGGAAAAACGGTGAAAGTAGCCTACAAAGGTCCTGTATCAGAAACCGTAAAAGATATTTTAGGAGGGGTAAGATCTACCTGTACTTATGTGGGGGCTTCCAAACTTAAGCAGCTTTCCAAAAGAACTACTTTTATCAGAGTTCAGGAGCAGGAAAACCAGGTTTTTAAAGACTAATCCTTATCATTTTTAGAGACTGCCGGATGAGCAGCAATAAGAATAAAAAAAGGCTGTACCTCATGTGCAGCCTTTTTACTATTTTTAAGTTAACATACCCCCGTCAACGTTTAGCGTCTGTCCGGATATATAAGAAGCCATGTCACTTCCTAAAAATACACAGGCATTAGCAACATCTGCAGGCTGTCCTCCTCTTTTCATTGGAATACCTTCTCTCCATTCCTGGACTATTTTCTCGTCTAAAACAGCCGTCATTTCCGTTTCAATGAATCCCGGAGCAATAGCGTTACATCTGATATTTCTGGATCCCAGTTCCAGAGCAACAGATTTTGTGAATCCAATTACACCAGCTTTAGAAGCAGCATAGTTTGCCTGTCCTGCATGTCCTTTTATTCCGACTACGGAAGTCATATTGATAATAGATCCTGTTCTTGCCTTCATCATCGGTTTAATCACTGCTTTTGTAAGGTTAAAAACTGAATCTAAATTTACTCTCAACACCTGATCCCAATCTTCTTTAGACATTCTCAACAGCAGGTTATCTTTTGTAATCCCGGCATTGTTTATCAAAATATCAATTTGCCCAAACTCCTTCATTACATCATCTACCAATTGCTGGGCAGCATCATAATCCGATGCATCAGACTGATATCCTTTAATTTGGGTTACAGAACTTAAAGATGCTTCTAATTCTTTAGCTTTGTCTACAGAGCCGGCGTAAGTAAATGCTACTTTTGCACCATGCTGTGCAAATACTTCAGCAATCCCTTTCCCGATTCCTCTTGTAGCTCCGGTAATTAGTGCTACTTTTCCTTCTAATAGTTTCATATTTATTGACAATTATTTTCTTTATAACTCATTCAGCTTATGAATGCTGACTCATTTTCGATCTATAATTCCTTTCCAGAATTAAACGGTTTGCAAAGATATTATAAATTGTCATGCAACGCATTCAAATCATTAAATTACTGACTTTTTTTATCAGTTTTCAGTTTATTAAAGTTGGGTAGCCGTATTTTTGAACCTTGTAAAATAGATAAAGTCAGATTTTTTGTTTCGATCTAACCTCAATACTTCTTTTTCCCAAAAATAAGTATCATAAATAATTTCCCGGAGAGGTTCATTTTGAAAATTCAGAACACCGTATCTGCCGTCTTTCTTCACAACAATTTCATTTTCATAGTTTTCAAATACTACGATATCTTCATATATAAAAGGAACAATTTCTTTGCCTGCTTCATCTAAAATACCATACAGATTATCTTTATTCTTGCATACAAGCGGTTTTGAATATTGATTAAGCAGATTAAAATAATCTGTAGCCAAGCCTTTAATCATGGTAATATCCTTTAATTCTGTCATCGATTGGTTGCCCAATGAAAACCTGTAATATTTATCCTGCTTTCTGATCATTAAGCTATTAGGATAAAAACCAAGGATCTGATCACCATCATGTAGCACATTCTTAAGGTCCTTATCCAGCAGTTTTTCTTCATTTCCTTTTTTAAGATAAATAAAATCATTCCCGGAGATGACAAAACTTTTGATAAAGTCATATTCCTGCGGAATAATCACATTGCCTTCTACATCAACAATTCCTGATTTCTTTGATTGATCATTATACACACTGAAAAGACGATCAAATAAAGGAGCCAGATCCCTGAAACTGCTGGGATAAAGTTTCTGGTCCTTCTTATAAAAAATAGTTGCTTTATTGCTCTTTCTAAGATAGATATATTCTTTCTTTCCAAAATATTCAGGGGTAATATCAGAGTAAACCTCTTCAGCAATGGTATCTTCATCGAGATCGATTAAACCATATTTTCCTGTATTTTTGTTCTTTGTAATAAGATAGGGATACGCGTTGATATCTGTTATATTCTTTGAAAACCGATGGAGCGTATTTCCATCTAATCCAATAATTTCACTTTGCCCCTCTTCGTTCACAATCAAAGCTTTATCCCCTTCAAAGTGGTAATCTTCTCTGAATTCTCTTTCAGTGACCTGCCTGCCATTAAAATCATAAAGCAGCCATTTCTTATTCTGTAAAACAAAAAACCTGTTCCTGGCTGCAAATCTTATTTTATCAGAATAAGGAATAATCTGTTTCCCATTATAATCATAAACAGCTTCCTTATCCTTTCTGGAAGAAATAATCCGTTCTTTACTGAACCACGGCGTATTAAATTCCTGTTCATCCAAAGAAATCAGCTCATTCCCTTTTTCATCAATAATTCCTGATGTAGCTTTACTTCCTTCTTCAGACCGCAGAACGAATCTGTTTTTGGAAATATGATAAATACTGCCTCTGTAAGGAGATTCAAATGTAATTGTTCCCAACGAGTCTACAATTCCCTGTTTCCTGGTAGCAGCATCATATACCGTTCCGTATCCTTCCGAATAGGAGCTAACCTCTTTTCCAATCTTTTTTGATAAAAGAACTTTAGTGTACTGATGAGACTGTGCTGCACAAATAGTGGAGCACAATACGAAAACTAATTTTTTCAATTAAATAGAATTATTGACGATAAGAACGATCTCCCCTTTTAAAGTTTTACTCTTGGAAAATTCAATTAATTCATTGATAGTCCCCCGTTTAGTTTCTTCAAATTTTTTAGAGATTTCACGGCTTAAGCTTGCTTTGGTTTCTTCTCCAAAGAATTCTTTGATCTGTTCTAATGTAGTATTGATCTTGTGAGGACTCTCATACAGAACAATCGTTTTCTTTTCTTCAGCAAGCTGTTTCAGCTTTGTTTGTCTCCCTTTTTTCTGGGGCAGGAACCCTGCAAAGAGAAATTCATTATTGGGAAGTCCTGAAACCACCAAAGCAGGAATCAGAGCCGTAGCTCCCGGCAGACAGATCATTTCTATGCCATTATCTGCTCCGGCTTTTGCCAGTAAATAGCCGGGATCTGAAATTCCCGGAGTTCCTGCATCTGTAATAATGGCGATATTCTGACCGCTTTTAAGATCGGCAATCACTTTTTCAGTTGCCTGATGTTCATTATGCAAATGATAAGATTTCAAAGGTTTTGAGATCTCAAAATGTTTTAAAAGTATACCGGAAGTCCTGGTATCTTCACATAAAATATAATCAACTTCTTTCAAAACATTCACTGCCCTGAAAGTCATATCTTCCAAATTTCCTACAGGAGTAGGAACAAAATATAAGATTCCGCTCAAAATTATAAGAATTTATTTTCCACCAATATCCAAAGTCTCTGAGCATATTCATCCACTTTACTCCATTTTCTGGCATAATAAAGATCACTCAGATATTCCTTTGCTTCTTCAATGCTTCTAAACTGGTTGAGCTGGGCTACCGTTTCATTAAGGTCTGTCTGACTTCCATCAAACAGCATCTTTGAAAAAGCAATTCTGTCATTCAAATCCAGCTTGAATTCCGGTTTTTGTTTGTCAGCTTCCATAAAATTGGTAGGAATATTGGATTTCAAAATGCTTCCTGTTTCCTCCTTCACTACCGGAGCCTGGTCTTCTTTAGGTATTTCTCTTTCTAACGGGTCATCGTCAAAAAGAGACTGAACGGCTTTTAGTCCTTTGATATTGGCTAATTTTATTTTTTTCTCCTGATGATAAGCATCTAAATTTTCAAAACTTTCATCAGAAGGATGTTTTTCTGTTTCCTCAGGGATAGGCTTGTCTATTTCAACAATTTTTCTTCTGTCATATACTTCTGCAAGTATTTGCTCCTCCTTTTCTTCTTCAGGATGTTCGTTTTTTATCTCACTTATGATATTCTCTACATTGGAAGTTTCTGTAGCCATTTCTCCCTGTTCTATTGAAGTCTTTGAGGAAATAAACTCTTCTTCAGTTTCTTCAATCAACATTTCGTCTTCCAGGGTTTCGGTATCAAAAATACTTGGGATCCTTTCTGCAGTCCCTTTTGACTCCTCCAGAAATACTTCATCCTTTATCTCGTCTTTCTGTTGAGCATCCTCCTCTTCAGAACGTTCTATTTCATTCAGCTCATTAGTAAACCGTACTTCTTCTTCCGTAATGTTTTCATTAAAGATGCTATCATCAATATCCTCATCATAGTCCGGAATAGCATCAGCAAGTACTTTTTCTTCATCTATAAAACTTAAAACTGCCGCTTCACTTCCTGAGATCTCATTATCGTCAATTTCATTCAATTGATTGTTAAAAACAGCTTCCTCTTCTGTTACTCCATTCTTTGGGATCTCCTGCTGATCTCCATTTTTGTATTCATAGCTTTCATCCACAAAGCTGATGATATTTTCATGGAATTCATTTTCCATGATTTCATTCAGCTGGTTATTGAATACTGCTTCTTCATCAATTCCAGCGGCAAAGTTATCATTTTCATTTTCATCAATCTCATTCAGTTCATTATTAAAAATAGCTTCTTCTTCCGTTACCTCATTTCCGGAATCATGAGATTCCATATCTCCGGATGCAAAGGAATGATGCTTATTTTCAAAATGGTGAACAGGATCTTCAGCAATGAAATATTCTATATTTTTTTCCATTAATTTCAAAAAAGAAATCCTGTTAGCAAGCTCATCTACAAGATCTTGCTTGGAAAGTAATTCGTCTACGTTATTTATTTTGTCCAGATTATCAATGATATTCTTGGATTCAAAAAAAATTTTTTCCTTTAAATCTTGGATATTCTGCATAATAAGATTCTTATTAAAATTGCTTACTTTTGATGTTAAAAATATACGGCTAATTTAACAAATGTTTTTAGAAAATACAATTAATCATTCCAAACAAAGCGGTTGGATGGAAGTTATCTGTGGCTCTATGTTTTCCGGTAAAACTGAGGAATTAATCCGAAGATTGCGGAGAGCGGAAATGGCGGGACAGAATGTAGAAATTTTTAAACCGAAACTGGATATCCGGTATTCTGAAGATGATGTAGTATCTCATAATCAGAATAAAATACGAAGTACAGCAGTAGAAAATCCTAATGAAATTCTTTTGTTGGCTTCCAACTGTGATGTGGTAGGAATAGATGAAGCTCAGTTTTTTGATGAGAGCATTGTAGAGATTGCCAATCAGCTTGCCAATAGTGGTATAAGAGTAGTTATTGCAGGGCTGGATATGGATTTCCTGGGACGTCCCTTCGGTCCTATGCCCAATTTGATGGCTACTGCCGAGTATGTAACAAAAGTGCATGCTATTTGTAAGAGAACAGGTAATCTTGCCAATTATTCCATGAGGATTTCTCAGGGCAATAACCTGGTGGAATTGGGTGAAACAGAAAGTTATGAAGCAGTAAGCCGCCGTGTTTTTATGGATGAAGTGCTTGCAAAGAAAAATAATATAAAAAACTAACAGGCAAATTCTAAAATAAACAGATTTGCCTTTACATAAATAAGCAGAAAGGGTACCAATGAACTATACAGTACAACAAATTGCAAAAATCACCAATGCACAGGTTATTGGAGACGGAGATGTAATGATCAAAAATATAGCTTTTGACAGCAGAATTATATATTCTACAAAGAATACTGCTTTTATTGCTATAAATACCCATAAAAACTCTGGTGAAAAATTTATTGAATCTGCTATAGACAGAGGTATCCATGTAATTATTTCTGAACATCCATATCCACAGTTTGAAAATATAACCTGGATTATTGTTGAGAATTCTGTGGATTTTCTTCAAAAACTGGCAAAGTATCATTTCGAACATTCCCATTTACAATCCATCGGAATTACAGGAAGTAATGGGAAAACTATTTTAAAAGAATGGCTGTATCAATGTCTGTGGAATGAATTTCCAACAGTAAAAAGCCCTAAAAGTTTTAATTCCCAAATTGGCCTTCCTCTTTCCCTCCTTCAAATCAATGCTTCCCATAAGCTTGGGATTTTTGAAGTGGGAATTTCCCAACCGGACGAAATGGAAAATTTAGAAAATATTTTTCATCCTCAAATCGGATTGTTAACCCATATAGGAACAGCTCATGCTGCCAACTTTTCTTCGGAAGAAGAACTTATTGATGAAAAGCTCAAACTTTTTAAAGATTCTGAGGTGATTATTTATAATGGTGACCATTCTTTGGTAAGTAAAAAAATAAAAGAGCTGTACTCAGATAAAAAATTAATCTCTTACGGGTTTAAAAAAGAAAATCAGGTCTTCATTAAAAACAATATTTCGAAGGGTGAAAACATCATTGTGGAATATTTTGGTGAAGAAATCAATTTTCCGGCCCATCAAAGAGATGAAGCCACATTAACCAACGCTCTGGCGCTTATCACAGTCCTAAAGGAGCTGAACATCGGAAATCAAAAGATCGTTGAAAAAATCAACACTTTAAAGGTCGTTGAAATGAGGCTTGAAGCTATTGAAGGAATTAAAGGCAATATCGTAATCAACGACTCTTTCAATCTGGATCTGGACTCACTGAAAACTGCCCTACAGTTTTTAAAAGAATACAATAAGCCTGAAAAATCTTTGGTATTAACGGATATTGTAGGGGTGAATACGAATTCACAGGAGCTGTATGAAGAAGTTTCAGAACTGGTTAATGAGCAGCATTTCGATTCTGTATTCTTAATTGGTGATGAAATATCAAAATTTAGTGAATTATTTAAATCTAAAGTATATACTTTCATAGACACAAAAGAACTTATTGAAAGTAAACGACTTACAGATTTAGAAAATCAAATCATTCTTTTAAAAGGAGCCAGAAAATTTGAAATTGAAAGGCTTAAAGATATCCTTGAACTGAGAAAGCATGATACCGTTTTGGAGATCAACCTGAACGCAATTCTTCATAATATCAATTATCATAAATCTCTGCTGAAGCCGGGAACGAAAATGATGGCCATGGTGAAAGCCAATGCTTATGGCCTGGGAAGCTATGAAATTTCAGAATTTCTACAGCACCATCATATTGATTATCTGGGGGTAGCTTTCGCCGATGAAGGTGCAGAACTCCGTAAAAAAGGAATTACCACCCCAATCGTGGTGATGAATCCTGAACAGCACAGTTATCAGACTATTATAGATTATAATCTGGAACCTGAAATTTACAGTTTCAGGGTGTTGGACCTTTTCTATGAAGCAGTTCAGAAGTCCGGGTATGATCAGAAATATCCTATTCATATCAAACTGGAAACAGGAATGCACCGTCTTGGATTTAAAGATTTTGAATTAGATCGGTTAAGTGAAACCTTACAACATAAAAATCTTAAGGTTCAAAGTATGTTCAGCCATTTATCTTCCTCTGATGTGCCGGAAGAAAAAGAATTTACCATGAGCCAATTAGAGATTTTTGAAAAAAACTCAGGCTATTTAACAGAAAAGCTTGGCTATACTCCTATCCGTCATATTTTAAATTCTTCCGGAATTACAAACTATACCCATTATCAGTATGATATGGTAAGAATTGGAATTGGAATGCTGGGAGAGTCACCATATAGTGAAATACAAAAAAAATTACAATCTGTAGTAAGTTTTAAAACAGTGATTTCACAGATATCATTGGTTGAAAACGGTGAATCTGTGGGCTACAGCAGAAAATATAAAACAGATCATCAGACAAATATTGCTACTATTCCGGTAGGATACGCTGACGGTATTCCCAGATTAATCGGAAATGAAATCGGAAAATTGGGAGTTCATAAAACTCTTGCTCCTATTGTAGGAAATATATGCATGGATATGATGATGCTCAATGTAGATAATATCCCTAATGTAAAAGAAGGAGATACAGTAACCATTTTCAACGCTCAACCCAGTTTAAAAGAATTCGCAGCTTACTGCAAAACTATTACCTATGAAGTATTAACCTCCATTTCCCCTCGGGTGAAACGGATTTATATTAAAGATTAACTATGAGAAAACTCCTGATCATTCTCTTCGTATTCCAATTACTTTTAATCCAGTCACAAGTAAAAAAGGATTTGGTAATTCCCAAAAACCCAAGAATAGGACTATCGCTGGCCGGTGGTGGTGCCAAAGGTTTTTCACATGTCGGAGTACTTAAAGTTTTAGATTCACTGGGAGTCAAAGTAGATTATATTGGCGGAACGAGTATGGGAGCCATTGTAGGTGGTCTTTATGCTGCCGGATATTCCGGAAAAGAAATAGAAAAAATTGTTATGGATACGGATTTCTATTCTCTGATTATGGATCCCAAATCCCGGCAGGAGTCTACATTTTTCAATAAATCTGTGGATAAATATCTTCTATCTATTCCGTTAAAAAATGGAAAAATAACACTTCCATCTTCTATAAGTACAGGACAAAGGAATGTCTATCTTCTTAAAGAGCTTTTCAAAAATGTTTCCAACATTGATGATTTTTCTAAACTTCCTATTCCCTTTTTTTGTGTGGCCACCAATCTGGAAAGTGGAAATATGCAGATCTTTGAAAAAGGAGACCTCGTACAGTCAATCATGGCAAGTTCAGCATTTCCTTCTTTAATGGATCCTGTGAAAATAGGTGACAGTATTTATATTGATGGAGCCATGACCGTAAATTACCCCTCAAAACCTTTAAAGGACAAAGGGATTGACATCGTCATTGGAGTGGACCTGAACCAGGACCTTTCAAAAAGAGAAGATTTAAACAATATTATTTCAATCCTGAACCAGGTGATCGACTTTGGAATAAAAAGAGATACCAGAAAACAATATAAATATACTGATATTAACATCAAGCCCAATCTAAAGGGAATGACAGCCACCAGCTATGATGAGAAAAAAAAGATTCTTGATAGCGGCTATGTAGAAGGAATGAAATATGTCAATACCCTGGATCAATTACCCAAACGGTCCTTTGACCGCCTCAGGCAGCGTGTAAATCCAATATATTCCAACGTCTACAAAATAGACAGTCTTGCGATAGAAGGAGGCAAAATATATGGTAAAAACTATGTTTTGGGGAAATTGGGACTACGTCTTCCCTCTTTACAAACGTATGGAAATATTAACAAGATGATTGATAAGCTTGTTGCCACCAATAACTACAGATTCATCAACTATGATATTATTCAGCAGAATGACACGAATTATCTGAAGCTATACGTTACCGAAGATGATGCACGGCATTTTGTAAAATTCGGACTTCATTATGATGAAATTTTCAAAACAGGACTCCTATTAAATTATTCCGCAAAAAGACTTTTATTTAAAAATTCAAACCTTTCAGTAGATGTTGTTGTCGGGGATAAGCTCAGATACTACCTTAATTATTTTATTGATAACGGATATATTCCCGGATTTGGTATTTATTCTTCCGGAATGAGCTTTGATCTTAAGAATATGGATAATAACATCGTGGATAAATGGGAATGGATCAGAAACGAAGCCTACATTCAATCAATATGGAAGGATAAATTTGCAATTGGAGGCGGTATAAGCCATGATTACTTCAAGGCTGAACTTAATGGCGAAAACAGGCGTTACAGCCGTTTTTTGAACCCCTATGCTTTCTTGAAGACCGATACCCAGGATGACAAAGAATTCCCTACAAAAGGGGTCTATTTCGCTGCAGAAGGAAAGGTGGTAGATCTGTTAAAATCTGAAGTTGAGAAGAGAATTATCCAGATAAAAGCAGATCTAAGAATTAATATTCCGTTGGGTAAACAATTTACCTATCGTCTTAATCTGTTTGGTGGACTTACCATTGGTGAAAATCTTCCTCAGTATTATCAGTACAGACTTGGTGGGGTTTTTGAACAGAATATTATCAACTTTAAAAGTTTTGGAGGTTTTTATTTTGCACAGCTTCATAGCAATAATGTGATATTAGCCTCAAATGATATCCAGTTTAAATTCAACAAAAGTTATTTTGTTAGTGGAAATTTCAGTTTTGCCAATCTTTCTAATGATCTTAAATTCGAAGATGCAGTTAAAGTAAATTTTAGCTCACTGGGAATAACAGCAGGATATAAATCTCCATTTGGACAAATTAAAGTAAACTTTAGCCACTCACTTAAAAATAATCAAAAAGGCATATTCAGTGTTATCTTAGGACACTGGTTTTAAAACAATGATACAATTCTTTTACGAAAACTTACCGGAAAGCGTAAGTACAGATTACAAACAATGGCTGGAAGATATTATTCTTTCAGAAGGAAAAAAACAGGGAGAAATCAATTACATTTTTTGTGATGATGAATATCTTCTCAAGATCAATCAGGACTATTTGCAACATGATTATTATACAGATATCATCACTTTTGATTATGTAAAAGGGAAAACAATAAGCGGAGAGATTTTCGTATCTTTGCAGCGCATTTCCGAAAACTCCTCTACCCTATGCCGAGATTATGAAGAAGAAGTAAGAAGGGTTCTGGCCCATGGCATTCTTCATCTTTCAGGATATAAAGATAAGACTGAGGAAGAGGAAAAAGAGATGCGGAGAATGGAAGATCTTTACTTATCCAGATATAAGGATTTAAAGAATTAAAATTAAAGAATTACTTAAAGCTATATATCTAAAGTGCTCTATTCTAGCTGTAATATAAATTTACCTAGAGTGCATTCTTCAAAAATGTTTCACGTGAAACATTGGTAATAAGAACAAAGTGTAAAGCTTAAAATAAGCGAGATAAAAATGATTTCAGAAATATATGATGTAATAGTAGTAGGTGCCGGACATGCAGGTTGTGAAGCTGCAGCTGCTGCCGCGAACCTGGGTTCAAAGACCCTACTCGTTACTATGAATATGCAGACCATCGGACAGATGAGTTGCAACCCGGCAATGGGTGGAATCGCAAAAGGACAGATCGTAAGAGAGATTGATGCAATGGGAGGATACTCCGGAATTGTAGCAGATAAATCAGCTATCCAATTTAAAATGCTGAATCTTTCAAAGGGTCCCGCAATGTGGTCTCCAAGAACCCAAAATGACAGAATGCTTTTCGCAGAAGAATGGCGGTTAGCATTAGAGAATACTCCAAATCTTGATTTCTTTCAGGATATGGTAAAACAACTTATTGTAGAAAACAATAAAGTAACGGGAGTGATTACTTCCTTAGGAATAGAAGTAAAAGGAAAATCTGTAGTCTTAACAAACGGAACATTTCTTAACGGATTAATTCACGTTGGTGATAAACAATTAGGCGGAGGAAGAATGGGAGAACCGAGAGCATTTGGTATTACCGAACAACTCGTCTCTTTAGGATTTGAAGCAGGAAGAATGAAGACCGGTACTCCACCGAGAGTAGATGGAAGAAGTTTGGATTATTCCAAAATGGAAGAACAGAAAGGAGATGAAAATCCTCAAAAATTCAGCTATCTTGATACCCCAAAATTAACAAAACAACTAAGCTGTCATATTGTATATACCAACGAAACAGTACATGATATTTTGCGTGAAGGTTTTGACAGGAGCCCAATGTTCAATGGTACGATTCAAAGTTTAGGTCCAAGATACTGTCCAAGTATTGAAGATAAAATCAACCGTTTTGCAGAAAGAAACAGACATCAGCTTTTTGTAGAACCTGAAGGATGGAAAACAGTAGAAATCTATGTAAATGGATTCAGCTCTTCCCTTCCTGAAGATGTACAGATTAAAGCGATGAAACATATTCCAGGATTCGAAAACGTAAAAGTATTCCGTCCGGGTTATGCTATTGAATATGACTACTTCCCTCCTACCCAATTGAAACATACTTTAGAAACAAAATTAATTGATAATTTATATTTCGCAGGACAGATCAATGGTACTACAGGATATGAAGAGGCAGCAGGTCAAGGTTTAATGGCAGGTATTAATGCACACAATAAAGTTCACGAAAAAGATGAATTCATCCTTAACAGAGATGAAGCTTATATTGGAGTATTAATAGATGATCTGATTACAAAAGGAACTGAAGAACCATACAGAATGTTTACTTCACGTGCCGAGTACAGACTTCTTTTGAGACAGGACAATGCAGATATCAGATTGACAGAAAAAGCATATCAATTAGGACTGGCAAAAGAAGAAAGATTAAAGAAAGTAGAAGCTAAAATTACTGACAGTCAATCACTTGAAGGATTTTTACGAGAAACTTCTTTAAAACCAGGAATGATCAACCCTATTCTGGAATCTATAGAAAGTAATCCTGTAGATCAGGCTTACAGAGCAGCTCAGATCCTTACAAGACCGAATATGACGCTACATAAAATGGATGAAATTGAAGCCATCAAGGAATTCTCTTCTCAATATAGCGACGAAGTAAGAGAACAGGCGGAGATCAATATCAAATACAAAGGATATATAGAAAAAGAAAAGGAGAATGTGGCAAAGCTAAACCGATTGGAAAACATTAAAATCCCTGAAGATTTTGATTATTCAAAGCTATCCAGCCTTTCTACAGAAGCCAAACAGAAGATGACCAACGTCCGCCCTAAGACTATAGCGCAAGCTGGAAGAATAAGCGGAGTATCTCCATCCGATATAAACGTTTTACTGGTGTATTTAGGACGTTAAAAAAATAAATGTTTCACGTGAAACATTTAAAAAGTTAAAGCTAAATTAAGGTATTTAAGAGCGTATTTCAGCTTTTAGATATCTTAATTTTCAAATATAAAGATAACGACTTCAATGAAAATAAAAGATCATTTTCTTTCACAGGAAATATTTGAAATTAAAGAAACACAAACCAAGGGAGTATTTAAAACCACCCCTATTCCATCCCATATTTCCAAATATTATGAAAGCGAAGATTATATCTCCCATCATCAGGATTCCGGAAGTCTGAAAGAAAAATTATATAAATTTCTTCAGTCTTTTAATCTTCAGTATAAAAAAAACATCCTCGTTGATAGAATCAAAAAAGGATCGAAAATATTGGATTACGGATGCGGTGCCGGAGAATTTGTAAAGTATGTAGAAAATGATTTTGAAACTTTCGGTTTCGAGCCTGATGCTGATGCAAGAAAAGCAGTAGAAAGTAAAATAACCAAAGCCAAAATTTTGGACGATATCCATACAATTGAAGATCGAAGCCTGGATGCAATTACATTATGGCATGTATTTGAGCATATAGAGAACCAAGATGAAATGCTGGATATATTTCACGGGAAATTAAAAGAAAAAGGTCTTTTAATAATTGCCGTTCCCAACCCTACTTCTTATGATGCAAAACATTATAAAGAATATTGGGCAGCTTATGATGTACCAAGACATATCTATCATTTTTCAAAAAATGGAATGGAAAATTTAATTTCAAAGAAATCAGATTGGAAAATGAGAAAAATAAAACCACTCGTCCTGGATTCATATTATATCTCCATGCTAAGCGAAAAATACAAAAAATCGTCGCTTTTTTGGCTAAAAGCAACGATCTACGGAACGATTTCGAACGTAAAAGCCTTTTTTTCGAATGAATTTTCAAGTTTGATATACATTATCGAAAAAAAGTAGAAAATCGATTTTTAAGCCATTTATGAAGGTCGATTTTAAGCATTTTTACCTAAAAAATAAAAAACTCAGGAAAATTCCCTGAGTTTTTCAATTTATACCAATATCAGTTTATATTATGATTTTCAATTTTTAGTTCAAAAGAGATAAAAAATTTCATACCGTAAGATTTTTAAAAATTCTTCACTCTACTTTTAATTTCATAAATATTCAAGTTTTCCTTAAATGATCTAAAAAAAGATACTTACCTCTCTATTCAAAAAAAGGCCGAAAGATACCTATCATATTTTATAGGATTAACAATCCAATTACTTATAAAATTTACATTTCCTTGAATAATAAAAATTGTTGTGCTGCCCACGTTAAATTTCACATCTGAAATACCACCCGCACAAAAGTATGAAAAGTTCAGGAACCTAATACATCGGCTGAATAGTATACACCCCTACTCTCTTCTAATTATTGAAAAGTACAAGGCTGATTAAAACTAATGATCCTCCATTGACAACAGGCAAAGGTATTTTTACCAATAAAACATATTGAGCTTATGGATCCGCTAAAAATACAGATAAAGGAGTACATTCAACTTTAGGTTAATTAGAAATATACAGAACATCATAGTACTCGATTGAAAATAGTATTCTTAATACCTCACCAATTTTATCAGAAATTGAAATATTGGTGATATTTCTTTTTTCTTTTTGAACTCAGCTACAAAATTCATTCTCGTATAATTGTAAACTTGTTACTGGAGAATAAAGAATTACTCCCATGAATTATCATTTCCTCTGAACGATAAGTAATTTCATCTTTTAACACTCTACTATCAATCGGAAGTAAGAAAGTTCATCAATCCATCTGCTTACTTTTTGAAAGGTGACACTCTCCACTAAAGTTATCAATAAACTAACCGAGATTATCATTATGAGCAGAATTTCCTACTGTAAAAAATTCATTTATATACATCATACTATTTCAATTTGGTACTAAAAATGTATCTCCCGCTGCCGTCAAAAATTGACGCAAATAAAAATATAGCCAGAAAAAAATAACATAACACAAACATAATTTGCTTAAAAAAGCATGTAGAATAAGGCAAAATATTCATTTTAAGTTATAACTTTTTATTATAACTATAAGTAATATCTATTAGTCAATCCATGCAAAAAAGCTTTGATAAGAATAAAGCAAACATTGAAAAAATATAGCTTTTAAGCAGAATATTCAAACAAATATACTCACTGGACAACAGTTTATTTACTATATATTTTATTATAATCACTAATTATAACAACATTCAATATATATTTAATATCCAATCAATTCAATTAGGTATTAACATAATCATAAAAATGAATCTTCATACATAGAAATAACGTAAAAAATATAACAAGCATTAAGATTTTTTACAAGCTCATTTGTACTAAAAACACGTTAAATAAATTGTTATTCTAGTCTTTCTTTGCTCATAAAAATAGCACTACATCCTAAAATTATAGAGCCAAAAAAATAATTCGGACCCAAAAAAACCTGCTAATAGAATTAGCAGGTTTAGTATTTTAAAACTTAAATTAATTGTTAATTGCAGCTACGCCTGGAAGCTCAAGACCTTCAAGACTTTCAAGCATTGCTCCACCACCGGTAGAAACATAGCTTACTTTCTCACCGTATCCGAATTGTTTAACAAAAGCAACACTGTCACCTCCCCCAACTAAAGAAAAAGCACCAAGTCTTGTTGCTTCAGCAATACTGTCACCAAGTGCAATAGTTCCTCCGGCAAAGTTTGACATTTCAAAAACTCCAATTGGACCGTTCCAAAGAATAGTTCTTGAATTTAAAAGTACATCATTAAACTGATCTCTTGATTTATGGCCTGCATCAAGTCCCATCCATCCTTCCGGAATAGCATAAATATCAGCTTCCTTTCTTTCAGCATCATTGCTAAAACTCTCAGCGATAATAGCATCCGAAGGAAGATACACTTTTACCTTATGTTCTTTTGCTTTACCTAAAATTTCTAAAGCCAATGGAAGCTTATCTTCTTCTACTAAAGAATTACCTATTTTTCCTCCAAGAGCTTTAATAAAAGTAAATGCCATACCTCCACCGATAATCAAATTATCTACTGCAGGAAGAATATTTTCTATAATGGTGATTTTAGTTGAAACTTTAGAACCTCCTAAAATAGCAGTTACAGGTCTCTCACCATTTTTTAATACCTTATCAATTGCTTTAAGCTCATTAGCCATTAACAAACCGAAAAATTTAGTAGAAGGAAAGAATTTTGCAATTACAGCAGTAGAAGCATGAGCTCTATGTGCCGTTCCAAAAGCATCATTTACAAAAGCATCCCCTAATTTTGAAAGTTGCTCAGCAAAACCTTCATCCCCTTTTTCCTCTTCATTATGAAAACGTACATTTTCTAATAATAAGATCTCCCCAGGTCTCAATTCTGAAGCTGCTTTTTCTGCTTTCTCACCAATAGATTCATCAACAAATTTAACTTCCTGCCCAAGAACATTGGAAATTTCACCTACAATATGCTTCAGAGAAAACTCATCTTTCACCTCTCCTTTAGGTCTTCCAAGATGTGTGATCAAGATGACAGATCCGCCATCGTTAAGAATCTTCTCTACTGTCGGTTTCACCGCAACAATTCTTGTGTTATCTGTTACCTGAAGCTGGTCATCCTGTGGAACATTGAAATCCACTCTTACCAGTGCCTTCTTATCTTTAAAATTGAAATCATTGATTGTTTTCATAAATATCGTTGAATTTTCGTTTCACAAATGTAAGGTTTTAAACTGTTTTCAACAGATCCATTGAAATAAAAGTTTTCAAAAACTTTCCCCATCCCCATTCACTCACTAATCAACAATTTTTTCTCTTATAAAGAAAAGAATAATGTAGTTGTTGTTGAGTGTTGTTAGTTTCGGGGATAAGTTTTAGGCTAAAAGTTTATAACAAATAGCTTTTGTTAAATTCATATTTAATTCACATTATAAATCATTGTAAACCTGCTTATTCTGGTACTTATTAACAGATGTTGATAACTTTGGTAAATATCAATTATTAGTAATTTTTTTATGGAAAAAGTTTGGATTAACTGAAGAAAACAATCGGAAAGTTGTGGTTGAAATTTCCGGAAAGGTTTTCTATTACGAAATAAATTCATCTTTAAAAATAGAAAGTTGATGAAAGTTTTCCACACTTATTAACATACCTTTTCACAATTAATCCCCGGTTTACTAACACTATTTGTTATTATTCTTACCTTTGTAAGGAAATAGAATCTAATAAAGCTTAATACAAGTACTATGAAAAGAAAAATTGCTATTGCAGCAGACCATGCAGGCTATGAATATAAGGAGATTGTTAAGAACTATCTCTCAGAACGATTTGAAGTTCAGGATTTTGGCACGTTTTCCACAAACAGTGTGGATTATCCGGACTTTGTACATCCTGCAGCCACTTCTGTAGAAAATGGGGAAAATGAATTGGGAATTTTGATCTGTGGAAGCGGAAATGGAGTTCAGATCACTGCAAACAAACACCAGAAGATCAGATGTGCACTTTGCTGGATGCCGGAGATTGCAACACTGGCAAGACAGCATAATGATGCTAATATGATATCCATGCCGGCAAGGTTTATATCCAAAGAAGTGGCTATTGATATCGTAGAAAAATTTCTTACAACAGATTTTGAAGGTGGAAGACACCAAAATAGAGTTGATAAAATAGCAGTTTGCTAAGTATACTGAGGCTTGTAAATTCATTTGCAAGCCTTATTTATTTTTTATTCGTACATTTGCAATGTTCAATAGAAATTACATTCTATTATTCTTCGGAACCTTTTTTGATATATAAAAAGATATTTAGCAAAAGGTTTTCTCTTTTCTTCTCCATATTTGTATTAAATTTATACAAAACTAAAAATCCCGTTATAACTGATTTAAAAAGGAAATTACTGTTGATTGGCTAAAAGAAATTGAATAGTAAAATTAACTACCTTTATATTAAGTATAGTGGAAATTTAGAAAAAGGTTTTAATTGAATTAAAGCCATGAACAATTAAAAAAAATTAAAATGCCAAAAAAAGGAAAATATATAAGTCATAAAAATGATTTGAAAATGATGGAAATCGGGAGACTGATCCTTCGTTTTATGAATGCTAATGCATCAAAAATTTATAATTATAAACAGATTGCTGACGGGATAGATTATAAAAACCCGAGACAGCGTGAACTTGTCATTCAGGCACTCCATAAACTTCAGGCATCGGGAAAGATTCAGGAAGTGGAAAAAGGTAAATATATTGTGAATTTGAAAATTGCAGGAACAATGTCCGGAATTATCGATTTCAACCAAAGTGGAAATGCCTATGTAAGTGTAGAAGGTGTGGAGGATGATATTTTTGTTCATGCCAAAAATGTGAAAGATGCTTTGCAGGGTGATAAAGTTCTTATTATAACTTACCATTATAAAGGAAAGAAACTGGAAGGTTCTGTATTGGAAGTTCTGGAAAGAAACAGAACAGAATTTGTAGGAACTTTTCAAAAGGTGGCCCATAAAGATTTTGGATTTGTAGTCTGTGATAAAAAATCTATCAATACCGATATTTTTATCCCGAAAACAAAATTCAATGATGCCCAGGATGGAGATAAGGTTGTTGTTAAAATGACCGAATGGAAACCTGGAGATAAAAATCCTGAAGGTGAAATCATTCAGGTATTGGGTGCTCCTGGAGAACATGAGACAGAGATCCACTCTATTCTTGCAGAATACGGACTTCCATATGAATTTGCACCGGAAGTTGAAGCCGATGCAGATAAGATTGACAGAAGTATTACGGATGAAGAGGTTTCAAAGCGTTGGGATATGCGTGATATCTGTACTTTTACTATTGACCCCAAAGATGCTAAAGACTTTGATGATGCTTTATCCATAAGAAAGTTAGAAAATGGAAATTGGGAAATTGGAGTTCATATTGCGGATGTATCCCATTATGTAGTTCCGGGAACTATTCTGGATGATGAAGCTTATAAAAGGGCGACCTCTGTTTATTTAGTAGACAGAGTTGTTCCGATGTTGCCTGAAGTATTAAGTAATGATGTTTGTTCCCTTCGTCCCAACGAAGATAAATATACATTCTCAGCCGTTTTTGAATTGAATGATCAGGCGGAAATCCAAAAGCAGTGGTTTGGAAGAACGGTTATCCATTCAGACAGGAGATTCACCTATGAAGAAGCTCAGGAACGTATAGAAACAGGCGAAGGTGATCTGGCAGAAGAGATAAATACCCTGGATAAACTTGCAAAGATTCTGCGTAATGAGCGTATCAGAAATGGAGCTATTACATTTGACAGAAGTGAAGTAAGATTCAACCTGGATGAAAATAATGAACCGGTTGGAGTTTATTTTAAAATAAGTAAAGATTCCAATCACCTGATTGAAGAATTCATGCTTTTAGCCAATAAAAAAGTATCTGAATTTGTTTCATTGACAAATAAAGGTGAAATCACCAACAATACATTTATTTACAGGATCCATGATGATCCGGATCCTGCAAAACTGGAAGCATTGAGAGATTTTGTATCTACTTTCGGGTATACAATGAATCTTGCCAATACGAAAAAAGTAGCAGAATCCTTGAATAAATTACTTCATGATGTCAAAGGAAAAGGCGAAGAAAATATGATTGAAACGCTGGCTATGAGAAGTATGACTAAGGCGGTATACTCTACAGATCCTATTGGACATTATGGTCTTGGCTTTGAGTATTACAGCCACTTCACCTCTCCTATCCGTCGTTATCCGGATTTGATTGCTCACCGTCTTCTTCAGCACTATCTGGATGGAGGAAAATCGCCAAACAGACCGGAGCTGGAAGAAAAAGCGAAACACTGCAGTTCAATGGAAAGATTGGCGGCTGATGCGGAAAGAGATTCTATCAAATTTATGCAGGTGAAGTTTATGGAAAAACACCTTGGAGAAACATTTACAGGAGTGATTTCCGGAGTTGCTGAATTTGGTTTCTGGGTTGAAATACCTGAAAACGGTGCTGAAGGATTAATCAAACTAAGAGACCTTGTGGATGATTCTTATTCATACGATGCAAAAACACATGCTGTATATGGAGTAAGAAACGGAAATCGATATCAGTTGGGAGATGAACTTCGCATTAAGGTTGTGAAAGCCAATCTTATTCAAAAACAACTAGACTTTCAAGTCGTTTAAAATAATAATAAAGGAGAGGCTGTTCTGTACAAGAGCAGCCTCTTTTTTTATACAATTTTTCAGATAGGGTTGATTTTTTTCTTGCCCCTTCTCTCCGGACTTCAGTAAGATTTTCCCTCTTGTTTCCAATTTCTTTTCTTAAAAATAGCGTGTCTTAAACTTGCCGTAATTAGAGTTGATATATAACAACTTTATTGAATAATTAAATCATAAAGTCTAACTTTGTATAAAACGGAATGAAAATCTTTTTCATTTTAAATCATATTAAATGTTTGAACTTGTACTATCTGCCGTTATATTAGGATTCATGCTGAGTCTGGTTTTTATAGGGCCTATATTTTTCCTCTTAATTGAAACCAGCTTTTCCAGAGGCCCCAAACATGCTTTGGCTTTAGATCTGGGAGTAATCAGTGCGGATCTATTATGTATTGTTGCGGCATATTATGCCAGTTCGGATATTGTCACTTTAATTGATAAACATCCCGGGTTCTACAGAATAACTTCTATCCTTATTTTTGTGTATGGAATTGTGATGCTGGTTACCAAAACCAAAATGCATATGCCCGGAGAGGAAAAAATTATCGGACAAAATTATTTTAAAACTTTTTTTAATGGTTTTTTCTTTAATCTTTTAAATGTAGGAGTCATCCTTTTCTGGCTGGTAACGGTAATTTCTGTGAGAAATCAATATCCTAACACCAGTAGTTTTATTTTATATATAGGCATTGTACTCGCAACATATCTTTCCATTGATCTGGCCAAAATATTTCTTGCCAAGCAATTTCACGATAAACTTACCCAGAAACTGGCTAATAAAATCAGAAGAGTTGTTGGGGTAATTCTTATTGTTTTCAGTTTCTTTATTTTCCTCCAGAGTTTTAAAAAGTTTAATCAGTTTGACAGACAGTTAGAGGAAGCTGAAAAGAAAGAAGTTAAATATCAAAAAACAGAATGAAAAAAAATATCTTTCCACAACCCCTTAAAAAAGGGGCTAAAATAGCTGTTATTTCCCCTGCGGGAGCTGTAGATGTATCCCAGCTGGAAAAGGGAATAAAAATGATTAAAAATAAGGGATTTGAACCTGTTTTAGGACAACATCTTTACACTAAATTTTCAAATGGGTATAATTATGCCGGAACAGAGCAGGAAAGAATACAGGATATCAACTGGGCTTTAAATGATAAAGAAGTTGGTGCTATATGGGCTTCCAGAGGAGGCTATGGCTGCCAGCATCTGATTCAGCATCTGAAATTGAAAAACTTCACCAAAAATCCGAAATGGTATATCGGATATTCTGATAATACGGTGATCCAAAGTTACCTGCTGAAGAAAGGATTTGTTTCCATTCACGGGCAGACGATCAAAACATCAAGCTTTGGAGTAACGGAAGAAAGTTATGATATGATCTTTGATATCTTAAAAGGCAAAGCCCCAAAATACAGCCTGAGTGCACATTCATTGAATAAAAAAGGGAATATAGAAGGTGAAGTTGTGGGAGGAAATTTAGCGCTGATTTACGCTCTCTTGGGAACCCGGTATTCCTTTGAATTTAAAGATAAAATTTTATTCATTGAAGATATCGGAGAAAACTTTTATGCTTTAGACCGGATGATTATGAGCCTTGAACTGGCCGGGGTTTTTAATAAAATTAAAGGGCTTATTGTAGGAGGAATGACCAATATGGGTGATGAAAAAGATAATAAAAGTTATGAGGAGAGTTTTGATGAATTTGCTTACCAACTGATTTCAGAAAGACTTTCAAAGTATAAATTCCCTATAGTTTTTGGTTTCCCAAACGGACACATTAAAGACAACAGACCTCTTTTAATTGGAGGAACTGCTACAATAAAAGTTGAGACTAAAGTGAAAATTGAATTCTAAAATATCCCTGATTCTCAAATCCAGACTATGGCTAACCATAATGATTTTGGCAAAATAGCAGAAGACATGGCCGCTGATTATCTTCAGAAAAACGGCTATACTATTCTTGACCGGAATTTTCGTTTTCAAAAAGCGGAGATTGATATTATTGCTGAGAAAGAAGATGTAATCATTATTGTAGAAGTAAAAGCAAGGTCTACTGATGTTTTTATGCTTCCTCAGGAAGCCGTTACCAAAACAAAAATAAAGTCGATTGTCTCTGCAGCTAACCATTATTTAGAGGAAACAGATAAAAAGAATGAGGTAAGATTTGATATTATTTCAGTTCTTCCTGATGAAAAAAAAAAATTAAGTATTGACCATATAATCGACGCTTTTCAGGCGTTGGATGCCAATTGATCAATACGTGTTTCAGCATATAAATGAATCATCCAATATCAAAAAATCAAGTATTGAAAGACTATTATAGTTGGACACTTTTACATTAAAATTTTAATTGTATGAAAACAATAGTAATAACCGGGGCTACTTCCGGTATAGGAAAATCCACAGCACAACTTTTGGCAAAACAAGGTAACAGAATAATCATTTGCGGGAGAAGAAATGAAGCATTAGAATCTTTAAAAACAGAATTATCTGAATTTACCGAAATATTTAGTTTAATATTTGATGTTAGAAACCTTGAAGAAGTTGAAGCAGCCGTTAACTCCCTTCCCGAGAATTGGAAAGATATTGATGTTCTGATTAATAATGCCGGGAATGCGCATGGTTTAGATCCTCTTTCTGCCGGTAAGACTGATGACTGGGATTCTATGATCGACGGAAATGTAAAGGGATTACTCTATGTTTCTAAAATGATCATCCCAATTATGAAAACTAAAAACTTAGGTCATATTATCAATATAAGTTCTGTGGCAGCAAGACAAACTTATGCCAATGGAGTTGTTTACTGCGCTACCAAAAAGGCTGTGGATGTGATTTCTGAAGGCATGAGATTAGAGCTTACAGAGTTTGGAATTAAAGTGACCAATATTCAGCCGGGAGCTGTGGAAACTGATTTTTCTTTAGTGAGGTTTAAAGGAGACAGTGAAAAAGCTTCAACGGTATACGCCGGATATGAACCGTTAAAAGCAGAAGATATTGCAGATGCTATCGCTTATTGTATAAATGCCCCCAAGCATGTTACTGTTTCTGATATGACCATTTATCCTAGTGCTCAGGCAGAACCAAGAACCATCTACAGAAAATAGTCTCAAAATAAAGGCGTAAATTTGCAGCATATTTAAAAAGCAATTTTGCGGTTTAGTTTAAAATAAGAAAATGAAAATTTTATATCTTGAAACCTCTTCTAAAAACTGTTCTGTAGCAATTTCAGACAATGAAAAACTATTGTGCCTTTCCGAAGAAGTTTCAGAAAACTATAAACAGTCTGAAAGCCTGCACACATTTGTAGAATGGGCATTGGAGGGGGCGGGAATTTCACTGAAAGATATTGAGGCCGTTTCACTGGGAAAAGGACCGGGATCTTATACCGGGTTAAGAATTGGCGCGGCTTCGGCAAAAGGATTCTGCTACGGATTGAACATCCCATTGGTTGCCGTAAATTCTATGGAAAGCATGATAGAACCCTTTTTAGGACATAACTATGATTTTGTAGTGCCATTAGTCGACGCAAGAAGAATGGAGGTTTATACGGCAGTTTATGACGGCCTGACGGGAATTGAACTCAGCAATACAGAAGCTAAGATTTTAGATGAAACCTCTTTTGAAGAGTTTAAAGATAAGAAAGTGATATTTGTAGGAGACGGAGCGAAGAAAGCAAAAGAGATTCTAAATCTTCCCCAGGCGGATTTTAGAGAAGATGTCTACCCTTCTGCTCAATATCTTATCAAAAAATCATTAGAAAAAATAGAACATAAAGACTTTGAAGATATTGCTTACTTTGAGCCTTTTTATTTAAAAGATTTCCACGGAGTGAAGAAAAAGAAATCCTCAGATTCTATATGATCATAAAAAATAGGCTATTACATATAAAAAGCGAAGAGTTAATCTTCGCTTTTTTATTTTATTGAGGCCTTTTAGGAATGGTGGATTCCGTGGGCTGCTGTGCTGCTCTTTTCTTTTTTTGCTGGCTGTCACCGCCGGGCTTTTTTGTAGAAGGAGCCGTCTCTAAGCTCTCTAAATTGTTGTTGTTGAGGTCAGCTTTCTGTAACCCCTCCTGTACAGGTTCGGAGTTGTTATTAGGTTGAACGGGGGCTCCGGGCTGCTTAGGAACAGAATTTCCTTTATTATCCGTTGCCTGGAAGCTAAGGTCACTTTTCAGGTAATTCAGCATTTCTTTAGCTCTCACTCCTTCCGGGGTTTTAGAATAGTTCAGTGCTATCTGCTCAAGCTGCAGGATCATTACCTCTTTTCCACTGGATTTTCCTGCATTAAAGGCATTGAGTAAATAGAGTTTAGGCACTAAAGCATCTTTTGGAAACTTTTGGATCGTCTGGTCAATGACATTCTTACTGTCATCAAACTTCTCCGATTCAAATAAAGCATATGCCTTTTTATATTCATTCTCAACATCTTCCGTAGATTTTACAAATGAAACGTTTTTAGGGTTTCTTGCAAATTCAGCATATGAAGTATAAGGATAATCCTTTAAAAGAATCTGTTTCGCCCTGTCTGATATCTGAGGATTTTTCTCGTAATTCATTGCAAAAATTTCATATAATGCCTGAAGCATTACTTTTTCTTCGGGCTTTACATCTACAAGATCATACAGCGTTTTAGTAGCTAAAGGGGTATTGGTAAAATAATTCTGATACATAATTCCAAGGCCTAAAGAAGCTGTATCTCTGTCCTTTTTCAGCTGGGACAGTTTACCCTGATCTGTTGGGATCTGCTCAATATAATAAGCCGGTTCAAAACGTCTTGGGTTAGGGGCAGCAGATACTCCTAAAGCTTCATTTTTCATATCTTCAATAGAAACCATCTTTTTTGAAAAACGCCAGTTATCAGCAAGAGCTCTGTCTCCCCAGACCTGTTTAAAGGATGATGTTCCTTTGCTTACAGTTCCCGTATTACTGAAATAAAAACCTTTTGTAGTAACTCCAAAGTCTTCAAAAGCATTGACGTCATTGGCGAAAATAGAATTGGCATTATAGTCTCCGGTATCAAAACCTTTGCTTCTTTCTGCACGTCTTCTCTCCTGCTCTTCTTTTTCTTCTTTAACTTTTAGCTTAGCAATATACTTGGAGAAAAAGTCGGTTTTCTGTCCCTCATCCATCTTGGCTAAAGAAAGAATACTGTCATTTTTTTTAATCAGGTAGTAATTTTTAGAGATTTTTTTAATGTACTCAGACTGATCTTTCAGCAACACCTTGGAAGGCTCATAAGTCATTACAACAAGTGCTGAATCATAGTAACTTCCGGCACCGATATAGTCATTCTTTTCCAGATAACTCTTCCCTATTTCATAATACGCTAAACCTCTGATTTGAGGGTCGGAAACCTTTTCAAATAAGGATTTTCTGAAAAACTGCTGGGCTTCGTCTTTTTTTCCAGCCTTATTGGCCATTAAGCCTAAAGCATAGTAAAATTCATTCTTTCGGGAACCGTAAGTCCCTTTTTTACTGATGCTTTCCAAATAATTTTTTGCACCATTGTAGTCTCCTTTTCCATTAAATGTTTTGGCAATAGCAATCTGAGATTTTACTTCAAATTCAAAATCATTGGCATATTTATAGGCTGCAGCATAGCTGTCTCTTGCCTTTTCATTTTGTCCGAGATTTTCCTGTACCTGCCCTCTGAGATAAGAAATTCTGCTCTTAAGTTTTCTGTTACCATTCAGTTCAAATGCTTCATCCAGCTCCTTGGCAGCCTCTTCTTTCTTCCCGGCATCCAGCAGAGACTCAGCATAATAAATGCTGAGAAGTTTTGCATAGGTCTTATTGAGCTTCTCCCCTTTCAGCTTGGCAAAAGTTTCATGAGCTCTATGGTAATCTTTGATGTTGTCATAAGCTAATCCCTGATAAATTCTTGCCAAAGGCAGCCTTTTATCATCTTTCATATGTGTGAAAACATAATTCAGGGCGTCCAGAGCTTCCAAAGGCTTATTTTGATAAATTCTGGATTGCGCCAGGATCATATATGCCTCAAAAATTTGTTTATTCTTCTCTTCCCCATTTCTGGTCACTGAATATTTATTGATGGCCTTCAGTGCTTTAGCTTCAGCAATTTCCAAAGTTGTAGCCCCTTTATTTTGACCGTCATCCTGATTATCCTGGGTATTACCAGGCATATTTCCCTGCATTCCCGGGACATTCGGGGTACCGGAACTATTTCTTCCCGATGGCTTTGAGTTCGCTACTTCAGCCATTTTCATGGAATTTTCTGCAAATGCTGCAGACTGGCCCAGATCACTCCCCAAAGGCTGTTCTTCATAAGTAAGAATAGGAATATAAGGAGCATAAAAATTATCTTTATGTCCCTTATCTCTGGTTGTAAATTCACTGTTTAATGCATCCTTCGCATTAAAAAGGGTGTTATAGTATGTGGAAAAGCCTTTCAATAGCTTAGACCGCTGCTCTGGCTTTTTTGTCTTGGTAGCACATGAAGCAACGATACACATTACTAAAAGGAACAATATATTCTTTTTCATTATTCAATATAACTAGCTAATCTGCTTTTTATTATCAGCAGTTTGATGATTTTGTAAAAATAATAAAATTTTATAATGAATAATATTTATATTTCGTTCAAAATTTTGTAAACCAAATGAGTAGGTAGCCCCATAATAGTATAAAAGCTTCCGGTCATACTTTTAATCTTAGCCATACCCAGCCATTCCTGAATACCATAGCTTCCGGCTTTATCAAAAGGTTTGTATTCCCGAACATAATAATCTATTTCCTCATCGGTAATCTCATCAAACGTTACATCAGCTACATCGGTCTCTGTAATGGACTTATCAGCGGTTTTCACCGTAATTCCCGTATAAACCTGATGTGTTTTTCCGGAAAGCTGGCGAAGCATCTTCCGGGCATCGTCTTCATTGGCCGGTTTGCCAAGGATTTGATGGTCAATAGCTACTACCGTGTCAGATGTTAATAAAACCTCGTCATCGATAAGGTTTCTGAAGATATCTGCTTTTAACAGAGATAAATAAGCCGCGGCTTCCTCTATTTTTATATGGTCAGGAAGGATTTCTTCACAATCGGTTTTTACCACTTCAAATTCAAAGCCAAGGCTGGAAAGAAGTTCCTTTCTTCTCGGGGATTGAGATGCTAAAAGTAATTTCATAAATATTATACAGATTGAGTATTATCATCATGCCAGTTTCCCTGAACTTTCATTACCTGCTCTATGACGTCTCGCACAGCACCACTCCCCCCTTTTTGCGGGGAAATATAACTGGAAATTCCTTTTACTTCAGGAACTGCATTTTCAGGACATGCTGCTATCGCGGAGTTTTCCATGATATGAATATCCGGAAGATCATCTCCCATAGTCAGGATTTCCTCATTTTTAAGATTGTATTTCTTTTTAAAATCTTCAAAATCAGATAATTTATTATGGGATTTCGGATAATAATCCTGAATTCCAAGATAATTGATTCTATGCTTTACCATTTCATCATTTCCACCGGTGATGACCCCAATTAAATAATTGTTTTTTAAAGCTTTAACGACTGCATAACCATCCAGCACATTCATTACCCTACACATATTCCCTCCGGGAAGAAGATAAACACTGCCATCTGTAAAAACACCGTCAACATCAAATACAAATGCTTTTATATCTTTTAATTTCTCTTTATAACTCATACATTTTTTGAATAGAATGATTCATTGTTTTATAAATTTCAAGACTTTCGTCTTTTAATAGCTGTTCGTGCAGCTGTAAAATTCTTACATCATTTCTTACCGCAGGGCCTGTCTGTGCCATTTTAGGCTCTATCTCGTAGATTTTTTGGACCGTTTCATCAATTAAAGGCAAGAAATAATCAAAAGGAATCTCCTGAGAATCTGAAATTTCTTTGGCTCTTGAAAAAAGATGATTCACAAAATTACAGGCAAAAACTGCTGTCAGGTGAATATATTTTCTTTTTTCATGGGTGCTTTCCATTACATTTTTGGAGACCACAGAAGCAAGATCAGAAAGAAGTTTTTGATCCTCCTTATTTTCAGTTTCTATAAAAAACGGAATCTTTTCATATTCCAGATTTTTAGATTTTGAAAAAGTCTGCAATGGATAAAAACTGGCCTTCCGGTATTCCCCTGAAAGGATTTCTTTAGGAAGGGATCCTGAAGTATGGGCCACCAGACTGTTTTTCTTAGTGATGATCTTGGAAACGTCTTCTACAGAATGATCACTTACACAGATCAAATACAGATCTGCATCCTTCAAATGTTCTGTAGAATAAGGAAGATTCAGTTCTTCAGCTATTTTCTTTAATTCATTTTCGTTTCTGCCAAAAATCTGGACCAAAGGAATACCTTTCAGACTGAAAGCCTTTGCCATATGATAAGCAACATTTCCGGAACCGATAATTACAATTTGCATATAACAAATATAAGATTTTAAGCCGAGTACTAAAAAGAAAGGGGATGGGGAAACCGGATAGTAAGGATAGGCATACTTATTGCGTGTAGTCTAAAGCTTAGTACCCAAAAAAATTTCATATTATTTTGATTTTTAAGGTTAAAATTGAAGAAGTAATTTAACTTTCAGTTACTTTTGTAATCCAAAACAGTGAAAGCATCTTATGAAGATTAAGGACGCGGAAATTATTTCGTTGATGCAGAATCCACGGACCCAGGAAAAAGGTGTCCGTGCCTTGATGGATGCTTATCAAAGCAGATTGTATTGGCACATTCGAAGAATTATCGTGGATGGAGATCTTGCTCAGGATACTTTGCAGGAAACATTTATTAAAGCTTATCAGAATTTTCATCAGTTCAAAAATGACAGTCAGTTGTACACTTGGCTTTACAGAATTGCTACCAACGAAGCATTACAACAAGTCAACAAAATGAATAAAATGAAAAAAACTGATGAAGACGCAGAGTATCATATGCAGAATCTTGTCGCCGACAATACCGAAGGAAGTGCCGAAGAAATACAAATCCTGCTACAGAACGCTATACAAAGTCTGCCAGAAAAGCAGAAACTGGTATTTATGATGCGGTATTATGATGATTTGCCTTACGAAGAAATATCTAAGATTGTAGATATGTCTGTAGGGACGTTAAAAACAAATTATCATTATGCCAAGCAGAAAATAGAAGAATTTATTAAAGAAAATTACGAAAGATAATTTTTGAAAAAACAGAAATGAAAGAGTTCGACATAGAAAAATTAGAACGTAAAAATATTTACAAAGTCCCTGATCATTTGTTTGAAAACATTCAGGAGAATGTTATGAATGATATAAAGACAAGCAAAA
This sequence comes from Chryseobacterium sp. WG14, assembly GCF_024586945.1. Classification (NCBI taxonomy): domain Bacteria; kingdom Pseudomonadati; phylum Bacteroidota; class Flavobacteriia; order Flavobacteriales; family Weeksellaceae; genus Chryseobacterium; species Chryseobacterium sp. WG14. The sequence continues at coordinate 42,201 of NZ_JALCZD010000011.1, forward strand.
AAGCGCCTATCTTTAAATTGAACTGGCTGTACGCTGCCGCGGCATCAGTAGCTTTAATTTTTGGAATGACTTATGTTTTAAATTCTGATAATGATTCCGCTGAAAAAGGGCTAACTTCAGATGCTGCCTATGCAGTTAATAAAGGAGAACCCAAAACAGAAAGTGAACTTGCTTATGAAACATTAAAATCTGATTTAACTTTTGCTGATAATAATAATCAAACAAGTGTAAATCAGGCGGATAATGTTAACTATGCTTTAAAAAACGAAAAAGAAAAAACAGAAACGTCACCAAAATCAGTGAAAGCCAAGCCTAAAAAAGACGAAACCAAAATAAATGATTACCTGGATTCGTTTTCTAATTCTGAAATTGCAGAATTGGCTAGTAACTCGACACAAGACGTTTATTTGGACTTATATAATTAATAAAGATGAAAAAGATAATATTGACGTTTTTTATTATTTATGGTTTCGGCTTGAATGCTCAAAGGACGGATTATGACTGGAAAAAGATGGATCCAAAACAACGGAAGGAAGTCATTAACAATCTTTCTCCTGAAGAAAGGAAAGAACTGCTTAAGAAGTTCAGGAACAACATGATCATGGATAATCTGAATATTGACCAGGATGATAAAGCAGAATTTACCCAGCTTTATAATGAATACCTGGAAAGTCAGAAGCAGATAAAAGGACAGTTCGATCCTGGCTTTAATCCTGAAACATTATCAGATGAAGAAGCCAAAGTTAAACTTCAGCAAAGCTTTGAAATAGGGCAGAAGCTATTGGATAACAGAAAAAAATACGCAGATAAAATGCAGCAGGTAATTCCCTGTCAAAAAGTCTTAAAGCTGTTTCAGTCTGAAGGAATGATGAGAGATAAAATGAATGAAAGGAAACCTCACGGAAATAATAATCCAGGACCTAAACAGACCCCATAATAGTTTATTTTTTTTAATGTTGGACGGCTCTTACAAATCTTTTTTTGTGAGAGCCGTTTAATTTATGTTTTAAAAAATTCTACTTTTACCGAAAACATCAATTATGAAAAAAACACTTTTCTTTTTATTGCTTTCAGTAGTGTTATACGGTCAGAAAAACCAGTTTATAGAACTTAGAAATAATATAAAAGATAGAAATCATGCCGCCCAATCTCTTACGTTGCTTGACAGAAGAGAAGATAAAACAATAGGTATAGTTTCACACAGGAAAGAGCCTTACGAGGTAAAATTTGAAAAAGAAGACCTGGAAAAATTATTTTCAGATTGGTTTTTAGAGAATAATAAAAAACTGGGAAAGACTGAATACTTCCTTGTACTGGAACATTTAAAAGTTAAAGATATACCGGGCGAAAGATCAGTCGCAGGACATCTTGAAATGCAGGTGTCTACCTTTTTAAAAAGAAATAATAAATATTACTTTTTAAAAAAAATTAAAATTTCAAAAGATTATCCACAGAGAGATCATGCTTATATTACAAGGGCTATAGCAGCCAAAATATCATCGGAATTAACCAATATTGTAAAAGATTCATATGCTGAAAGTGGTTTGAATATTCCTGTTTCCGAGGCCGATCTTGACAACTACGGAAAAATAATATCTGAGCAGTTACCTGTTTATAGCTCCCAGTCTTTTGCAGATGGAGTCTATAGAGATTATAAATCATTTGCAGAACAAAAACCTGATAAAGAACTTACGGTAAAGAAGAATAAAGAGGGCGTGATTAAAGGAGTGAAAAGAGTTGATGGTTATGATAATCTTAATAAAGATGTTTTTGCAATCATCGATAACGGAATTGCTTATAAAAAAACACCCACAAGTATTATTGAGATAGAGAAAGATGATGAAGGCTATTTTATAACTGCATCCGAAGAGGAAATTTTTCCAAGGTCTAATGCTGCTATTTATGCAGGGGCTGGAGTTGGAGGTATTATTGGAGGTTTGGTCGTTGCTGTAATAGATATTACTGCCACAAAGATCCGCAAACAGAATGCAATGTATTATAGAGTAGGAATTGATACGCTTACAGGAGATTATATTTTCCCTGAAAACTTTGGTAAAACTAAATAACATATCGGAAAAGAAGAGACAATTTTGCTTCTCTTTTTACCATTATTTGTGTTTTAGTTAAAAGAAAAAATTAAGAATATAAAATTCTCTTGCATTTTCTTATCTTTGCAAATTACAAGATTCTTAAATGAAAAACATACGAAATTTTTGCATAATCGCTCATATCGACCATGGTAAAAGTACCTTGGCAGATCGTCTTTTAGAGTATACGAATACAGTTACTCAAAGAGAACTACAATCTCAGACGCTGGATGATATGGATTTGGAGAAAGAACGCGGGATTACGATTAAGTCTCACGCGATCCAGATGGATTATGAATATAAAGGAGAAAAATATATTTTAAACCTGATTGATACACCGGGACACGTAGACTTCTCTTATGAAGTTTCCCGTTCTATTGCTGCTTGTGAAGGAGCCCTTCTTATTGTGGATGCTGCCCAAAGTATTCAGGCACAAACGATCAGTAATTTATATTTAGCATTGGAAAATGACTTGGAGATTATTCCAATTCTTAATAAAATAGATCTTCCATCTGCAAACCCAGAAGAAGTTACCGACGAAATTATGGGACTTTTAGGGTGCAAATATGAAGATGTTCTTAGAGTTTCAGGGAAAACAGGAGAAGGAGTTCATGATTTGCTTGAGCAGATTGTGAATAGAATTCCTGCTCCGGTTGGAGATCCTAAAGCTCCGTTACAGGCATTGATCTTTGACTCTGTTTACAACCCGTTCAGAGGAATTGAGGCTTATTTCAAAGTGGTGAACGGAAGTATTTCTAAAAACGAAAAAATTAAATTTTTTGCTACAGGAAAAGAATATGGTGCTGATGAAGTAGGAACTTTGAAACTAAAACAAGTTCCGAAAAAAACTATTGAATGTGGTGACGTAGGATATATTATTTCCGGAATTAAAGATGCAAGAGAAGTTAAAGTGGGTGATACCATTACCTCTTTTGTGAATCCTGCAGAAGCTGCCATCGATGGTTTTGAGGAAGTAAAGCCAATGGTTTTTGCCGGCATTTATCCTATTGAATCTGAAGATTTTGAGGAACTAAGATTCTCATTGGAAAAATTAAGATTAAATGATGCCTCTTTGGTTTTTGAACCTGAAAGTTCTGCAGCACTTGGTTTTGGTTTCCGTTGCGGATTCTTAGGAATGCTTCACATGGAAATTGTACAGGAACGTCTTGACAGAGAATTTGATATGAATGTTATTACTACGGTACCCAATGTTTCATACCATGGATATTCTAAAAGAGAACCTGAAACCGCAATTTTAATCAACAATCCGTCTGAAATGATTGATCCCAATCTTTTGGATAGAGTTGAAGAGCCTTATATAAAAGCTTCCATTATTACTAAATCCGATTTCGTAGGTGCGGTTATGACGCTTTGTATTGAAAAAAGAGGAGAGATTGTTAACCAAAGTTATTTAACGGCAGACAGGGTAGAATTAACATTCAATATGCCTTTGGCTGAAGTTGTTTTCGACTTCTATGACCGTCTTAAATCTATTTCCAAAGGATATGCTTCATTTGATTATTCACCAATAGGAATGCGTTCTTCCAAACTGGTTAAAATGGATATTCTGATCAATGGAGATATGGTAGATGCCCTTTCTTCACTGATTCATGAGAGTAATGCCTATTATATTGGTAAAAAGATGTGTGAAAAACTTCGTGAACTGATCCCTAGACAGCAGTTTGATATTGCAGTTCAGGCAGCATTGGGAGCGAAAGTTATTGCCAGAGAAACAATCAAGGCATTAAGAAAAGACGTTACCGCGAAATGTTATGGAGGAGATATTTCCAGAAAGAGAAAGCTTTTGGAAAAACAGAAGGAAGGTAAGAAAAAAATGAAACAGATTGGAAGGGTAGAAGTACCACAGTCTGCATTCATGGCTGTATTAAAGCTTAATGATTAAAAATATAAACCGCTTCGTTCGAAGCGGTTTTTTATTGCCTTTGATTTTAGCGCTTTAGAAAGCTACAGGATTTTTTTTGTATTTTTATAAAAACATATTGTTGAATGAAATCAGAAGAAATAAAAAACTTATTCTATAAATTTGAAGAAGCCTCCTGAACTAGAGGGAATAGAATGCTGGAGTGCAAGGGATTTACAAATTTTGTTAGGATATAGTAAATGGGAAAACTTTGAAAAAGTAATTATAAAAGCAAAAGATGCTTGCAAAAATGTTGGGGAGCTAATCGAGTATCATTTTCCTGATATCAGGAAAACGATACAGATGCCGAAAGGAGCTGAAAAAGAGATAGATGATATTCTATTAACAAGGTACGGATGTTATTTAATCGCACAGAATGGGGATAGTAGAAAACAAGAGATTTCTTTTGCACAAAATTATTTTGCAGTTCAAACAAGAAGAGCAGAATTAGTAGAGCAAAGATTATTGGAGTATGAAAGAATCAAAGCCCGTGAAAAATTAAGTCAAACCGAAAAACAACTTTCAGGAGTTTTATATGAGAGAGGAGTTGATAGCCAGGGATTTGCTATTATAAGAAGTAAAGGAGATCAAGCGCTTTTCCGGTTAAACACCCAAATGCTAAAGAAAAAAATGGGTATTCCTGAAAATAGGCCAGTTGCTGATTTTTTACCTACTATTAGTATTAAAGCTAAAGATTTAGCTGCAGAAATGACAGGATTGAATGTTCAAAGTAAAGATCTAAAAGGACAATCAAAAATTGAAGAAGAACATATAGATAATAATGTTGCTGTTAGGAATATGCTTACTAACAGAGGAATAATTCCTGAAAATTTACCTTCTGCGGAGGATGTCAGAAAATTGCAGAGAAAATTAGACGGAGATGAAAAGAAAGTTTTGAAACAAACTAAAAAGCCTTTTAAGAAATAAAACAAAATCTGCTTCAAACGAAGCAGATTTTGTTTTATTTCTTGCGGGTGAATTTTATTTCCATTGTTTTCATTTCCTTTCCTGTTTTAGGATTGGGACCGTACATTTCCAGTGTATGGTTATTATCATCGGTAAAGGTATAGACTTCTCTTACGTCACATTCTTTTCCAGGCTGGCTGGGGTCCGTCATTTTACCTTTAAAATCAATAGATTTTTTAGCAGGATTCCAGTCTCCCTCGGCATGCATTAATCCTGTTCCCATATTGTCAATCCAGGTGCTTACAAATTTTTTCCTGGCATTATCATATCCCATAATGCTCATCCCTTCAAAAGGCATTCCCATAAAATTTCCTTTATAATTGCTTACCTGATAACGTCCCTCAAAGATCATTTTATTAGTGCATTCAGAAGTGCTGGTGGCTGCTTTTCCGCTTTCATCCATCCACATGCTGGTAGCACCGGTCCAGTTTCCATCAAATTTTGCCAGCATTTTATGCATTTCTCCCGGAGTAGCAAATTCCATCCACGCTTTGGTTGCTGTAGCAGAATCTACAGGTTTCCATTCGGATTTTGCGGCGGTGGAATCCGTTTTGTCAGCATTGCCGGCTGCTGTTGTTTTTCCTTTCTCGCAGGCTGTCATTAAAAAAGCCATAGAAAGAACTGTTAGTAAATTTTTCATAATTATTTAATTTTAAGTTGGTTATAGTAATAACTTAAAGATAGTAACTTTTATTATATGTAATTTTTTTATTGTTATGATAAATTGTAACTTTGTGTATTCGTAACGCAAATTAATTTATGGAATCTCCCAAAAAATTACAGGATATAAAAGTGGCTGTAGATGCTGTTATCTTTGGCTATTTTGATAAAAAAGACCTTCAGATTCTTTTAATCAAAAGAAACATAGAACCCTTTAAAGGCGGATGGGCACTTCCCGGAGGCCTTGTATTGGATGATGAGAACCTGGATGATGCGGTAAAGAGAGAACTGCACGAAGAAGCAGGTATAAAGCCCGATTTTTTGGAACAACTCTATACATTTGGTAATGTTGGGCGTGATCCGAGGAATAGAGTGGTTTCCGTGGCTTATTTGGGGCTCGTGAACCCTTCTTATCATGAGTTGTTTGCTGATTCTGATGCTGACGATGCACAATGGTTCAGTGTCCACAAGCTCCCTTCTGTAGCTTTCGATCATAAAACAATTATTGATACAGCATTAAAGAGACTTCGTACCAAAATCCAGTATCAGCCGGTTGGATTTAATCTTCTCAATGAGGAATTTCCTTTTTCAGACCTTGAAAACCTTTATAAAACCATTGTAGGACAGGAAATTGACCGCCGAAATTTTCGTAAAAAAATTATGAGCTATGGTTTGCTTAATGAAACCAATAACGTTAAAAAAGAAGGCAGCGGAAGACCTGGAAAGCTCTTTACCTTCAATCAGGAAAAATACAAAAAACTGGAGGAGCAGGGATTTTATTTTGAAATCAAATAGTTTTTTAACCACAAATCAGACAATATTTTACACTAATAATCACAAATGCACTTACTCAATGTGTTATTAAAACTACACTAAAATCTATTGTATAAGCAAAGATATTCAGAAGATATTCAATTGAAACGGGCTTTAGCCCGTTTTTTTATATACCAGCATTCCATCGGCTTTAGCCTAAACCCAACAGACACCTGTCGTTTGCGTAAAATATTTGTGGCAGTAGTGTTTATTAATTAAAATTTTATCACTGATAATCAGTATTTTATATTTATTAGTGTAAAAACAACACAAATAAATTTGGTGTATAAATTGGAATTCACTTACATTTGTGTAATAATAACGCAATCATGAAATACACTATACAAATTATTAAAGACAGATTTCAGAAAAAAGAAAGGATAAAGTTTTTGTTTTTCTGGGGACATACGGTTAAAGATGAGGTCACCAAGTCATGCTTTAGCCAATGGTTTGCAGGAAAGTTTGAAGAAAACGGTATTGTTTATAAAACAGCAGAACATTATATGATGGCTGGTAAAGCAAGGTTATTCAATGATCCCGAAACTTTAGAAAAAATAGTGCAGGCATCCACGCCCAACCAGGTTAAAAGCCTGGGAAGAAAAGTAAAGAATTTTGATCCGAAACGTTGGGATGAACATAAATACGAGATTGTAAAACAGGGAAATCTTTTAAAATTTTCACAGAACAAGAAATATAAAGACTTTCTTTTATCAACCAACGATAAGATTCTTGTAGAAGCCAGCCCTTATGATACCATTTGGGGAATCGGGATGCTGGAAACAGACTCAAGAGCAGAAAATCCTTTATTATGGAAAGGAGAAAACCTTTTAGGTTTTGTCTTGATGGAAGTACGGGATGAATTAAGAGGGTAAAAACACAATAACCAGTCACAAAATACTAACTATGGAAAAAACAGACCTACATCCACAGATATTTTTAATTGAAGACTTTCTTACGGAAGCCGAATGTGACCAATACATCGCTTTATCACAAGGAAAAAATTTTGAAGAAGCCAAAATCAATGTCGGTGGACGCCAACTGATGAGCAAAGGGATCAGAAACAATGACAGGCTGATGATTTTTGATAATAATCTGGCAGAGGATCTTTTTAAAAAAGCAGCTGAATTTCTTCCGCAGCAACATGAAAATTACAAACTTCTGAATTTTAATGAGATGTTCAGGGTTTATAAGTATTCTCCAGGCCAGCAATTTAAAATGCACCGTGACGGAAGTTATATCAGAAATGAAAAAGAGAAAAGTTTCTATACCTTTTTAATCTATCTGAACGATGATTTTGAAGGGGGAGAAACAGAATTTGAAAACCTTTTCACGGTAGCTCCTAAAAAAGGGACTGCCTTAATCTTTTACCATCCCTTAAGACACGAAGGAAGAACACTGATAAGCGGATTAAAATATGTTTTAAGAACTGATATAATGTATTCCTGTTAAAATGAATGCAGGAATGCAGCATAACTATGCTCTTTTTAATTAGCGTAATAACAACACAAAAGAATGATTATGGAAGATGAGCTAAAACCAAGATTTATCGAATCATTACAAAGAAACAATGATCAGATCAGAGAAGACCGTGCGCGAACGATCGGAGAAGATTCAGAATTGATCTACAGGCGCAAGGTAGAGGATATCGAGTTAAAAATAAAGAGACTCGAGCGTGAACAGGAAGGACTTATTGATATCAGCCCTTTAGACAGGAACAGTTTAACTTTTGCAGATTTCAACACCGAAGACTTTGTTCAGAAAGACATAGAATTATCATTAACAATCAGAAATTTAAATATCCAGCTCGAAGTAAGTCAAAAGAGATTTGAATATTTATTCGGAAAAACATTTTAATTATGGGAAGTACAAGATACGATATAGATGCTCGTTACGATAGAGCCAGTAAGGCAGGATACGGAATAAAATCCGCAAGTGAGATTTTCACTCAGAATACAAAAAGACAGGCTCACCCATCTATGAATCCTCAAGGTGTTTCTTTCAGGGAATCCAGAGATTCTGAGGTTCATCCTAACTCGGTCCCGATTATTTTAGGATTAGATGTTACAGGAAGTATGGGACATATTCCTCATGAACTGATCAAAGAAGGATTACCCAAGCTGATGGGAGGCATTATCCAGGGAGGCGTGCCGGATCCGGCCTTACTGTTCTTAGGAATCGGAGATCACGAATGCGACAGCTACCCGTTACAGGTGGGGCAGTTTGAATCCGGGGATGAAGAATTGGATATGTGGCTTACCCGTACTTATATTGAATCCGGAGGTGGCGGAAATGGAGGAGAAAGCTATCTTTTAGCATGGTATTTTGCAGCATTTCACACCAGAACAGATGCCTTTGAAAAAAGAAAGCAGAAAGGGCTGTTGTTTACCGTAGGAGATGAACCCTGTTTAAAGGTACTTCCGGCATCAGCCATCAGAGAAATTATGGGTTCAGGACAACAAACCTATACTCATGATGAACTGTTGGAGGAAGCTAAAAAACGATACGAAGTATACCACATCAGTGTTTTACATTCCGATCAGGCCATAAGAGCAGACAGAGGCTGGAAGGAGTTATTAGGCAAAAACTGTATATCCATAGAAGATCACAGAGATATTCCTGACGTAATTAAAAAAATTATCTGCGACCAATGTAAAAACAAAACTTTTGGAACAGAAGGGCAGGAAGGATTAGATCATATTCAAATGCTTTAAGCGAGGAAACTTACATTTTCAGAGAGGCATAGGTGGCAATGGTAAATGCTCTAGAACAATAAAAAATCTACATATGAAAAAGGCACAAATAGTGATAGGATTAGGGTTTGGTGATGAAGGAAAAGGAATAACAACAGATTTTCTGGCTTGCCAAAGCCCGGATTCAGTGGTGATCCGGTTTTCAGGAGGACAACAGGCCGCTCATACAGTGATGATTGATGACAGGAAACATGTTCATTCCAGTTTTGCAAGCGGAGCACTTCGGGGATTACCTTCTTATTTTACGGAACATTGCACGATTCATCCTCTATTTTTATTCAATGAAAGGGAAGAGTTAAAAGCAAAAAATGGAAATACAGAGCTTCATATTCATCCATTAGCGAAGGTAACTACGCCTTTTGATGTCTGGAAAAACAGAACTAATATAAAGAATCTGGAGCACGGAACCTGCGGAAAAGGAGTAGGAGCTACCATGAAAAGGAATGAAAGCCCTTATAAACTATTTGCCATTGACCTGATTGCCCCCAAAGAAATGCTGATAGAAAAGCTGAAAGGTATTGCTTATTACTACGGTCTTATGGATGAAAATGAAATAGAAGAGCAGTTGAAATTTTTTTTAGAAGCCATTGATCAGATAGACTGGAAAATAGATGATTATCATTTTTTAAAATCGTTTGATAACCTTATTTTTGAAGGAAGCCAGGGAGTCCTGCTGGATATGAATCATGGTGTATTTCCTAATGTAACGTATGCCAATACCACCTCAAAAAACGCATATGAAATCTGTAAACTGCAGAAAATTGAAAATATAGAAATGTATTATGTGACCAGAAGCTATGCAACAAGACATGGAAATGGCTGGATGAGTAATGAAAAGGAGATGATCCTGAGAAATAATGAAGAGGAAACCTGTACCTTTAATGAGTATCAGAAAGGGCTTCGATTTGGCGGGTTAGATTATGACCTTTTAAACTATGCTTTGAAATTAGACGGAGCCCATGTGGAAGCAACAAAAAAGAATCTTGTAGTAACCTGTCTGGATCAGATAGATGAAAAGTTTAAACCTGAAAATCTGAATATTGATTTTGACACTGTGTATGGTTCCTATTCCCCATATTCACAGGATTTCAAAAAGTTTTCTGACGCTTAAAGAAAGAATCAGCAGATAATAGAGACATTAATTTTATTTTTAGGAAAGGAACAGGCAACATAAAAAGATACACATGAAAACAATACAATATATAAAAGGAGATGCAACTGTTCCCAATACTGAAGGAAATAAAATAATTGCCCATATATGTAATGATATAGGAGGCTGGGGAAAAGGTTTTGTCACAGCTGTATCAAAAAGATGGAAACATCCGGAAAAAGAATACAGAGAATGGTTTAGAAGCAAAGAAAATTTTACCTTGGGAGAAATTCAGATGGTTCGGACGGAAGAAGATGTCTGGGTTTGCAATATGATTGCTCAGCATAAGATTATTACGCATTCAGAGGTTCCACCTATCAGATATATGGCAGCAGAGGAATGTCTATTGAAGCTTACCTATGAAGCTTTGCAAAGAAATGCTTCAGTACATATGCCGAGAATTGGATGTGGTTTGGCTGGCGGAAAATGGGAACAGATAGAACCTATCATCGAAAGAACCTTACTGAATAAGAATGTTGAAGTGTATGTCTATGATTTTGATTAATTAATGATGAAAGAATTTGAAATAAGAGCAGATTATACCCGTGATACTATTGTTGTATATCAGGCTTATAATAAAGCCATTGCAAAAGCAGCAGTAGAACATCAGAAGTTTAGCGCTCCTTTTTCATTCAGCAGGATGACATGGATTAAGCCTTCTTTTCTCTGGATGATGGAACGCAGCAATTATGGACAGAAATCCAATCAGGAATGTACTCTGGCAATACATATCAAAAGAGAATCCTGGGAAAAAGCTTTGCGTATGGCTGTTTTAACCTCTCCTGAAAAGAGAGTCTATTCCAATCCTGAAAATTGGGAAAAAGAGTTTAGCAACGCCGAAGTGTATGTACAGTGGGATCCGGAAAGGAATATTAAAGGAAGTAAATTAGACTATCGTTCAATACAGGTAGGTATTAGCCGCCATTTGATAGAAGAATTTAATGAAGATTGGATTGTAAAAATAGAAGATTACACGCCGTTGGTAAAAAAGATATTGGAGTTTACAAAAGCAGGAGAATATGATAAGGCAAAAAAGATATTGCCGGTAGAAAAAACGTATCCTGTATCTGCTGAGCTTGCTCATACAATAGGATCAATGATGTAAAAAAAGAAATAGTGAAAACAACAAGCCTTTACAGACCGGTGGGAGAAAAAGAAATGATTCTCATTATGGAAACCGGATATAAAAAATTCCCTCCAAGATTGGAATGGCAGCCCATTTTCTATCCAGTTCTTGATGAAAGCTACGCTTCAGAAATTGCTGAAAAATGGAACACAAGAGATGAATTTGGTAATTATCTTGGCTTTGTAACCCAATTTTACGTATCAGAAGAGGTAGCAAAGCAATATCCTGCACAAAATGTAGGCGCAAAAAATCATAATGAACTTTGGGTTCCTTCTGAAGGGCTGGAAGAATTTAACCAGGCAATTATTGGGAAAATTGAAGTAATAAAAGTGTTTGTGGGGAATGATTTTAAAGGATCTGTAAATATTGAAATAAACAGCTTGGTAAATGTCTTAAAATAATCATCAGGAGTTCATTAATCAGAAAATGTCTCCAGGGGAAATATAAAAATAAATTTAAAAGAGTGGCTTTTGCAGTGCTGACAAGAAAGAAGAGATGCTGAAGCCATTTGAAGAAATACAATGAAACTTACATTAAAAAAATATAAAGAACAGCTACCAGATTGGCCTCAAAAAGGACATCACATCATGGCACAATATGATGATGAGAAAATTGTAGTCTATCAGTCCTATAAAAGAGCAATAGGAGAATTTGCGGTTAAAAATCAATATTTTGGTGGTGGATTCAGTTTGGAAAGAATGACCTGGATAAAACCTAATTTCCTTTGGATGATGTATCGTAATGGCTGGGGAACAAAAGAAGGACAGGAATGTGTATTAGCCATACATTTAAAGTTAGATGCATTCAAAAAATACCTTGAAAATTCTATTGTTTCTAGCTACAATGATGATCTTGGAATATCCAGAGAAGTGTGGCAGAAACAGGTAAAAGAATCATCTGTAAGACTTCAGTGGGATCCGGATCATGATCCTTTTGGAAACAAACTGGAAAGGAGAGCTATACAAATTGGTTTAAGAAATGAACATATCCATTCTTTTGCAAAAGAAGATATTATTTTAATTGAAAATATCTCTGATTTTGTTCAGAAACAGTATCAGTTTGTCCTGAATGATGATGTAGATCAGCTTGTCATTCCTGAAGAAAAACCATTATTATTTGATGATGAGGTTCTAAACAGGAAGCTTAATTTAAAGTAATGATTACACCTACTTTGAAAAAACTTTTTTATGAAAATTGAAGTTATAAGAGAAGACATCACAAAAATTAATGCCGATGTCATTGTCAATGCAGCTAATTCTTCTTTATTGGGAGGTGGAGGCGTAGATGGAGCCATTCATCGTGCTGGAGGACCACAAATTCTGGAAGAATGCAGAGCGATAAGAAACAGGCAGGGCAAATGTAATACTGGAGAAGCGGTGGTAACTACTGCAGGAAATCTTCCTGCAAAATATGTTATTCACACTGTAGGCCCGGTTTGGAATGATGATGCAGAGAAATGCTCAAAACTGCTATCGAATTGCTATATCAATTCTTTACAGCTGGCAGAAAACCTTGGAGTGAAAACAATAGCTTTTCCTAATATCAGCACGGGAATTTATAGGTTTCCCAAAGAATTGGCGGGAGAAATTGCTGTACATGAGGCTAGAAAATTTCAGTCAGAGACCATAGAAAAAATTATTTTTGTCTGTTTTGATGACGAAAATGAGATGATTTACAAAAAGCTATTAGACTAAAATAATGAAAAAACTAACCATATTAAGCGGAGCGGGAATCAGTGCCGAAAGCGGAATAAAAACCTTCAGAGACGGAGATGGTCTCTGGGAAAATCATAATGTAACCGATGTGGCCAGTCCGGAAGGATGGCGAAAAGACAGGGCTCTGGTATTAGAATTCTACAACCAGAGAAGACGCCAGCTTCATGAGGTACAGCCTAATGAAGCCCATAAGCTGCTGGCAGAGCTGGAAAAACATTTTGAGGTACAGATTATTACCCAGAATATTGACGATCTTCATGAAAGAGCAGGATCTTCCAATATCCTTCATATCCATGGAGAATTGTTCAAATCATGTTCATGCAACAATAAAGGCCTGATTTATGAACAAAAAGGAGACATCAATATGGGAGACAAAGCAGAAGATGGAGCTCAGCTAAGACCCTTTATCGTTTGGTTCGGGGAAGATGTTCCTTTATATCAGACAGCAAAAGAAATCGTAAAAGAATCAGATATCTTACTGGTAATCGGAACTTCTCTACAGGTATATCCTGCTGCCGGGCTGATTCATGAGATTAGCGACAATTGCCTTCTAATTGTTATCAACCCTAATGAAACAGAATTCGGATATGGAAAAAGAGCAGTGGTTATGAAGGAAACGGCCACACAGGGAATGAAACTATTGTTTGATAAACTGGTTAATCTTGCCTGATGAAAAATGCAGTTAAAGCCGGAATTTTCGGTGTTTGTATTGGAGATGCTTTAGGAGTTCCGGTAGAATTTAAAAACAGAGAATATTTGAAACGGTTTCCTGTTAAAGAAATGCAGGAATTTGGCTCGCATAATCAACCCAAAGGAACCTGGAGTGATGATAGTTCATTAACGCTCTGTCTTGCTGAGGTGCTTACAAAAGGCTATGATCTGGAAAAGATCGGGCAAAGTTTTGTAAAATGGGTGAAATACGGACACTGTACAGCCCACGGAAGACTTTTCGATATTGGAGGAACTACACGGGAAGCGATTGCAAGGCTAATCAAAGGAGAGAGTGCCAGATTTTCAGGAAATATTTTTGAAGAAGATAATGGGAATGGTTCTTTAATGAGAATTCTTCCTTTAGCTTTTTATCTGGAAAATGAAGATGATACTCAGAGGTTATATAAGACCGTAAGGGAAGTTTCAACCATTACGCATGGCCATTTTAGATCTGTTTTTGCTTGTTTTATCTATGTAATCCTTGCGATTCAGTTAATAAAAGGGAAAAACAAAGCAGAAGCCTATAAGTATATGCAAAAGATGGTTTTGGAATATGCAGAATTACAATGTTTTAACCCAAGTGAGACTGAACTCTTCCAAAGAATTTTGAAAAATGATATTTCAGGTTATTCCGAAGATGAAATCAGAGGAAGTGGCTATGTGCTACACAGTCTGGAAGCCTCTTTATGGTGTTTTTTTAATTCGGAAAATTATTCAGAAGCTGTTTTGAAAGCGGTGAATCTGGGAGAAGATACAGATACGACAGGAGCAATTACAGGAGGATTGGCAGGTATTTATTATGGATTTGAAAATATACCCCAAGAATGGATTGATGAGCTGGTAAGGAAAGATGATATAGAAAAAGTATGTGAAAAATTAGAAAACAAATATTCTATAAAGAAATGAAAGCCTTGCTAAAAATACTGTCAAAATTCTTCTCCGGACAAGATAATCAGATAATTACCTCAGAAGAACTCTTGAAAGAATACAAGTGGAAAGTTGAAATAGACAAATTTGTAGAGATTGGAAGTAACCGTGTTAATTATTCCAAGGATTATTCATTTCAAACACCGGATGAAATATTAAAGCTCTTAAATAACAATACTTTGCTTTGGGTTGATGAAAGAAATAATTTGCTTGGTTTTTCAAATAATGAGAAAAGCTTAATAATCCCTTTGCGTGATGTGAAAGGATTTGAAATTCAAAACATACTGCCAGGAAGAGGGCCTGGTGAGTCTTATTTTTCAGTTTGCTTACCTAACAGTAAATATTTGATACTTTCCATCGCTTCAAACACTTGCAATTTTGATACATATGCGGCTAAAATCTCCGGAACTTTAGGAGTAAAAGTAGCCTTTGCTCCGGAATTTTATAATTGTTAATGAAACATACCTATGAACGAAATAGAAAAGAAAAAAATAAGTAAATTTTTAAGCCTTATTTTGAGGCATCAGCCGGAAAGCATTGGTTTGCAACTTGATGAAAACGGATGGGCTCACATAGGTGAGCTGAGAGAAAAATCGGCAAAAAAAAGAATATATTTTACACCCGAAGAATTAGATGAGGTAGTAGAAACCAATAATAAAAAAAGGTTTGCCTTTAACGAGGATAAAACCATGATCAGAGCAAGTCAGGGGCATTCTATTGATATAGATCTTGCATTGGAAACCCGTCAGCCTCCTGACTTTTTATACCATGGTACGGCGGAAGGCAATATTTCCTCCATTTTAGATAAAGGGATAGAAAAAAGAAGCCGTCAGCATGTTCATTTAAGTGCTGATAAAGAGACCGCTATAAAGGTAGGAATGCGACACGGAAAACCTGTTATTCTCACCATCAGAACCGGAAAAATGCATGAAGACGGATTATTTTTTTATCTTTCGGCTAATGGAGTCTGGCTGACAGATTTTGTAGAGGCAAAATACATTTCAAAATAAAAATGGGAAGAACATTAGTGATAGGGGATATCCACGGAGGGCTTAAAGCATTACAGCAGGTTTTTGAAAGGGCAGAAGTCATGGATGATGATCAGCTGATCTTTCTGGGTGATTATGTTGACGGATGGAGCGAATCTTCACAGATTATCCAGTTTTTAATTGAGCTTTCGAAAAAGCAGAAATGTATTTTTATCAAAGGGAACCATGATGCCTGGGCTGAAGACTGGCTTTCTGCGGGAACCGGACCAGAGGTCTGGCTTTTCAATGGCGGACAAAGTACCGTAGAAAGCTACGCAGACTTTTCTCACCAGGATAAAAAAATTCATCTTGATTTCTTTCGGGAAATGAAAAATTACCATGTGGATAGTCGAAACCGTCTGTTTATTCATGCAGGATATTCTTCTATGCACGGGCCCGAAAAGGAAGTGTATTCCAGCAATTACAGATGGGACAGAACCCTGTGGGAGACTGCGGCAGCAATGGATAAAAAACTGTCAAAAAACTCAGAGCTCTATCCTAAAAGACTGCTTTTATATCATGAAATATTTATAGGACATACTCCAACACTTTATATTGGAAGTAAAACACCTGTCAATAAAGCCAATATATGGAATATGGATACCGGAGCCGCTTTTACAGGTGCCCTATCTGTTATGGATATTGAAACTAAAGAATGCTGGCAAAGTGATCCGCTTCCATTGCTATATCCTGATGAAAAAGGAAGAAACGTATAAAATTAAAAGATGAATAAGATGTTGTCTGCAATCTAACCTCACAGGTATACAAAAAGTATGAGGTTTTAATTTTTTATGGCTGTTTTTACTTAATCAACAGGGTCATTTTTGCCTTTTTACTATTTTGCTTTTCTGCCATAATCATATTTAACTAATTTTAGGCCGGAAAATAAAATATCAATGAAACTGAAATACCTTTTACTCACCTTAAGTTCCAGCTTAGTCTTTGCCCAGAAATCTTTTCAGACTCCTTTTGAAAAAGGAAATGGAAATCAGACGGTTACCTATGACGAAATGAATACCTATTATCAGGATCTGGCGAAGAATTTTAACACCATTCAATATCTTAAAAAAGGAGAAGATGACAATGGAAAACCTATTTATGTCGTGGTATACAATCCTTTTGCTGAAAAAGATGTTGAAAAACTGAGAAAAGATAAAGCAATTCTTTTTGTCAATAACGGAATTCATCCCGGAGAACCGGATGGAATAGATGCTACGATGATGCTGATGCGTGATTTGGCAACAAAGAAAATTAAAACACCACAAAATTTTATCATTGCCGCTATTTCTGCCTATAACATTAGTGGAATGCTGAACAGAGGCTCTTATTCCAGAGCCAATCAGAATGGCCCGGAACAGTATGGCTTTAGAGGAAATGCAAGAAACTATGACCTTAATAGAGACTTTATCAAGGCAGATTCTAAAAATGCAAGAAGCTTTCAGGAAATCTACCAGTGGCTGAAACCGGATGTATTTATCGATAATCATGTGAGTAACGGAGCAGACTATCAATATACATTTACCTATATTTCTACTTTTAAAGAGCGCCTGGGAAATACCCTCGGAACCTATTTTTACAATGATTATCAGGCTAAAAACCTTAATGAGATGAAAAAGTTAGGCTATGAAAGCACCCCTTATGTGAATATTCACGGGGATGTTCCGGAGGTGGGCTTTGCTTCTTTTGAAGACTCCCCGAGATACTCAACGGGGTATACCTCTTTGTTCAATTCATTGGGAACAGTTCCTGAAACCCATATGCTGAAGCCGTATGACAAAAGGGTAGATGCCACTTACAAGTATATGCTGGTTAATCTGGAGAACCTGGATAAGGATTATAGTAAAATAAAACAACTTCGTTTGGAAAACCTGAAGCAGTATCGGGCAGGCAAACCATATGGAATCCGTTGGAAAATAGATTCTACAAAGTTTTCTACCATGGATTTTAAAGGGTATGAAGGAAAATATAAACCCAGCGAAATTTCTGGGAAACCAAGACTGTATTATGACAGGAACAAACCTTTTACAAAGAATATAAAGCTGTTTACCACGGCAGTTCCTACCGGTTACATTACAATTCCCAGGTATTATGTGATTCCACAGGCTCAATATAGAGTCATTGAGGAATTTAAAAGAAATGGAATTCAGATGAAGCCGCTTCAGAAAGATAGTACTATAGCAGTAGAGTCTTATAAGATTAAAGATTTTAAAACAGTTAAAAATCCTTACGAAGGACATTATCTTCACTATGAAACGACTGTAAAAGCAGCAGAGAAAAAACATACTTTTTCTAAAGGTGATTATTTAGTTTCTACCAATCAGCCTGGTGTGAAGTATGTTATTGAAACCCTTGAACCTGAGGCGTTAGACTCGTTTTTCAACTGGAATTTTTTTGATGGAATCTTAGCTCAGAAAGAATACTATTCAGCCTATATATTTGAAGATACGGCTGCAGAGCTGTTAAAGAAAGATAAAAATCTGAAAGACGTCTTTGACAAGGCAAAATTATCAGATAAAAAGCTTTCTGAAGATGGTGAAATGCAGTTAGACTGGGTCTATAGACATTCACCTTACTTTGAAGAAAAAACATTCAGACAGTATCCTATATTTAGGATTGAATAAATTAAATTTTCAATGATATAGTTTATTATTTGACTAATTTTCAACATTTTTGGTTAATTTATAGGATTTTGTTTTGTTTTTTAGTTTAAAGATAAATATTGTTTAAATTTGAATTGATATATAAATAAAAAACAATGAAACAAATTTATCAATTATTAGCCATGTGTTGTCTTATACCTTTAGGGATGTCAGCACAGTACTCCCAAAGTTTTGATTCGGCTACCATGCCGGCAGATTGGACCATAATAAACGGAGGCGACTCTGAAACCTGGATTACAGCGAATGCTTCTTCTCCATCTGCATTTGCTCCATATTCAGGAACACATTTCTTAGGGTTGAAATATGGAAGTACAGCACATGATGATTATGCTATTAGTCCTGCTATTCTGGTGGTAACAGGAGTGTCAGACAAACTTTCTTTTTGGGCAAAAAACAAAGGTGCCTCACTTGCAGAGACTATTGATATCAAAATATCGACAACGGATCCTACGGCCGCTGCCTTTACAGATACTTTAGCAGCCTCAGTAAAACCGCCTACTACCTGGCAACAGTATACTTATGATTTGACCCCTTATGTTGGGCAAACAATTTATATTGCTTTTTATTCTTCTACAACGAATATCTGGTATATTGGGATAGATGATTTTGAAATTTCCACCAATAATCTAGGAATTTCGGAAGTAAATTTAAACAAAGCATCTATCTATCCAAATCCTGTAAAAGATGTTTTAAACATTAGTAATAAAAATAAAATGTCTGAAGTAGGCATATATGATTTTACCGGGAAATTGCTCAAAAATGAAACTGTAAATTCCGAAAATGCAAGACTATATGTTAATGATCTAGCAACAGGAAATTATATATTGAAAATTAAAGAAGGAGTGGCTGAAAAAAGCTATAAAATTATTAAGAAGTAATCTTACTTTTATTAAAAATAAAAAAGACGTTTCAGCCAGAAACGTCTTTTTTTTATTTTGGAAGACCTCTTTGTAAGGCCAGTTCTGCTCTTTTAACGGCTAACTTTTCTTTCCAGTCCATATATTCTTTTTTGAAATTGGACTTCATGATATCATCAAATTTACGCTGTACCGTAAGATTCCATAAAGAATGTGCCTTTACAGCCCATGATTTGTCCCATGCTCTTAATGAAATAGAGAAACTTCCGTCCAGATATTTCATCCAATGCCACCATCCTGTAGGCATAAAGAGTGTATCCCCATGCTCCAGGAAACATTCAATACCTTCTACGCCCTCCAGTGCCGGAAATTTGGTGAAGTCCGGATTTTCAATATCATAATCTTCCAGGGCATAAGTTGCATACGGAATTTGGTATAGCCTTTCTTTCCATTTATAATCGAAAAGAAGAATGTGTTTCCTTCCATTAAAGTGAGTATGGAAAATATGGGCCATATCAATATCGAAATGAAGAAAGGTTTCAGAACCTTTACCTCCAAAAAACATATTGGGATATTTATCTAAAAAACCACCCATTAGTTCTTTAGGTGAAATATAATCTTCAAGAAGGTTAGGGGCAAATTTTATCGGATCAAAAAGGAAAATTCTAAGGTCGGTAGGTTCCCTCTGAATAAGATCTATATAGTCTCCAAACTTCATCTTTGCGGCGGAAGAATTGATTGGGGCAGAAGGATCTGCTTTTGAACTGTCATATAGCGGAACTTCCACGTCTCCTACAACCTCCTTCATATATTCCATCGTCCATTTTTGGTACGCCGGCCATTTTTTTGCCATATTCTTGATGACAACGGGCCTTCTTGGCTTTAGATACTTTTCGTAGAATTCCTCTTTGGAAATGTCATCTACAATATCTATAGGCTTTAAATTTATTCCCATTATGTAAATTTTATATTACAAAATTATTAAATTAAAGTATAATGAGAAGACTAAGAAAATTTTTTTTATCTATGATTGAAATTATTTTCAGCTGTTTAGACTAAATAAAAATAGCAAAATGCCATTTAATACCTTTTTATTAAACTCTTTTCAAAAGACATAAATAAATTGTCCTATAAATAATCACAGGGCAATAAAATACAAATAAAATGAATAAGAGTTCATTCCTACATCTAATATATCTCTTTTATCTTACAAACAAAATGATATAAATATTAATAAAATATTTCAAATTTTGTAATAATATTATTTTAATTATGATAATAGAAATTATAATTTACTTTTAATATTCAAATATGAATAAGAGTATAAATTTATTAATCCAAAAATTAAATGGATGTATTATTGAAATATTTATAATCTGTGGTTGGCTTATCTCTTTTTCTATCCATTTGATAATGTGGTTTTAAGAATAGGGCATTTTTTGCTTCAGCATTCTTATCCATGAATATCTGGATTTTTAAATGCAAAGGTATTTATCTTGTTAAAATATAACTATATTTGTAGTGATATGGATTTAACTTTTCGGTTTAAAAATGATCTTTATGAAAAGTGTAACGAAATTCAACAATGATTAACTAATTGGGTAAATACATAAGTATGAAAAAAAATATTTCTTTATTTTTGATGATCTTTATTTCTGTGTTCACTTTTGCACAGAAAACGGTGTCAGGAAAAATTACCGATGACGATGGAGTAGCCATACCAAGCGCAAGTGTAACCATTGAGGAATCGGGTAAAGATGCTATTCTGGCATATGGGATCACCAATTCTAAAGGAGAATATAAAGTAACATTTACCTCTGCAGAATCTAATGTGGATCTTAAGGTGAAAGCGTTTAACCAAAAACCGGTTACCAAACAGATCAGCAATACCGACCAGAACCTGAGTTTTAAAATGCAGTCGGAGGCTACAGAAATCAAAGAAGTGCAGCTGAAGACAAAAATGATCACCGCCAGAGGAGATACCATTTCTTATGACCTTAAAGCTTTTAATAGCAAAAACGACAGAACGCTTGCGGATGTAATGAAAAAAATCCCGGGAATTGAAGTCAATAAAGACGGGACGATCCTTTATCAGGGAAATGCGATCAATAAATTTTATGTCAACGGAAAGGATTTAATGGAGGGTGGATATGGAACCATCAACAATTCACTTCCCAAAGATGCCGTTCAGAAAGTGGAAGTTCTTGAAAATCACCAGCCGGTAAAAATTCTTCAGGATAAAGTCCCTTCCGATCAGGCAGCCATTAATATTAAGCTTAAAAACTCTGTAACCATGACCGGAAGAGGAGAGGTGGGAACAGGTTTTGGAGATCCCTGGCTTTGGAATGTAAAGCTGACTCCCATGTTTTTCGGCCAGAAAAGCCAGTGGGTAGTCAATTATAAAACCAATAATATGGGGGAACAGGTGGAAAATGAAGGAAATATTCTCGCTTTTGGAAGCGGATGGGAAGGAAGAAGAAGTAATATCTCACAAAACAACTGGCTAGATGTTGAAAATGCCAGCGTTCCTGATCTTCCGGTAAAAAGATATCTGATGAACAGTGTTCACTACCTCTCAGCGAACTACCTAACCAATATTGATAAAAAGAAGGAATGGGAACTCAAAGCCAATGCAAACTATACTAACAATGCGGTGGAAAGAGAGTCCAATAGTACCATTACAGATATCCAGCAGGGAACGAAATACAATACCAAATTCCTGAACAACTTCTATACAGATAAAGTAAAAGGAGAATTGATATTTACTAAAAACGCTAAAAAAGGATTCTTTAAAAATACAACTACATTTTCTCAATTCTGGAATGCCGACAGAGCTTTGGCAGAAAGAAGAGGAAGCATTGGAAATGAAGCATTGGAATCTCCAACTTCATCTTTTCAAAACTCTTTAAGTACGATTATTCCATGGAAAGAAAAAATGGTGAATTTTAAGTCTTATATCAGTTATCAGGATGACAAGCAGATCTTAGAAATTTCTCCTGCTGAGTATCTGCAGTTTCCCTACAAAGTATCAGATACTGCTCAGTTAGCTACCATTAAATTTACTCCAGGAAGTACAGCTTTACAGTATTTTAGAATTAAATCTTTAGATACATCACATTCTGCAAATATCAGTTTTTCAACAAAAGGCTGGACTTTTACTCCACAGGTGGGAATTGATTTTTCAACAGATAGGCTGACTACAAACTTCGATGGAATTACTGATGATAATAAACCGGATTTTACAGGTTTTGCCTATGAAAATGATCTGAAATTCACGAAAATCAATCCAAATGCATCCGTAGGGATTAATTATAAATCTGAAGCCTGGAGCTTATTTGCTAATTTCCCTGTTAACTTCAATAATATTAAAGCTGAAGATGCATTCAGAAATGTTTCAAAATCATTAAATAAAACAACATTTACCCCTAATGTCTTTGCTCAATATTCTTTTGCTTCATTTTTTAAAGCAAGCTTGAACGGAAGTATCAGTAATAATTTTGGAGATATCCAAACCGCTTATGCAGGATATATTTTAACCAGCCCAGGTGGATTTAATGTAATGAACCCCAAAAATCCAATACCCCAAACGACGACAAAAAGTGCAGGAGCAAGATTAGAGTATAGAAATCCATTAAACAATATTTTCTTTAATGCAGGATACAGATTAAGTGATGCTAAGAACAACCTGTTGGCCTCAAGTGCAGTAAATGAATTCGGATTCAGTGTTATTGAATATATTGAAAGCGAGAACAAAAGAACAAACAACAGTTACTATGCAGAAATTGGAAAGTATTTTCCTAAATTTAAAACAAATGCTTCCCTGAACTATAACAATACAAATTCAAAGTCTCAGTCAAGAAGAAATGAACAGGACATTAATACCAGAACTGACGGAAATACATTAGGATTTAAATTAAACAACACCTATTTTTCGTGGATGAGTTTCGATTTTAATATGACAAAATCATGGAATAAGCAATCCAATGGTATTATTCAGGATGATCTTGGAAAAACTGAGGGGTATACCCATAATTTAAATGTGTTTTTCTATCCGTTGGAAAATCATACCATAGGCTTCTATTGGGATCAGATTAACTCAAAATTAGGACAGACCAAATTAAATAATGGCTTTTTTGATGTCTCTTATCAGTTTAGCTGGGCAAAGAAAAAAGTAGACTTCGAACTAAAGTGGATGAATATTGGAGACAGAAAAGTATTTGAAAGGATCAATGTAGGGGATGCAACGATTACACAGACTACAATGCAGCTCCGCCCCAGCCAGGTAATGTTTACAGTAAAATTCAACTTTAAATAAAGTAAAAACCAATCCGAACCGGATTGGTTTTTTGTTGAGATATACTGAAGTATTAAAAGCTTTGCTGATCTGCAGACGGACCGTAGCTTCCGGGAAGAGGAATGTTATTGAGCCTGTAATAAACTCCCAATTGTGCCCGGTGATGAGTAATCTGGTTTAAAGCATGACGGATCGCTCCATACTTGCTCCAGCTTGCCAGTTCATGCCCGTCATTTTTAATCGTCCAGCTTGGATTTAATTGGTCTTCGGAAGCATTTTCTAAAGCTGCTTTTCCGGATTGATAATCGTGATCAAGTTTCTTTAAAAGATCCTCTTTTGTGGAAAGAACAGTGGGCTGGTATCCTCCCTTGGCAAAATCCAGTTCCGAAGTGTTTAAAATAGTATTTGGCCATTCAAAAACTTCCACAAGATGTGTCGCAAGAGGCATCATTTTCATACTTTTTTCATGAGGAGCATAATCATTTTTCCCTTCAGGAAAGAGTTCAATGAATTTTTTTGTTGTTTGAAATTCTCCCTCCAGTTCGGATTTTAATTGTGATAAAGTGTCCATAATATTTTGGTTTTTAGAATATTAAAGATACTTCTTTTAAAACTTGAAATGTTTTAACAAAATCATAATTTTTATAATTTGCCTTTCTGATCAGGCGAAAATTAACCCTCATGAAAATAAAAATGAAGAAAAACTGTAACAAAAGTTCACATCCGATTACTAATTAATAAACTTGATTAAAATGAAAAAGCTATTTTCCATATTCTTTATAGCTCTTTTTGCAGCAGCAAGTGCACAGGAAACAGCTAACCGGTTCTTTTATGAGCTTACCTTTAAGCCCAAGAAAGATTCTGCAAAAATGGATAAAGTGATTACTATCCTGGATATTACAGATAAAAACAGATCTGTTTATCAGGATTATACCGTTATTGCACAAGATTCTATTATGAAAATAGAAATAGAGGCAATGCAGAAGGCCGGGACTATGAAAGACCTTTCAAAAACTATTAAAACGCCAAAGATTTCAGCAAGGATATATAAAACGTATCCAGGTATGGGAATTCAGTATGTTGACAAAAT
This sequence comes from Chryseobacterium sp. WG14, assembly GCF_024586945.1. Taxonomy (NCBI): domain Bacteria; kingdom Pseudomonadati; phylum Bacteroidota; class Flavobacteriia; order Flavobacteriales; family Weeksellaceae; genus Chryseobacterium; species Chryseobacterium sp. WG14. Next base: position 66,956 of record NZ_JALCZD010000011.1, read on the forward strand.
TGCAAATGGTTTTACACCTACCAATATTGGATATAGTGAAAACTTAAAGTTCAACTGGAAGATTCTTGGCGACAAACAAAAGATAGGTGAGTACAATACTCAGAAGGCCACTACAGAATTTGGAGATAGAAAATGGACGGCATGGTTTACAACAGATATTCCTTTCCAGGACGGACCGTACAAGTTTTATGGTCTTCCAGGGCTTATTGTAAAAATAGAAGATTCAGAGAAAAATTATTCATGGGTATTACAGGGGAATAAAAAAGTGAAAGATTATACAGAGTTCTCTTACATTGAACATTTGATGCAGGCTTCAGGAGGAAAGGTTAAAGATCTGCCTAGAGAAAAGTTTGAAAAAACATTCAATGATTTTAAGAAGGATCCTTTTGCTTCTGTAAGGCCAATGATTACCCAGGAGATGATGTCTAAAACAATTCCGGGTATGGACGGGACTATTGGAGACATGATGAAAAAGCAGGAAAAACAGTATAAAGACTTTTATAACGCCAATGATAACCCTGTGGAGCCTCCTTACACTAAATTAAGCGTAGGAGCTGTAGAAAAAGCAGAAAAATAAAAATCAGAACAGACTTCATATCAACTAAATTATATTCAAATCAACCCAGATACAGCAATGTATTTGGGTTGATTTCTTTCATATCTGTTGTTATTTAGATTAAATTTAAATAACGTATATTTGCAACACTAAAAATCAGGCTTTGAAAGAGAAAGGATTACATAAATTAAGTGGATTTCCCAAAAACAAAATGGGGAAGATATTGGGCTATGATAATGACCATCTGAAAATGCCCAATAAAATCATTGAAATGGGGCTTCTTCCAGAGACCTTTTTCAGGATTTTGTATCAGGCTCCATTCAATGGGCCAATGTATGTAGAGTTTGGAGTAGAGAAAAGCCGGATTGCTCTTCGTGAGGAAGAAGGAGATTACATCATTGTTGAAGAATTGAATTAATGCAGGCAAACAAGAAAAAACAAATACTTTTAGTAGGAAACCCGAATGTAGGAAAATCTACGGTTTTCAATACACTTTGTAATAAAAAGCAGAAGACCGGAAATTATGCCGGGGTAACTGTTGCCAGTTATTCCGGGAATTATACCTATAAAAATGAAGACGTTGAGGTAGTAGATCTGCCCGGATCATACAGCGTGTATCCAAGTTCTGAAGATGAGGCTATTTTTTCAAAATATCTTATCGATGAACAGGAAAACTATGCCGGAGTTGTTTATATTCTTGAAGCTTTAAGTCTGAAAAGAGGCCTTCTTTTGTTTCAGCAGATTCAGGATCTCGGCGTTCCCATGATTCTGATTGTCAATCAGATTGACCAGGCGGAAAGAAGAGGGATTAATATAGATATCCAACAGTTTTCCAAAGCCTTAGGTATTACGATCATTCAGACAAATGCCAAAGAACATATTGGTATAGATGAAGTAAGAGAAGCCGTTTACAATAACCAATTTGTAAAAGCAGATAAGATTTCATTTGAAACACCGAACGAACACAGGGATTTTATACGGAAACTGGCTTCACATAAAGGTTTTGATAACGAATATAAAGCATGGATGAGCCTTTCGTTAGGTACAGACCTGGGAAGAATAGAATCTGTAATGGATCAGCTTAATGAAGCAGATTCTAAAAGTTTGGTACCTAAAAGATTACAGGTTCAGGAAACAGTTAGGAGATATCAGAATGTAGATAAAATCTTAGAAAATGTAATTACTAAAAAACCTCAGTTCAAAGAATTGTTAACGGAAAAGCTGGATAAGGTTTTGGTTCACAAATTTTGGGGATATGTAGTATTTTTAGCCATTTTATTAGTTATTTTTCAAAGTGTATTTTTCCTGGCAGAATATCCTATGAACTGGATTGAGGAATCTTTCTCATGGCTTGCAGCCTTTACAGCGGAGCATCTTCCGGAAGGACCTGTCAATTCACTGATTTCAAACGGAATTGTTCCGGGTATAGGAGGAATTGTTGTATTTGCACCCCAGATTGGAATTCTACTGTACTTCCTTTATCTACTGGAAGATTCAGGATATATGGCAAGAGTAGTATTCCTGATGGACAGACTTCTGCGGCCATTCGGACTCAATGGGAAAAGTATTGTTCCGCTTGTTTCAGGAACGGCCTGTGCAATTCCTGCAGTGATCTCTACAAGGAATATTGAAAACGTTAAAGAAAGATTGCTGACTATCCTGGTGACTCCCTTTATGACGTGTTCTGCAAGGCTTCCGGTATACAGTATCATTATTGGGCTCATTATTTCTGAAGGAACATTTTTAGGGGTAAAATATAAGGCATTGGTGCTGATGGGGATGTATCTTCTGGGTTTTCTGGTAGCATTATTCTCTGCAGCCATTCTTAAAGGATTTATTAAGCATAAAGGTAAAACCTATTTGGTAATGGATTTGCCGGCTTATAAAAAACCGCTCTTCGGATATGATCTTAAGATGGTTTTAGGTAAAGTCTGGGACTTTATTACCGGAGCAGGTAAAATTATTTTCATTGTAAGTATCATTATATGGTTCCTAAGTTACTTCGGACCCAAACAACAGCCTAATGAGTTGGTAGCAACCAATGTAGAGCTCGACCATTCTTACCTTGCAAAAATGGGTAAAGGAATAGAGCCTGTCATTGCTCCGCTTGGATACGATTGGAAAATGGGAGTTGGAATTCTTACCAGCTTCGTTGCACGAGAGGTTTTTGTGGGAACAATGTCTACACTATACAGCCTTGAAGATGATGCTCCGGAAGTAAAAGTAATTGATAAGATGAGACGGGATGTAAAGCCAAACGGAGAGAAAGTTTTTAGCTTTGCTACAGGAGTTTCAGTACTTTTATTTTATGCATTTGCAATGCAGTGTGTTTCTACACTTGCAGTAGTCTACAGAGAAACCAAAAGCTGGAAATGGACCGGCTTTCAGGTAGTCATGATGACAGGTTTGGCATATTTTGTGTCGATGATAGCATATCAGATTTTAAAATAATGGATTCATCATTAGTTTTTCAATACGTCATTATCTTTGTAATAGTAGCATTTGCCTGTTACTCTTTATTTAAGATACTCAGAAAGAATTTTGCACCCAAAAAATTCAGTTCCAAAAGAACAAACTGTGATAAAGATTGCGGCTGTTCTTAATATTGAATTAAAATAATTAATTAAAAAAATGTAGTAAATTTATTTTTTTAATTTAAAAAATTCAGTTTGAAGCTTTCAAAAGCAATCTTTGTTTTCTTATTTCCTTTCTTTGCGTTCTATGGAAGAGCACAAAGCGATACCACGAATATAAAATCCTATACAGATCAGGTGATGATCCGTGCCAATATTGATACCAATATTGAAAGTTATATTTTTTCGCAGGGAGAAGGAAAAAATGAAAACCAAATGACATTTTCAATCAACAACAAAACAAGGACTTCCCTCTCGGTTGACTATAAAATAATAAGTGCTACCCTGTCTTTTTCACCCCATTTTATTTCAGGCAATAACGATGATGAGCTGAAAGGAAAGAGTTCTTATACAGACTTTAGCTTACGGCTATTTCCCAAAAAATTTATTCAGACCCTCTACTATAAAAACGTAAAAGGATTTTATCTGGAAAATATGAAAGATTTTCTTCCCGGCTGGCAGGAAGGGAAAGATGCATATATCCAGTTCCCGGACTTCAGGGTACAAAGTTTCGGAGGATCTACCGCATATGTTCTCAATGAAAATTTCTCAGCCAAAAGTATCTATACCCAGGGAGAATGGCAGAAAAAAAGCAGTGGCAGCTGGGTTCCTTTCCTGGACTATGATATAAGCCTTTTTACCAATATAACAGATGGGCAGAAGAGCAAAGAAATCCAATATAAAATCGGAGCCAATATGGGATATTTCTACAATTGGGTGATTGGTAAAAAGGTGCATATTGCTCCCTATTTAGCATTAGGCCTCGGTGGAAAATTCTCCAGTTATTATGAAAACCTGAGTGATAAATCGCGGGTCAATGCGCAGTATGTAACCATAAGGATGGAAGGAGGACTTCATATAGGATACAATACAGACCGCTTTTTATTCGGAGGAAAAATGAATTTCAGTGCCTATGCCTATGATCAGAAAAATAACCAGACTGTGGAAAATAATAACCTCTATGGTCTGCTGTATATAGGGTATCGTTTTGCCCCTCCGAAAGTTGTAAAAAACACCTATGATAAAATTCAAAAAAAGATTCCTGTTTTATAAGTTCAAGAGTCTTTTAAGTATCTTTGCGTAGAAAAATATAGAAAGAAAACAATCAAACAATCAAAATATAATGTCGTTAATTAAATCTATTTCAGGAATTAGAGGAACCATAGGAGGAAGAGTAAATGATAACCTGACTCCGCTTGATGTGGTAAAATTTGCTTCGGCTTTCGGAACCTGGCTTCAGAATAATAAAAATAAAAAAAATTTAACCCTTGTGATCGGTAGAGATGCAAGAATATCCGGTCAGATGGTTTCTTCTCTGGTTACCGCTACTTTACAGGGGTTGGGTATCAATGTGGTAGATTTAGGGCTTTCTACAACACCTACAGTAGAGATCATGGTACCGGAATTGAAAGCCGACGGAGGAATTATCCTTACCGCTTCTCACAATCCAAAACAATGGAATGCCCTGAAATTATTAAATGAAAAAGGAGAATTCATCAGTGGAGAAAACGGTGCAGATGTACTTGCTTTAGCAGAAAGTGAAGATTTCAACTATGCAGAGGTAGATGATCTTGGGAATTACGAAACAAGAGATGATGCTTTTGATATCCATATTCAGCAGATCCTGGAGCTGCCAATGGTAGATGTAGAGGCCATTAAAGCTAAAAAATTTAAAGTGGTACTGGATGCGGTAAACTCTACAGGTGGGATCGCTATTCCTATGTTATTAGATAAGCTTGGCTGTGAGACCGTTAAACTGTATTGTGAACCTACAGGACAGTTTCCACACAACCCGGAACCTTTAAAAGAACACTTGGGAGATATCTGCGAGCTGGTGATTAAAGAAAAAGCAGACCTGGGAGTTGTTGTAGATCCGGATGTAGACAGATTGGCCCTAATTGATGAAAAAGGAGAAATGTTCGGCGAAGAGTATACTTTGGTGGCTGTAGCAGATTACCTGTTGAAACATAAAAATGGAGTGGCAATTTCTAACCTTTCATCAAGTCGTGCCTTGAGAGACGTAGCTCAAACCCACCATTCAGAATACTTTGCAAGTGCCGTAGGAGAAGTAAATGTAGTTACTTTAATGAAGGATAAAAATGCAGTGATCGGAGGAGAAGGAAACGGAGGAATTATCTATCCTGAACTGCATTACGGAAGAGATTCTTTAGTGGGAGTAGCATTATTTTTAACCCATCTGGCAAAAGAAAATAAAACAGTATCTGAATTGAGAGCAGGATATCCAAGTTATTTTATGGGGAAGAAGAAAATAGAACTTACACCGGAGATCAACGTAGATGATATTTTAAGCAAAATGGAGCTGGAATATAAAAATGAAGAAGTTTCTATAGTGGATGGTGTTAAAATAGACTTTGAAAACAATTGGGTTCACCTTAGAAAATCCAATACAGAACCGATTATCAGAATTTATACAGAAGCTAAATCTCAGGAAGAAGCCGATAAATTGGGAGATGATATCATTGCTAAGATCAAAAGTTTAATTTAAATAAAATCTAAAGAACGGATGCCATCTAGCTCCGTTCTTTTTTGTATCCCATGTTTGAGCATATAAAAGACAAATTTCCCTTCCCTAAAGAAAAATGGCGGAAGTTTCTGAACACTTTTGAAAGGATCGAAGTTCCTGTCAAAACGCTGTTATTACAAGAAAATGAAGTTTCCTGTAATGCATATTATCTTGAAAAAGGGGTTGTCCGGGCATGGTATAATAATGATGGTAAAGATGTTACCTTTCAGTTTTTTCTTGAAAATACAATGTTTTCTTCTCTTGAAAGCTTTAAAAAAGGACTTCCAAGCATGGTTTCTTTCGAAACAATAGAACCCTGCATTGTATATAAAATCGGAAAGCCTGATGTGGATGCTTTTCTGGAAGAAGTGTATGAATGTCCTGAACTTAGGACCCTGTTGATGGACGCTTTTTTTGAAAGAATGTTTGATTATATGAAGCACTTCTTTTCATTTATTAAAGATACCCCACAGCAGCGTTATCTTAATCTGATGAAAGAAAAGCCTGAGATCATCAAAAGAGTGCCCCAGCATTATATTGCTTCATATCTCGGGATTACAACGGTTCATCTCAGCAGGATAAAAAGCAAAATACTGAAAGATAAACCTTTCTGAAAACTATTTTCAGGGATTATTTTAAAACAATAATTACCTCCGGCTCTCTGCCCAATTATCCCAATCTGATAACAAATGTTATTGCTCCCAGCCTTTCTTACGAGATAAATTTGTATAAAATTTAAAACAATGAAAGCAGCAGTAGTATTTGAAAAAGGAAGTATTCCTCAATACACAGATTTCCCTGAACCGGAAATTATAAAAGAAAACGACGTTTTAGTTTCGGTGAAGGCTGCATCTATTAAAAACCTGGACAGAGCCAGAGCCAGTGGAAATCATTATTCTGCTGATAACGAGGAGTTCCAGCCTAAAATTATTGGCTCAGATGGTGTAGGATATCTTGAAAACGGAACTAAAGTATATTTTTTCAGTAAAAAGGGGAGTGTGGCAGAGAAAGTTGTGGCAGACCGGCAATTGGTGGTGCCCATTCCGGAAAACCTTGATTTTTCTGTAGCTGCAGCATTGCCCAATGCAGTGATGGGTTCGGCAATGGGGTTAAAATGCAAAGCAGAAATGCAGCAAGGAGATACCATTTTAATCAATGGTGCAACCGGAATTACGGGAAGGATAGCCGTTCAGATTGCTAAACTATACGGAGCAGGAAAGGTGATTGTTACCGGAAGAAACGAAGCCGCACTACAATCTCTGCTTGAACTGGGAGCTGATGAAGCTGTTTCTTTACTGCGTGATGATGAAAGTTTTAAACATAAAATTAAAGAGATCCACGCTGAAACCCCTATTGATGTCATCTTAGATTATATTTGGGGACAGTCTGTAGAAATGATCCTGACGGCTCTTAAAGGAGACGGTACATTTTCTCATAAGACGAAATTGGTTTCTGTAGGAGGAATGAGTGGAGACCATATTCAGTTATCTTCACAGATTTTAAGAGGAACAGACATTCAGATTTCAGGATCAGGGCTGGGAAGCTGGACAAAAGAAGAGTCCCAACTTTTATTTTCAGAAATAATTCCCGGAATGTTTCTGGCCGCTACTGAAGGAAAAATTAAAATAGAAACAGAAGTTGTTGATTTAGAATATATTGAATCTGCCTGGAATAAAGAAATTCAAAATGGAAAGAGACTGGTGATAAGAATTTAATAACAATTTGATTTTTTTATCCACAATCCTTTTATCTGTTTTCTTTTTTTACTATTTTTATAATAGAAATTACGAAATGGAAAATTCAAAAAAAAATTGCAACTTTGCATAAATATTTGAATATCAGTTTCAGATGTATCATTAATTAATAAGTTTGCCGAGGTCTGTAAGTAAATTCAGGCATCGGACCGACAAAGAGGACACTATTGGAAGAGTATTTTGGAAATGAACTTGTAAAGAAGTTCGAGGAAATGATGGAAAATAATGATGAATTCTACTTTGACACAGAAGAGTTGGAAGACATTATTGTGTATTATTTGGAGCTGGGAGATTTTAATTACGCTGATATGGCGGTTAATTTTGGTCTCAAACTTCATCCCAATTCTTTAGATATCAAGATTAAAAAGCTTGAAATTCTGTTGGAGTGGGAAGAGTATACTACAGCTAAAGAGCTTATCAATGAGCTGAAAGGTTCCTCTATGGAGCATACAGACTTTTTGGTTTGCTATGCCAAATATTATTCGAACTTAGGAAATCCTAGAAAATCCATTGAAATTTGTAAGAAAGCACTTGAGCTGGGGGAAGAAGAAAACTTCCTTCACAATTTTATTGCAGATGAATATGTGAATCTTGGAGACCCTTTTAACGCTCTTAAACACTATAGAAAAGCATTGAAAGAAGATCCTACTGATGAATATGCATTAGAAAACTGTATGGTGTGCTTCAGTGATTTGAATAAGAGCGAGGAGGCTATTGCCTTTCTTAATGAATATTTAGATGAGTTTTCCTATTCGGAAACCGCTTGGTTCGAATATGGTCAGTTCTATTTTAACAGAAAGAATTTCGAAGAAGCGATCAGGGGATATGATTACTTATTGGCAATCAATTCCAGTTCTGTGGGAGTATATGCAAATAAGGCTGCTTGTTATGAAGCATTGGGGCAATATCAGAAGTCAATTGAAGTATATGAGGAAATGCTTGAGCTGGAATATACAAAAGCATTCACCTTTTATAAGATCGGATTATGCCATAAAGCTTTAAAACAGCCTATTTTAGCATTAAATTCATTTCAGAAATCGCTAAGAGAAGACCCTCAGTTTTATCTTGCGATGATGGAGCAGTCTTATCTGTATGAAGAAATGGGAGGAATGTCCGAAGCGCTGCATTTTGCTAAAGAAGCGACTCAACTGAATGAAAATAACCTTGATTATCAAAAAAGATTGGCGTTTTTATTCATTGATTCAGGAAAATTCGAAGAGAGCCTTTCCTGTCTTAAGAAGCTGGTAGCGGATGAACCTTCAAGATTTTACAACTGGTATGCATATTCGGAAGTATTGATGCTTTTAGGTGAATATGAAGAAGCAGTAACCATTTTAAACAATGCGATTAAAAAACACTACAGAGCTGAATTATTTTATCAGTTAAGTAATTGCTTTTTCAACCTGAAAGAAAAGGATAAAGGAATGGAATCCCTTCAGAAAGCATTAGACCTGGACCCAAGTCTGGCAAAGGATATGCAGAAAAAATATCCATTCATTAAAGACGAAGTGAAAAAGGTGAAAGCCAGTAAGGTTAAGAAGAATTAAACGAAAAGAATCAGGATACCCGGGCTCGGTTCAATAATCTTTACATTTAATTTTAATATAAACAGAGATCCTGCAGCAATGCGGGATTTTTTTATGAATGGCTGTATTCGTAAATACGTCTATCAAAAAGAGTATTGGGGAAATTTCCGTTCAAATCTAATGCTGTTTCCTGCTGTAAATTATTTTTTTGGGATAGTTCTCAGGAATATCAATCCGGCAATAATTATCCCTGCTCCTATAAACTGCATATAAGTCAGCTGTTCACCATCTATAATTCCCCAGATAATAGCAACAATTGGCATTACCAAGGTAACCGTAGAAGCAAAAAGAGGTGTAGAAACTTTCAGTAAACGATAGTTCATCATCATGGCCAGTCCTGTTCCGAAGACAGATAAGAGACTGACAAATAATAACCCGAGCATATTGTCCTTCGAAAAAGTAAATTCAGAAAAGAATCCTGTACTTGTTAAAGAAATAAGGGAAGGGAAAAATAAGACAAATGAAAAAACAAAAGCCGACAAGATGGTGGAAGATACCTCCATGAGCTTTGATTTTACAGTGGTGGTACTTACGGCGTAGCATAAAGTAGCCAGTAATAACAGCAAAATAGGAATTATTTTTAATTCTCCACTGCTGCCACCTCCAAAAGCCAGAATACAAACTCCTGTGAAGCTTATCAACGTTCCGAAGATCTGTTTTTTAGTGGTTTCAAACTTCCATATCAGTGCACCCACAACAATAACGAAAATAGGCATCATGGAATTGATAATTCCTGCAATACTGCTGCTTACCTCTGTTTCTGCAATCGGAAATAAGAACATAGGAATAAAATTTCCTGTAAAAGCAGCAAGAATAAGCCATTTTAGGTGCTTTTTTGGGAAAAGTTTATAATTGGAAATAGCAACAGGAAGTAGAATAATTCCTGCAATAAGAACTCTTAATGATCCTACCTGAAACGGATTGAAATGTTCCAGCGATTTTTTAATCAGAATAAATGACGACCCCCAAATAATACTCAGGATAACCAGAAGAACCCATTTTTCTTTATCTGCGTTCATTATTTTTGTGTAAAATTTTTAAAAATTCTTTTTTAGAAATCATACGGGCTCCTAAGCTTTCCAGGTGGTCTGTATGAGTCTGGCAGTCAATTAATTCAATAGTATCTTTATGGTTTTGAACAAAGTGAATAAAGCCCGCCTTTGAAGCATTGCTTACCTTGGCAAACATGCTTTCACCACAAAATAAATTCCCAATCTGTAATCCGTAAAACCCACCTACAAGTTCGTCATTCTGCCAGACTTCTATGCTTTTGGCGAGGCCATATTCATGAAGCTTAATGAAAGACTCCATCAGCTCGTCAGAAAGCCAGGTTCCGTCCTGTCCTTTTCGGCTGGCTTGCTGACAGCTTTTAATGACACCTCTGAAGTCCCGGTTCTCTGAAAACGTAAAAACATTTCTGTTCAGTATCTTCCGCATAGATTGAGACACTTTTATCTCATCAGGAAATAAAACAAACCTAGGATCAGGGCTCCACCATAGAATTTCTTCTCCGGGGTTGTACCATGGGAAAATCCCCAATTGGTAAGCAAACCATATCCGTTCCACAGACAGATCGCCCCCAAAGGCAATTAACCCATCCTGACCGTCATACGTTTCAGGGTCAGGAAATGAAATCTCATTTTCGTCTAATCGAACCATTGTAGAAAAAAATCCCACTTAAAAAGCAGGATTTATAGTTGATCTTTATTTCTTAATTAAAAAGGTAAATCATCATCGTCATCTCCGGCAAACGGATTCTCGTTAGAAACAGGAGAAGCTGACTGCTGAGGCATAGCCTGAGTAGGCTCTGATCCATTATCAAAAACTTTTTCTATTTTCCATCCCGTAATAGAGTTGAAGTATTTCGTCTCACCTTGAGGAGAAACCCATTCTCTACCTCTGATGTTGATTCCTACCTTTACGTTCTCTCCTTCCTTAAGATTATCTAATAAACTAATTTTATCAGACAAAAATTCTATGTTTATCGGCTGTGGATACTGTTCTTGAGTTAAAATAACCATTTCTCTTTTTTGAAATCCGCTCGCAAATGTTTGAGCATCAAAAAGTTTCTTTACCGTTCCTTGTAATTCCATATCGTAAATATTAACGATGTAAAAATAAGAAAATGAATCGTAATAATAGCTGCCGGGGAAAAAAAATGTAAAAAAAATATTTTTTTTCCCTGAAAAGTTTGGAGGTAAAGTAAATTGTCCTATATTTGCACTCACAAAAACGAAGCAAGCTCTTTAAAACTTACAATACAAAAAAACCAGCGGATGTGGTGTAATTGGTAGCCACGCCAGACTTAGGATCTGGTGCCGTGAGGCGTGGGGGTTCGAGTCCCTTCATCCGCACTATGCGAAAATAGCTCAGCTGGTAGAGCACAACCTTGCCAAGGTTGGGGTCGCGGGTTCGAATCCCGTTTTTCGCTCCACACCTGCCCTGGTGGTGGAACTGGTAGACACGCAGGACTTAAAATCCTGTGTTCGTAAGAACGTGCGGGTTCAAGTCCCGCCCGGGGTACAAAACCCTCTGTACTTTGTGACGGAGGGTTTTTTGTTTTTATAGAGACTGTTATGTAATTATAAAGTCTTATATTTGTAAGAAATAGAGTTTGTATCTGTGAAAACAGAGCAATACAACCAGCGGATGTGGTGTAATTGGTAGCCACGCCAGACTTAGGATCTGGTGCCGTGAGGCGTGGGGGTTCGAGTCCCTTCATCCGCACAATGCGAAATACTCAATAGGTTGTCTACAGCCTTTGAAAAGATTGGAACTTCAGGTTTGAATCTTTTTTTTCGCTCCACACCTGCCCTGGTGGTGGAACTGGTAGACACGCAGGACTTAAAATCCTGTGTTCGTAAGAACGTGCGGGTTCAAGTCCCGCCCGGGGTACTAAAACCCTCTGTAATATATACGGAGGGTTTTTTATTGCACTATTATTGATAGGGTTTTCCTCTGCAATACCAATCATGAGTGATAATTGTATCTTTTTTATGGATGGTAAGTGGCAATTCTCCCCTTCTTTTTAGTATAATTTCACCGTAATCTATTTCATCCGTACCAACACCCCAGTTGTTGTGAACCATAACGCTTGTCCGCTCATTGGTTTCCGAACATACCCCTCCAGTTTTATCCATGTAAGATCTACCTTTGATTGTGTGACGAAAATATAATATTCATCAGGATAGTATACTTTTTTTACTTGATTACAATCTGCTTCTCCACAGGAATAGAAGAAAAGCATAAGGAGTATATTGAAGAGTCTTTTCATAGTTTTTAATTAATTGTTCGGCTTCATTCTCACCTCATAATTGTGGTATATTCCTTTCCAGTTTTTCCAGTCTCTCAAAAATACTCTCAAAAATATTCTTTTCAGCAGTGGAAACATAGCCCATAATCTTATAAAGCTCCTGTTTGCCTCTATGGGCTGGATTGTTTCCAGCAGCATATTGTAAACGGCCATTGGTATGTACTAATAAACGGCTGTTCAAATCACTTTTTACATCTGCTTTATTCAGGAATAAAATATCTCCATACTGATAGGGTGATAACACCTGATTTTCAGTCGTAAATTCATACAGCCAATCTACCGATGCTAATATTTTTTGCAAAACCGTTGTATTTTGAATATTGTTTTCCGGCGCTTTTGTTTCATCGCTATCCTCTATAGCTAATTCCGGGAAAAGCATCAGCTGATTGATATCTGAAACATTGGCTAACTGATGTACCTGTACGGCTTCGGTGAGAAGCTTATCAAGACTAAGGTTAAAATGGTTGGCAACCTTTAGTATCGTTTCTATTTTAGGCTCAGCGCGGCCTTCTTCATAAGAGCTTATTACCCCTCTGCTTAAATCAAATAAATCGGCAAATGCCTTTTGGCTTAATCCTTTTGCCTGTCTGATTTTCTTTACATTACTTCCAAAAAAACTCAAATTGTCTAATTTTTTTTGCAAAAATAGAGCATTTTAAAGTATATGATGGATAAAAACATTTGCATTTGGAGATTTGCAGCATATCTGTACCCATAATATTCCATTCTTCTGTATCTGTATCCAAAGGTAAATCCTCCATAATTTTGTTTCATTAAATCATGATATTATGGAAACAACCATTCAACATCACGGGCAGCTTCAATATGCTGAAGTTTATATTTCAGATATGTTGGCGCTGAAAAAATTATTTCTACAGACACAGAACACTTCAAAGATAAGTCCGGATTTTGGAGTTCCGTTTTTCCTGGCAAAAAAGGGTGATGAAATTGTTTCATTTGCCAGTCTTATTATAAATACAAAAGGAGAAATTGCCTTTAAAATCTATGATAAAAAGGGAATCTCCGAGGCAGAAAAGAAAAGATTTTCTTTAAAAGTGGAAGCTTATTTCAAAAAGAATACAACGCCCAATTTTCGAAATCCGGAACAGTTAAAAAGCAGCATTAAAAGCATGATTAGCTGGCTGGATTTTTAATAAAGCATAGATAAAAGTGTACTTTTACGTAAAACCCTGATCAATGTCTAAAGATGTTTTGTATCTAAAAATAGCCAATGCTGTTACCGAACAGATTAAAACCGAAACCTTGCAGTTTGGAGACAGGCTGCCATCGCTAAGAAGTGCCCAGAAATTGCATAATGTTAGCTTAAACACTGTAAAACAGGCGTATATGGAGCTGGAGAGCCGGTCTCTGGTGGAATCACGCCCAAAATATGGTTATTACGTAAGCCAGACTTCCCAGCGAAAACTGGCCTTACCTTCTATTGCAAAGATGAAAGTTTCAGAAGGGCAAAAAACACCGGAAGACCTTATTGGCAAAGTATTCGGAACCATCGCCGGAACAGATGTTACTCAGTTTGCACTGGGTATTCCCGGAAAAAGCCTTCTTCCTGTGGCTAAAATGAAGAAGTGTATGATTAACGTAATGAAGAAGAGCAGTGATAGCGGGACCAATTATGAGCCGGTACAGGGAAGTGAAAATCTTCGCCGGGAAATTGCCAAATGGTCGATTGTAATGGAAGGGAAAATTACAGAGGACGACCTTGTCATCACCTCCGGAGCGATGAACGGAGTCTATAACTGTCTGATGGCGGTTACTCAGCCTGGGGATTCCGTAGCCATTGAAAGTCCCGTATATTTTGGAATACTGCAGGCGATTCACCTGCTGGGATTGAAGGCGGTGGAAATCCCAACGCATCCTATCACCGGAGTAGATCTGGATGCTTTAAAAAAAGTACTGCCAAAGATTTCTGCTTGCTGCTTTGTCGTTAATTATAATAATCCGCTGGGATTTCAGATGCCTGATGAGAACAAAAAGGAACTGGTAAGAATGCTTACCGAATATAATGTTCCTTTGGTGGAAGATGATGTTTATGGAAATATTTATTTTGGAGCAGGAAGACCCAAGCCCTGTAAATTCTATGATGAAGCCGGAATTGTAATGTGGGTGGGATCTGTTTCTAAAACGTTGGCCCCGGGATATCGTGTAGGCTGGGTAGCCCCAGGGAAATTTAAAGATAAGATTATCCGTCAGAAACTGGTTCAGACAGTTTCCAGTCCGTCTTTATTTTCAGATGTCATTGCTGATTTTCTTGAACATGGGCGGTACGACCATCATTTGAGAATGTTCAGGAAAAAACTGTATGCCAATTACCTGCAGATTCAGAAATCTGTTACCCAATATTTTCCGGATAACACCAAAATTTCAGAACCGAAAGGAGGTTTTATGCTGTGGCTGGAACTGGATCAAAGGATCTGTACGGAAGACCTTTATGATGAGGCATTAAGCCAGAAAGTAAACTTTGCCCCTGGCAGAATGTTTTCACAATATAACCAGTATCAGAACTGTATGAGGCTGAATTATGCCCTGGAATGGACAGACCGTGTAGAAAGTGACCTGGAGAAACTTGGTAAAATGATAAAAAATAAAATTTAATACACCCATAGAGATGAATGATATCAATAATGAAGTACAAATTATAGCCTATGAATCTCAATATAAAGAAGCTTTCAGAGCTTTAAATGAAGAATGGATCAGTAATTTCTTTGTGATGGAGCCCGGTGATTATAAACTGCTGGATTATCCTGAAGAACATATCTTGCAGAAAGGAGGTCATATTGCTTTTGCCCTGCTTAATGGAGAAGCCGTGGGAACATGTGCATTAGTAAGAAACAGTAATGAGCCCCTTATTTTTGAACTTTCAAAAATGGCAGTAAGTCCAAAAGCACAGGGAAAGAAAATTGGATATCTGCTGGGAAATACTTTAATAGAGAAAGCTAGGGAGCTAAAGGCTGAGAAAGTGTTTCTGGAAACCAATTCAATTCTGGTTCCAGCCATAAAACTGTACGAAAAACTTGGATTTAAGCATATGCCGGTTACCAATGCGGGATATGACCGTGTGGATGTACAGATGGAATTAGATTTTAAAAACTGATAAAAAAAAATATTAGAACAAGGACATTATATCCGAGTTCTAATATCAAAAATTAAATCTAATTGCTTTACTGTTATTTCTTAATGAAGGTCTTTGTCAGTGAGTTTTTACTTCCGCTAAGTTTAATGAAGTATATACCAGCCGGAAGGGGTTCAATATTTATTTTTTCGTTGTAATACCCATTGGAAGATTTCAAATGAAGACTTGAAATAATCATTCCTTTAGCATCAATGATTTCTGCCTTAGATTCCTTATCTTCAGAGGTGTATAGGATAGTTATGCTTGCTGAAGCAGGATTGGGATAGATGGTGAAATCATCAGTATTTCTCCTTATTTCTTTAGCTCCTAAAACACCGTTTGAACAAACTGGAATTCTGTTTATCCCATCAATTCCCCAAATGGATTGTACCGGAATACACAACCAGTTCAGTACCGTTGGAAAATGATCTGTTTCTCTTGTTGTAGAGGTGTAGTCAGAGATTTTAAAACTACCAGAGGTATTGACACTATAAGCCGGAGATCCTGTTATGGTCATGTGATTGGAATTGGGACCTGAATCTGTGATGGTATTTCCTGAGGTATGATCACACTTCCAGTTGGCCAGCAGCTGAGAATAATAAGGATGTGAAGGGGTAATATCCTGATGGGCCCAGTTAACGATTACATTATTCGGAAGAGCAGATTTCCAGATTCTGATGTCTTTATAAGACGCGGGAAGGTTGAGTCCATACGTGTTGGTTCCATCCTGATTTAACGTTAATGGAAGACCGGAATCAATATTTCCGATGGTATTCATATTGGCAAAAGTGACCGGAACACCATCTTCATATAAAGTGACAAGGCCGTCTCTATCAAAACTGGCGGCAATATGCTTCCACTTATTGGTTTCTACCTTTCCTCCTACCAGGTCAATTCTGTTTGTTCCATCACCAATATTCATTTTAAAGGTCTGCCCGGAATATCCTGAGACCACAAGCCCTTTGTTTTTTCCGCTGGCCCAGTTTTTATTCCCAATCATGACAGGGTCGCTGGAATAGGCAGCATTGGGTTTCACCCAAAATTCAATGGTAAAATCCTGGTTCGCTCCAAAGTTGAAAAGATTCTGATTTGTTGGCTTTGCATAAGTTCCAGCCGGGAGACTCAGCTGATTGAAAGTTTTATTGGACTCTAAAACCGTTTTACTGATCTGCTGAGGAGTAAATCCTGGATTGGAATACACGGTAAAAATATTTCTCTCCGAAAGGTTTCCCCCGCCATGCGAGCTGTCTACCGCACCGTGATCTGTAGTTAAAACAACCAGCCAATCCTCATTTTGATAACTGTTTCTGTTTTTCATCGCGCTCACAATCTCTCCGATATATGAATCTGTGGTCTGAATAGAAGATACATATTGCGGAACAGCTGAAGAAAAGCCATAAGAATGCCCTGCATGGTCTACATCATCAAAATCTACAAACAGAATATCAGGGTTGTCATTTTGCAGCGCATTGACTGCTGCGTTTTTCACAGCAAGATCCGTTGCCAGATTAGACTTCACATCTGCATTCTGAATAATTTTATCATTAATAGGCGCCCAATGTGCCAGGGAAATTGTTCTTAGATTGGGGTTGTGGCTTTCTGCTCTCGTCAAAAAGTCAGGATAATTTACATAATTGGGATTGGTAAAATTATTATCCTGCACATTATGTTTGGGGTGCCAAACGCCAGTAAGCATGGTGCTCCATCCGTTTCCGCTCCATGTAGTGGCAGCGCAAAGCCCGTCAAGAGAATAAATAGACTGGTTGATGAGGCTCTTGATGTTTGGAGTATTGGCAGACATCATGACGTCTGCCCGACATCCGTCGATACCAATAAAAAGAACTTTTTTGGTCTGAGCTCCAAGGAAGCAGCTCATCACAACAGCCATTGAGAATAGTTTTGTTTTCATGGGATAAGGATTTAATGAAAAGTTTACAAATAGTAATTTATTTTTAAATATTGTAAAATTAGTTTACTATTTGTAAATATATGTAAACAGAAAATTAATTAATTGATAAGTAAATAGTTTATAAAATGTAATCTCAATAAGTAGAAAATCAAACATTTTTTATAAATAGCCAATCGAAGGAACTAAAATTCCCCCTTTTCCGGAGTGATGACGGAGCGGTTCACTTTTTACTTATTAAAAAACAAACGACACAAAACACTTGTGCCGTTTGTATTACATAAAGTTGAAAAAGAAGTTGTTAAAGAATATGTTCAGCTTCAGAGATTGTATTTAGGATATAATCAGGTTTTGCTTTCTCCAGCTCTGTTCTGCTTTGGGCACCGGAAAGCACGGCGATGGTTAGCCCGCATCCTGCATTTTTTCCTTCTTCAATATCAATCACGGAATCACCAGCCTTTAAGACCTTTTTGGGTTCCGTGATATTGAATTTTTTCATAGCCAGATTGATCATCTCCGGACTCGGTCTGCTTTCTGAAACATCATCAGCAGTGATCAGAGCATCAAAATGTACGTTTTCTTTCCACTGTAATTTATCTAACAGCTGTTGGGCAATTTCAGCGGTATATCCTGTATTGAGAACCACTTTTTTGTTTTGGGCTTTCATGGTAAGAAGAAAATTTTCTGTACCGTTGATGGGTTTTACATCAAGATCACGGTAAGCTTCCTTTAATTTTTCGGAAAAGTTTTCAAAAATAAAAGGGGCATCATTTCCATTACCCTTAATATCCTTCAAAAGACTTGTGATGGCCTCCAGCTTTTCCATTCCGGCGCAGGTTCTAAGAACTTTTTCCAGGCTCACAGAATAACCGTGGCTGTTGACAGCCTCTGTTAAGGTTTTATACACTACATTGTCCTCATCAATTGTTGTTCCGGCCATATCCAGAACCAGTAATTCTATATTTTTCATTGAATTTTTATGCGTAAATTTTTTCTATGTTAAACTTGGAGAACCCTCCGCTTCCGGTCATTCCTTTTCCTCCGATTCCCGTTATAATGTGGATATTCGGAGAGGGGCTGTATTCGAAAATATCTTTCATCTTGCACTGGGAATACACTCCAAACCATCTTCTCTGAATTTCATACGTAGGAAGGTCAATTATTTTTTTTGCTTCATGGATCATGAATTCATCAATTTCCATATTGAGATCATATCCAAGGTCGTCCGCATTTTTAGCATCAGCATACTCATGGGAATCACCAAGAATGATAGAGCCGTCAAGAGCTTGCTTAAAAAGAATATGAACACCATATTTCTTCTCAAATGAATGAGGATTTTCCAATGATTTGATTTTTTGAAAAGAAGGACATTCACTGAATGATTCATATCTTCTGACGGAAAGTCCGGTAAGAATATTTCCCTGAAGAGAATAAATTCCCTGAGGTTTGGTTTGCAGCATCTGCAGTTTGCTTACTTCCAGGTCGCTTTCATTGAATACTTTAGGGTATAATGTTTTAAATTCATGTCCCCCGCAGATGATAATCCGGGAAGCAGAAAATTCTGTTCCTTCAGCAGTGATCACAGTACATTTCCGGTCATCTTCACCTGTTTCAATAACTGTGGTGTTGTAGAAGATCTCCAGCCCCATTTTTTCCTGTAAAAGCTTGTGAAGTTTTACAATCATATCTGCAGAGTCTACAGAAAGCTCCTGGGGAAAGAACAACCCTCCTTTGCAATAATCCGAGCGTAGGCCGTCAAACTTCTTGATACAGTCATTTTTAGATAATAAAACAGATTCATAATCGTTGTTTCTGTTGATTTCATAGAGTTCTTCAATAAGCTGAAGCTCTTCAGCATCAGAAGCAATGTATACAGAGCCGTTTTGCCTGATAGTAAGGTCTGCCTGAGCATGAAGTTCATTATATATAGCAAGGCTTTCTCTCCCGAAATTCTGCCATTTAAGATCCATTCCAGATGGCACTACCTGTCCAAAGTTTCTTACCGTTGCCCCTTGAGGCAGCGCATTTCTTTCCAGTAAAGCTACTTTCAGATTTTTCTTCAGGGCATGATAGGCATGGAATGTTCCTAAGATTCCGCCTCCCACAATGAGTAAATCAAATTTTGTTTTCATTTTACTATAATTTATAAGATTTTCGAAGTATCGAAATTGATGTATTGATTAGAATTAGAATTGGGTTTTGCCTTTTTTTTAAAAGCCAGAAAGGCAATAACCGAAAGAATTAAAACACTGACTGTAATGATATAATTCAGACTGATATAAAAGCTGAGCCACGAAGTCTGCGCAGAACCGAAATTCTTATACAGTAAGATCAGAACACTTCCCAGATACCCAAAGGAATCTACCGTATAGATCAGAAAGCCTACATTGCCTTTAATATCAAATGCGGCAATCATCCGGTCAAAATAAATTCCATTAAAAGGAATATAGCAGATATACATTCCAAATCCGGAGATCGTCATCCATAAAAACGGAGATAGTGAATTCTGTTGGAAGAGATAGGTGGAAAGCCCCACCGTTAAAATTCCGGCAAAGAGGATATAGTGATAATAAGCAAAAGCCTTTTTATTGTTTTTAACCTTTACCATACAGCTTAAAATCAAAAGAACCATAATGGCAATGGGGATTTCTGTCAATGTAAATACAGAACTGTCAAATGTAAAGTGAAGACCGTCCCAGATCTCGCGGTTAAAATTATCTCTGAAATCCCTTAAAACAGTTAAACAGATATAAAGAAAAATAATGCAGACAACAGGGATAAAAAACTGGCGGATAAGCTCTTTCCTTTCTTTTCCGTTAAGAGGCTTTCTTTTACTTTTAAGCTGAATATCTTCTTCAGTAGGTTTTGGAATTTTTTCCAGAAGAATTCCTGAAATAAGCAAAGGGACAATAAAAATAAGCCCGGCAGAAAAAGGCATCCAGAATTCTGAAATAGCAAATGTATCCATCAGAAACTTTCCTACCGACTTTGTAAACCCTGAAGAAATCACAAAGCTTGAGCACAGAAATAATCCGATAATTTCAGTTGTTTTACGGCCTTCTATGTAGGAAAAAACAATACCCCAGATCATTCCCAGCGGAATACCATTGAGAAACATAAAAAGAATATTATAAGGAGCAGGAATAATTGCAAACCCTAATAAAGAAAGTTCTGCTATGGCAATAAAGGAAAATAAATAATGCAGCCTTTTTGCAGGTTTTAGTTCAGAAATGAATTTAATTCCAATGAATTTCGAAATAAAATACCCTACAGCCTGGGCAATGATAATCAGGATTTTATAATCTACTCCGAAGTAAGATAGTTCTTCGAAAGAGGCTACGGTAAAAGGTTTTCTGAAACCGTACATGCAGAAGTAAACACCAAAAGCGGCAAAAGCAGCTTTCAGTGTTACCAGTGTCTTAGGATTGATTGTTCTGGCCATTATTTGGGTTTAGAAGTTCAGTTTTATTCCAAGGTTACATCTTACCCCATAATATTCCACCTGTTCGGGACGGTCTTCATTTTGTCCGAAATGATAGATCAGAGGTTTATTGAGGATGTTGTTGATATCCGCATACAGACTCAGATGTTTAGTAAGCTGGTAAGAACCTCCGAAGTCCAGGCTGCTGTATTTACCATAATAAGAGTCATTACGATCATCCTCAGCATATTCTACAGCATATTTTCCCTTATAATTGTAAGCAAGTCTTGCATTGAAGCTTTTTCTCTCAAAGAAGAGCTGTATGTTATAGAGTTCTTTGGCCTGATAAGGAAGTTTTACCTTTCTTCCGCTTGGCTTCTCCATTTCTGATGTCATAAAAGTGGCATTCACCTGAGCTCCAAAATACTTAAGGAAACCCGGAAGGAAATCAAACCTCTTATTGATTCCCAGTTCAATACCGCCCAGCCATGCTGCCTTTCCATTGTTTGGGGCTGTAAACTGGACCCCGTTGATCCCGTTATAATTTCCAATGAATGAATCCTGGAAAATAGGATCTGTAATGGATTTATAGAAAACACCACCGCTCAGAATCCCTACATTGGAGAAATAATATTCTCCCATCAGGTCAAAGTTTAATGAATATGTTGGATTGAGGTTGGGGTTTCCACCCTTGAATTCATTATCCGCTTCACTATAGGTTCCTCCTGGCGTAAGATCTCCGAAGTTAGGTCTCGAGAAAGTTCTCGTAGCAGCAAAACGAAGATTCGTTTTATCATTTAATGCATACTTTACATGGATCATGGGAAGAACGGCCAGGTAGTTTTTAGTATTTTCAACAGGGGTCAGTACATCATCGATCACACTATAGCCCTTTACTTTGGTATTGGTGTTGGAAAATCTTATTCCTCCTAAAACCATAATCTTATCATTCACTTTATAGGTTGCCATTCCAAATGCATCGGCATGTTTCTCCAGGACATCAAAATTTCTTCCCAACGCTTTGTTATATTCTAAAGCCTCGGAATCAGCAGTATTGATCTTCAGGTTTTTTTGACTGTCAAACCAGAACTGGTTCATTCCCGAGGTAGAAAGTACCGGACCGAAAGTATTTCCGATGTGTGCATTCATTTCACTGAGATATTTGGTTCCGTTTGGCTGTGAAGTAATAAATTGGGAATAATCTGATAAAAGAGGAGCCGTTCCGCCGTTCCAGGTGTAAAAAATATCTGAAAACCTTGCATTACGTTCTTTATCCCTGTACTTAAAACCATATTTCAGGGTTAATTTATCAGAAGTATTAATCTCATGGTTAAAGGCTGCAACAATCTTATCTTTTTCCTGAACAAAAACTTTATAAAATTCAAGGTCTGTAAATTTCATTTGTGAAGCATCCATTTTAAAATTAGGATCGCTGTAGAAACCAAATAAGGCATCAGGGTTTTTGTAATCCAATTTTCCACCATCGGCTTTCCAGTAGGCTCTTGGGCCATTCCCGTGATCAGAAATATAATCGGGGTTAATACCTACTCCAGATTGGGTATATTTGATGACATAGTAAGAGTTGTTTTGCTTATCGGGGATATTCCCATACTTGAACTGATTGTCATAATAAGAAAGATCCCAGTCGATTTTTCCTTTATTTAACTTATGAATTCCCCCTAATGAAACAGAGGTAAGCTCTGTGATCAGTAAGTTGTGGATGTTCTGAAGTTCTACTCTTGCCGTATTATTTGTACTGCTGAATTTATCAAAGCGAATCCTGTGTTTATAATGTGTTTCATCATCAGACAAGGTGCCGTACATTCCTTTTACATAGAGGGTGTTTTTTGGGGAAAGAACATATTCAAAGGCAGCATTAATTCCGGTTGTCTTCCTTACGCCGTTGTAATCCCGAAGCTCCATTCTGAAAACCCCTTCGTTACCACTTCTTCTTGCTTCAAAATTGTCAGTAGACCAGTTTCTGATGAAATGGGCAAAATTGAATAGGTATCCGAACTTTTTATCCTTTGTTCTTCCGCCATACAAAAGCCCGATATTATAAACTCCTTTATCTGCTTTGGCATTATAACCGCTCCCCAATGTTGCTTTAAACTCTGTTTTCATGGGAGGAGTCTTGGTAATAAAATTAACACCGCCGCCAATTCCATCTGCTTCCATATCCGGGGTAAATGACTTATTGACATGTACATAAGATATCAGTTCTGTAGGGAAAAAATCAAATGCTGTAGCTCTGGAAGTTGTTTCTTCCTCTGCGGTGGGAAGCCTGTTTCCGTTGATGGTCGTGGAGGCCCAGAAAGGAGGAAGTCCTCTTAATGAAACAAATCTTCCTTCTCCCTGGTCTCTTTCGATAGAGACTCCCTGTACGCGCTGTACGGTTTCTGCAGCATTTCTGTCCGGTAGTTTTCCAATTCCGTCTGATGCAATGACATTGGTGATATTGATTGCATTTTTCTGAAGATTTAAAGCTCTTGCTTCTGTATTTTTCAAAGTACCGGTAACCACAACTTCATCAATATTTTTTCGGGGCTGAGAAAGCATAACGGTTCCTAGATCTACAGTTTGATCAGGCTTTAGTGTAATAATAATGTCTGCTGTTTCATATCCTATGTAGGTAATTTGTAAATTGTACTGACCTTCTTTAATATCATTGATCGTAAATTTTCCGTCAATATCAGTCGTTATATTTTTAGATAGACCTTTTATTTTTACAGTGGCGCCGGGAAGGGGCTGGCTGTTATCAAGAACAGTTCCTATAATGAGCTGCTTTTGTGCTGCAACAGAAGTGACAATACAGACAGAAGCAAGGGTTAGTAATTTCTCTAAGTTTGTTCTCATTTTTACATATATTAAATTTTTTATGCAAATCACGCTAATAATTTTAATATATATAAATATTTGGTGTTAAGTATTGTTTAATAAATCAAGGCTGTTTGTTACTTTTATTTTACCTTAAAAATATTTGTATAAAAGAATATTTTGATTTAGTCTTTATATTAAACTATTTATTTTAATGTATTTATGAGGTTGCTTTGATGTTTTTATTTAATTTTTAAATGGAATATGAGAAGGGTGTTTTTGATTAACATTACGTTCATTTTACCCAAAATAAGAAAACTAGAAGTTTACAAATAGTAAACTTTTGCTTGTCAACTTTAGAAGTTGAAAGAACAAAACGGAGAACAGGTTAGGGTACAAGCTTATATAACCTCGTAAGAAATGGAGGATGGGAAGTAAAGAGAAAATATTTCCACCTTCACTTCTTTATAATATTAGAAACAGAAGGTAAGGTTTTGTGTTACATGAAGCTGTGAAAATCTATGCAGTATAAAAATAGAGAACCAGCATTACACAGCTTTCATCGCTGATGCTTACAGGAACGTGTGGAAATTTTCCGTTAAAATATAAAGAATCGCCTTCTTTTAAAATGATCTCTTCATTATCAATAACATATTTTACTTCACCTTTCAGGACGAATTTGAACTCCCAGGCATCTGTGATCACTTTTTCTCTTTTAGAATTAGGTTCAAGAGTCAGCAATACCGCTTCAAAACCTAAAGAATGAAGACTTTTACTGAAGATATGCATATACTTGAAACCTTCAGCTTCCACTTCTTTTTCTATGAGCTGCTGGCTTTCTTTTGGCACATAAATGAATTTTGCATGGGATTTTTTCTCTACCCCTTCAAAGAAATAGCTTGCATCAATTTCCAAGGACTGGATGAGGTCAAGTAACACCGGAAGAGAAGGTATTGTTCTCCCGTTTTCGATTCTGGAAACAAGGCCATTGCTTACATTGGCTTTGAATGCCAGTTCATTAATGGTTAAATTATTCTTTTTTCTAATATCCTTTAATCGCTTGCCGATACCTATTAAAAAGTCATTCATGCTGTATTCAATTTAACCTAAATTATTTTCGTCATTATATGAAAAACAAAGGTAGTATTATTCTATGTAGGTTGGATAAGGAAGGGTCTCAATTCATTTAAAATTATTATTGAGGGGAGAAGAGCAATTTTGTTCATCCCAAAATTTCCCTATTTTTGTAAAACTCGTTATTTCATTTATGAAAAAAATTATTCTTATCGAAGACGAAACCAGCGTGGTGTCTTTTATTAAAAAGGGACTTCAGGAAAACGGATATGAAATTTCTGTCGCTTTTGACGGGCGTACCGGAGTACAGCTGGTTCAGGCAAATGATTTCGATTTGGTGATTTTAGATATTATGCTTCCGGAAATGAATGGGCTGGATGTCTGTAAGGAGATCCGGAAAACCAATCAGAGCGTTCCTATTCTGTTTTTAACGGCATTGGGAACTTCTGAAAATATTGTGCTGGGATTAGAAAGCGGAGGCGATGATTATCTTGTAAAGCCATTTAAATTCATTGAACTGGTAGCCCGTGTGAAATCTTTGTTAAGAAGAAGTAACAACAATGGACCGCAGGAGACAGTTGAGCCGGAACTGGATAACGAGCATGTATTTCAGTTTTCTGATCTTATCGTGAACGACTATACAAAAAAAGTAACCCGTGGAGGGGAAGAAATTACCCTTACCTCTACTGAATATAAATTATTAGTCTATTTCCTTACGAATCCGGAAAAGGTAATCTCCAGAGCGGAAATTCTGGATGCAGTATGGGGCGTCAATTATGAGTTGGGAACCAATGTGGTAGATGTCTATGTCAATTACTTAAGGAAAAAACTGGATAGCCAGGATGACAATAAGTTGATTCATACAGTAATAGGAATGGGTTACGTCCTGAAAAAATCGTAATGAATGTTTAATAAAGTGATCACAAATCAGACCAAAACAATGGTGCTTTTAATGCTGGTTTTTACTGTCATTATATTGCTTTTCAGTGGGCTGGTTTATTTTTCGATCGTTAATTTTTCACATCAGAGATTTTATGAACTGCTGAAGATCCGTACAGCAACTATTGTGCAGATAGAAAAAAGCAAAGACCATCTTGATCTTCCGGAAAACTATGTCCTCAGTAGCCTGAATGATGAAGAGCTTCCCATGGAAAAAGATTATGTTTTTGCAGTCCCTACAGATTCCAATTTCAAGAAGATATCCCAGGAAGTTCATATTCCATCTTATTTTTTTAAAAATATTATCAAGCAGGGGGAAGCCAATTATAATGATAAGGAATTCTATTATATTGGCCAGACTTTCAGATACGACGATAAAGACTATATCGCTATTGCTTCTGCCAAGAACCATTATGTGGTCTATTATCTTGGTTTTTTAAAAAGAACATTGCTCACCTGTATTGTGCTTTCATTGTTCTTCAGTATGATTTTTTCTTTTTATTTATCCAAGACACTGTTCCGGCCGATCTTAAAAATTACGGGAAAAGTAAAAGAAATCAGTTCTGAAAACCTTCACTTAAGGTTGGAATCTCAACCGGATAACAAGGAGCTGAATGAACTGGTAGACACTTTCAATGATATGCTCAACCGGATTGAAACCTCTTTTGAAACCCAGAACCATCTGATTGGCAATGTCTCCCATGAATTGAGAACGCCGCTGACTTCCATTATGGGAGAAGCGGATGTAGCACTTTCCATCAACAGAACCGCTGAAGAATATAAGGAAACGCTGGAAATCATCCTTGATGAGGCAGAAAAACTGGATAAAAAGATCAAAGCTTTATTAATGATTGCCCAAACCGGATTTGACGGCAAGATCCAGAAAATGGATAAGGTAAGAATTGACCAGCTGCTGTGGGATGTAATTGAAACACTACGAAGAATAGATTCCAGGAATAATATATATCTCGATATCAGTATGCTCCCTGATAATCCTAAAAAACTGAAAGTACAGGGGAATGAGCAGTTGCTGCATCTTGCAGTAGCCAATATCATCAGTAATGGCTGTAAATATTCTAATTTTCAGCAGGTAAAAGTCTCTTTAGGGGCCACAGATACAGATGTCTATATTATTGTAAAGGATAATGGAATCGGGATTCCGGAGGTAGAAATGAATAAAATCTACGATCCGTTCTTCCGGGCTTCCAATACCAACAATTATGAAGGCTATGGAATTGGGCTTCCACTGGCGAGAAATATCGTAAGAATGCATCACGGTGAGCTGATTGTAAGCTCGCACGAAAATCAGGGAACTACGGTTCAGATGCGTTTCCCTAATTTCTACAGCACACAGAAAGAAGGTGTTTAAACCTGAATTTTCAGGTGATCTGTATAATTAATTGATTATCATTGTTTTATTATTGTTGTTGTTAATTTACCTTTCTCTCAGATTAATTTCTCTTAACAATTTTCTAATCTCATTTTAATCTCTTTAATCACATTTTAATTCCATTCCAAGGACCTTCTAATTTGGTCGTTCTAGTTTTGTATCATCAAAAAAGATAAACACAAAACAAAATAAAAGAACATGGCTAAAACAATTTTAATTGCAACGGATTACTCTCTTGAGTCATTAAACATATTGAAAAAAGTGCTAAAAGAGAAAGAAGCCGCGAATGACGAAAACCAATATGATATCCTTCTTACCTCAGGATATGATTCCGGAGATTCTATCAGAGATCTTTTATTCAATACCAAAACATCCATTTTCAATAAGATCAGGCCGGCAGAGTTTTGCGATGCTTATGGAATCGTGAAGAATAAATATCCTCATCTGGTCAATAAAATCATTTGTGATGTTTTTACAGGAAGCTTTCAGAGAACATTCAATCAATACGTGAGTGCAGGGAATATAGAAGAAGCTTATTATTCTTCGTCTATTAAGAGCAAGGGTAAAGGAAAGTTTGATCTTATTCCTTATATCAGGAATTGCAAAGACCTGAAGTCTCGTGAAATTGCCGTTGAGGTTAGAGAAAGGCTTCCGGAAAGAGGAAGGCTTGCAGAGATCTTTGTAGAGGTCTAAAATAAACACAAATTAAAAAAAATAAAAAAATGTTAAGAAATTATAGTAACAGCAGGACACTGGGGGATAATATCAGATTGGGGACGCTGACTGCATTTACAGCAGGTACTATAAATATAGCATCCCTATTAATATTTCTCTCTTTTACATCGAATGTAACGGGACATTACGCTGTTTTGGCGGCAGAAATCAGCAAGGCCAACTGGGCACAGGTGGGAATAGTGGCCGGATGGATCTTTTTGTTCTTCTTCGGAAGCTTTCTATCCAATTTTATTGTCATTAATTTCAATAAAAAAAGCAAGTATTTTGCCCATTCCATGCCAATTGTATTGGAAATTATATGTCTTCTCTTCGTAGGAGTATACGGACAGTTTTATTATCAGAAAACTTTGGAAGAAACAGAATATCTGGTCGCATTAATGCTTTTTGCTACAGGTCTTCAGAATGGCTTAACGGCCAGTATCTCAAACTTTTCAGTAAAAACAACTCACCTTACCGGAACAACTACCGACCTGGGAATTCTGGTTTCTATGTTTACCCAAAAAAAATATAGAAAAAACGGTGAGCTGATCGGGAGGGCAAAGTTACTCTTGAGTATTATGATTGCCTATGTCTTAGGAGCAGTATTCTCGGGGCTTACTTATTATTATCTGGAATTCAGAGTGTTTTATGTGATCAGCTTGTGTCTTTTAATTGTGATAGGATACGATGCTTATAAAATTCATGTGAGACATTTTAATACCAAATACAGATACAACAGGATTTATAAAAAGCCCAACCTTCTGGCTTATCTGTATGAGAAGATCCACGGAATTCCGGAAAGAGAAAAGAAAAGAAAACTGGCCTTTGAAGACTGAATGTGAAATGATAAATAAATATCACTATTAATTTTTTTGTATAAACTAGCTGTGAATCAATCCTCTATTTGTGTAAGAACAATAGGGGATTGATCTTTATATAAAACTGCTGTAGTGAATGGTTTGAGGCTCAGTCTGTAAAAAGCTGCATTGTTGAAATGTTGATAATTAAATATTAATTCCCTCTTTTAATGTTTTAATTCCCAATTTCATTGTCTATTTTTGTAAGTTGATTTACGTTTTTTTATGTCAGATATTATTCAACTTTTACCGGATCATGTAGCTAACCAGATTGCAGCAGGAGAAGTGGTGCAGAGGCCTGCATCCATTGTGAAGGAGCTTTTGGAGAACGCTATTGATGCAGATGCGTCTAAGGTCGAACTGATTCTCAGGGACGCCGGGAAAAACCTGATTCAAGTAGTGGATGATGGAAAAGGAATGTCTGAAACAGACGCCAGAATGGCATTTGAAAGACATGCTACATCCAAAATCAGGGGAACGGAAGATATCTTTAAAATTGCTACAAAAGGATTTCGGGGTGAAGCGCTGGCTTCCATCGCGGCCGTTTCACAGGTTGAATTGAGAACAAAGCAGAAAAACGCATCCATTGGAACCAATATTTACCTTGAAGGTGGGGTTTTTCAGTTTCAGGACCCGATACAAACGGCGGACGGATCCAATTTTTTAGTGAAGAATTTATTTTATAACGTCCCTGCCAGAAGAAAATTTCTGAAAAATAATAATATTGAATTCAGGCACGTAATCGATGAATTTCAGCGTGTTGCATTGGCACATGAAGGATTGGAGTTTTCGTTGTTTCATGATGATGAACCGGTTTTCAAACTCAGAAAAGGGAGCCAGATGCAGCGTATTGTAGATATTTTCGGAAGAAAACTGCAGCCCCAGCTTATTCCTATCAAAGAAGATATTATCTGGTGTAAGCTTCATGGGTTTGTAGCAAAACCGGAAGGAGCCAAGAAAAACAGAGGCGAACAGTTTCTTTTTGTGAATGGAAGATATTTCAAGAGTCCTTACTTCAATAAAGCAGTTCAGGAAGCTTTTGAAGGATTGCTTTTACCGGGATATGTTCCATCATTTTTTCTTTATCTGGAGCTGGACCCTGAAAAAATAGATGTTAATATACATCCACAGAAAACTGAGGTAAAGTTTGAAGATGAGCATCTTATTTTTGCGTTGCTTCGTTCCACGATAAAAAGATCGTTGGGAATTTATAATGTTTCTCCAAGTCTTGATTTTGACAGAGATCCGGATTTAGACGAAATGATGAATAAACCTATTCCCAGTAAAGGAAACGGCGGCGGAGGAGTTATAAAAATGCCTGAAATTATTGTTGATAAAGACTATAATCCGTTTTTGGAAGAAAGAAATATTGTACTTCCGGAGGAGATTCAGAATCTTACGGAAATGTACAGCCAGAATATTACAGCAGAACCTTCAAAAATCAATTTATTTGAAGATGAAGATTTTGATGAAGACCTGATGAGGCTTCCCAACGGATACTGGGTGTTCAATAAAGGAGATATGACGCTGATGCTGGATCTTGGAAGAATGCACAGGCTTGTGGTTTCTGAAAGCAATAATAAATCAGCATCAAAGAAATCCAATACCAACAGCCATGCCCTCCTGTTTTCTCTGGAGTATCACATGAACGAAATAGAAAAGAATAAATATAATTCTATCAAAAAATATCTTCCCGAACTAGGGTTTGACATGAAAATTGCTCATGAAAGTGTACTGAGAATAGATTCACTTCCCGAAGGGCTGAAAGAAACACAGGCTATGAAGTTTCTGGAGAACCTTTTTGAAATACTGGAATATAAAACAGAAGAAGAATTCATGCAGTATTATCAGAATCAATGGGCCAAAATGCATTCGAAGTCAAGATTTGATTTCCTTTATAAAAAAGATGCGGAGCAGCTTATTAAAGATTTTACAGCATTAGGGTTCCCAGAATTTTTACCGGACGGAAAAAGATGTTTCTATGAAGTTCCGTTTAATGATTTTAAAAACAAATTTTAAAAAATATGTTTAACAATATACCACCGATTACAAGAAATCTTATCATTATTAATATTATTGTTTATTTGATATCCAATTTCTTGTTTTTTAATTTATACGATACACTTTCGGGGTTCTATCCTTTCTCTCCCAATTTTAAATCCTGGCAGGTTATCACGCACATGTTCATGCATGCTCCGTTTAATGAGCCGGGCGGACTGATGCATATTTTATTCAATATGTTTACTCTATTCAGTTTTGGGCCAATTTTGGAACAAACACTGGGAGAAAAAAAATACCTGATATTGTATTTTGCAAGTGGGTTAGGTGCATTTTTCTTATTTAACCTTTGGAATTTTGTTGAAGCACAACAGATTATTTCAGGTTTACAAAGTTTGGGATTAAATGCTTCGGAAATTTATCCTAAAGCGGCACTCAATTATTCAGGAGATCAGAGAATTAGTGCCACAACGGCTGAGGGGCTGGCATTATCAAGTGAGTATTATGGGTTATTAAAATCACGTATGATGGGGGCTTCCGGTGCAATTTTTGGAGTAGTGGCGGCATTTGCCACATTATATCCGGATTCGAAAATTGGAATAATGTTTATTCCTGTTCCTATTAAGGTAAAGTATTTACTGCCTATTATTGTTGTTGTTTCCATATATCTTGGTGTTTCAGGAAATGGAGGAGGTATTGCCCATTTAGCTCACGTTGGAGGAGCTTTGGTAGGATGGCTATTGGCCAGAAACTGGAGAAAACATTTATACAGATTTAATTAAAGCTGCTTTGTGAAGATTTTTCGACTTATAGTACTGATTCTGCACGTAGGAATTTTGTTCCTTTTATTGGCTTCTTTACTGAATGCCTATGTTCCGCCTAAGATATTTCCATGGTTTA
This sequence comes from Chryseobacterium sp. WG14, assembly GCF_024586945.1. Classification (NCBI taxonomy): domain Bacteria; kingdom Pseudomonadati; phylum Bacteroidota; class Flavobacteriia; order Flavobacteriales; family Weeksellaceae; genus Chryseobacterium; species Chryseobacterium sp. WG14. The sequence goes on from NZ_JALCZD010000011.1 coordinate 98,468, forward strand.
ATTTGCTCTCGTTAGGGTTTCCTATCCTAATGATTGCCTATATTCTGATGACTGCTTTTTGGATATTCAGCTGGAAAAAGAGGGCTTTTGTATTCATGCTGGTGGGATTCGTTTTTATCAGTCCGATACAAAGGATCATTAATTTTTCTTCTGATAAAGAAGAGAAAGCAGATATTAAAATAGTTTCCTTTAACGTGAAGGGAGGAATTATGGGAAAAGAGGATATCGGAAAGTATCTAAAATCTCAGGAAGCAGATGTCATACTTTTACAGGAAGGCAGAGGAGGAGATTTTCCATACCTTGAAGATTATAAAAGAGTGAATTTTTCGGGAGTGGGAACGATCCTTACGCAACACAAGGTGCTGGATAGTAAAGAACTTGATTTTCCGGAAAAAAGTGAAATTCCACCGGCAATACAGGCTGATATTGAGATAAAAGGAAAAGTATATCGGTTTGTGGATGTTTATCTTCATCCCTTTAAGTTTGAAAGAGAGATGGTGACCCTTAACGGAAATTCTGATGCCAATGAGCAAAAGATGAAGGATATTGTAAAAAGGCTTATTCCTACTTTTAAAATCCATCAAAAACAGGTTGAGCTTATTAAAAATGCTGTTGAAAGCTCACCATATCCTGTGATCCTGGCTGGAGATTTTAATTCGGTTCCCAATTCTTATGAGTATTACCACCTGTCATCCGGACTTGAAGATGCATTTGTAAATGCCGGAAAAGGAAGTGCTACCAGCTTCCATGATTATAAATTTCCTATAAGGATTGATTACATTTTTTCTTCTCCGTCTGTGAAGGCTGTTTCCTATGCAGTGGACCGTTCTGTCAGTTTTTCAGACCATTATCCTGTCATTTCTGAGTTTTCTTCAGGTAGTAAATAATCATAAAAAAAGTTAAATATGGGTGCTTGGTAGGGTTTTTGCTTAAAAAAAATACGTACCAAGACCATTTTTTCATGAAGCCGAACCAGATACTGCTATTTATACATATTGTTATTGCTGTTTTATTGCTATGCACGTTGGGAAATGCATGGGTTCCTCCAAATATTTTTGGGAACCTTAATCTTCTTTCTCTGGGTTTCCCATATCTGATGTTCGCGTATATTATTCTTACAGTGGTATGGATTTTTAAAAAGCAAAAAGTGGCAATAGCTTTTGCTTTAGGAATTTTTCTATTCTATAACCCAATAAGAAGATGGGTTAATTTTTCTCCAAAAGTAGAGAATGTAAAGACCATAAGAGATATCAAGGTTTTAACCTTTAATGTAAAATATGGAGATTATGGATGGGATAAGGTGAAAAATTATATTAAAGAGCAAAATGCAGATATTATCCTGGTTCAGGAGAAAGATACCAACCGTGAATTAAGACAGGATCTTGTAAAATATCCTTCGGTTATCCTTAAAACGAAACATAAAATAGTACGTCAGGCTGAAATTATTGAAGAGAAAGCAAGAGGCAATTCTTTCTATGCAGATATAGATATCAATGGAAAAATTGTACGGATTGTCAATGTATACCTGGAACCCTTCCGGCTTCATAAATCAATGTTTACGAAGCTTGATGCTTTTGGTGCCGGAAATATATCCGCTCTTCTATCCCACATGATTCCTACTTTTCAAGCCCATGAAGATCAGGTTAAGAAAATAAGAAAGATAATAGATTTATCTCCCTATCCTGTTATTTTAGCAGGAGATTTTAACTCTGTTCCCAATTCTTATGAATATTATAATTTAGGGAAAGATCTTCAGGATGCCTTTTTGGTTGCGGGAAAAGGAAGTGCAAGTAGTTTTCATGACTATAAGGTACCTTTGCGAATAGATTATATCTTTACATCAAAATCAATTATTCCTCTAAGCTATAAAGTAGATCAATCTGTGAAATTATCGGATCATTATCCTGTAATTGCAGAATTTCTGCTAAATTAGTTCCATGAAAAATTTAGGGTTTGCTGCTTTTGTTTTTATTATTCTGTTCATCGCATGTTCCAAAAAAGAATCTGCGGGCTTTAGTAATGAACAGGAAGTTAAAATACAGTATGATACAACGGCAATAGATTCATTTTCTACGGGTGCCGTTTCTGTAGATATTGCCAGAAAGATAAAAATGTCTTCTCCACAGTATCTGGACTCCGTAAAACAGGTTAGAAAGCTTCAGGAAGAAGAAAAGAAACTTAAAGAAGAGCTGGATAAGGAAGCCAAAAAGAAGCTGGAAGAAGAGAAGAAAAAAACAGATGCTGAAAAGAAACAGAAAGTTTCAGAAACATCATCTGCATCCAAAACCAAAACCGAATAATAAACATCATTTATTTAAAGTATACAATATGAAAAAAAGTATCTTAGCAGCATTAGTGATCTCAGTATTCACAATAGCATGCACAAAATCGACAAAGAAAACTGAACAGGTAGAAAATCCTGACGGATCAGTTACCACCACTACAACTACCACCACAGAGACCCCTTCTGATATTGTTGACAGTTCAAAAGTCAATAAGACAAAAGAAGACATTAAAACAAAGGTGGATGAAGCTGGAAATAAGATTGATAACGCAGCTCAGAAAGCGAAAGATAAGATTGATGCAACAGCTGACAAGACCAAACAGGACCTTAATAAGGTAGGAAAGGATATAAAAAGCGGGGTACAGGAAGCAGGAAAAGATGCAAAAGATGCTGCAAGACAAGGAGCCTCAAAAGTTGAAGACGCTGCCAAAAAAGTAAAAGAAGATTTAAGTAAATAAAAAAAACCGCAGTAAACTGCGGTTTTTTTTATGCTGTATCTTGTCCTGAAAAAAATCTACTTATTAAGTTCCAGTAACGGATCTATATATTCTCTGTCATTGCTCAGTCTTGGTACTTTATTCTGCCCTCCAAGCTTTCCTTTAGATTCCAGCCAGTGATAAAATAAGTTGTGTTTGGCAATGTGAACCACCGGCCTTTTCAGGGTTATATTGTTGTATCTTTTAGCTTCATAATCCGAATTGATGGTCTTCAGATGCTGATCAAAAGCATCAATAAACAGGTCTAAGTTATCGGGATAATGGCTGAACTCAAAGATCCATTCATGAGCGCCGCTTTCATTTTCTTTCATGAAAACAGGGGCGCCTGTAAAATCGGTAACCTGAGCACCCGTAGCTTCACAAGCTCTGGAAAGTGCAGATTCTACATTCGTAATCATCAGTTCTTCCCCAAACGCATTGATATAATGTTTCGTTCGTCCCGTTATTTTTATTCTGAAAGGATTAACAGACGTGAAGACTACCGTATCGCCAATCAAATATCTCCATAATCCACCATTGGTTGTAATCACCATGGCATAGTTTTTACCAATTTCAACATCTTCGAGGTTCACCACTTTCGGATTGGAAAAATGAAACTGGTCCATTGGAATAAACTCATAAAAGATGCCATAATCAAGCATAAGAAGCATTTCATCACTGTCTGATCTGTCCTGGATACCGAAGAAGCCTTCAGAAGCATTGTATATTTCGTAGTAATTGATGTTTTTTCCGATGATATTGCGGTACTGTTCCCGATAGGGCTTGAAACTGATTCCACCGTGAAAAAACACCTCCAAATTAGGCCATAGCTCCGAGATACTGCCAACCTCCGTTTCCTTCAATACTCTCTGCAGAAGAACCATCATCCAGCTCGGTACTCCAAGAATGCTGCCTACATCTTCATTTTTCACTTCTGAGGTAATGGCTTTTAATTTACTTTCCCATTCAGACATCAGAGAAACTTTCTTACTTGGGGTGGTTGTAATTTCAACCCAAAAAGGAAGATTGTCAATAAGAATGGCAGACAGATCCCCAAACTTGGTGTTAAAATCAGCATAGAGCTCTGAGCTTCCCCCCAAACGAAGGTTTTTATTGGTGAAAAGCTGGTTTTCAGGATGGTTGTTTGCGTAAATAGAAACCATATCTTTTCCTGCTTTCATATGGCAGTACTCAAGACTTTCTGCTGAAATAGGAATAAATTTACTTTTTGCATTGGTGGTTCCCGAGGACTTGGCAAAATGTTTAATGAGGCCTGGCCAGCTTACATCTTTATGCCCCTGCCTTGCTTTTTCAATATAAGGTTCAAAATCTTCGTAGGTAACAATCGGAACTTTATTCTTAAAGTCCTGATAGCTCGAAATAGAATTGAATCCATGTAGTTTACCGTATTCCGTATCTTCTGCATGAAAGAGTTGGGAAAATAATATGCCCTTCTGTGTTTCAATGGGATGATCCATGAAGTTTTGTATCTGATCTATCCTTTGACGGATAAACCAGTTGACTACAGTATTAAAAAGTGCCTTGGTTGCCATTCCAACAAATATAATAATATTTGATTTTTCAGAGAATTTTTTATGATATTAAATAAAAAAACCGTTACATATTTTGTAACGGTTTGCTTTTTAGCTTATTTGTTTCTTAGCAATACTCATCATAAGCAGCCTGAAGGTTAGCGGCAATAGCCCCTGCAGGGTTCCCTTCAATGTGGTGTCTTTCCAGCATATGAACTAATTCTCCATCTTTAAAAAGGGCAACACAAGGAGAGCTTGGTGGGAATGGAGCAAGGTGTTTTCTTGCTTCTACTACAGCTTCAGTATCAAATCCTGCAAAAACAGTTGTTAAGTGGTCAGGCTTTTTATCTCCTGTTAAAGAGTATACCACGCCAGGTCTTGCTGCTCCTGCAGCACATCCACACACTGAATTGATTACTAATAGTGTAGTTCCCGATTGCTTTAAAGCTTCTTCTACCTGAGAAGGAGAAGTTAAATCCTGGAAACCTTTATCTGTAAGTTCAGCCTTCATAGGCATTACTAAATCTGTTGGATACATATATTTTGTTTTTTATCGCTACAAAGTTAAACAATTCTTTACGTTTGATCAATATATAATAACTATCGCTGGATTAGTCATATAAAATTAATGTAATATTAATATTTCAACAATATTTAAAAATAATTGAATTTAAAATAGGAATAATAAAATATATTTATTAAATTTGAAATGATTCTGAAAAAACAAACGACCATGAAAAAAACAATTGCAGCTTTCCCTCAGGCTAACAAATTATTTAACTCGGCATAAACCGCAGTTAAATATTCTTTTTTTCAGTTTAATTTGAACTGAATAATAAACTTAAATATCCAAAATGAATCCCGGGACTGTAAAGCCCCGGGATTCTTTAATCAAATCGATATGCAAAGGTTGAATATCCTTTAGTTGTGAGAAAACGTTTGCGAGATTCGGGATAACCCGAAACCCGAAACCGAATCCCGTTATGAAAGAAGCTTTTTAACCATCTCGGAAATACTTTTTCCGTCAGATTTTCCGGCTAACGCTTTTGAAGCAGCTCCCATTACCTTCCCTAAATCCTTAATAGACTCGGCTCCGGTTTCAGAAATAATAGTTTTAATTTCTGCTTCTAATTCTTCAGGAGAAAGTTGTTTAGGTAAAAATTTCTCAATGACCTTCATCTGTGCTTCCTCTACTTCTGCCAGATCCTGTCTGTTCTGAGCAGTAAACTGTTCAAAAGAATCTTTACGCTGTTTGATCATTCTCTGAAGAATCGCAATTTCCTGTTCTGCAGAAACTTCAGCACCTCTGGCTTCAGTTTTCAGAAGAAGAATTTGAGATTTTACAGCACGGAGAGAATCCAAAGCGACTCTGTCTTTCTCTCTCATAGCTGTTTTTATAGCTTCGCTAATTATATTTTCTAAACTCATGGTTTCAAATTTAACAATGTATCAATGTAACAGTTTACCAATAATTGATAGCGGTAAAGATTGTTACATTGGTACACTTCTATATTGTTATATTATTTAGTCTACGTCTTTATTTAAAAACCTGTTTTCTTTAATCTGCATAGAGCCATTGTTATCAGACAGGTATGTGTTGATATTCTGGTCTGATGCATTGGTTCCGTCAATAGAAATATTTTTTCTTTTGAAAGCTGGAATAGATTCAAATTCACTAGTGCTGTCAAAACTTTGATATCGGGAATTGAATTCTTTTAATTTATTTCTTCTTTCAAAAACTCTTTCCTGATCCACCGCTTTATTCACGAAAGTGAATTCTGATTCTTCAGATTTTGGAGTTTCAATTTCTGCCTTGCTTTCAAATGCAGGCTTTGTTTCTGCTTTGGTTTCTTCTTTCTGGAAGAACGTTTCAATTTTCTGTGCAGGCTCAGCTACAGCACTGGCAGGTGCGTTAAATTCCGCTTTAGGCTGTCCAAAATCTGTCTTCGGCTCCGTTCTGTTGGATTCATTGACAAAGAAATTGAACTCAACAGGTTTTTCCTCTGAAAAAGAATTGTTAAACGTACTTCCAGACTGAGGCTCCTCTTTTTTATTTTCAAAATCAAAAGAGAAAGACTGGATTTCCAAATCGTTTGGATCTTCATTCTCGTCATCAATTGAAAATAAGCTGAAGCCATCCTGATCATTTTCCTCTTCATTTCTCCAGTTTTGCTCAGGAGTGTTCAGCGTTTCTTGCTGTCTGTCAGTAAATTTTATCTCTGTTTTAATTTCCTCTTCTTCAATAATCATTTTTTTTTCAATAGATGTAGCCCCGAACTGTGGAGTATCGTGGTCTTCATCATCTAATCTAAAAAGATTTTTTCTGCTGAAATCATGAGACGCTTCTGGAGCAGATTCTCTTTCTTCTCTTGTTTTAAAAGGAGAAGATTTTTGAGATTCATAATTGTCATTAAGACTGATTCTGATCTTTTCTGTAGGACCTGCAAATTTCTTGTTGTCATTAGAAAACCCTGTAGCAATCACAAGAACACTTACAGCATCGCCTAATTCTTCATCAGCACCCACCCCAAAGATGATATCAGCTGTGTTTCCGGCTTCTTTCTGGATATGGTCCATAATGATTCCGATTTCATCCATGGTAACTTCTTCTGCACCACTTCTGATCAGCAATAATACATTTTTGGCACCGGTAATCTTATTGTCATTTAATAACGGAGAATCAAGGGCTTTTCTTACCGCTTCTTCAGCTTTGTTTTCACCTGAAGCTGTACCCGTAGACATAAGAGCCGTACCGGAGTTTTGAAGCACTGATTTAGCATCTCTAAAGTCAATGTTTACATCAAAATAACCGGTAATAACTTCTGCCATTCCTTTTGCGGCATTGGCTAACACTTCATCAGCTTTTGAGAATCCCTGTTTGAATCCAAGGTTTCCGAACTGCTGTCTTAGTTTATCATTGTTGATCACAATTAATGAGTCAACGTTATTTTTTAATTTGTCAAGACCATTTTCAGCCTGGTCCAGCCTTCTTTTTCCTTCAAAGCTAAAAGGAACCGTAACGATACCTACCGTAAGAATCCCCATATCTTTTGCTACTTTAGCAATGACAGGAGCTGCTCCAGTACCTGTACCACCGCCCATTCCGGCAGTAATAAACACCATTTTAGTGTTCTGTCCCATAGCTGCTTTGATGTCTTCAATACTTTCTATTGCAGACTTTTCTCCAACCTCAGGGTCAGCACCGGCTCCGAGACCTTCTGTAATGGTAGTTCCTAGCTGAACTTTATTTGCAACAGGGTTATTATCTAGAGTTTGAGCATCCGTATTACAGACCACGAAATCTACCCCGTGAATTCCTTTTTCGTACATGTGTTTCAGGGCGTTGTTTCCTCCGCCTCCTACACCGATTACTTTTATGATCGATGAATTTCCTTTTGGTAAATCAAATGAAAATCCTTGTGTACCTATATTTTCCATAACTATTTTTTTTACAATTGATGAATGATGAGTGATGGTTGATAAATCATTTATCATTATCATCTATCATTTATAACTTATTCTACTTCTTCAAAGAATTTTTTTACTTTTTCCATAAGCGACTGTCCAAAAGTCAGTTTTGCCCTTCTGTTTTCCCGCTGTTCGTTGGCTACAGCCTGCTCCTGAATGCTTGCTGCCTGAGGCTGAACCTGTTGAACAGTTTCTGCCTGGGGAGCTGCTTTTTCAGCCTGAGGCTGTTCATGGGCAACTTCTTCCATTTCGTCAGCGGTCTGTTTTTTATCCCTGATTTTTAAACTTTCCATCAATAACCCGATAGAAGTAGCAAATTCAGGGCCTTTCAGATACTGATTTTTATCGTTCGCAATATATTCATTGGCAAAACCGATTCTGCTGTCGAAACCTGTGGTATAATTGGCAAGCTGACGAAGGTGTTTCAAATTGGAACCACCACCTGTAAGAACAATTCCGGCAATCAGCTTTTTCTTTTGTTCAAAAGCACCATAAGCCTTCAGCTCTGTATTTACCATTTCCAGGACTTCTTCCACTCTTGCATTGATAATCTGTGCCAAAGTTTTTAAAGAAATTTCTTTATCCGGTCTTCCGTGAAGCCCGGGAATGGTTACAAAAGTACTGTCTTTTTCCAATTCGGGAACAGCCGAACCGAATTTTACTTTCAGTTGTTCTGCATGTTTTTCAATAATTGAACAGCCTTCTTTGATATCTTCTGTAATAATTCCGCCTCCGTAAGGAATAACACATGTATGGCGAATGATATTATCTTTAAAAATAGCAATATCGGTAGTACCACCACCAATGTCAACAATGGCTACACCAGCTTCTTTTTCTTCTTTGGTAAGAACAGCTTCTGACGATGCTAATGGCTCCAAAGTAAGGGCTTCCATTTCCAGCCCGGCTTCACGGACGCATCTTGCAATATTTCGGATGCTTCCCATCTGACCTACTACAACATGGAAGTTCGCTTCTAAACGTTTTCCGTGCATACCGACAGGTTCCTGAATTTCACCTTCGGAATCCACTTTATATTCTTGAGGAAGTACATGGATTATTTCTTCTCCAGGAAGCATTACCAGCTTCTTGACCTGATCTTTTAATGCTTCAATGTCATCATCTGTAATAAATTTATCCGGATGTTCACGCATAATATAATCGGAGTGCTGCAGAGAACGTATGTGTTTTCCTGCAATACCTACCGTTACTTTACGGATAGGCACCCCTGCACTGGATTGTGCTTCGGATACTGCAGCCTTGATTGAATTAATGGTTTGTGAAATGTTGTTCACAATTCCTTTATGAACACCAAGACTTTTAGCTTTTCCTACACCGAGAACTTCTATTTTCCCATGTGCATTCCGTCTTCCGACAATCGCAACAATCTTTGTTGTTCCGATGTCCAGACCTACTGAATACTCTTGATTTTCCATTTTTATATCGATTTGATTTTTTCTACTTTTTCCATTATAGGATATCTCCTATTTTATGTTAAATCGTCCTTTGGGACTTTTTATTCTATTTTCACCTTTGATTTGGGCTTAGGCTTGGACGGTACCGGAGCCTGTGTTTTTTTCTCTGTTTTTTTCTTTGCCTGTGTTTTAGGTTTTGTGCTTTCCTTTGGTTTTGTTGAGTTCGTTTTTTTTAGTTCAGCTATTTTGGGTTTAGCGTCCGTTTTTTTAGCGATAGCCGTTAGCGATGGTGCTTTTGCCAGTTCCAGCTTTCCAGCTTTCAGAAGACTGTCGTTTTCTTTGAAATAAGGATTTAAAGTGGTTACAATCTGGTTCTGGTATTTTACAGAAACCATGCTGTATTTTTGAGGGTCCTGATATACCAGGTATTTTTCCACAAAAGTTTTAAATCCTTTTACTTTAAAATCTATATTATCTAAATCACCAATTTCCACTCTATAATTCCCCTCACTTGTCAGGAGATTATAGCTGTCCTTATATTTTGAAATTCCAATAAAATACTTCTTACTGAAATCATCTTTATCAATTTTTTCCACCAGCTCTGCCAGTTTTTCATATTCATCGGGCTGAATATTACCTGTTACCAGCATGCAGGGATGAGAATAGGTTCTTGAAATAGGAAACTCGATTCCTTTTTCATCTACATAAAAGTCTTTTCCATCTTTATTTAGCCTGAAGACAGGAACTCTCTGCTTAATATCCAGATTAAGCTTCCCATTTAAGTTTAAATAAACATTGGCGCTGTCTACGGCTGGCAGAGCATTGATCTTTTTTTCCAGTGAAGGAATATTAAGTTCACCTACCTTTCCCGATGGGTTTTCTTTTTTTACAATCTCCCGGATATCTTTTTCGTCAACAAAGTAAACCGGAGTTTTTTCACTCATTTTTACAGAAATTTTACTGTCGGTAATCTGCTGATTTCCGAATCTCTTCAATGAGAAACTCAGTAACAACCCAAGGATGATTACGGTGACAACAATTTTTAATATTCTGTACTTATTTTTCATATTTTTTCTTTAAACGCTATAGGCGCAAAGGATTTTATTTTTTTGTTCGCAAAGGCGTTTCACTCAGCGACGGCTTATTCATAATTTATTTACAACTCGTTTTACTCCATTTTTAAATAACATAGAATGAAAATTTAAGATCATTCCCAGCTTTATGTTTGTTATTCTCAAATAATTTAAAAGCTGGAAAAAATGATAATCATTGATTTCCGGTATTGCTTTTATTTCAATTATTACTTTGTTTTCAATTAATAAATCTACTCTGAATGCTTCAGGAATTTTTAATTCTTCATATTCTATGTCAATACTTTTCTGACTTTCTACATTTAATCCTCTACTTTTCAACTCATAGATTAAACATTCTTCATATACTTTTTCATAAAGGCCAATTCCAAGCGTACGATGTATTTTTATTCCAGCATCGAAAACAATTCCTGAAATTTCATTTTCTATCATACATTTTGTGTTTTTTTTGCTGAGTGAAACGCCTTTGCGAACGAACTTTTATTTTCTCCGCGTGCATTGCGTTACGCTCAAATTTTGGTTAACCACTCACAGATAGGATCATACAGGGTATCAATATTTCCTGCGCCTACTGTAAGAAGGATATCAAAATCCTTTTCTTTTATTTTTTCAAAAGCAGCGGATAAAGCCGATACTTCTTTCTTTTCTAAATGTACTTTTTCCAGCAGCCAGTTTGACGTAACTCCTTCAAAGTTTTCCTGAAGTTCTCTTGCGGGATAAATATCCAGCAAAATCAATTCATCTGCCTGGCTCAGGCTTTCCGCAAATCCGTCTGCAAAATCTCTTGTTCTGCTGAACAGGTGCGGCTGGAAGACAACCAATAGCTTTTTATCAGGGTAAAATGTTCTGATAGAGCTTATTACAGCATTTGTTTCTGTAGGATGGTGGGCATAATCATCAATATATATTTTGCCGTTTTGATAAAAATGTTTGGTATATCTTCTCTTAATTCCTTTAAAATTGGCAATTGCCTTTTTCAGCGTATCAAAATCTGCGCCCAAATTGTGAAGAATAGCCAATGCTACAGTAGCATTTTCCACATTATGTATTCCCGGGATTTCCCAGACGAAATCTTTTACTGTTTCTGTTGGGGTATGAAAATCAAAATAGATCTTATCATGATCCATACGCAGGTTGTCTGAATAATAATCAGCAGGTTCATTCACAGCATAAGTCTGATGTCCTCTGCCGATTTCTATCCCTTTTCTTACAAAGAGTTTTTTATCTTCGGGAACCAATGCTGCAAACTGTCTGAAGCCTTCTTCAATATGGCTTTTATCACCATAAATATCCAGATGGTCTGCATCTGTAGAGGTTACTACGGCCCAGTCTGGAGACAGGTTCAGGAAGCTTCTGTCATATTCATCAGCTTCTACTACAGAATAGGTAGAGCCATTGTACAGGAAGTTGGATTTAAAATTTTCAGAAATCCCTCCTAAAAAGCATGAGAAAGGCAGATCTGCTTCTTTGCACAAATGTGCCACAAGGGTAGATGTTGTGGTCTTTCCATGTGTTCCTGCTACGGCGATACAATCTGTATTTTCTGTAATCAGTCCCAAAACTTTAGCCCGTTTCAATACTTCAAACTGATTTTGGTTAAAATAATCCAAAATCCCAAGTATTTTAATAGCCGGAGTATAGATAACCAGTGTATCTTCTTTTTTAAGGGAGTTTATTCGTTCATCAGTAAGGTCTTCAAAAACAATATCAATACCTTCATTCATCAGATTCTGAGTAAGTTTGGTATTGGTTTTATCATATCCCAGTACCTTTTTACCGGATGCATGGAAATAGCGTGCGAGAGCACTCATTCCGATACCTCCGATCCCAACGAAGTAAAAATTCTGATATGTTTCTAATTTCTTCATTTTTTGTCTTAATGTAGTATGTACAAAGTATAATGTATTTTTCTTAGTTTTTACATTGTACCTTTTACTTTTTACAGTTTATTAAATATTTCGTCTACAATCTCTTTTGCGGCATTAGGCTTGGCAAAATATTTCAGATTGTCGGACATTTCTTTTCTTACACTTTCATTTTCGCACATCTCTGATAAAACATTCCAGAATTTTTCCTGCATTTCCGAGTCTTTTACCATTCTGGCAGCATTTTTTTCAACCAGGTTCATGGCATTTTTTGTTTGATGGTCTTCCGCTGCAAAAGGGAAAGGAACCAACAGCACCGGTTTTTGTGCTACTGCCAGTTCTGATATGGCGATTGCTCCGGCCCTGGAAACAATAATGTCTGCTGCAGAATAGGCCAGCTCCATATCTTTGATAAATTCAAGGATCTGAATATTTCTGGTGTCCACATTTTTTGTTTCTTCTATAATATCTTTATAATCAAGCTTACCTGTTTGCCAGATCAGCTGATAATCTTTGTTTACAATTTCATTTAAATGAGATTTCCAGGCATTATTTAATGTTCTGGATCCTAAAGAACCTCCCACAGATAGAATGGTAAGTTTGTCTTTATTCAATCCCATTTTTTCTTTTGCCTGAGCTGTTTCCTGCATTCCTGAAATAATAGCTGAGCGGATTGGATTGCCCAGGAATTTTATTTTTTCTGCCGGAAAACCTTCTACTTTTGGATAGGCTGTAAAAACGGCTTTGGCTTTCTTGCTTAAAATTTTATTAGTCACTCCAGCGTGGGCATTCTGTTCCTGTATGAAGATGGGAATTCCCATTTTACTTGCTTCATAAAGGGCAGGGCCGCTGGCAAATCCTCCGGTTCCCACTGCAAAATCAGGAGCAAAGGCTTTGATTATTTTTTTGGAGCGGGATAAGCTTTTCAGAATTTTGAAAGGTAGTCCCAAATTGGATAATAGATTCCCTCTGTCGATTCCGGCGATATCAATTCCTTCTATTGTATAGCCAGCCTGCGGAACTTTTTCCATTTCCATTTTTCCGTTGGCTCCAATGAACAAAAATTCTGCATCAGGAAATCTTTTTCTGATTTCATCAGCAATAGCGATAGCCGGGAAGATGTGTCCTCCTGTTCCTCCGCCTGATAATACTATTTTTAATTTTTTGTTCATTTATATAAATTTTGAGATTGCTTCGTCGCTTTCGCTCCTCGCAATGACATTACGCAATATCGTTTATTTCTGCTATGCTTTGTTTTTTGCCCATTCCTTCCTCATCATAAATCTGTATTCTAGAGCTTATATTCAGAATAATTCCTAGCTGCAGGTAGGTAACAAGCATGGAGGTTCCTCCGTAGCTTATTAGTGGCAGAGGCTGTCCTGTTACGGGGATCAGGTTCACAGCTACGGCAATATTTACGGCGAGCTGTATAAAAATCATTACTCCGAGACTGAGGACCAGCAATGATCCGAAGAATGCCGGCATCTTGCTGGCTATCATTACAATCCTTATCATCATGATGAGATAAAGGCTGATCAGGAAAGCGGCCCCAATGACACCATATTCTTCTACAATAACGGCAAAGATAAAGTCGGAAGCAGACTGTGGTAGCATTTGTTTTAATGCACTTTTTCCAGGTCCCATTCCGGTAATTCCACCGTGTACGATGGCTGCCTTTGCCTGCATTACCTGATAATTTTTGGCTTTTACACTTTCATCATCGGTATCTGTTGATTTTGCCTTGCTTGATGTAAAGGTCTCTACACGGCTCATCCATGTATGAACACGGTTTCCTCCAATCATATTGGTATTTAAGGCAATCAGCAGAAATAATACTATAGCCACAAATGAAGCTGAAATAAAGCCTGCAATATACTTCCAGTGAAGCTGTCCGATGACCAGAACAACTACAGAAACCATTAAGATCATTAATGCTGTAGATCCGTTATCTTTCGCAACGAGTACAAAAACAAGAAGAATAGGTCCGAAAATATACATGATATTTTCTATGGGCAGTCTTTCTCTTGTTATCTTTTTTGTTAAATACCGGCACAAATAGATAATCAGCATTAAAAAGGCAAATGATGACGGCTGGAATGAGATAGGTGTTCCGGGAATTTTCAGCCATCTTGAGGCACTGGCTCCATCAATGGTCTGACCGGTAAACATGGTGACAACCAATAAAACAACCATCAGGCCGAGTAAAATACTGCTGAGCTTTCCGATGTATTCATATTTTACGGTTCCTGCCAGTCTCATGATTCCTAATCCTAAGACTACAAAGAACATATGTTTGATAACGTGGCCTGTAGTGGTCCCGTTATTAACGATATATTCCAGATTTGAACTAGCAGAGTATACGGGGAAAATAGAGAAAATGGAGATCACAAGAATGACCATCCAAAGTACTTTATCGCCCTTTAGAAATTCAAATCTGCTTTCTGTGTTCTGTTCGTCCATAATATTGTCTTGATGTATAAAGTACCATGTATTTTGTACTGCCTACATTTTATTTTAATACCTGCTCTTTAAACTGGTTTCCTCTGTCTTCATAGCTTTTGAACAAATCAAAGCTTGCACAGCATGGAGACAGAAGAACGGTATCGCCTTTTTTGGCCAGTGATTTTGATATTTCCACTGCTTTTTCCATGCTTGAAGTATCATAAATAAATTCTTTTTTATCTTTAAAGAAATCTATAATCTTCTTATTGTCAATTCCTAAGCAAACAATTGCTTTTACTTTTTTCTTAACTAAATCCTCAATTTCGGTATAGTCATTTCCTTTATCCAATCCGCCCACAATCCAGACGGTTGGGGTTTTCATACTTTCCAAAGCGTAGTATGTGGCATTGACGTTGGTTGCCTTACTGTCATTGATGTATTTAACGCCATCAATTTCAGAAACAAACTCCAGTCTGTGCTCTACCGCCTGGAAAGTCATTAATGAGTTTCTTATACTTTCATTGTTGATTTTCAATATCTTACCGGCAATTGATGCTGCTAAGCTGTTGGCAACGTTATGGTTTCCCATCAGAGATAATTCTTCAATTTTCATTGAGAAATCATCTTTTACTTTTACTACAATGCTGTCATCATTGATGAATCCCCCTTCCGTTAGTTTTTCTTTTGTTGAGAAAGGAATCATCTTGGCTTTTATTTCAAGCTTTTCAAGAAGATTTTTGCTCATTTCATCATCTTTATTATAGATGAAGAAGTTGTCATTTTCCTGATTTTCAGCAATTCTGAATTTTGCCAATGCATATTCTTCATAATTGTAGTTATACTGATCCAGGTGGTCCTGGGATAAATTCAGCAATAAAGAAATATAAGGTCTGAAGTTCTGGATATCATCCAACTGGAAAGAGCTTACTTCCAGAACATAATATTCATAATTTTCATCGGCCACCTGTTTGGCAAAACTGTACCCGATATTTCCTCCCAATCCTACATTTAATCCGTCATTTTTCAGGATATAGTAGATCAGAGAGGTAGTAGTTGTTTTTCCGTTGCTTCCGGTAATAGCAATGATCTTAGCGTCTGTAAATTCAGAAGCAAATTCAATTTCAGAAGAAAGTCTTATTCCTTTCTCATGAATTTTATAGATAATCTCAGCCTTTTTAGGAATTCCCGGGCTTTTTACAATCCAGTCTGCATTGAGAATTCTTTCTTCGTCGTGCGATCCTTCTTCAAATTCAATTTCATTTTCGGTAAGAAACTGCTTGTAATTATCTTTAATGACTCCTTTGTCTGAAAGAAACACTTCCAAACCTTTCTTTTTAGCCAAATATGCAGCTCCACATCCGCTTTCTCCTCCTCCTAAAACAACTATTTTCATATTTTTTTTTGTAAAATGTACAATGTAAAAATGTATTAATGTAATCTGGTTTTTTAAGATTAATACTTTCTACGCTTGACAATATTTATCTCATTTTTAAGGTGATCAGACATACAATAGCCAGTATTACACCAATGATGATCATTCTGTTCACGATTTTGCTTTCGTGGAAGCCATCTTTCTGATAATGGTGGTGTAATGGTGACATTTTGAATAGTCTATTGTTTTGGGCATATTCCAGCCCATATTTTTTCTTTCTGTATTTGAAAACAACTACCTGAAGCATAACAGACAGATTTTCAATTAAGAAGATTCCACATAATACGGGAATCAATAATTCTTTTCTTAAAATAATAGCTAAAACGGCAATAACTCCGCCCAGCATTAAGCTTCCAGTATCTCCCATAAAGACCTGTGCGGGGTAAGTATTGTACCAGAAAAATCCAATAACCGCTCCTACCATCGCAACGGCAAAAATGGTGGTTTCACCCATATTCGGGAGGAACATGATATTGAGATAATCTGCAAAGATGATGTTCCCGGAAAGGTAGGCAAAAAGGGCCAGCGTGAGGAGTATGACCACACTTGTTCCTGCTGCAAGACCATCTATTCCGTCAGTGATGTTGGCTCCGTTTGAAACGGCGGTTACAATGAAGATGACGATAGGGATAAAGACAACCCATGCCCATTCGTGGGCATCTTTATCATTCATCCAAAACAAAATTCCACTGTAATCGAACTCGTTGTTTTTTGCAAAAGGTACGGTGGAAACAGTAATTTTTTCAGTAGGCATAAAGTTTTGCTCTACATTGTTTCTGTTGACTACTTTTGCATCAGCGTATTTTCTTTTAACGGTGATATCAGGGTGGAAATACATGGTAACCCCCACAATTAATCCTAATCCAACCTGGCCTACAATTTTGAACTTACCGCTCAGCCCGTCTTTATTTTTTTTGATTTTCTTTAAATAATCATCGAGGAAACCAATGGCTCCCATCCAGAACATTGAAACCAATAACAGGACAATATAAACATTGGTAATTCTTGTAAACAGTAATACGGGAATAATGGTTGCCAGAATGATGATAAGACCTCCCATGGTAGGAGTACCTTCTTTTTGTTTCTGGCCATCTAACCCAAGGTCACGTACCAGTTCTCCCATCTGTTTTGTTCTCAGGTAGTTGATGACTCTTTTTCCATAAACAAGAGCAATAATCAGAGACAAAAGTACAGCCATTCCGGCACGGAAGGAGATGTATTTCAACATTCCTAATCCCGGAACATGGATTCCATGGTTGGTTAAATATTCGTATAGATAGTATAGCATGTTTCTGTTTTTTATTATTTAAAAATTTAATTTATTTAAAGATTTAAAGATTGGGCTTCTCAATATTTTCACTTAAATATTTAATGAATTTTGATATGTTTGAAGAAACTTCTCTTGAAAGGGCAATAATTTCTTCAGCTTTTCTTTCGTCACCTAATTTTAATCTTTTACTTACAATCAGCATGCTTTTAACTTCAGCACAGCTGCCTTTTGCAATTTTTAAATATCTAATAAATTGTCTGTTGTTATTATATTCAGAGCCTTCCGCAATATTATTACTAATAGAAAAACTCGCTCTTTTTATCTGGTTGTTAAATTCAAATTCTTTTTCAAAACTTTGATTTTGAAGGAATATATAGACTTTTTCAATAAGATCTAAACTTTTGATATATACAGGGAAATTTTCAAAATTCTTTGTCATTATCAAATTTTTAAATCTTTAAATAAATTCAATCTTTCAATTTATTTACTCATTAATTTCCAAAGCTCATTAATTACTTCTTTGTCATCAAAATGATGTTTTACACCATTGATCTCCTGATAATTTTCGTGGCCTTTTCCGGCAACTAAAATAATATCTTTAGGTTCTGCAAACTTTATAGCCATTTTTATAGCTTCCCTTCTGTCGGGAATTGAAGTGTATTTGCTGAAGTTTTGAGATTCAACACCTGCTTCAATTTCTTTTATAATCTGTCCTGGCTCTTCAGTCCTCGGATTGTCTGAGGTGATGATAGCCAATGTTGATTTTTTAGTCGCGATATTTCCCATTTCAGGTCTTTTGGAGTGATCTCTGTCACCACCACAGCCAAAAACAGTGATTAATCTTTCATTTTTTGTTCTGATATCGTTAATGCTGTCCAGGATATTTTCCAATGCATCCGGAGTGTGAGCATAATCTACGATAAAGAAGATCCCACCATCTGATTTGAAGGTTTCAAATCTTCCGGAAACTCTTTTTAATGTACTGATCGCCTGAAGGATCTCATCCTGTTCAAAACCAAGCTCTTGTGCAATTCCGAAAACAAGCAGCAGATTGTAGACATTGAATTTCCCAGTCAGGGTTGTCCAGAATTCTTTTCCGTTAAAATTCAGCAGCATTCCGTTGAAATCTACTTCTAAGATTTTCCCGTGATAGTCTGCCATTGTTTTCAAAGCATAAGATTTCTTCTGTGCCTTTGTATTCTGAAGCATAACAGAGCCATTCTTGTCATCTACATTTGTGATGGCAATAGAGGTATCTTCTAATTGATCAAAGAATCTTTTTTTTGTTTTTAAATATTCTTCGAACGTTTTATGGTAATCTAAATGATCATGGGTAAGATTAGTAAAGCCTGCCACTTTGAAATGTAGACCCTCAATTCTGTTTTGAGCAATTCCGTGAGAACTTACTTCCATAAAGGCAAATTCACATCCTTTTTCAACGGCGTCGGCTAGAATTTTATTAATAGTAATCACATCCGGGGTCGTATGGGTTGCCGGAATGATTTCTTCTCCAATTCTGATCTCAACAGTTGACAATAAAGCAGCATCATAACCCAGGTTTTTGAAAACATCAAAAAGAAGGGTGGAAACAGAAGTTTTACCATTGGTTCCTGTAACGCCTACCAGTTTCAGTTTCTGAGAAGGATTTCCATAGAAATTAGAAGCAAAGTGACCTAAAGCTTTAGAAGCGTCTTTTACTTTTATATAAGTTACATTTTCAGCCAATACTTCAGGAAACTCCTCGCAGACGATTGTGGTGGCCCCTTTTTCAATAGCGGATGTGATGAATGAGTGACCATCCACCACTGTTCCTCTTATAGCTATGTAAAGAGCGTTTTCTGTAATCTTTCTGCTGTCGAACACCAACTCCTTAACCTCACGGTTGTTATCACCGTGGATTTCTATTACTGGGATTCTATTTACTAATTCTGTTACTGTCATTTTTTATCAACAGGATTTCATCCTATCTTTTGTTAAATCGTCCCTTTGGGACTCTGTTTCTATTTAATGTTGCAGAGACAAATAAATTCTCTGGTTCTTACTGATTGTTGTGCCTTCTAATGGGAATTGTTCTTTTATCCTTCCCACTCCCTTATAGTCGACACGGTATCCTAAATTCTCCAGTTGCGGGATTATATTTTTACCAATTAATCCGACTACATTGGGCATTTGTTTATTATTTACGGCTACTTTTACATTAGGTTCCACCATTTTATTAAGGTTCACCTTTTTGTCCACCAGCATTTCTTTTTCAATATTTTGAGGTGTTTTCAGGAATGTTTTTCCTGCAATTTCTTTAAACACCGGTGCGGCTACAGGTCCTCCGTAAAATCCTATGGAGGTATTGGGTTCACTTACCATTACATAGCATGTATATTTTGGTGCGTCTGCGGGATAGAATCCTGCGAATGAAGCCCTGTATTTCATAGGTCCCGGAAGCCAGTATTCAAACCTTGCAGTCCCTGTTTTTCCGGCCATTTTAAGGTTCGGGGTGAAGATACTTCTACCTGTTCCTTTTTCTACAGCTTTGGTTAGGGCATTGGTCATCATTTTAATCGCTTTTTCTGAAGCCATTTTATTGACCATTACTTCGGGTTTTGCATTATACATTACCTTTCCATCTTTCATAATTTTGTCGATGAATAAAGGTTTAAGCATTTTACCACCATTGGCAACCCCGTTATAGAAAGTTGTTAACTGCAGCAGATTGATGTTTGAAGAGTATCCGTAAGAGATAGAAGCCAGTGTTGCGGCATTCCATCTTTTGTTTTGTGGCGTTACAATTTTCGGTTTTGTGATTCCCGGAAGTTCAATGTCCATTTTGTCGAATAATTTCCAACGTTTTAAATGATCAAGGAAAATCTGCGGCTTTTCAGCATAGTATTTTGTAATCAGTTTTGAGGTTCCCACGTTACTGGATTTAGCTAAAACATCACTAATGTCATAAGTTCCTCCACCATGCCCGTCTGAAATTCTTTGTTTTGCATACGTCCAGACTCCGTTTCCTACGTTTACAGTTGTGTTTTCATCAATAAAGCCGTCATCCATTGCTGCAAGAAGAGAAATGGTCTTAAAGGTAGACCCCGGTTCGATATTGTCTTTCAGTGCATAGTTGTAAGAATCCTCATACTCTCCTGATTCTGTTCTTCTTAAATTAACGAGTGCACGTACTTTTCCTGTTTCCACTTCCATGACGATTACGGTGCCATGTTTAGCCTCAAAGTGAATTAACTGTTTCTCCAGTGCAGAGTGTGCAATATCTTGAATTCTAAGATCTAAAGTAGTGTAAACATCTTCGCCGTCTACGGGTTCCTGAACTTTCCAGAAGTCAATCGGTTTCCACTGGGAAGAATTAATTCTTTGCTCCAGCCTCTTTCCGTCTGTTCCTGTTAAATATTTTGAGAAGGCCCCTTCAAGCCCGGATTTAAGTTCTCCGTTATCCATACCAATCGTTCCTGAACCGATTTCTGAGGTAGCAAGTTCCCTTTTGTAGTTTCTGTCAACGATAAAGCCCCCTTTATTTTTACCTCTTTTGAAGATCGGGAAGTTTCTGATCCTGTCGTATTGGTCAAAATCAAGCCCCTTTACCAAGGTATAATATTGGTTTTTCTTTTTCTTCTGTTCGTCAAATTTCTGTCTGAATTCTCCTCTGGACTTTCCGAACATTTTGCTTAAAGAATCTGTGAGTGCCCCGATATTGTTGCTGTAGATAGTATCTTTCATCGTTTTGAAGTCAAGATAAATATCATAACGCATTACAGTTGTAGCGAGGATAGAGCCGTCGGAGGCAAATAGATTTCCGCGTGCCGCTTTTAAAGTGGCTTCACGGTAGTTTTTATTGATGTAATCGTCTTTAATTTCCTGAACATTAGTATTTTGGAGGATTACGATCCTTGCCAAGAACATTACAAACACGCACAAAGCCACCACTGCGAAGAGGTAGCCCCATCTTAACGTTTTTTTACGTTTATTGTCGTATTCATTTTGCTTTTGCATCTGTACTGTCCAGTTTTATTAGCAATTTATGAGGATGATTTTCGAGGGTCATTAATGAGTCCCTTGCGACTTCTTTCCCCAGTTCCGATTCCATTTTTACTTTGATCAGCTTACTCTGGGCGTAAGCATTTCTCGATTTATATTCTTCTGTTTCTTCCTTTAAAGCATTGACAATTTTAATTTTCTTGTTGACGAGATGATTGCTGTAAATCATGGCCATCATCAGCACAAACAACAATAAGAAATACCGGTAATGTATTTTTATTTCATCACGGTTGAGGAAGTTTCCTTTTATAATATCTATAAAGGTGAGCTTCTTCTGTGGGCGATTTGTTGTTCTTTTTGCCAAATTATTATTATGTCAATTTGCTTCGCAGTGAATCCACTTTGTTTGTTAATGGCTGAATGTTTATTTTATTAAAACTGACCATTAACCATTCACTATTTTTATACTTTTATTCCAGTTCTCATTTTTGCACTTCTTGCTCTTGAGTTTTCTTCAATCTCCTTTTCATCGGGGATAATCGCTTTACTCTTGATCAGTTCAAATGCCTTTTTATAATTTCCGTAGATATCTCTTGCCGGTTCTCCTTCAAACATTCCATTTTTCAGGAATCTTTTTACCAGACGGTCTTCCAGAGAATGGTAAGAAATAACAACTAGTCTTCCTTCCGGTTTTAAAACATTGTAAGCCTGAACCAGCATTTCTTTTAAAACCTCCAGTTCCTGGTTTACTTCAATTCTTATCGCCTGAAAAAGCTGTGCATAGAATTTATTGACCTTATGAGGAGGGATATAGCTGAAAAGCTTTTTCAGATCCTCTGTGGTTTCTATGGTTTTTGTTTTTCTGTGATGAACGATTTCTCTTGCCAGTTTTCTGGCTTCTCTTAATTCTCCGTAATGGTAAAAAAGATCGGCAAGCTCTGCTTCTTCATATTCATTGATCACTCTTTTGGCATCCAGATTCTGCATAACATTCATTCTCATGTCCAAAGGAGCATTACTTCTGGTAGAAAAACCTCTGTCTGCTTCATCGAATTGGTGAGATGAAACACCTAAGTCTGCCAAAACACCATCAACCTGAGGAGCTCCATACATTAATAATGAGTTTTCCAGAAATCTGAAATTCTGATTAACTAATGTAAATCTTGGGTCATCAATTGTATTTTTAAGTGCATCCAGGTCCTGGTCAAAACTAAACAGTTTTCCTTTTTCAGAAAGTCTGCTTAGGATTTCCCTTGAGTGGCCACCTCCTCCAAAGGTGCAGTCTACATAGATTCCGTCAGGATTCGTCACCAAATCATCTACACTCTGCTTCAACAAAACGGGGTTATGATACATGCTTAATTGTGTTTTATTAAAATATACTAATAACCATCACAGCTATTCTTCATCGAAAGAGCCCATTACATCCTCAGCAAGGCTTGCAAAATCAGTTTCGTTGGTGGCTATTACCTTTTCATAAGCCTCTTTATCCCAAATTTCAAAAAGCTCCCCGGCGCTGGTAATCACAATATCTTTCTGAAGATTTGCGAAATGGGTCAGGTCTTTTGAAATTTGTAATCTTCCAGCATTATCCAACTCTACTGTTTTTACGCCTGCTGTAAACATTCGTATGAAATCAGCATTCTTTTTTATGAATCTGTTCAGTTTATTAATTTTGCCCATCAGTTTATCCCATGCATTCATAGGGTAGACTTCCAGACAAGGTTGGAACACAGATCTTTTGACTACAAACGCCTTATCGTCGAAGTTTTCCATCTGTTTGATTAAAGATGAAGGAACTTTTAGGCGGCCTTTGTCGTCAATTTTACACTCATATGTTCCAATGAAACTTTTCATTTGGGACAAATTTATATAATAATTTCCAAAATTTCCCACTTTTTCCCACTTTTTGACTCAATGTTAATAAGTTTTATTAAAGATTGAATTTCGATTGTATAAATGCCTGACCTGGAATGGGTTGCTAAATGTGTTATTCAGGCCATAATAAAGAGGTTTCGAAAAAAAAAGTTAAAAAGGAGAATATTATATTATTTTTATCTTAAATTAGGATAATCAAAATATTTTTGAGGTTTAATTTGTATTTTTGCAAAGCTTCATTAAAGCGTTTTATGATATTTAGTACAAAAAAAGAAAAGAAATATTCCTATGTAGAGGCGGGAGAAGGACATCCATTGGTGCTGTTGCACGGATTAATGGGTGGTTTGAGTAATTTCGATAAAATGGTAGATTTTTTTTCGGACAGGGGTTTTAAGGTGTACGTGCCTCAATTGCCTATCTACGATCTGCCGGTACTCAATACGAATCTTACCACCATAGCAAAATATATTATCAAGTTTATAGAAAGCCATATTTCGGGACCGGTAACTATTGTAGGAAACTCAATGGGAGGTCATGTAGGGCTTATTTTAACATTGGCAAGACCGGATCTGGTGAAAAATCTTGTTCTGACAGGAAGTTCAGGATTGTATGAAAGGACATTCGGGGATAGTTTTCCCAGAAAAAATGACCGTTCTTATATCAGAAAGAAAACGGAAGAAGTTTTTTATGATCCTAAAATTGCCACTGAAGATCTTGTAGACGAGGTATTCGGGGTAGTTAATGACAGAATGAAGGGAATAAAAACCGTCATGCTGGCCAGAAGTGCTATTAAACACAATATGTTGAATGATCTTCCCAAGATAGTGACACCTACCTGTCTGATCTGGGGAAAACAGGATAACGTAACTCCTCCGGAAGTAGCCGAAGACATGCACAAGTTTATCCCAAATTCAGATTTATTTTGGATAGATCAGTGTGGGCACGCTGCCATGATGGAAAAGCCAGATGAATTCAACGAAATTCTCTATAGCTGGGTAAAAGATAAAGTTTAAATACATAAATAACCATTAAGAACTTCTTAATGGTTTATTTTTCTAAAATATATTCAAAATGATTATTAAGACAGCAGATTTTGTAAAGAGTAGTGGAAAATGGCAGGAATGCCCTGAACCGAATATTCCGGAATATGCTTTTATCGGAAGATCTAATGTAGGAAAATCCTCATTGATCAATGCCATGATGAATCATAAAGATCTGGCTAAAACTTCACAGACTCCGGGAAAAACCCAGCTTATCAATCATTTTCTTGTGAATGAAAACTGGTATCTTACGGATTTACCGGGGTATGGTTATGCTAAAGTTTCAAAATCTCTGCGAAAAGATTTTGAAAAGCTGATTACCAATTATATTTTAAACAGAAGAAACCTTGTTAATCTTTTTGTATTGGTGGACTCCAGACACAGCCCTCAAAAGATTGATTTGGAATTCATCCAATGGTGCGGAGAGAGCGGAGTTCCGTTTTCTATTGTTTTTACAAAGGTTGATAAGCTGAAACCTAATGTAGCCATTCAGAATGTAGAGAACTATAAAAATGAGCTGTATAAAACATGGGCAGATTTACCGGAACTTTATGTGACTTCTGCGGAAAAGAAATCAGGCTGCGATGAGATTCTGAATTTCATCCAAAAAACGAATGAATTTTTAATAAATAATCATGTAAGTTTCGATGAGTAATATAATCTGGAAAATTAAAACTTTTGAAGAGTTTACGGTTCCTGAGTTGTATTCAGTATTAAAAGCACGCATCGATGTTTTTGTTATTGAGCAGAACTGCCCTTATCCTGATCTGGATAATTATGATCAGAAAGCAGTACATATCTGGGCCGAAGAAGAAGGCCGGGTTCTTGCATACTGCCGTGTTTTTGATAAAGGGATCAAGTATGATGAGACTTCATTTGGACGGGTTTTAACCACAGAACAGGCCAGAGGAAAGAGCCTGGGGAAACTGCTGATAAAATATGCTGTAGAAACCATAGAAAACCGTTTTCATACCTCTGAAATTAAAATTTCAGCTCAGGATTACCTGCTGAGATTTTATTCTGAATTCGGGTTTGTGGATACGGGCAAAAAATATCTTGAAGATGATATTCCGCACACGGAAATGATTAGAAAATAAATAAAAGCGGAGAAATTTATTCTTCGCTTTTTTAGATAATTAACTATATAGGCCTGTTTTTAATTTCCTGAAATAGCCTTTAAGATAATGGGTTCAAGATTGGACGGAAGGTCGGCAGATTTGATCTGGTATTTTTTGATTTTCATTTCTTTAAACCAATTTTCCCAGTATTCTTTAATCACACCTTCTTCAAATGGATTGCCTTTCTTCGGATTGATGCCGAGAACAATTACTTCTAAGTTTTTAAGATTATCATTTGCTTTTACAAAGCCATACTCATTTTTCTCAATGACAGTTTTGTAATCAGAAGCAGTAAGCTTCTGTGACCTTATTAAGTTAGGTGTTAAATAAGAGGTTTTTGACTTTTCCGAAAATTTAGAATCATCATGATACATATATCCGTCAGTCAGTATAAACAGAATGTTTCTGTGATCATCTTTGATGCAGTAATCGCTGATCTTGTTTTTGAAAAACTCCCAAATATCAGAACCTACAAATGATTTGTCTTTTATAGCCGACTGATAAATGTTTAAGGGTAGTTCTGCATACTTTTTCTCTACGGAATCAAAATAACTTCTTGGAATATCCCTGTTGAAAGAAACTTTTAAGTCTTTTGTGAAGTCATTCATTTTCGGGTCAGAAGGTTCCGGGTTAAAGAAAACCTGCATCTGATCATCATAAGTAATTATTTTTTTTGATTTAATATGATTTAAAAATCCCCTTTCAATAGCTTTAATATATTCCGTGTCGCGTTGGTAATATTCCATTGTAGGGTTCGGATTTGTTTCAGGATCAATTCTATCTGACAAATCAATTAATATACTGACATTGATATTGTTTGAATCAACAATAATTGAATTCTTCTTTTCTTCATTTGTCCCAATTTTTTTCTCTTTACAGCAGGAAACCAAAGAAATAATCATTAATAAATAGAATATTTTTTTCATATTTTACGATTATAAAGATGATAAATAAACTAAATTTTGATTGTCGGAATTAGCACCCACAGTTTCCAGATTGGTATTGTAAGCTGCAATGCAGTCATCAATCATTATTTGTTTCTCCGTTCTTGATACTGCGATTTTTTCACCAATAAAAGTTATCCAGCCTTGAACATACTCTGAAGCATACAGTTTGTAGTCTTTAGTTGGAATAATGACTCCGTCAATGATATTCTGTAATTCTTCAATTCTACCCCGTGTTTTGATAACAGATTCTTTTATACTTCCGATGTTGGCAAGAATTTCTTCAATTTCCTTCTTCAAAGCACTGATCTTTTCCTGAAAGAATTCAACTTTTTTCTGTCTGATTTCCTGTTCGTTTTTGATCTTGTCTTTTTCACGGTGTTCTTTCATTACAAAATCGAAAACGACTCCCCAGATAATATATACAATGAATCCTGCGAAAATGATCCCCCAAAACTGAATTTTGGTAAAAGCTATAGTAAGATCGAAAGGTGGAGAATTAAAAGTTTTATTTAATTCATATAATTTTGATTCAATTTCATAGGCTAAAATGGAGTCGAAAACAAAAGTAACAATGAATAATAATCCCAATTTGATGTAATTGGCCGTTGTTTTATTTTCACCGAACATATGAACCAAAAAACCTAATCCCAAAAATACAAACGGAATTAATGTAACAAATGCTCCTTCAATAACTCCTTCATTCCATGCTTTGCTGAAAGCCTGTGCATCCAAAACACTTTGGATTACGGTACTTTTGGCATCAAAATTTTTAAAAAAAGCGGAATAGGAAGTTGAAATATAAAACGTGAACAAATACAAACTAATAGGAAACAGAAGAATTGCTCCGATCCAAAACTTTGTGGAGGCACCTCTTGTTGCTTTTACATTGTATTTTTCGGGATTTCTCGGAAGATCAAGGATTTCTGACTTTAAGGCTTCAATGGTGTGCTGATGATTTTCAATGTCTATGTTTTTTGTTTTCAGCTGTTCCTCTTTTGTTTCTTGTGATACGCTTAACGCCTTGATTTCTGTTTCTCTGTTTTTTTGTTCGTTGACATAAGATTCTTTCAGTTTTTGTTGTTTTTCAACCATTTCTTTTTCCTCATTCTGAAATTTTGAGTAAACGGCGTCAAGACAGATGGATAGAGTAGAGTGGTTTCCGCTGGTCCGCGAACTGTCTCTGTACCCGGATTCATGATAGGTTCTTTTCCTGCTTTCTTCGGAAGATTCTTCGTTCAGAGCGGCTTCGTTTTTAGAAAACGGTTCCTCCTTAGGCTCTATGGGAACAGACTTTAATTTAAATAAATTTTTTATACTGATGGTATCCATGATGAGTTAGTTTTTTAATTCATATAAAATTTCACTTTTATTCTTTCCGATTTTTACGGCTTCAATGAGATAATCTACAATTGCCGTTACGTTTTCTTCCAAAAAACCAAACATCAGAACATACTTTTGCATTGCAGAATATTCGTTCGGAGAAACACTTCCGTCCGCCCATATCATTACTGTGAGATCATACAGATAATCTACTTTTTCTTCAATAGTTTTCGGAATTAATGATTTTAAATTGATCGGGTTTAAAAGGATTTCGTCCAGATTTTTTGATGAAATTCCTCTTTCTTCCGCGCATTTGTATAGCATTTTTAATTCTAAAGCACTGAAATCATCATCACAGATGGCCATTTGATATAATCTTAAGAAGTGAGCTTTGAGGTTTTCCGTTATTTGATTGTTTTCCATGATGGTTATTCTTCTTTTATTTTTTTAGGATTAATGATTCTGTCTCTTGAAACAGTTCTTTGATGTATTGGCGCCGATTGTTCTGAGATTTCTTCGGTAGCTACTTCTTCCTCTGTGTGTTCTGCTTTTTTTACGAAATTGATCAATAAAAATAAAATTCCCGTTATAACATCAAGCGGTATCCAAATGTTTTTCCGATACAGATAAATCGGAAACACAGGATTGAAAAGGATGAGAATGACAAGAAAAATTATACTGAAATAATGCTGCTTAAGGCTTAAAGTATTGTATAAAACCAGTAAAGCTCCGATGGAAACAAGAATTCTGAGGAAAGTATAATATTCTATAGGAAGTCTGAAAATACCGATGAAACAACAAAGCGCACAGAAGGTGAGAAATGGTTTCATATTTAAAATCCTGTTTTGATATTATATTTAGAATTAAACCGGTTTTCAGACATAAAAATAAAAATGAAGAAATCGAAAAATGCAATTAATGCGGGAATGAAAGTCCAGCAAAATACCAGATAAAGTAATCCCATAACAGTTTGGCCTAAGTAAAATCTGTGAATGCCTAATCCTCCCAGGAAAAATGCAAGTAAAGCGGTGGTCGATTTTGATTTCATAATTTAAACTCTTGCTAAAATTTCGTTCTTTTTTATTTCAAACTCTTCAGGAGAAATTATTCCGTTCTCCTTTAAATCTTTTAATTTCTGCAATAAGGCAAAAGGATCTTCATTCTCTATCAGCAATGTCTTTTTTTCCTGCTGAAATTGTGGAGATGGTGTGATAATAGGAGTGGCATTGTTTACGGTTACGCCTCCTGCAGAAGCTCTCAAAGTTTCAAGATTTTTTTCTCTTCGTAAACCGCGCATTCTTTCTTCCACTTCCTGTGCAAACTGATACAGTTTTCTGGCTTGATTTTTTGGAAGATAATCCATCGTATTGGTATAGTTTGTTGTTGTTCTCATGATAAATGTAGAACCAACAATTCCTTCTTTGATGTGGCAATCCGCTACATCTACCCAGCTGTAATCCTGAAAATCCATTGATAAGCCGAAGGTTTTTGGCCTGCAGAAAATAATTCTTCTGTTAGTTAAGGCAATACAATCAGGAGATAAATTGATAACAGGTTTCTTTTGAACAGCTATATATTCTACAGCTTCCTGTAAGGTGAGAAGGCTGTTGATTCTTCCTAAAAGCTTTTCAACAGCTTGAGGATCCTGCTCTTCATTTAAGAATTTCTTTAAGTTCATATTATTTTGTTTTTTGATTATTGTATGTTTTTATTGAAGATGTACCCTTTTTTTTTACTTGATTTTACCTGCACCCTGTACCAAGAGCCTTCTTTTGCAAGCTGAATCAATTGGGTGTTTTTGGGAACGGTTGTTATTACTTTAGATTTAAATGATGGTCTTTCGTAAATATTTATCGCTTCAATTCCCGCCATATATCTGTTGCTGGAGCTAATATTAACCTTATCAATAAATACTTTTGGCGGCTTACCAGATTCAATTTTTGAGGATTTATAAGAATCTGAAGATTTGTGTTTTTTATATTTACTTTTAGTGGAGCTGCCTGAAGATGAGTTTCTTCCAGAAGATTCGCCACGACAGACACCACAAGTTCCACCACTGTTGCAGTGCCCGCACCCTGAACAATTTGAACAGGCGGTGCAATAGGCCGAACCCGTACATCTTCCAAAGTGTCCTATGTTGTCATTGGCTTTAAAGCAAGCATTTAAAAGAAATAAGCTGAAAGAAAGTACGATGAATGGGATTAATTTTTTCATGGGTATCATTTTTTAGGAATAATTTTCTAATGTCTGATGAAGTTGGCTCCTATAATTGTAGATTTCATCAAGAGTATTTAATAGAACCTTTTCTCCCGCCTCCTTTCCGTTGTGAAAAGTTTCTAAATATTTATTCGTTGTATTAAAATGTAATCTGCAAAGTGGCTTTCTGTTGTTATCATCCAACAGAATCCCGAAGTAGGATAAAGTGTCTCTGTAAGCAATTCTCGAAGACGGAATTTTCTCTCTCAGAATGGCTTTTACAATTTGAAATCCTTCCAGCTCTTCTTCTGTGGTGACAATTTTAGAATCATTATTCTCATCGATAGGCTGTGATGTTTTTATATCATCTTCTCTTTTTTCTATTTGCTCATTAATGCTCAATGCGGATTTTAACCGGAAACTGATGGATTCATTAATAGAAGTCGTTAAAGCTTTTTTAGCATATTCTTTGAAAGAAACCATTCTATTTGCTGTTAAAGGCTTTTCAAAAAAACGGTTCACTAAAAGCTTTACCATTTCATCAGACGGATTTTCGATCTCTTTTTCGAATTCTTTTCTGATGGCTTTGATGTATTTTAATGCTTCTGCAGAATCGAGAATGCTTTCCAGATTATAATCTTTCTTTGTGAAGCTTTCCAGAATTTTAATGGAACTGTCTTTTAGGTCTTCAATATTAATAGTGAAAAACGGTTTTTCATCCATGATATTGGGCTTCTCCAAATCTGTATAAAAGTTGTAAACTATTCCATTGGTTAAAACTCCAAATCTAGTTTTCGAAACGTGATAATACCTATGGAGCTGAGAATTATGGGCATCAGCACTTTCTTTCCAATGTTTACATTCAATAATGAAAATGGGTTCATCATTATTTTTGATTACATAATCTACCTTTTCTCCTTTCTTTGTTCCGATATCACAAACATGTTCGGGGACAACTTCAGTAGGATTGAAAATATCATAACCCAGGATCTGTATGAAAGGCATCACAAAGGCATTTTTTGTAGCTTCTTCAGTACCAATTTGCTCCTTTAGGCCTGTTACTTTTTGATGTAACTGTTCCAGTTTTATTTTAAGATCCATGGTTTTAATTTTTTAAAGTTTCATCAATGATTTCTGCGTTAGCTGCATTATTTTTTACAGAAGTAATTCCGTTTTCCATACCAGATTTTGTACTATACAACTGGCTTTTACCAATAATTTCTCCATTTCTGGCTTTAAGAACAAAATAATCTTTGTTATTTACAGCTTCGCGTCTGTCATATCTTGAATCTTCCTGTGAATTGACTTTTACAGATTCTATTCCTTTTTGGCATGACGCCTTCTGGACATATCCTTCGCTGGTTAAAATAATTTCTCCGTTTCCGGCTTTCAGATTGAATTGATACTCGTTGTTGACTCTTTGTGTGATTACAAATTTTCCCATGATTACTATTTTTTATTTTTAATGAATCTTTCTGAAACTTCCGTTTCATTAAGAACTTGTTGATTAGGTAAAATGATTTGAATTTCTCCAGAAAGATTTTCTATGATGTAAGCACCAGATCTGCAGTTTTTAAAACGATATTTGAACGCTTTTAAACCTGAAATAAATCCATCATTAATTGTTCTTTCGTAGACGTATTTGGAACAGCTGGTTCTGAAAATGCATTTCCTTCTTTTTGCTGGAGGAATTACCATCCAATACATTTTAATAAGAAGAATTAGCAGGCTTTTCATTTTCTTCCTTTGTAAAAACAGCCATTTGATATGAAGTCATATAGCCTGGTTTCTGACCAAGACCAAAGCAGCCATCAACAGGTTGTATATAGGTAGATACACTTTCCAGTCTTACATATTCCCAGCCGTTATTGGTATGAATTTTTATTAAATTGTCAAGTTGCTCTGCAATATTTTTTGCACTCATATTTTGTTGATTGGCAGTTGCAACAAATGGTATTACTTTGTATTCCATAATTGTTTATTGTTTTAACACTTCAAAAATATGAGCATTACATCTTGATCCATTACGGAAAACCATAAACTGAAATTACTTCATAAAAAAACCTTCCAGAAATGCTGAAAGGTTGGTTTTTAGTTTTTAATAAATAACAAGTTATATAATGCCAATGTCTTTGCATATAACGATCAATTCAATATTGTTTTTGGCTCCAAGTTCAAAGCGGAGATCATTTAA
Organism: Chryseobacterium sp. WG14; assembly: GCF_024586945.1. Taxonomy (NCBI): domain Bacteria; kingdom Pseudomonadati; phylum Bacteroidota; class Flavobacteriia; order Flavobacteriales; family Weeksellaceae; genus Chryseobacterium; species Chryseobacterium sp. WG14. The sequence continues at coordinate 130,414 of NZ_JALCZD010000011.1, forward strand.
CCTTTTTTCTATGGCACTTCTGCTGTCAGGGGTTATTTTATTTTCTTTAAAATATATTTCAATTTCACTTTGTTTCCACCCCTTAGAAAGAAGCTCAATAAGGGTTACATCATATTCTGTAAACCCAAAGGATGTGTTTCGGATAGAATTTAAAATCTCTTGTGGAATAACGGTTTCACCGGAAAAAACCTTCTTAATTGTATTTCTTAGATCTTTACCGTCATTTCTTCCCTTGCTTACAAAACCATTGATATTCTGTATTTTAAAAAGATCATCAATGATTTTAGGTTTCTTTTCTATCGAAAATGCAATAATCTTCAAACTAGGTTGAATTTTTTTTACCTCTTCGATCAACCTCTGACCGGAATTGATCGTTTGCTCTATATGATCTTTATCAAAAGATAAGTCTGTAATTAACAAGTCGTAAGGAATATTGTTTGTAGCTGCTGTTTTTATTTTTTGTAAGGCATCATCACAATAATTTACAAAATCAAAATTCTGAATCTGTAATTCTGTAAGTGTATTTACAACTCCTAGATTCCTGACTTCGTGATCTTCGGCTATAAGGATTTTTTTAAACATATTTTGGTTGTATTGGAATGGTTATTCGAACAATTAATCCACCTGTAGGATTTTTTTCAAAAATAATATCTCCTCCTATGCTTTCAATACGGTTTTCCGTATTATGGATTCCCGTTCCTTTTTGATGGTTTAAATCATTGATTCCTATGCCGTTATCTGTATATCTTATTTTTAAGCAATGATTGTCTTTCTCAAATTTTACAGAAGCTAGTTTTGCGTGGCTGTGTTTTTTCATATTCACAAGAATCTCCCTCAAAATATAGTAAACCTCAAGCTGTGTATTATATGAAATATTCTCCCAGGTGCTCTCTTTGTATCCTACGGGTAAAACCTTCTGCACATCAGAAGAATAGGAGGTCATCATATTGATAAAGCGTAATGCAAAATCTTTCTCTGCCATATTCTCATGAGAAATATCTCTGGATTCTTCATACATTTTTTCAATATCGTTAAGAATTCTTGTTTTGTCCATGTTAGGGTTATTCTGAACATCAATCATCATGTGGTAAAGCCCGTTGGCTACCACATCGTGAACCTTTTTAGACATCTTCAGTTGCGTGTTTTTTACTTCAAGCTCCTTTTCCTGCTGAAGCCTTTTTTTCCTTCTTCTGTACCAAAATAAGCCACCAATTAAGGATAAAGACAGAGCACCTATACCAATATTTTGATAGAGGAGCTGAACTTCTTTCTCTGCTTTCTGGAATTTTAATGTTTGATTCTCTGTATTCTTTTTTTCTACATCGTACCTTATTGTTGCAAATTGATTTTTTGCCTTATTTCTTGCAATTTGTACACTATCATTTAATTTTTGGAACTCTTCAAAATAGACCAGATTATTATTAGGAGTTAGATTTATTATTTTTTGTAATGCCTGGAGCTGATCCTCGAAACTCTTATTTTTTTTAGCAGTATTCAGCATTTGCCGAGCATAGTACAACGCTTTCTTTTTGTCAGAATAAAAATAATAATTAGCTAATGTAGCATAGCTTGAATTCTCATCTATGCTGCTATTATTTCTTTTCCTTATTTCCAGCGCTCTATTAAATTCAAAAAGAGGGTTGTAGTTTTTATCATCATAATATTTTGCTCTTGCTAAGTTATTGATGACCATTGCGTATTTTAGACTGTCTGTCGTTGGCAGCGCTAGCTGTATGTTTTTAATCGCTTCTTTATATTTTTTTAAAGTGATCAAAGCTGCTCCGAGATTATTTTGAAACATATACTTATCTTCTTTAATATTGGTATATTGAATAGCCTTTTTATAATATTTGATGCAGTTATCAAAGTCATAAAGATAAGAGGAACAGATCGCCATGTTATTAAAATTTGAAGCTGATGTTCGCAAACTTATATTGTCTGTTTTATTTTCTAAATAACGATCGGCTTCAAGAGAGGTTTCAATACTTCCATAGTAATCTCCTTTTTGTTCTTGTAATATTGCCATGTTTACCAATGCTCTAGCAACTCCGGTTGAGTCTTTTGCCTCAAAATACAAGTTTTTAGCCATGTTAAAGTAATAGAATGGGTTACCAGTTGTGTCACTTTTAGCTATTTTATAATAAACTTCAGCATCTGTAATACTTTCTTTTTCTGATTTTTTGCTATTACAGGAGAGTAATAGGATTGATAAGGAGATAGTAAAGAGTTTTTTCATGGAGATTACTTTGTAGTATCCAAAGTAAAGAAAAAGAACAGATTGTACAATCTGTTCTTTCATAATGATTAAGGTTGGCTATAAGGGGGTGGAACTTGTCCTGTATTTCCTCCTGTGTTTCCTCCGTTTCCGTGACCATTTCCGTTTCCGCCTCCGTCTGTAATTGGGTCTTCTGTTATTGACATTATTACTGTTGCGTCATTATCACATGTTGCTGTATGTGCATTATTATTTGAGAATGCTAAACCGAATAGCATTAGTATAATCTGGATCATTTCCTTAAAATTTTTGAAGTTGAAATTGTTTTTCTTCCTCCTGAGAAATCTTGATCTCAGGCTGTACACATTAAAATTTCGAAGCGCTTCTTAATTTTTTGGGAAGTGAACCTTCAAAAACGGAGGAGAAACATCTGCTTCCCAACCCGGAGTTTTCCTCCGTTTTATCTGGTGATTTTGAAATCAGTTTTGTAAATTTGTTTTTGTAATGTTTTGTTTATCACTGATTTTCTGAAGCAAAGATGCGACAAGAAGTGAAGCAGGTGTTAGACAAGACATAGACATCGATAGACAGAAAATGGACAGGATAGACTTACGGAAATCCGTAATGTGGTATGATGGGAAATCATCTATTTTGTAAAGACTGATAAAAACTATATATGTCCAAAATAAAACTACTAATTCATGAGGTATTCAGGCAGGGGGAAGAGGATTCCGGAAAGGAAAAGAAAAATGGAATAGCTCTTTTTTTAAGCGTACACCTGGAGGAAACACTCTATTTTACGATTGCAGATAAAACTCTTGTAAGGTATTATGATGCCTATGTGGCAGAAATTAAGGATAAAATAAATATTGAGTCCTTTAAGCTTGACAAGCTCAGTCAGTACCTGGGGTATAAAGATTTTGCAGACTTCTCCCGGACTTTCACGAAAGAAGATGAACAGGCTAATAAAACCACGATAAAGATTAAGGTGGATGAAGATGAAGAATCTATATCGGAACAAATTTCCAAGCTTGTCATCAATATTACCAACGAACAGCATTTTAAAATACCTGAGTATATCAAGCAGAATGGGTTGGGAATTATGGAAATTGCCCTATTATTATGTCTTGTTACGGGAAGTGTTGTTTTTTCTAATAACAAAAAGGCAGGGCTCTCATTTTTAGCTCCTGTAAAACCGGGTATTGAGAAAAAATATATGTATTGGGATGGAGAAAGATATATGGGAACGGACAGCAGCTATATCAGGCCGGGGCTTACTATTGTAGCAATGAATGAGCATAAATTCCAGTATTTTAAAAAAATCACCAGAAAGGATACCCTGACGGAATTCAACGCACTTGGGAAAACATGGTATTCCAAATACAATAATGGGGTTGAGTTTTTTACGGAGGATGGTATAGACCCCGATAACGGAAGGGAGTTGAGAAAATCTACTCCTTTCATCATCTATAAATATGCAGGTGAGCATAAAGATTCTATAGAGGTATTGGAATAGTTTTTACAGATATTTTATACAAAAAAAAGCGAAGATTTCTCTCCGCCCTGTTTTGGTTACTCGATATTCAGCATTTCCAGTTCTCCGAAATGCTTTTTAAATTTCTGTATTTTAGGACCTACCACAGCACTGCAGTAAGGTTGATTAGGGTTGACGTTATAATATCCCTGGTGATACTGTTCTGCCGGCCAGAATTTCTCGAATGGGGCCAGTTCAGTAACATAGGTTCCTGGCCATCTTCCTGATCCCTGAGATATTTTGATCGCTTCTTCAGCTTTAGCCTTTTCAGCATCATCTTTATAGAAAATCACTGAGCGGTACTGGGTTCCGATATCATTCCCCTGACGGTTCAGCTGGGTAGGGTCGTGAAGGAAAAAGAAAACATCCATCAGTTGCTCATAAGAGATAATGGCAGGGTCGTAAGTAATCTGTACTACTTCAGCATGATCAGTTGTTCCGGTACATACTTCTTCATAAGTGGGATTTTCCTTGTGTCCGCCGGAATATCCTGAAATAGCAGACTCAACACCCTTTAGCATATTGAAGCAGCTTTCTACACACCAGAAACATCCGCCACCAAAGATGATCTGTTCTAAATTATTGTTGTCCATTGTTAGCGTAATTATGTCATTTAAATATTCTTTTCTTTACCCATGAAGGGCGTTAAAAAAGCAAATCAAAATTATGAAAAAGTTTTTCATTTGAGCGTAATTTAACGTCTTAAACTCAAATTACAACTATAGATATAGCAAATGATTTTAAATCTAATTGACCCCAACGAGTACAAAAAATAAACCTCAATCATGTGTGAGAATCAGTGTCATCTATGGTTCCTAAAAAAGAAAAAGCAGCCCATTTGGACTGCTTGTATGATAAAATGTTTGTTCAGTTATTTTTCCCAAACCAACGCACTTGCTCCTAAGATGGCTGCATCTGCTTCGTCCAGTTCACTGAATACTAATTTTACTTTATTTCTAAAGATAGGAAGAAGGTTTCTTTCCATGTGAAGTTTTGCAGGCTTTAAGATAAAGTCTCCCGCCTTAATTACCCCTCCGAATAAAAGGATGGCCTGTGGTGAAGAAAACATCACAAAATTAGCCAGTGCTTCACCCAGTTTTTGTCCTGTATATCTGAAGACTTCAATAGCAATGGGGTCTTCTTTTAATGCACATTCATATACTGTTTTAGAATTAATTTCCTCTTCAGGATACTGGTTCAGCATAGACTCTGCAAATTCTGCCCTCATTTTTTTAGCAGTGATTGTAATTCCTGTGGCAGAGGCATAGGCTTCCAGGCTTCCTTCAGAACCTGTACTCCAATGTTTTCTTCCACCTGGTTTTACAATAGTGTGTCCCAATTCTCCGGCAAAGCCATCATGTCCGTAGATTAAGCTTCCATTGGCAATGATTCCACTTCCTACACCTGTTCCCAGCGTGATCATGATAAAATCTTTCATTCCCCTTGCTGCTCCGAAAAGCATTTCACCTAACGCTGCTGCATTAGCATCATTGGTAACCGTACAGGGTAAATTGAACTTGGCTGTCATCAGCTCAGCAAAAGGAATAACTCCTTTCCAGGGTAGATTGGGAGCCAGTTCTATGGTGCCTTTGTAATAGTTCGCATTAGGTGCGCCTACTCCGATTCCGTCGAAATTTTTTTCCGTCCCGTGTTTTTCCATTAAAGGATAAACGTGTTCATATAAAGCATCGATAAAATCTTCCACTCTGTCATAGGCATCGGTTTTAAGGTTTCCTTTGTCCAGAACTTCTCCACGATGATTGACTACTCCAAATTTGGTATTGGTTCCGCCGATATCAACTCCCAGGGCAACTTGTTTTGATAAATCTATTAATGACATCTCTATTATTAAATTCTAGGGGCTAAAATTATAAAAAAGATTGTATTAATGGATTAAGAACTCAATTTTATTTAAAAATTTAGACTGTTTTTAACGGTTTTTTCTTTTTCCGGCCCCACCATATCATAAATCCTGTTACCGGAAGTGATGCGCAGATAAGACTGACAATAAATGCAATAATCTTGGTAGGAAGACCTAAAATGGATCCCACGTGAATATCATAGTTGGATCCCACTACTTTTTCACCGAAGTTTTTATCTTGTTGATCATGGGTATGGAGCAATTCTCCGGAGTTTTCATCAAAGATCAGACTGCTGCTTTTGTGGTAAGAATAACTAAGGTGTTTTACGTATACCTCAAAGTTGGGATGCTCATGGTCATCCATATGTTCGTGGCCAAGATCTATAGCAAATCCATAAGAATCCGGATATTTCTGTTGTACAGTGCTGATGACTTTATCCAAAGTTCCCTCTGTTCTCAGCTCAATAGGCGCTTTTGTTTTGATGTGTGAAAAATCAGGATATTTTGTCTCCCCTCCGGAGAATAGTACGTAGATCATAGCCTGAACCACAAAGAAAGCATAAAATAAGCCGGTTATAGAAAAAATTAAAGCAAAGATGGAAGCATAAAATCCTAAGACATTATGAAGATCGTAGTTCTTTCTTTTCCAGCTCTTGATGTTCTTCCACTTCAATGCAAAACGTTGTTTTCTTGCTGCTTTATTCTTTGGCCACCACAGGATAATCCCACTGATCAGCATTATGATAAAGATAATAACCGGTATTCCTACCACATAAGTTCCCCAGTCCTGTTTTAAAAGATAGCTCCAGTGGATCATTTTTACAATATTGAAAAAGCCGTTTTTTTCGTCATATACCCTCAGTACCTTTCCTGTATAAGGATTGACATAGGCTGCTTTATAGACGGGAAATTCATCAAAATAATTCCAGGCATCCGTGTTGTGTTCATACCAGTAGAACACATAAGACAGCTTTTTATCGATAGGAATATTGACCCAATGGACAGGATATTTTTCTTTTACCTGTTCTGCAACAGATTTTTCCATCACTCTGATGGGAAGAACCTGCTTTTGCTCAATATTTTGTTCCTGATGGTAAATGACATCTTTACGGGTAAAATTTTCCACTTCATCTTTAAAGACATACAATGCGCCGGTAATGGAGATAATAAAAATCAAAAACCCTATTCCGAGCCCAAACCACAGATGCAGTTTTGCAGACCATTTTTTAAAGAATCCCGGTTTTTTTTTATGATGATGCTTTTTATTCATATCGCAATGGAAAACTAAAGCAAAGATATGTTTTAGTTTTATTTAGTTTAATTAAAATTTATATTCAATCATGAGAGTTCCTCTTGCTCCCAAAGAATTGGTGAAATCACTGTCTCTGGCTGTCCACCAGGCAATTGATGGCTGGTAAACTCTGTTGAGAATATTTTCAACTCCTAAAGATACCTTCCAGTTGTTGTTTACCTCGTAGCTTGATTTTAAGTTAAAAACAGTGTAGTCCGGAACATATCCTTCCCCATAAGCATATAGCCCTGTTTTTGCATTGAGCTCAAATCTGTTCTGCCTAAATGAATGTAGCATATCTACCCCGATAGATAATGTCGGAATAGGCCTTACCTGAGCATACGCCAGTACTTTGGGTGCTGAAATTCTGCTGTTGTTGATTTTTGCAGAATAATCTCCATTGTCGTCCGGAGAAGTAATACCTTCTATCCAGCTATAGCTTCCTCCGAACTGAAGCCATTTGACAGGCGTAAAATGTAAAAAACCTTCCACCCCATAAATTACTTCCGGAGCCCTTTTAATAGTTAGAGCTCTGTCCGCACTCTGTACAAAGGTTGCTCCCAATTTCGAGGTACTTACGTAGGATGTAAGCTCATAATTAAGCCAGCTGGAAAGCTGTCCTGTTGCCCCAAGCTCGTAATTATTAACAATGATGGGTTTTGTTTCAAGATTTTGAATCGTCTCAGAAGTTGAGGTTCTTAGAATTCTTCCCAGCTCATTGATAGAGTAGGCCTGTGAAAAGCTTCCGAAAAGATTAATATAAGGTTCAATATTATAGCGGAGACCTATATTTCCCACTAAGGCATTATAGCTTAGCTTCCCCCCGTTTACAGGAATACTCTTGGTAAATGTTCCATCGTTTTTAATAACAGAGAGGGTATTGAAGTCATCTACATTAACTTTGATGTTTTCATAGCGAAGACCTCCTTTAATGGTTAGCTTTTTAAGCAGATCAATTTTTACCAAAAGGAAAGGCGCAATATTGGTCATATTCATGTTGGGAGTCCAGAAACGTCCGTCTTCCAGCTTTTGTACGGTCTGATCATTTAAAATATCAGCCCCATACATAATCTCTCCCTGAGAATTTTGAGAATTCCAAAGCTGTGTATCAAAATTAAACCGGGCGCCTGCTTTTTTAGAAATAACATTGGATTGCCCTCCATTAAAAAACGTATCGCTGTATCCGTAAACCGTTTTAAAATCCTGGTAATAAAGATTAATATTTAAGGCTGTTCCGGCAAATAAGTTCTTATTGTCATAACTTACCCTGATATTGTGGTTTTTTGGCGTTCCCTGAGGCGTTGTTTCCAGGCTTTTTCCTTCTCCTTGTCCAATGGTAGGCTCAATTCCGTAAACACCTGTCTTTAATCCTAAATTAAGATTTGATCTTGATGAATAGCCGATATATGATGCTTCAATTCTCTGGTTGTCATTGATGTCATAGCCTAGCTTCAGCATCCCGTTGTAGTTATCCATTTTGGCAGTACTGTAAGTTGGGCTTAGCATAACACCGTCCCCATCTTTCATATAGCCCGTTTTTTCATAGGCCAGTGATAGAGTGTAATCAAATTTGCTGACTTTTCCTGTTAAAAGCTGGCTGGCTCTTACGCCTAAAGTCCCTCCATAAGGCTGTCCCGTAATACCGATCTGCGAGATTCCGGAAATCTTTTTATCCGTTTTACTTCTTTTCGTAATATAATTGATGATACCGCCGTCTGCACCATTTCCATAGATGGAGGATGCCCCTTTTATCACTTCAATTCTTTCAATAGCTGACGGATCAATCACTCTTAAATCTCTTGCCCCGTTCCGGAGTGGGGTAGACTGTGGGATTCCATCGATTAATACCAATACCTGGCGCCCTCTTAATGTCTGTCCTGTGTTGGAAGTTTGCCCCGAATTGGTTCCTAAACTTGGAACGGTATACTGAAGGATACTTGTAATATCTGAATTGACGGTCAGCTGAGACTGGATCTGCTTTTCTGCAACAACAGTAATGGAGCTGGGGACCTCTTTAATGTTCTCCTTCTTCCTTGAAGCAGTCATCACGACCTCATCAACGTTTTTGGTTTGTAAACTATCTTTAACCTGGGCAAAAACGGTTGTTGTTCCTAAGCAGGCAGCGGATAAAAGCGCTTTTTTCATTATATTTTCTTTCCTTGTTTCTTTCTTTTTCCCCACCATACCAGAAATCCGGTAACAGGGAGTGATGTACACATGAGCCCGGCAATAAACCAGATGATTTTTCCAACGATTCCGAAATAAGATCCGGTATGAATATCATAATTGGCATTGGAATATTTTTCGGCAATGGTCAGTTTTTGATGAGGTCTATCGGCTAGTAGTTTTCCTGAGTATTTATCAAAGGTGAGCAGGCTTCTTTCACTAAACCGTCCCTCTTGTCCGTAAATGGTAACGGGTAAGTTTTTAAGTTCCTTTCCTTTTTTGTTTTTTCCGTTTAAAGAAATTCTGAAGCTGGCTGATCCTGAATATAATTTTTCTGTTTGTGCTGCTGCAAGATCAAAAATATTCTCATTTTTCGCCATTAACGAATCCGGAGACTTGATTTCTTTTTCTTTAGGCAGGTTCACCGATCCGGATAACGCAAAGTTAAAAACGTTTTTTACATAAGGATAGGCAAAGTAAATTCCGGTAATGCTTAGTAATAATGCAATGAATGAAGCATAGAACCCCAATACATTGTGAAGGTCATAGTTCTTTCGTTTCCATGTTTTTATATTTTTCCAGTTGAACCAAAAGCGTCCTTTTCTTGCGTTTTTGTTTTTAGGCCACCATAAAATGATTCCTGTAATCAGCATGATAATGAAAAGTACTGTGGGAATCCCTACCATATACGGGCCCCATTCAGAATTGAGCAAAAGACTCCAGTGAATGTATTTCAGAATGGTGAAAACATCATATTTTTCATTATATACCGCAAGAATTTGCCCGGTGTACTGATTGACATAGACTTGCTTGCTGATGAGAACCTGCTGGAAATAATTCCAGCCTTTTTTACTTTTCTCATAATAGAAAAAACGGTAGGATTTATTTTTGTCCAGGGGAATTTCAACAGCACTTATTGGATGTTTTTCATGGAGTTCTAAGCTCAGTTTCTCACGAAGAAGATTGATTGATAAAGGTTTTTTTCCGGCATCAACATTCTTTATATAAATGGCTTCCTTACGGAGACTATTCTGAATTTCATCCTTAAAAACATATAATGTTCCCGAGAGAGAAACAATGAAAACAATAATACCAACGGATAAGCCAAACCACAAATGCAGTTTGGCAGACCATTTCTTTGTTGAAGAAACCTTCTTTTTATGATGCTTTTTCTTCATAGCAAAAAGTTAACCCTCCAGAGGGTTAACCTTAATTTTTAAAATTTATATCCTATTGATAGTCTCCAGTTACGCGGAGCATTGTAGATCCAGGCATATTCGCCGGCATCTCCTCTGTATCCACTGTAAAGCTTTTTGTTAAGGACATTATTCAATATTAGATTGACATCGAATTTTTTGGCAACATAGGAAACTCCGAAGTTGGTATCAAAATAATCCGGAAGGCTTTGATCTTTTGTTGCACCTACCCCAAACCAGGATTGTCTTCCTCCCTGATACTGATAACCAGCTGAAATTCCGAATCCTTTCATAAGGCCATTTTCAAACCTGTAGCTTACCCAAGTATTTTGCACATTTTTCGCATTTCCCGGAGACTGAATTCCAATTCTTGTAGGATCTGTGTCTTTGATGGTTTTTGCATCTGTATAAGCATAGTTGATAACAATGTTCATCCCTTTGATGATTTCTCCTTTGATATCAGTTTCAAAACCTCTTGCTCTTTGTTCACCTGTAGCAACCTGGAAAGGATTTCCTCCATTTTGTTCTTTAGGTCCTGCAACAAGAATATTTTGTCTTCGGATTTCGTAAACGGCAAAAGTAGAGTTCCATTTTCCACCGAACCAGTCTTTCTTCAATCCGAATTCAATATTTTGTCCTCTGAAAGGATCTGTAATCTTAGTTTGGTTAATCCCAGTTCCGGACTGTGGTGTAAAAGTTTTGTCATAGATACCATAGGCCGAGAAATCTTCATCAATAGAGTAGCTTACTCCCACTCTTGGTGTAAACTCTCCTGCTGTATCAGGTACAATAGGAGTTCCAGGACTCAGGTTAGGATATGCCGAATAGGTTTTACCGCTTGTGTATCTTCCCGCTAATGTTATTCTTAGCTTATTGTTAAACATTTCAATCTGATCCTGAGCGTAATATGAAGTATATTTTACTCCCTGGTCATTATAAAATGGAGCAGAAGTGTTTAAGGTATAAAAATCTGAGGAAGGAAGTTTTGAAGGATCCACTCCGTAATTCACATTATAAATATTGATTGGGAAAGGCCCTCCTGCAAAAGATGAAAAGTCAGCATTGTATTTTCTGTCTCCGTAATCGAATCCTGCAATAATTTTGTGAACAATATTTCCTGTAGTAAGCTTTCCTCTTACATAGGTCTGGAAAATGTGATTTTTTCCTTTCGCCTGCCAGTTGCTTAACGTTCTGTTTAAAACATCCTTATTTTTCGGATCAAAGGTTCCCCACCATGATCCTCCGTCATAGTTCAGGTCCATATAAGCGTATTGTGTGCTCCAAACCCAGTCTTTAGAAAGCTTCTGGTCTAAGCTTAAAAATAAACTCTGATCTTTTACTTCAGTTTTCTTGAAGTTTGGATCATTAAAGTTAGTATGTACATTCAGCGAAGCATATCCGTCATTAGACATCAGGTAGGCTCCCGGCTGGTTGAATTTTAAATACTGATAATTGTACTGTGCAGTAAATGTAGTGGTCTTTGTTGGTCTGAAAGTAATGGACGGAGCAACAATAATTTTGCTTGTTTTATCATTTTCAACCCAGGAATTGTTAGAACTTCCCATTAAATTAATACGGTAATCTAAAACACCGTCTTTCACAAGAACTCCATCCAGATCCGCTTCACCTCTGAAAAGGTTATAGCTTCCGGTAGTGAAACGTACACTGTTGGCAAATTTCCCGGTTGGTTTTTTGGTTACCACATTATAAAATCCGGCAGGATCTCCCATAGAACCCATAAATCCGGCAGGTCCTTTTACAAACTCTATTCTGTCAATAATAGATGCATCAGGGTTAATAGGTCCCCATGTAGAAGAAACGTTCATTCCGTTCATGAAAGTGGAAATACTTGCACCTCTCATAAAAACATTGGAATACACATTATCCCAGTGTTCTACTTTTCTTGCACCACTCACATTACGAACAATGCCCTCAGACATATTCAATGTAAGCTGATCGGCAAGAACCTGTGAGCTTATAGATTGTACATTCTGTGGAAGCTCAAGGATGGGAGTCTGGATTCTCAATGAACCGGAAACTTCGTTGAGTTTGTATTTCTGATAATATCTTCCGCTAACAACTACTTCTTCGATATCGTTGGATTTGATGGTGTCTTTTTTTTGGGAAAAGACCAGCATAGAGCCTAGCATAGAAGCACAGATCAGTACATTTTTCATGAAAGTCAAATTTTCTGCAAATATATTATTTTTAACTGTTCTAAATAAATTAAATGATTGATATTTGTCATATAATGATGATATTCACATAAAAAAAACCGCTCCAGACAAAGCTGAAGCGGATTTTTTATAATAGTATGAATTATTTCTTACGCTGGAATTTCTCCTTTGTATAAGAAAGAAATAATTTCTTTGTTTAATTTGTCAATCATCTCACTGAATAAGTGGAAGGACTCTTGCTTATAAATTACAAGCGGATCTTTCTGCTCGTAAACAGCTCCTTGGGAAGATCTTCTCAAATCATCCATCTCACGAAGGTGAAGTTTCCAGTTTTCATCAATAAGAGACAGGGTAATGTTCTTCTCAAAATCAGTAACCAGACTCTCACACTGAGTATCATAAGCTTCTTTAAGATCAGCTACAATAGTCATTGTTTTGTGGCCGTCTGTGAAAGGAACCTGAATCATTTTAAACATTGAACCCTGATTTTGATATACATTCTCAATAATAGGGAATGATTTTTCTTTCAATAGGTTCAGCTTCATCTGGTAATCTTCCTGAGCAGCTTTGAACAAGATATTCGTTAAATCCTGAATGTTTTTGTTACCAAATTCGCTTTCAGAAACAGGAGATTCCATCGTGAAAGTTTTGATGATCTCATATTCAAAATCCTTATAACTTCCATTTGCTTTTCCTTTCGTAACGATAGAATTGGCAACATCGAAAATCATATTGGTGATGTCATATTTCAGGTGATCTCCGAATAAAGCATTCTTTCTTCTCTTATAGATTACGTCACGCTGTTTGTTCATCACGTCATCATATTCAAGAAGCCTCTTTCTGGTTCCGAAGTTATTTTCTTCTACTTTTTTCTGAGCTCTTTCGATAGATTTACTGATCATAGAGTGCTGAATCACCTCACCATCTTTATGACCCATTCTGTCCATCATTTTAGCAATTCTTTCTGATCCGAATAAACGCATCAGATTATCTTCAAGAGATACATAGAACTGAGAACTTCCCGGATCTCCCTGACGTCCCGCTCTACCTCTTAGCTGTCTGTCAACACGTCTTGAGTCGTGTCTTTCAGTACCGATAATTGCTAAACCTCCAGCTTCTTTTACTTCTTTAGTAAGCTTGATATCCGTACCACGACCTGCCATGTTGGTTGCAATGGTTACAACTCCCGGCTGTCCTGCTCCTGCAACAATCTCAGCTTCTTTCTTATGAAGTTTCGCGTTCAGTACCTGGTGCGGAATTTTTCTTAGCTGAAGTGCTTTTGAAAGCAACTGAGAAATTTCAACAGAAGTTGTACCTACCAGTACAGGTCTTCTTGCTGCGGTTAATTTTTCAATTTCTTCAATAACAGCATTGTATTTTTCTCTGTTAGTTTTGAAAACTAAATCCTGTTTGTCATTTCTTAAAATAGGACGGTTGGTAGGAATGACCACAACATCTAATTTGTAGATTTCCCAAAGCTCACCCGCCTCTGTTTCAGCAGTACCTGTCATTCCCGTAAGCTTGTTGTACATACGGAAATAGTTTTGAAGCGTAATGGTTGCAAAAGTTTGAGTTGCTGCCTCAATTTTTACATTTTCTTTTGCTTCAATGGCCTGGTGAAGACCGTCTGAATAACGGCGTCCCTCCATGATACGGCCTGTCTGCTCGTCAACGATTTTTACCTCACCGTCAATCACCACATATTCATCATCTTTTTCAAATAATGTATAGGCTTTCAGTAGCTGGCTCATCGTGTGTACACGTTCTGATTTTTCGGCAAAATCAGAGAAAAGTTTTTCTTTAGCTTCAAACTCTTCTTCTTTAGACAAGTTTTTAGCTTCTACTTCAGCAATTTCAGTCCCGATATCAGGAAGTACGAAGAAGTTGGCATCAGAGTTCCCCTGAGACATGTATTCAACACCTTTGTCTGTAAGGTCTACCTGATTGTTCTTCTCTTCAATAACGAAGTAAAGATCTTTATCTACGATCGGCATGTCACGGTTATTATCCTGCATATACTGAGCTTCCACTTTCTGAAGCAATGCTCTGTTTCCGCTTTCCGATAAGAATTTGATTAACTGTCTGTTTTTAGGAAGACCTCTGTAAGCCTGAAGCAATTTGAATCCTCCTTCTTTGGTATTTCCTGCAGCAATTAATTTTTTTGCTTCATTAAAAATAGCAGAAACCGTTTTCTTTTGCACTTCAACAATTCTGTCAATAGAAGGCTTTAAAACATCAAATTCCTGTCTGTCTCCTTGTGGAACAGGTCCGGAAATAATCAATGGTGTTCTGGCATCATCTACCAATACAGAGTCTACCTCATCCACGATAGCAAAGTTAAGTTCTCTTTGTACCAATTCTGAAGGTGAAGCCACCATATTATCTCTCAGGTAATCGAAACCGAATTCATTATTGGTTCCATAGGTAATATCTGAGTTGTATGCTTTTCTTCTTCCGTCTGAGTTCGGCTGGTGGTTGTCTATACAGTCGATAGACATTCCGTGGAACTGGTAAAGAGGCCCCATCCATGCGGAGTCTCTTTTAGCAAGATAGTCATTCACGGTTACTACGTGAACCCCTCTTTCAGGAAGCGAATTTAAATAAATAGGTAATGTTCCTACCAGGGTTTTACCTTCACCGGTTGCCATTTCGGCAATCTTACCTCCGTGAAGAATAATACCTCCGATAAACTGAACATCATAGTGGACCATATCCCAAACTACAGGAGTTCCGGCAGCATCCCATGAGTTTTTCCAAACAGCTGTGTCTCCCTGAATTTCTACAAAATCTTTTCCTGCAGCAGCCAGTTCTCTATCCCAGTCATTGGCTGTTACACGAATTTCTCCATTCTCAGCCCATCTTCTTGCCGTTTCTTTTACCAATGCAAAAGCCTCCGGAAGGATCTGAGCAAGAACTTTCTCTTCAATTTCGTATGATTCTTTCTTTAAAGACTCAATTTTTGAGAAAAGAGCTTCTTTCTCGTCAACATTTGTTGAATTCTTTATCTGCTCTTTTATCTGTTCTATTTGAGCTGTAATCTTACTGGTTGCAGATTTTATATTCTCTTTAAACTCAGCAGTTTTTTGTCTCAACCCATCATCCGTTAATTGTTGGATGTTAGGTTCTACAGCTTTGATTTTTGTTACAACTTTTTTTACTTCTTTTAGGTCCTGCGCTTTTTTGTCTCCCAAAAACCCTTTAAGAACTTTGTTTAAAAAACTCATAAATTTTTTGCTTTATGCTTAATACAAGATGTCTTAAGCGTTTTAAATGACACGCTTATCGTGTTACTATATAAAAAGGGCAAAAAAGCTCTAAGCACGCGGCCTAAAGCTTATCGCTTTATTAATATTCGTCCTCGTTCCAAAGGAAATCTTCATCAGTAGGATAGTCACTCCAGACTTCCTCGATAGATTCATAAATTTCTCCTTCGTCCTCAATGGCCTGAAGGTTTTCTACTACTTCCATAGGTGCACCAGTTCTGATTGCGTAGTCAATAAGCTCTGCTTTTGTCATTGGCCAAGGTGCGTCACTTAGATAGGAGGCTAATTCTAATGTCCAGTACATAATTTTCTAATTTTTTGCAAAAGTATAAAAATAGGTTATATAATAAGCTTTTTTATACTTGATTTTCAATTCTTTTTATAATTTTTTTTGATGATTGCCTGTCATAAACTGTGTTACAGTGATGTCAGCAATTTACTAATGTCGTTTTCTCAAAAACCATTCCACAAATTTTTTTATGCCATTTTGGAAGTCTGTGCTTGGCTGATAGCCTATTAAAGCCCTGGCTTTGGTAATATCTGCATTTGTTTTTGTGACATCCCCCGGCTGCATTGGCAGATTTTTTTTTATGGCAGTCATTCCCAGTGCTCCTTCTATGGTAGCAACCATTTCAGATAAAGTGATCACCTGGTTTTCTCCCAGGTTAATGATCTCATAGATATCAGAGTGGTTTTCCAGATAAAAGACAGACTTTGTAATCCCATCAATAATATCGTCAATATACGTATAATCTCTTGCCGTATTTCCGTCACCATAAAAAGGAATTTCCTGATTTTCCACAATAAGTTTTGTAAACTTGTGTATAGCAAGGTCCGGTCTTTGTCTTGGTCCGTAAACGGTAAAAAACCTAAGCTGAATCATATCAATCTGATAAAGGTCATGGTAAACATGGCCTAAAACCTCGCCGCATTTCTTCGTAGCAGCGTAAGGCGAAATAGGGCAGTCTACATTGTCTGTTTCTGCAAAAGGAATTTTAACATTATTTCCATACACACTTGAAGAGGATGCACAAATGATTTTTTTAATATTGAAGTCTTTACACAGCTCCCAAAGATTCATACTTCCCCGGACGTTGACTTCCTCATATTCCAGAGGTTTTTCAATGGAAGGACGAACACCTGCAAGTGCCGCCAGGTGGATTACCATGTCAATTTTATGATGTTTAAAGATGTTTTCAAGTCCTTTTTTATCTCTAATGTCCTGATGGTAAAGTGAATAGGCATCAGAATAAGAGAGGTTGATCAAACGTTGAATATCGGTCTCTTTGTCAGAAAACTCAAAATCAGAAATTACACCAATAGACTCTAAAGTATTTTTGATTTTAACATGATAACTGTAGAAATCATCAAAATTGTCAATGTTTATGACAGAATGTCCATTTCTTAATAATCGTTCAATTAAATGAGAACCAATAAAGCCGCTTCCTCCTGTTACAAGATAAATCATCCTTTGTTTTTTATTTGTCAAATTTATTAATAATACTTGAATGCTGTTTTTATACTTTTGTCTGAAAATAAAAATAATGATTAATTTCCAAAAACTATTTGTTCTTCCCAAAGAAGAAGAGGAAGAATTTACCTTCCAGGAAATAGAGGAGGGAATTTATTTTCGTGGACATAATCTGTGGCTTCTTGTCATTTCTATGGGAATTGCATGTATTGGACTGAATATCAACAGCCCGGCCGCAGTGATTGGTGCTATGCTTATTTCACCCTTAATGGGACCAATTGTGGGAATGTCTTTTGGTTTTTCGATAGGAAATAAGAAACTTATAAAATTAGGGGTTATTAATTGGGCTTTAATGATTGTTGTTGCACTGTGCTCTTCTGCTTTATATTTTTTTATTTCACCTTTTCATGCAGAAACATCACAACTGGAAAGCTTTAAAACAGCTACTATTTTTGATTGTTTTTTGGCATTTCTGGGAGGATTGGCCTGGTTTCTGGGGATTATAAGAAAAGAAGCAATAAAGGTTATTGCTGGTGTTGCAGTCTCTACAGCATGTATTCCGCCTCTTTGTACAGCGGGATTTGGAATAGCCAATGCAAACTGGGAATATTTTTGGGGTGGCTTTTACTTTTATCTGATCAACTGCTTTTTTATAGCAGTTGGAACATGGGTGCTAAGTCTGATGCTAGGTTATCCCCAATATTATAGGAAAAAAGATAAGGTTCAGAATCGTAAAATTTCCGGATTGATCAGCTTAATTTCAATCATTATTTTGTTACCGAGTATTGTGCTTACAAAAAAGAAATGGGAAAAAGAAAAATTGAAAGAACGTTCAGAGCATTATATTAAAAGTATCAAAGAAAATCATCCTGAGCTGGCTATTATTAATTATGAATCTTTTAAAAAAGATGAACAGGATTTTTTAAAAATCACGCTTCTGAATGACAGTGTTACAATCAGTGAAAAAAGACTTGAAGAGCACAACGATCTGATTAAAGACATTCATTTAATATGGCAATATTCACCCCATATACAAAGCGCGGAGAATACCGAAATTCAAAAACTTCAAAGCCAGATAACGGCCTTGAAGGAAGAGATGATCCAGTTAAAAACTCAAAATAAAATTAAATAAATTAAAATCTTTATATTTACTTATAAACTTAACAAGTATGCAGTTTCAAGGGCAAATTTTAAAAATGACAAGCTATGATGCAAAACCAATCCAATACTACCTCAATCTTTCGGGGGATCTCATCCATATGAATGAGTTGTTTGGAAAAGAGGTAAGCATCAAACATATCGGATTCCAGTGTGTAAATTGTGGCAAGGATAAGGCGATTTATAGAATGGGATTCTGCAAGAATTGTTTTTTTGAAAGTCCTTATGCCAGTTATACCATTATCCGGCCGGAGCTTTCTACAGCGCATTTGGGAGTAGCAGAACGTGATCTGGAGGTAGAAAAAGAAATTCAGCTGCAGCCCCATACGGTGTATCTTGCTTACACTGGAGATGTAAAAGTAGGGGTGACAAGAAATACTCAGATCCCGACAAGATGGATTGATCAGGGAGCTACTTTTGCTTTACCCATTGCAAGAACAGAGAACCGTTATGAAGCCGGAATGATAGAAGTTGCCTTAAAAGATCATCTGGCAGACAAGACCAATTGGCGAAAAATGCTTCAGGATGATTTTGAAGATGAGATAGATCTTGCTGATTTCAGAGAGAAAATTAAAGAATATTTCCCCGAAGACTTTCAAAAATTCTATAGCGAAGGCGAAAATCTCTGGAGATTCGATTACCCTTTTGAAAAACCTGAAAAAGTAACTTCGTTTACATTGGATAAAAAGCCGGAGTTTGCAGGGAAGCTTACAGGAATAAAAGGGCAGTATCTGGGATTTGAAGGAGGTAATTTTATAAATATAAGAGGACACGAGGGATATGTAATTGAACTCGGAATATAAATAGTATTGAAACTCTTTCCAGCAAAACCGCTAAGGGTTTCAATATAAATTTTGTCTGGTCTTAAGAATCTATAGGTAAATGGTTTGTGTTTTTGAATCAAGGATTAATTATTATAAGCACAGGAATTCAAAAAAGAGAGCAGATACATCAATAAGTCTTATCTTTAAGCTGGGCTAAAACTAAAATCACAATATGAAAAGATGGATTAAAAAGTTATTAATAAGTCTGGGGATTTTGGCGGGAGTTCTTCTTGTCGCGAATTTTGGACTGAACATATGGCTTAAGACCCAGCTTCCCGATTATATTAAAAAGAATACGGATTATAAGATATCCTACAAGACGCTGGATGTAGATCTCAGTACAGGAAATATTTTAGCGACAGCTCTTTCCGTAAACAGTAAGAATCCACAAAACACTGATGTTATAGGACTACAGGGAACTATTGATACTTTAAAAATAAGCCGTTTTGGTATTTATGATGCTATTTTCAATAAAAAGATAAGTTCCTCAGATCTGCTGTTGGCAAAACCTAATTTGAATGTGGTTCTTGCAAAACCTGTTGAACAAAAAACAGGGAAAAAGAGAAATCCGTTTTTATTTGAAAACATCAGAATTAATGATGGAACAATAGCTATTTTCAGACCTACCAGGCAAAAATTTTTATCGGTACAGCATCTGGATCTTTTTGTAGAAAACTTACAGTTGACAGAAGAATCCGTAGAGAGCAAGCTGCCCGTGGTTTTTGACCGCTACAGTATTAAAGGGCAAAAATTTTTTTTCCGGCCAGATGAAGTATATGCAATTACCATTCACTCTATTAACACAGCAGACGGCCAGATGTCGGTAGAAGACTTTAAGCTGATCCCGCTTCTGTCTTTTGATCAGTTTAAAAAGTTCTATCCCAGGAAAACGCGGTTGTTTGAATTTACCATTCCCAGGATGGATTTTAAAGATGTCGTTTTAAATAAAAATAAGGTTTCTCTTGCCAATGCTGATTTCCAAAATCCTGTTTTAACAGTTTATAATACAGGAATAAAGACTCATAAGACCGAGAAGAAATCAAACTTTGAAGTTGACTTAGAAAATATAAAACTTAATAATGCTGTGGTTAAGATTAATAAACCGGACGGAAAAAATCTTCTGTCTGCCGGAAATCTTAATTTAAGCATTAATCAGCTGGTATTCACTAAAGAAACTTCTGAAAAGGTTATTCCTCTCGGATATAAAGATTTCACATTTTCCGGAAAAAATATTGTCTATTCTAATCATCAGAATATTAAGATAGGAAGCGTAGCCTTAAAGCCAACAAGCGGAGAAATCAGAAATGTTGTTTTAACACCGGCAGCTCCTGTAAATGAGCGGACAACAATGGATATAACAACCAAGCATATTGCATTTAATATTAATAAATTTGATTTTATTGATAGAAAACTGATGCTGGATCTTAAAGATGTCCTTATAGAAAATGTAAACGGAACAATTAAGGCAGGAAGTCACACAAAACCTGGAAATCCCGGGCCAGGGATTATCCATTCTGTAATTGTAAGAAAAGTTTCTTTAAAAAACTCCGAGATTATTTATGATAAAGGAAAACAGCCGCTGGCATTTCATGACCTGAACGCTACGGTAAATGGTATAGAAATTACTCCTAAGCCCAATAATCAGGGACTTTCTTTGAATGTAAAAGATTATTTTCTGACGACCCGTAATTTGGCTTATAAAACTCAGTTCTACCATATCAGTCTCGGACTTTTGAAATTAAATAAAAATAAAATCCAGGTTAATAATTTTGCAATGAAGCCTCTCATTTCGAGAGCCCAGTTTATCAAAATGATTCCTGTAGAAAGAGACCTTTATGATTTGAAAGCAGGGCAGATTATTGCAGAAGGCAGCTGGGATCTTTTCTCTCACCAGAAATTTATCAATGCATCCCATGTAACCATTCATTCTGCTGACGCCAATATTTTCAGAAGCAAGATTCCGAAAGATGACCCTAAAGTGAAAGCTTTATATTCCAGGATGTTGCGGTCCATTAAAATTCCGATGAATATTGCCAATCTGGACCTGAAGAACTCTGTTTTGGTGTATGAAGAAGATACTCCCGAAAGTATGGGACCAGGGAAACTGATATTCAGTAATTTCAATATGAACGTCAAAAACCTGAACTCTGCCAAAGCAAAAGGAAAACCTACCAAAGTTGATATTAAAATCAATTGTTCATTTATGAATCTGGCACCGCTTGCTGTGAACTGGAACTTTGATGTTGCTGATCAGAATGATGGATTTGTGATTTCGGGCAGGACGGCGAATCTTCCTGCAAGTGGAATCAATCCGTTTATCAGGCCTTATCTTCATGTAACGGCTACTGCTGGAACAATTCAGGAAATGCTCTTCAGTTTTAAGGGAAATCCGGCTGGATTACACGGAACATTTAATTTAAAACATAAAGACCTGAAGATTGCTGTTCTTACCAAAGATAATCATGAAAAGAAAGGCTTCCTCACGGCTGTGGCAAATGTTTTCTTAAAATCCAATTCCGGAAGCTTCCCAGAAGCGGTGACGGTAGAAAATGTAGAAAGGGATCCTACGAAGTCGTTTTTTAATCTTTTTTGGAAAGGAATTGAGCTGGGTTTGAAAAAAACATTGATTGGTAAGAATGTTGAAAAAACGGAAAAAACAGTGAAGGATGCCGTTTCTTCTGTGAAAGACGTGAAGCAGTCTGTTAAAGAAATAAAAAATAAAATCAAAGATTCAAAAGACAAACAGCCGGATCCTAAACCGCAACGTGAGAAAAAGAAAGGCTTTTTACATAATGTCTTTAAAAAGAAGGATAGTTCTGGAACGGAATAATTTTTTAAACCATTACGATATCATCATGACAAAAACAGAATTTTCCCATTAATGGAAGAAAATTATTTTCATCAGAATGGCTGTAATGGTTTAAAAAATAATATTTAGCTCAATATGTTTTAAAAATTAAATTCGTCACTTTCCAGAACAGGAATATCTCTCAAAAATTTATCAAATTCTTCCCCGGGATAATTGCTGTCTGCACCATAGGAATCGATGATCATTCCACGGTTTCCGTTACTGTCTTTCAGGACGTAAAGAACAGCGTTGTCATCAGGATTGCTGTCTCCTTCGAAACGGTATGTTTTTAAGATGGTTAATTCAGATGGCTGATAGATTTTATCAGAATTTTCAAACTTCATTTCGCAATTTTCATTCATTCTGAATTCCCTATGTATTCCTCTTTCAGAGAGTGTTTTCATGACTTGGCTTAAAGTGGTCATTCTGTCGATGTTTTCCGGATTTTCCATAATAATATTTTCCTTAATTAATACAATAATTAAACCATTACATTTCTAAATATAAGAAAAATAACGAATTATAATTTCCTTAAAAATAAAGTTTAATGTTAACAAAATTTATAATTCAGAAAATTCAAATAGGTATACTTTTTGCAATGGTAAAAGCAATAAATCAAAGAAAATATGAAAAAAGAAGTTGGAGTTTTACTGGCAGGGGGAGTTGGTCTTTTGGCAGTATTAAGCTTTATAAGCATTAAAAAAATATTAACGAAGAAAGATAAAAAATATAGTGATAGTTATTCAGATTATCACAGACACTTTGATGAAAAAAACCAGGATGATGAAAATCATGGAGTAGAATTATTCGCGCTGAAGTAGTAAAATAATATATTTAATTATGTTTAAATCCAACGCTTTTGAAAGTGTTGGATTTTCTTTGTGGAAAACTTTAGTGTTAAAACTCATTATTTTATGTCAATTCCATTTTAATTTTACATCAGAATGCAAAACGAAAATTTCAAAAAAGGTCAGGGCGCGCAGCGAAACGTTATCAACCGTTTCGACAGGTATACCTATGAGCCTGAAGATGAAGATTTCGAGACAGTGAAGACTTCTTTTACTGAAGTTTTTCCCAAAACTATTGTGAATCAGGTTAAAAGCGAGGATCTACCTATGGAATATTCCATGAATCCTTATCAGGGTTGTGAGCATGGCTGTTCTTACTGTTTTGCAAGACCTACCCACGAGTATTGGGGATACAGTGCCGGGATTGACTTTGAAAGAAAAATCATGGTAAAAAAGAATGCTCCGGACCTGCTGGAGAAATTTTTCCAAAAAAGAGGATACAAAGCTGCTCCGATTCTGCTTTCCGGAAATACAGATTGTTACCAGCCTGCTGAAAGGCAATTTGAAATTACCCGGAAACTGCTGCAAATTTGTCTTGACTACAGACATCCTGTTAATATCCTTACAAAAAATGCATTGGTATTGAGGGATCTGGATATTTTAGAGCCCATGGCAGAACAGAATCTGGTATCTGTGTCATTAAGTATTCCGACTATCAATGAAGAGCTTAGGCGAAAAATGGAGCCCCGAACAAGCTCTGCCCCTAATAAATTGAAAGCAATAGAAGTTCTTTCTGAACATAAAATCCCGGTACATATAATGGTAGCACCAATTATTCCCGGATTAAACAGTGACGAACCTTTATCTATATTGAAATCTATTTCTGATGCCGGGGCATTGGGATTCGGATATACGTTGGTACGTTTAAATGATACGGTAGAACCGGTTTTTGTCAACTGGATTGAAGCACATTTTCCGGATAGAGCTCAAAAGGTTTTAAATTTGATCCGTTCTATGCGTGGGGGGAAGCTGGGAGATAAAAGATATTTTGAAAGGCAGCGGGGAGAAGGAAATATTGCTGAAATGATTCATAATACCTTTAAAATTGGTAGGAAAAAGTTTTTTGACGGAAAGGAGTTTCCAAAACTCTCTACGGCAAACTTTACCGGAAGCAGAGATCAGCAATTACGGCTGTTTGATTAATTTTAAATTGATTTTAATGGAAATAAAAAACCGCCCAAATTAAGAACGGCTTTTGTAAGGTACAGGTTGTTGCTAATAGATAACAGGTTGTTCACCATCCGGACAGATAAACTCTGCCCTGCACAATTCCTTATACGTTATTCCGTCGCTACATACATAAAAGCAGTCTCCGGGAAAAGGATAGCTTATTCCTCCGGAAATACTTTTCAGTTTCTCTTTACTCAGTTTTTTTAGATTTTTCATAATATTTTAGTTTGATGTTAGCCTAAAGATAATCAAAATACTTATAAATCAGCCATGATGGAATTATTTTTTTTATTGCAAAAATTTTGTTAAGGATTTAATTCATAGTATTATAAGAAAGGTGTGGAAATTAAAAACCACTCGGGAAAGAGTGGTTTCAGTTTCTAATTATGTTTGAACTTCAATTTTACATTGAGTCGTCCGGACATTTGAAATCATCACTGCAGCCTGCACAGATGACAGTACCATTACAGTAATACATACAAAATTCAGGCTCCGGAAGTTTGATTCCTGCTCCGGAAATACTTTTCAGTTGGTCTTTTCTTAGTTTTTTTAAATTTTTCATACTGTTTTAATTAAAAATTTGATAGTAATGTAAATTTATACAAAATATTTTTAACTAATATCGATGTGGTACGTAAAAAAAATAAAAAATAGTTGAAGGGCTTAAGCATGGCATTCTGTTTTCGTGAAAAGCAGGCAACCAGGAAGGGAAAATAATTGGAAATCTATAGTATAGAAAAAAAACAGTCAATAATTAACCTGCTGTTATACAAAAAGATAACATTCAAAACAGATCAATTATTGACTATTATAGTATTATTTTTTAATCAAGCCCAGCTCGATCAGTCTTTCATGTAAAAATTCCCCTGCTGTTGTATCTTCATACAATTTTGGATTGTTTTCATCTACACAGTTTTCAAGTGCATTTAAAGACATGGCACTTATAGGGTGCATAAAGAAAGGAATTGAATACCTTGAAGTACTCCATAATTCTCTTGGAGGGTTTACCACTCTGTGAATAGTAGACTTCAATTTGTTGTTGGTATGTCTTGAAAGCATATCTCCAACATTGATCATCAATTCATCCGGCTCTGCAATAGCATCAATCCATTCCCCGTTGTGGTTCTGAACCTGAAGACCTTTACCCTGTGCTCCCATTAAAAGAGTAATAAGGTTGATGTCTCCGTGTGCTGCTGCTCTTACTGCATCATCCGGCTCTTCAGTGATCGGCGGATAATGGATAGGTCTTAAGATAGAATTTCCTTCTGCAATTTTATCATCAAAATAAAATTCATCCAGACCCAGGTGAATAGCTAAAGCTCTTAGCACATACTGGCCTGTTTTTTCAAGCATCTGGAATGCTTCTTTACCTACTTCATTGAATTTTGGAAGTTCTTCAACGATCACATTGTCAGGATACTCTTTTTTGTATTTTGAATCATCAGACAGGTATTGTCCGAAATGCCAAAACTCTTTTAAGTCTCCTCTTTTGAAACCTTTAGCCGTTTCTTTACCGAATCCAACATAGCCTCTTTGGCCACCAATTCCAGGAATCTCATACTTGTATTTCGTTTCCACTGGCTGTTCAAAAAAGTTTTTTACCTCTCCATACAATTCATCTACCAGGTTGTCATCAAGAAAGTGGCCTTTTAAGGCAACAAAACCAATTTCTTCATAAGCTTTTCCGATTTCATTTACAAATTTCTGTTTGCGTTCCGGGTTGTCCGAAAGGAAATCACGCAGGTCTACACTAGGTATTTTATCCATTTTTAGAAATTTACGAACAGCAAAATTACATTTTTTTTAAATTAAATGATTTTAAAATCATTTTTTATAAGTTAAATTTGCGGTATGAAAAAATATTCTTCTAAGAGAAGTATTCA
The DNA here is from genome assembly GCF_024586945.1 of Chryseobacterium sp. WG14. Taxonomy (NCBI): domain Bacteria; kingdom Pseudomonadati; phylum Bacteroidota; class Flavobacteriia; order Flavobacteriales; family Weeksellaceae; genus Chryseobacterium; species Chryseobacterium sp. WG14. Next base: position 156,319 of record NZ_JALCZD010000011.1, read on the forward strand.
GATACTTGCGCATCTTCTTCAGCAGTATGGAATTTCAGATATTGTCATCTCGCCGGGATCACGAAATGCTCCCTTAGCGATTCACTTTTCAGAAGTGGATGGCTTCAACTGTTTCAGTATTGTAGATGAAAGGAGTGCAGCATTTGTAGCAATGGGGATGGCTAAAAGTGAGAAGAAACCGGTAGCGATTACCTGTACCAGCGGCTCTGCAGTAGTCAATTATTACCCGGCAGTTACAGAAGCTTTTTATCAGAATATTCCACTTTTGGTATTAACTGCTGACCGGCCAACGGATTTTATTGATATTTTCGATGGGCAGACGATCAGGCAGAAAGATGTTTTTCATCAGCATTCCTACGGTGATTTCCAGCTTTTGGAAGACAGTAAGGAAAATGCAGAAGATATTAATTTCGATATTATTAAAAAAGCTATCGAGCTTTGCTTTGAAAAGCAGGGCCCGGTGCATATCAATATACCTTTAGAAGAGCCTTTGTATGAACTGGTTTCAGAACTTCCGGCTTTTCCTTCTGTTGAAAAAACAATCAGACATAAAGAGTATGAAATTCCCTCCCATCTGATTGCCGGATGGCATACCTCGCAAAGAATTATGTTGTTGGTTGGGACACGAGATTACAGTCCTGAATTGGAAAACCAACTGACTCAGCTGGTAAAGAACCATTCGGTAGTTGTTTTAAGTGAAGCCAATTCGAATTTGCATCATGAAAAATTCTTCAGACATATTGACCGGCTGATCTTTAATTTTACAGAAGAAGATTATAAGACGTATGCTCCGGACCTGTTGATTACTGTGGGGCAAAATGTAGTTTCTAAAAAAGTAAAACAATTTTTGAGAAGCGCACGTCCAAAACAGCATTGGCACCTGGATGAAGTGTGGCAGCCGGATACCTATTTCTCTCTGACAGAAAAAATTGAGGTTAAGCCTGAGGTTTTCTTCTCTAAACTTTTAAATTTCATTAATCTGGAGCCCAGACCTTACTTCAACCTATGGGATGTGCTGAGAGATAAAAAAGATGCAAAACATCAGCAGTTTTTAAATACTGTCGGATTTTCTGACTTTTACTTTTTCAATAAAGCTTCACAGTCGATTCCTGAGAACTATAATATTCATTTCAGTAACTCTTCAGCTATAAGATATGCTCAGCTGTTTGATTTTGGCAAAAGGAAAATGTTTTGCAACAGGGGAACCAGCGGAATTGACGGATCTACCTCTACAGCAATGGGTTTTGCAATCAAAAATGAGAATCCTACATTGTTGATTACCGGAGATTTAGGATTCTTCTATGATATCAATGGCCTGTGGAATCAATATATTCCACCGTTTGTAAGAATTATGATCTTTAATAACGGGGAAGGGAATATCTTTAAAATCATTCCAGGTCCGGGAAATGCCAACCCCAATACTTTGGATGAGTTTATTGCGACAAAGCACCGTAAAAATGCAGAGCATTTAGCAAAACACTTTGGCTTTTCGTATATCAGAGTAGAAGATGAGCTGACATTAGACCGTGTATTGGAGAATTTCTTCAAACCGGATGCACAGCCAAAAATCCTGGAAGTAAATACCCACGGGAAAAACAGTGCAGATGTATTAAAGGACTATTTTAGTTTTCTTAAATAAAATTAAAGATCCAGGTATTCTTCATTTCCTGGCAGATTCATAATTCTGTCGATAGGATAAATAAACATATCATCGAAATCATTTAAAGCATTAATGATTTGAAAATGTGTGAATTGCTTTATGTTTTGTAGGGTAATTTCCGCTTCTTTGATTTTTTTGTGTTTTAAAAGATGTTGTCTCTGTACACCATTTAAAAGATAGGTATTTGGGGTAAACCATTCCTTACCTTTTAAAAATAAAAGATTGGAAAAAGAAGTATCGGTGATATGGTTGTTTTTAACGATAATGATTTCCTCAGCTTTAGACTTCATCTTCATTTTATCCAGCTCTTTCCGGTCCTCAAACTTAAAAGAATAATCAAAGCTGTTATTTTCTACCAGCTGAAAATCATGTATTTCAGGAATTGCATAGGGAATCATTTGAGTCCGGACCTTTTTATCCAGATCATAGGAAACTCTTAGTTTAAACAGGCCGTCTTCATCATGATGCAGATTTTTGTAAATTTTAACCAAATCAATAGGATCTTCTTTCCCAAAGTGAGAAAAAGTCTGATTGACACGTTTCTGATGTAAATCGGGCAGGAAAATTTCCTGATCTTCTATTTTAATGCTTTCAATGAATTGGGACATAAATTTTATTTTTCATTTCCTGATATTCGTCTTCTAATTTACTCATGTGTGTGATGCCTCCTCCGCTCTTGAAATAAAGTTGCTCGCCTTCTTTTTCAATAAAGCGTATCATCACACAGCTGTCGACATTTTTGCCGTCAAACCAACCGCAGACTCCTGTATAATACCCTCTGTCATATCCTTCTGCTTCCAGTATGATTTCCAGGGTTTTGGGCTTTGGAGCTCCCAGAATTGATCCTGCAGGAAGTAATTTTTGCATTACACTTCCCAGCTTTCCGTTAAATTCAGGTTTTAATATACCTGAAATTTCAGAACTCATGGCGTACAGATCTTTTTGCTGAGTTTTAATAAAATCAATTTGCTGAAACTGATCTACTTTCACATCATCTGCTACCATGCTCAGATCATTCCGGAGAAGATCTACAACGGTATAGTGCTCTGCTTTTTCCTTTTTGTCATTCTTCAGAATTTCTGCTGCATTTTCCACTGAGGCATCAATAGTGCCTTTCATGGGATAAGTCAAAATTTTACCATCGATGATCCTGACAAAAGTTTCTGGAGAAAAAAATACAAAAAAATCTTTATAAAAAACTTTATACTTTGCATTTGAATGATAAAAAATTTCTTTTAGGCTTAAATTGGTCTGAATTTTAGTTTTTCTGGTATAATTTACCAAATAAGAATTTCCCAGATGAATATTTTTCTGAACTTTTTCAAAACCTAATTTAAAGCTTTCCAGCGTTTCCGGAAATGATTTCCATTCAATTTTTTCAAGTAATTCCTGTTTGTTTTTTATGGTTGAAAAACTCTGAAAATCAATAAGTAAGCCTGATTTTTCTATTTCGTCTTCTTTGTATATTTCGACATTCTCGGATAGGAAGTCGATAACGAAAAAGTAAGGAACCTTCTGAAGAGAAAGCTCATCCATTTCTAGAAATTTTTGATGATTCACTGAAAACATTCAGCAAAAATACTTATTGATGTTTACTTTTGCATAAAATTTTTATGATGCAGAATAAATATCCTCAGAAACCGGGACTAGATTTTATATTGAAGCAGGCTTTTTTTTATTGGAATAAAACGCTTTTATTCCAGCTGATGTTTTCGATCTTTTATTTTGGAATTTTCCTTTCGGTACTTTTTTTCTTTGATTCAAGGTATGCTATTCTAAGCCAATATGCAGAGGCTGCACAATATGCAAAAGACGGAATGGAGGTGTATTCCGCACAGTTAGCGAAAATGATGTCCAATGATGGATTTCAAAAATTTTCCTGGGCTATTATAGGAACTACCATTTTTCTCTACCCTCTGAACCTTGGATTTTATCAGATATACAGAAAGCTGGATCTTAATGAAAAACCGGAGTTAAAGGATTTGCTTGTTGGATATAACGGGATCAATTTTTTCAAATATATAGGATATTATATCTTCTGGTTCTTTGTATTTGCCTATACATTTCAGACCATTATTTTGGGTATCGTCTGGGTGCTGGTTACTCTGTTTGTGGCCCCGATAATGTTCTTTACTGATAAAAGAATTTTTGAAGCGATTTCTTTAAACTTTAAAGCACTGAGAATATATTTTCTTGAAATATTTGTTTGTGCTATAGTGGCTGTCTTTTTCAAATACGTCGGTTTTGCGTTTTTTTTTGTAGGAGGTCTTTTTACTTTTCCTTTTTGGAATGCAATGATTTATTCTCTTTATAAAACAGCTTTTTCCGAACAAAAATAAATTTCAATAGGGTTTAGTGTGTTTTTTACCAAAATAAGTTAAATTTGGTAAAACCATTAAAATATTAAACTATGTCTGAATTTAACGAATTTGATCAACAGGGTTCTGTACCTAACAAAGATACAGGATCAATAATTTCACATGCATTTGACATGTATAAGGGTGTTTTCGGTTATGGAATTGTTGCCATGATAATTTATCTTATCGGAGGATACATTATACAAACACTTACAGGATTTAATTCTGCTTCCATGATGGAGGAAATAAGAGATTCAGGAGGTGACTTTAATTACTGGAATGCTCCCGGATTTCCGATGTATATGACATTCTCCGGTCTTTTTGGTATTTTATTAGCTCCTTTATATGTAGGATTAATCTACATTGTTAATAAATTCAATACGAAAAGTCAGATTGAGTTTTCGGATCTGTTTATAGGATATCGTCAGAATTTTGTAAATATATTGATCTACAGTATCCTTTCAGGGATTATTTCTTCTATTGCAGCAGCATTATGCTTTTTCCCACTTATTTTTGTGTATCCGTTTCTTTTATTAGGATATCCAATTCTATTATTTGAAAATGCTTCAGCCACTGAGGCTTTAGGAAAGTCTTTTAATATTGCAAAAGAAAACTATGCTGTTTTCTTATTGGTAACACTTTTAGGAGGTATTATTTCTATTGCAGGAATTATTCTTTGTGGAATTGGAATTATTTTGACTGCTCCATTTATGATGATTGTCATGTACTCTACCTACTGTGCATTCCTGGGAAAGCCGAGACAAATCATGTATAAGCAATAAAAACAGCAGTAATAAATGATGAATAAAGACAAACAAATAAGCGGTGTTGCTATAAAGCAGGTTTTTCTGCTTGTTATTATATTGGTATTGGCAGGGCTGATTTGTTTTAACCTGGCACTTTTTATACCTTCGGTATTGGGTGCTATCACAATTTATGTAGTATGCCGCAAGTATAATTTTTATTTACAGGAAGTTAAAAAATGGAAGCCCTGGTTGGCATCATTTGTTTTAATGTTGGCCAGTTTGGTGATTTTAATTTTGCCAATTTATTTTATAGCCGACCTTCTGATAGATAAAATAGGAAATGCACAGGCATATATGGCTAAGTTCAATGTATTTCTGGAAAAAATACATACTTATATCGATACTAAATTTGGGTTTGATATCCTTAGCAAAGAAAATATGGACAAAGTAAAAGGATCAGTAGGGAAAATCTCTACGGTTGCTGTAAGTGGAACTTTTAATACCCTTACGGTGATTATGTCCATGTACTTTATTCTTTATTTTATGCTTGAGAAGCCGAGGTTATTTGAGAAAATACTTACCTCATCAGCACCTTTAAAGAGAGCGAACGTTTCTTTGATTGGCGACAAGATGAGAAAGCTTATTATTGCCAATGCAATAGGAATTCCTGTTGTAGCCATCGGACAAGGAGTTGTAGCCTTAATTGGTTATTTTATTTTTGGTGCGCCAAGCCCTGTTTTGCTTTTTGCGCTCACTGCCGCCGGGTCGATGATTCCTGTAGTAGGAGCAGCCATAGTGTATATTCCTGTTTGTATTTATATGATTGCCGTAGGAGATACCGGACAAGGGGTTGGATTGGCAGTTTACTGTATCGTTGTCGTTGGTTTAACGGATAATTTACTGCGGTTTACATTGCTGAAAAAACTGGAAAATATTCATCCTTTAAATACAGTATTTGGAATTATTATGGGAATGAATCTCTTCGGCTTTATGGGGCTTATTTTTGGGCCGATTCTGATTTCGCTTACCTTACTTTTGGTTCAGGTGTACAGAAATGAATTTTCGGATGAAGATGCCCCTCCGGATCTGGAAATACCTGATCAGGAAATAGGAGAGAATAAATTAATTTAATAAGTTAAAATTGGAAGGAGTAAATTCAGAAATACTAAAAGAAATCTGTGTGGTTAAAATGCCTTTCGGTAAATACGAGGGGACCACTTTAGCCGATCTTCCTATAAGCTATCTTGAATGGTTTAACCGGACAGGGATGCCTAAAGGAAAACTAGGGATGCAGCTTTCAACCGTTTATGAGATCAAGCTGAATGGATTGACGGATCTTTTGATTCCGATCAGAGCCGCGGTGAGAAATGGAAAATAATACTCGTAAATTGTAAGATAAACTTAAGGCGGCATCGAAGATGCCGCCGTAAGTTTTTATATTTATTCTCTATTAACTCAGATTATTAACTTTTCAAAGCTGCAATTTCATCCCTTAATTTGGCTGCTTTTATAAAGTCAAGGTTCTTAGCTGCTGCTTCCATTTCTTTTTGTTTTTGCGTGATCATTTTCTCTATATCTTCCCCGGCATAGCTGGCTTTTACTTCAGCTACTTTCTGCAGGATTTCTTTCTGGGTATATTTTTCGTCCGGGAAGTCTTTGCTCCTTCCTACAAGGTTTTCAGATATTTTTTTGTTTAAGGCTGTTGGTTTAAGACCATGTTCATCATTATACTGCATTTGTTTTGCACGGCGGTATTCGGTTTCATCTAAAGTGGCCTGCATAGATTTGGTGATTTTATCAGCGTACATAATGGCCTTTCCATTAATATTTCTTGCAGCACGCCCAACGGTTTGTATCATTGATCTTCGGCTTCTCAGCATTCCTTCTTTATCGGCATCAAGAATAGCTACCAATGAAACTTCGGGTAAATCTAAACCTTCTCTTAATAAATTAACACCAATCAAAACATCAAAAAGACCTAAACGCAGATCCTGCATGATCTGAATACGCTCCAGGGTTTCAACATCAGAGTGGATATATCGTGTTCTGATTCCGAATTTTACAAAGTATTTGGTAAGTTCCTCAGCCATTTTCTTGGTGAGAGTAGTCACCAGTACCCTTTCATCAGCGTCAGCTCTTTTCCGGATTTCCTCCATTAAGTCGTCAATTTGGTTGAGACTGGGCCTTACTTCTATAATAGGATCAAGAAGTCCGGTAGGACGGATGATCTGTTCAATATAGGCTCCTCCTGTTTTTTCTAATTCATAGTCTGCAGGAGTTGCAGAAACATAAATTACCTGATTCTGTATCGCTTCAAATTCCTCAAATTTCAACGGCCTGTTATCCATTGCTGCAGGTAACCTGAAGCCATATTCTACTAATGCTTCTTTTCTGCTACGGTCACCCCCGTACATAGCATGAACTTGTGGTACGGTAACGTGGCTTTCATCAATAACCATTAAAAAGTCTTTCGGAAAATAATCAATCAGGCAGAAAGGTCTCGTGCCCGGAAGCCTGCCATCCAGATATCTTGAGTAATTTTCGATTCCCGAGCAATAGCCGAGTTCTTTAATCATTTCAAGATCCAGCTCTGTTCTTTCCTGAAGTCTCTTAGCTTCTAAAGGTTTTCCAATGGAACTGAAAAAATCTACCTGCTTTACCATATCATCCTGAATATCCTTGATGGCCCCATTCAGTGTTTCTTTAGAAGTAACAAAAAGATTGGCTGGATAGATCTGAATCTGCTCAAAGTTGGAATCTACATTTCCGGTTACAGGATCAAAACTTTGGATTTTTTCAATTTCATCTCCAAAAAACTGTATCCTGAGTGCATTGTCGGCATAAGCAGGAAAAACATCTATAACATCACCCTTTACCCGGAATGTTCCCCTTTGAAATTCATTTAAGGTTCTGGCATATAGCGCGCTCACCAAAGAATGTAAAAGGGCCGTTCGGGTTACTTTTTCACCAATTGCAATGGAAATTAATGACTTGTGGAATTCCGTGGGGTTCCCAATACCGTAAATACAGGAAACCGATGCTACAATCAAAACATCCCTTCTTCCCGAAAGCAGACTGGCTGTGGCAGAAAGACGTAATTTTTCAACTTCCTCATTAATACTCAGGTCTTTTTCAATATATGTTCCGGTGGTCGCAATATAAGCTTCCGGCTGATAGTAGTCGTAGTAGCTGACAAAATATTCAACAGCATTTTCGGGAAAGAATTCTTTAAATTCCATGAAAAGCTGAGCTGCCAACGTTTTGTTATGAGCTAGTACTAAAGTGGGTCTTTGTACGTTTTGTACCAGATTGGCTACTGTAAAGGTCTTTCCTGAACCTGTTACCCCGAGAAGAGTTTGGTATTTCTCGCCGATATTGATTCCCTCAGTAAGTTTTTCAATAGCCTGTGGCTGGTCTCCGGTAGGTTTATATTCTGATTGAAGCTTAAAATCCATAGAAAAGAATGTATAGAACAAAAATACGAAAGAAATTATTAGACAGGATAAAGTTTTGAAGACGAATATCCTGATTGTGAAATTTTAACTTTGATGATCTTTCGTTTCTTTTCTTATTTGTGGAGCTGCTGCTTTTGAGTTTTCTGATCATTTATCTGCCTTATGATTTCCGAAAAAAAAGCGCTATATATTTAGCGCTTGTATGTTATGGTTTTTAAAAAGAGAGTGCGGCGGGGAGTTTCACTACTGCTGCTATAGCCTTTCCATTTTGAGTGCCGGGCGTCCATGTTACTTCATTACCTAAGGCCGTGAGGGTTTTAAGAAGCTCACTGTTAAATATTTCATTGTCACCTGACGTGGTTACTTTGGTTGTTTTTCCATTCTCATCAATGTAAATATAAGCAACTGACTTAATGACTCCTTTGAAAGCTTTCATTTTGCTTACATCCATGGTGTTGGCAATTTTTGAGCGAAGGGCCTGACTTCCACCAGGATATTGTGGCTCAATAGTATGATCATTGGAATTTAAAGTTTTCTCGGTTATTGTGTTTTTACCCTCAGTGGCTTCTGTTATTGTTTTCTTTTTAGGAGATAGTGTGTCTGTTGTGGTTTTGAAATTTTCCTTCAGGCGTACTGTTACCGGATTCTGTTCCTCATTTTTAATACTTTTCTCAGAAGAATATATTACTTTAGTTATCTGTTGTGGCAGCACTTTTTTTGATGGCTGTAGCGGTTGTGTTTCTGTATTTGCCTGGATGGGATTATTGGCATAGGTTTTCGAAGCAAATACCATAAAGGCAGCGATAAAAACAGGTACACTTGCAGCCTTTTTTAAGACAATAAATTTTGATTTTTTGGTGGTCATCATAATAAAACGTTTTTTGGTGTTGTTAAAATTAAATGAGTGGGTCAGTGTTGGATTTTGGCTGTTGATAATTTCGTCTAAAATTAAAGACTGATAACTTTTAACATTAAAATTATTCTTTAAAACGGCCTCGTCCGCGAGAAATTCATGATTGGTAACCATGGCTTTTTTGTATAGAAAAAGAACAGGATTAAACCATGTGAAGATTTTTAATACTTCTATGAATGCAATATCAATACTGTGTTTCTGGTCAATATGACTCTTTTCGTGCAAAAAGATCCTTGAATCAATGACATTGTTGGTAATATAATTTTTTCCCAAATAAATCGTATTCCAGAAGCTAAATGGAGAAATTCTTTTTTCTGTTGATACAATATGGTAATTCAGATAGGTGATTCTTTCACCTTCTATTTTCTTTATCGTCCGGATAGCCAGAATGCTTTTGACCAGTAGAAAAATACTGATAGCTGCATAAAGAATCCACATCATATTCATCCAGTCAAAAGAGCTTTGTCCGGATGGTGTCATGATCATCTGCTGTGCTGTTTCTTCAATAGTCAGCTGAGCAGTTTTTTCTGGTTTTTGAAAGGAGCTTGTAATTGAAACAAAAGGTACTGTATAAGAAAACACAAGGGAGAACAGTAAATAGAACCTGTTAAATCCATACATTTTCTCTTTTTCCAAAAACAAATGGTATATCGCGATCAATAGTGAAGAGCAGATCATTATTTTTAGAACAATAGCAACCATTTTTTAATCTTTTATCTGTTGATCTATTATTTCACGAAGTTCTTTCAGCTGTTTTTGACTCAGTTTGGCATTAGAGGTAAAAAAAGAGGCAAACTGTGTCACCGAGCTGTTGAAAAAACGGTCAATCATGGAAGTCATTTCTTCCTTGAAATATTCCCCTTTCTCTATCTTTGGATAGTATTCGCGGGAATTTCCATACAATGTATACCCTACCAAATCTTTATTCTGCATTCTTTTCAGCAGTGTGGCAACCGTAGTTGCGGCCGGTTTTGGTTCTGGATAAGAATCTAAAATTTCTTTCATGAAAATTTTCTTTTTTTCCCAAAGAATTTCCATAAGAGCTTTTTCTGAATCAGTTAGTTTTATTTCTTTCATTCTACAATATTGCAATTAGCTCTACAAATGTAGAATAAAAGTTTTACTATGCAAATTTTATGGCATTATTTTTCCATTCATTTTAATACCTAATCCATAATGTTATGAATATCAATCAATTTTACATCCCCTTATTGAGTGTTTTCTTCATTTTGTCTTCGTGTAAGAAAGCTAATGTGAATGCTCAGCAGGTGGGAGCAGATGGCAGTGTAGAAACAGAATCCCCCAATTCTGACTATAAGCCTGCATTTAAAGGGCAGACAAGGATTAAAGCTGTAAAGACAGTAACTCCTTATCAAGCAGAGATTATAAACAAAGATCTCGGAAAACCATGGGGCATTATCAATCTGCCGGACGGAAGATTTCTTATTACGGATAAAAGAGGACATATGAACCTTGTATCCCAGGATGGAAAGCAGGTTTTTAAAATAGAAGGATTTCCGAAAGTAGATTCAAAAGGACAGGGAGGAATGCTGGATGTTGCACTTGACCCGGATTTTAAAACCAATACTACCATTTACTTCAGTTTTTCGGAACCTTTCGGAAAGGGGAATCTTACCTCTGTAGCAAAAGGAAGGCTGTCCGGGGATTTTAAAACTATTTCAGATGTTAAGGTGATTTTCAGAGCAGAGCCATCCTATGATGGTGACAAGCATTATGGAAGCAGGCTGGCATTTGATAAAGATGGATTTTTATTTGTAAGTACAGGAGAAAGATCAGATAAGGTAACAAGGGTCTTCGCTCAAAAAACAGATAATTATTTAGGCAAAATACTAAAAATCACAAAAGACGGAAAGCCTGCCCCCGGCAACCCTTTTATCGGCAAACAGGGATATAAACCTGAAATTTATGCCTATGGTATCCGAAATCCGCAGGGAATGGCTATTGATCCGAACGGAACACTTTGGGATGTGGAAATGGGTCCGCGCGGTGGAGATGAAATTAATCTTATACAGCCCGGCAAGAACTACGGATGGGGAGATGTAACCTATGGAATTGAATATTCCGGGCAAAAAGTAGGTGAGGGAATTACACAGAGAGAAGGTACAGAGCAGCCGGTTTATTATTGGGATCCTGTGATCTCTCCCAGTGGAATCACCTTTTATACAGGAAATGTTGACGAATGGAAAGGAAACTTATTTATAGGATGTCTGAGTGGAGAACACATCAACAGAATTGTAATGAAAGATAATAAAGTGGTAGGTGAAGAACGCCTTCTGGCAGATCAAAAAGAACGGTTCAGGGATGTTTTAAACGGAATGGATGGTAATCTGTACGCAGTGACAGACAGTGGAAAGCTCTATAAAATTTCAAAAAAATAAACCAACAACTCCTGAACTCATTTCAGGAGTTGTTGGTTGTAAGAATCAAAAAGAGGAAAATTATGAGGGCTTATTCCATTTAAGTTTCATTAAAACTTAAAGTTTAGTCGGGCAAAAACCTGTCTTCCTCCAAACCCCATTTGTACGGGATCAAAAATACCTCCGGATTCTGTATTTCCTGATGTTACCTGAGAGGATTGAAGAGTAGGATATCTGTTGAATATATTTTTACTTCCCAATGTAAGGTTCAGGTTGCTGGTAAATTCATAGCCAAAGGAAAGGTCTGTAGTTACTTTTGAATTGTAGACCTGTTCAGCATTATCATAACCTATTAAAGTGATTTTATCAAATCTTACAAGCTGCAAATTGGCGTTAAACTTGCTGATTTTATAGTTGAGGTTTAGATTAATCTTTGTTTTAGGTGCAGAGGCCAGAATAAACCCTTTTTCTCGGGGGCTTAAGTAGATATCTTCTTTGCCTTTTAACTGCTCTGAAGTATTCACTTTGGTAATTTCCATGTTGTTGTAATTACCTGCCAGAGTTGCGGTTAGCTTGCCGGAACCGATGGCTTCATTATAATTTAAAATAACATCTATACCCATTGTTCTGGTATCTATAGCATTTGCAAAAAACTGAGCCTGATTAATGTATGGGTATTCTGCCTGAACATCAGCTGGCAGGTCATCTCTGGAAAAATTTCCGGTCAGAACAATTCTATTTTTTACTTTGATATAATAACCATCCACTGTAGCTGTAAATTTTCCGGTATTAAAAGTAAATCCGGCACTTCCATTGACAGATGTTTCCTGTTTCAGCTGGTCAATTCCTACTTTGTTGGCAAGGTCACTGTCGTTAGATGCCAATTGAATGGTAACAAGCTTTCCTCCCTGAAAATTGGTAAATTGCTGGCTGTAATATTTCTGTGCCAGAGAAGGAGCTCTAAAACCTGTTGATACCGATCCCCGGAATGCCAGCTGCGGTGTAATAGCATAACGGGTAGCGAATTTACCGTTTAAAGTACTTCCAAAATCATTATAATTTTCAAATCTTCCGGCTAAACTGATCATCCATTTCTTAGTAAGATCAAGTTCGGTGTCAACATAGGCAGCAAAATTATTTCTGCTTTTACCAATGTCCGTAGAATAACCGGGAAAGCCCTGAGATCCTCCAGGTCTTACTGCCCCGGATAAAGGATTGGTGACCAACAGAGCATCCGAAGTTGTTCGGGTTACAATGTTTCCATTGATATCATACATGGCATAAGATGCTTCTTCGCCTTTAATAATTTCAAATTTTTCATACCTGAATTCAGATCCGAAAGCAATATTGAGACCTTCCAATACCTTAAATTGTTTGGCCGCATTAAAACCTGTAGTATTTTGAAGTAAGGAATGTCCCCCGGCATCAAAGCTAGTGGGAGATTGAGCTCCTAACGTAGCATTTACAGTGTTTTTGATATCATAGGTAAATCGATTGCTTCCAAAAGCATTATAAAAATCAACATCCCAGTCTGCTACTTTGAACTTCAGGCCGTTATCAAAGGTGAAATCAGTGATGCTGGTATCTTCAATCGGATCAAAGCCATTCGGATAAATTTCAGGAATGTTTCCATCAGCTTCAGGGGTTCTTGTCCATGCGTAAGCTTTAGTATTCCTGTGTGAGAATCCCTGACGTGAGTAGAATGTAAGTCCGTCAGATAATGGGAGTTCTATATTTCCGAAAAAATACACATTCTGAGCTTTTGCATCTCCAAAGCGCTGTCTGGGAGCGGTGTATCTGTCAGGATTGGCATTTCTTATAGCATAGTCTTTATTGACGAATTCAACAGTAAAGTTTCCAAATCCGCCCTTTGAACCTATTTTTGTTCCCAGGTTTCCACTGAAGTCAAAGGTATTTCCGTCAATTTTGCGATCTGATACAATATCTTTGTCTCCGGGACTTTTAAAAAGATTCATCCCATAAAAAGCGTTCCCCTCAAAACCCTTATCACGGTCATTAAGGATGACATTGATCACCCCGGCAATAGCATCTGAACCATATTGTGCCGAAGCGCCGTCACGAAGGACTTCAATTCTTTTGATAGCACCAATGGGAATGGTATTCATATCAGATCCTGTATTTCCCCTTCCTTTGGTTCCGAAAAGGTTGATTAACGAAGATTGATGGTATCTTTTTCCATTGAGTAATAACAATGTTTGATCAGGGCCTAAGCCTCTCAATGTGGCCGGATCTACCGCATCAGCGCCATCTGATCCGGATTGTTTATTGGAATTAAAAGACGGTGCCGCAAACTGCAGCAGCTGGTTGACTTCTACCTGTCCTGTTGCCTGGCTTACCTGCTTAATATCAATGACGTCTATAGGAACAGGTGTATTGATGACCGTTCTTTTTTTATTCCGGCTTCCCGTAATGGCAACTTCCTCTATTTTTGACTCTTTGGCAATAGTATCTTGTATTTGCTGAGCATAGGATAATGAAGAAGCACTAAGAAAAATGACGCTGATGTATTTTATTTTCATATTTGAGACTTTGGTTGGTGATTGTCTCAAAATTATTAATTTTTATTTTTAAATCAGTGTTAAAATTGATTATTTGTTATGGATATTTTAAATTTATTGCATTCTGTATTGCTTTTAGTAAAAAAATAACTTTTTATGTATTTTTAATGAATATTTTTAATATTAAAAGCTTTTTATTATTCTATTCAAGCCTTCTTCCAGGATTTCCTGTGAAGTAGAGAAACAAATTCTAATGTGTCCTTCTGCTCCTTTTCCGAACCATCTTTCTGATCCCGGTACGATGGCCACTTTACCATGATTGAGAACATATTGGGTAAAATCATCGCTGGACATTCCGTTTTTAATCCTGGGAAATAATACAAAGGTAGCTTCCGGAAGATTAGGATGCAGGACTTCAGACTGGCTTAACAGGTTAAAAGCAAGATCTCTGTTATGCTGTAGATGCGTTAAAAATTCTCTGTACCATGGTTTTGCTCTTTCCAGGGCTACACTTGCTGCAATCTGTGATAATGTGGAAACCCCCTCTATCGTTGAGTTGAAATTCGATTTTTCTACAAAATCTTCAAAAATTTCCTGTTCATTGCATAAAACAGCACCAATTCTAAGCCCTGCAATACCAAACGACTTCGAAAATCCATATACCGTAAAACTTTTTTTCTTCGCTTCCTCTGAAACAGATGAATAGGTGTGAAAATCCTTATTATCATAGACGATATCGCTCCATATTTCATCACTCATTACCCATAAGTTATGAGAAGAAGCAATCTCAGAAATCTTTTTAAGCGTTTCTTTAGAATATACCTTTCCTAATGGATTGTGCGGATTACATATGCTGATAAGTTTCGTCTTTGGATTAATCAGTGAAACCATTTTTTCAAAATCAATAGCTCCGGTTACGGTATCTACAGGGCATAATACAACCTTTCCTCCAGCTGTTTCCACGGATTTTTTAAATAGAAAATCTACCGGATCCAAAATGATAGCTTCTTCTCCCGGCTTCAGAACATAGGAGGCTATCAAAAACATTCCCTGTGCTGCACTGTTCACAGCAAGGACATTTTCAGGGATGAAATTTCCAAATTTCTCTGTATTGAAATGTTCAGCTACATTCTTTTTAAACTCGGGAAGGCCGGAAAAAGGACCATAGCTCAGATAGCCATCTTTGATATATTCAATGATGCCCTGTTCAATTTCAGGAGCTGTTCTAAAGTCAGGATCCGCTGCTGTCAAAGGGATAATTCCATCTTCCAGGGTAGCCCATCTTCCGTTGTAGGCTTTTCTTTTCAGAGCTTCAAAATTGATATCTTTATTGGTGAACATATTTTTATTTATAGGAGATTGGTAAAATATTTTTTGAATGTTGGTCCAGCGGAAGCAAAAACTGATTAAGTAAAGCCCTGCCGTTGGTAATATGAACTTCAATTTCCGGCTTTCGTTCTGCTTCATATTTTCGGAAAGCTTCACTCATATCCTTTTCTTCGGCTAAGTGCTTAGTCAGGGTGAATGCATCCTTTAGTGCTGAGGTAACTCCCTGACTTGTAAAAGGGATCAGCGGGTGAGCTGCATCTCCGATAAAGACTATATTGTCCTTATAAAAAGGGGTAAGTTCCTCCAGTTCGTATACCTGCCACAAATGAACATTTTTATAGCTGGATTCTTTGATAATAGACAAAACTAAAGGACTCCAGTCTTCAAAAAGTTCAGTCATATATTTTTTAAGACTGCCTGTGGAACACTCTTCACTGATCTTGTACTTTTCACTGTCAAATTGTGAATACCAAAGAACGGAGTCTGCGGAAAGCTTTAGAATTCCGAATGTCAGTCCACCTTCTTCAAGATGGAATTTCATAAAGTTATTTTCAATACAGGCTGCTATTTTTTCGTTTTGAATGATATTGACAATCTCATTTTCCCTTACAGGTCTCAATTTCTCATCCTTAAAAATATTTTTTCTGATTCTGCTTCTGGAACCATCACTAATAACAGCAATATCCGAATCAATAAAGGTTTCGTCAGGAAGTTTTAGTTTTCCTTTTTCGTTATAAGTTAACGTTTTTTCATATGTTATTTTGTCAGGAGAAATATTTTGAGTTAAAATATTGAGTAATGCCTGTCTTGAAATAACAAAAACATCATTAAGATCTTTTTCGGCAAGGATCTTTCCTTTGTGAGAATATTGTATGTATTTTTTTAGAAAATTTCCATGGTTGAAAAGGAGCTGGGGGTCAATAATCTGGGAAAGATGTTCAATTCCCTCTTGTGGGATAAGGAATCCGTGACCTGCTAAATCTTCTTTTTTCCTTCTTTCGTAAATATGGTAATCAATATTGTGCTTTTCTAAGTAATTCGCCATGCTTAAGCCGGAAATACCAGCGCCCACGACAGCAATTTTCTTCATTTCGGAATAACGGATTTTTCAGTTGGTGTTTAATTACTTTTTGCAATCTATTTTTTAGATTGGTGCAAATGTAAATCAAAAACATTCATGATTTGAAAAAAATAAAGTAATTTAATTTTGAATTTCAGAAAATTCAAATGAAAAGCATAGTATTTTTTATGTTTTAAGTTGAACATTTTCATCCGTTTATATGAAAAATGAAAATTTATCCATACAACAGAAAAAACCGGAATAAATTCCGGTTTTATTTTTATGCTTTTTCAAGGTGAACTGTAAAATGTCTTAAAATTTCCGGTTCCCAGGTGATCTTATATCCTTTTGCTATTTCTTCGCGCCTCTCATATACATTTTTGACTGCTGCTGCAATATAATCCATATGATTGTTGGTGTATGTCCTTCTGGGGATGGCTAAGCGCACCAACTCCAGTTTAGGATAGCGGTTTTCTCGTGTCTCAGGATCTCTGTCTGCCAATAAAGTACCGATTTCTACAGTTCTGATTCCTGCTTCTTTATAAATTTCAAGTCCTAGCGTCTGAGCCGGATATTCAGCACGGGAAACATTAGGAAGGAAATTTAACGAATCAATGAATACAGCGTGCCCACCAATAGGTTTCTGAACCGGTATTCCATATTCTATCAGCTTATTACCAAGATATTCGACCTGAGAAATTCTGCTTTCAAGATAAGCGAATTCGGTAGCTTCATCCAAGCCTACAGCTAATGCAGCCATATCCCTTCCTGCCATTCCTCCATAAGTAATAAAGCCTTCAAAGATAATGGTGAAGTTTGAAGCCTTTCTGAAAAGTTCTTCGTTATTCAGGGCGATGAATCCTCCGATGTTTACCAGTCCGTCTTTTTTGGAGCTCATGGTCATTCCGTCACCGTAAGAATAAATTTCTTTGCAGATCTCTTTAATACTTCTGTTTTCCTGGCCTTTTTCTCTTTTTTTTATAAAATATGCATTCTCTGCAAACCTCGCTGAATCAAAGAATACAGGGATTCCATATTGGTCAGAAAGTTTTTTTACCGCCTTCATATTCTCTAAAGAAACAGGCTGGCCACCGGAAGAATTACAGGTAATAGTAATCAGACAGAAAGGGATATTTTCTTTAGGGTGGCTTTTATAGACTTCTTCCAGTTTTTCAAGATTGATATTCCCTTTAAAAGGATGAAGGTCATTGATGTCAAAAGCTTCGTCAATGGTACAGTCGACAGCATGTGCTTTTCTGATTTCTATATGGCCTTTCGTGGTGTCAAAATGAGAGTTTCCCGGAACTACATCTCCTTCTTTTACCAATACTGAAAAAAGAACATTTTCAGCAGCTCTTCCCTGATGTGTTGGAAGTAAATATTTAAAACCAGTAATTTTTTCAACCGTATGTTGCAGTTGTTCAAAAGAACGGGATCCGGCATAGCTTTCATCTCCGGTCATCAGGGCTCCCCATTGTCTGTCTGACATCGCTCCGGTTCCGGAATCTGTCAAAAGATCAATGAAAACCTGCGAAGATTTTAAGTTAAAAAGATTATAATTTGCTTCTTTAAGCCATTGTTCTCTTTCTTCTCTGGTGGATTGGCGGATTTCCTCCACCATTTTAATGCGGAAAGGTTCCGCGTAAGGTAAATTCATGTGTTAAAGTATGTTTTTAAATTGTTTGTAAAGAAAATTGCTTTGAAAATAATTTCAAATCATCAATATATATGTAAAGAGAGAGCGGGGGGTTACTCAGGGGCTTTAAATATATTTTCATCGGAGTGGAAACCGGCTACACCGCCACTTACTGCAAACTTCATGGCAGAAGCTGCATTCATTCCTACTACAGGTTTGATGTTTTTTTCTTCAGTAACAATTACCCAGCCCGAAATAGCATACGAGTGGGGAAGATATACTGCAACATAGTTATGCTTATCAACGTCCGACATTTCTTTTTGGGTTAAAAAGCCAATCCTCCATATTTCAGGATTTTCATTGGTTTTCACCCATACAGGATCGTTGAATTTTTTCTTGTCACCTACAAATGAAGACATGACATCTTTTGTAGGGGTATAAATGTGTTTTACTCCCGGAGTTTTCTCCAGTAAACTATCCATGGTATCAAAAAAGAATCTTCCTACCACGAATTTATTTCCTAAATAGCCCAGAATAGCGGTAAATAATATAATTGAAACGAAAACAAGCCCGGGGATCTGTTTTGCAAGAGACGGAATAAGATTGTCAATAGCACTGACAATATACCAGATCACAAAAATAGTAAGCCCGATAGGACCTATAATAACTAACCCCTGAAAAAAGTTCTTCAGAAAAAGGTTGGCAATATTTTCAAAGCTAGGTTTCTTCAATGTACCGTCTTTATTCTATTATTTTTTAATTTTACCCATGGATGGTTTCTTTATTTCCATAGGATTTAATGATGTCAGCCTCATATTCCAGCCATTCTTCCCAGCGTCTGTTTACGGTCTCCGGATCTCCAAGCTGTCTTGCAAAACCAATAAATGAAGTATAATGGTTGGCTTCGGATATCATAAGTTCTCTATAGAAAACTTTAAGTTCTTCATCTTTAATATTTTCTGTGAGTACTTTAAATCTTTCACAACTTCTGGCCTCAATCATTGCTGCAAAAAGCAGTTTATCTATAATGAGTTCATCTCTGGATCCCTGAACAATAAATTTTGCTAATTGGTTGACATAATCATCCTTTCTGGCTCTCCCAAAAGTATAGCCTCTTTTTTTGATGATTTCATGAACCTGATTAAAATGATCCAGCTCTTCCTGGGCAATAGCAAGAAGTTCTGTAATTATTTCGGGATATTCCGGAAGCATTGTGATCAGTGTAATGGCGTTGGTAGCTGCTTTTTGCTCGCACCACGCATGATCTGTCAAAATTTCTTCAATGTTTCCTTCTGCAATATTTGCCCACCTTGGATCGGTAGGAAGTTTCAACTTAAACATGTTATAAATTTTTGTAAAATTAAAACAAATTGAGGGAAGAATGATTATTTTATTTCAAATTTACCTCTAAAATGCTAAGATGCGGTCTTTCTCCTTAGGAATTCCAAAATATTCCACCCTAAAGTATCTATTTTTTTTAAACCTGCAGAAATAATGAATGCCAACACGATATTCGTAACGTAAATAAGCAGCATCAATGACCACCAGGGCATGTTTTCCTGTAAAGGAACCACGAGGAAATAGACCAGGGATGAGCTGATACCCTGTGCGAAATAGAAGAAGATTGCATTTTTACCAATGTAGGTAACGAAATTTTCTTTTGTAATTTTTAATCTGTTATAAAGAACAAATAAGGTGACAAGAGAAAATAATGTCCAGATGATATAGGGTATTTTTGGGGGGAATTTGTTTTTATTTATTTTGTAAAAAATCTCACCTCCATAATACCAGAACATCCATAATAAGCTTCCTGCAACAAGAATATACAATACAGGAATAAGTTTTTCCGGAATTTTTTTTCCACGCATTCTGTTACCTATTAAAAATACAGAGAGATAAAATGCTACATAGCCAACCTGGCCCGTAGGGTAATATTCAGGAAAAATATTGAATAATAAGGTTAAGGAAATACAAATTCCTATCAACCAATTGATATGCTTTGGAAAAAATCTCAAAATTAAGACGCCAAAAACAGTCAGGATAAAATAAACCTTCAGATACCAGAAGCTCCCCATTACTACGGGGAAAGTATCGGCATTCGTATATTGGTGGAGGTACCAGTTTCCAAGATTTTGCCACTGCGGTGTTGTGGAAATATTGGTAGTGGCATATTTCGAACCGAATGTGGAATAAAAATTTTGAAGCCATTCCAAGGAAAAGAAACTGAGTCCGAAGACTTTAAAGAAATAATCTATAAAGAAAAGGAATGTTACAAAAATCATATACGTGATCTGCAGTTTCAATAGCCTGTAAAGAGTTTTTTCAATGTTGGCTCCTGAAGTAACACCACTCAGAGCGTAAAAAAGGGCTACATCAAAGACAAGAGAAAATACCCGCACCTCTGCCGGAATGTAAAATTGCCCGGACCAGAAAGCGGTATGGATAAATATAATAGAGAGGGTAGCCAGTCCTTTGGCAAAATCAATATAGAGGTCTCTGTTCATTGTTGTAGGATGTGGAATCAAAAGTAAATAAACTTACGCTATTTTTCAAGTGAATAAAAAAGAAGACGTAGCACAGCTAGAGGATGTGGGTTGAGAATCGTTTAAACGAAAACCCTTCTCATAATAGGAGTACAGGAAATTTCATGAAAAAGGCCGTTTTCACGAGTTGTGAGACGGCCTCCTTTCTTAATATACTAAAAGTGAATGTTTGTGTTATTTGAGATTTTTAAACTCTTCAGCAGAAATTTCTCCGGTCTGAATTTTTTTCAGTTCATCAATATATTGACTCATGTATGCGTCAATTTCAGGATTAACTGTGTTTTTAGCCATTTTGTACGTGCCATTTAAAACGCCTTGATAATAATAGAAGAAGTTATAGTCAAAATTAGCGGCATTAAGATCGTATTGTCCTAAAAGGAATCCTAAACGTACAGCAGATCTTCTTTGGGCTGGTGTTCCGTGATGCCCCGGACTATTGGTCTGATAGTCACCTATGCTTTGTGCGAACTCATAGGCTGATGCAATTTCTGTAAAATTGGTTTTGTTGTAGCCATTGGGTCTTCTTAAATAATAGCCGGCAAAACCGTCTGCTTCCAATTCGTTTGGTCTTGCGGTGTTTTCACTGACAGAAGGAAGTCCAAAGATGTACTGAAGCTGGTGGCCGTACTCATGTGCAAGAATCATGGCATTAACAATATCTCCGCCTTTTGATTTTGCATCATAATAGATTGCATAGCCATAATAAATTTTTCCTGTAGAATAAGAAATGGCATTGTACGTTGAATTGTAATTGGATGGATCGTCCACAAACCTTAGAGTAGGATTGCTTCTTCCCCAAAGACTGGCAATTTTAGTCATCTGGGCATTCATGAAGTTGGTGTCGGTAGAGTTTTGTAATGATGTTTTCAATACTGCAGTGGAGTTCCAGTTGTTGTCTACATAATAACAAATCTTTTCAAGATCACCCGGCTGATCAATTTTTGCACTTGAAGCCTGTTCCGGTACTACCGTTTCTTCCATTTTGTCATCGCTGCATGATGTCAATGAAAATGCAGCAATAAATCCTGCTAATAAGCAGAAATTAAGGTTTTTTTTCATAAAAATATTAGTTTGGTAAAACGAAGATATAAAATTATCTTTTACATATGAATACTTTATTGTAAAAAATTATTCAAAACATAGTGAATAGGCTATTTGTGAAAAAAACATTGTTTTGATTGTAAGGGGTTTAAAATTTTATTTGTATATTTGCACCTCGAAATAACTAAAAATTTTATAAACAATGTTTGCAATTGTAGAAATAGCAGGGCTTCAATATAAAGTTGAGCAAGACCAGAAGTTGTTTGTAAACCGTTTAAAAGGAGATAAAGGAGGAAAAGTTTCTTTCGATAAAGTTCTTCTTACTGTAAACGGAGCAATCACTGTAGGCGCCCCAGCTGTAAACGGAATCACTGTAGAAGCAGAGATCCTAGACCACGTAAAAGCTGATAAAGTAATCGTTTTCAAAAAGAAAAGAAGAAAAGGTTACAAAGTGAAAAACGGTCACAGACAATCTTTAACTCAAATCGTAATCACTGGTATTACTGGTTTTGAAGCAGGAGCAAAAAAAGCTGCTAAAAAAGAAACTGTGAAAGGAGAAGTTCTTTCTGACAACGCAACTGTTAACTTTGGTGAAGATCACGAGCTGAACTATCATTTAAAGAAAAACAACTTGTCTCAGTCTAAAGAGAACAGAGAAACTTTAATTACCTTAGGAAAAGCAGTTAAAGTTGAATTAGAAAAGAATATTCTTACTCATGAAGAAGTAGATGCTGCTATCATTAAGAATATCGATCAATTTAAAGCACTTAATAAATAATCCAATAATAAAATGGCACACAAGAAAGGAGTCGGTAGTTCCAAGAACGGTAGAGAGTCTCACTCTAAAAGATTAGGTGTGAAGATTTTCGGAGGACAAGCAGCTATTGCCGGAAATATTATTGTTAGACAAAGAGGTACTCAGCACCACCCAGGTGATAACGTGGGAATCGGTAAAGATCACACTTTGTTTGCACTAATAGATGGTAAAGTAGTTTTCAGAAAGAAAGCAAACAACAGATCTTTTGTATCTGTAGAAGCAAACGCATAATAACTTAAGCGTTTTATAAAAATTAAGCCTCAGCATTCATTTGCTGAGGTTTTTTTTGTTTTGTTGCATCCTGGGAAATAGGGCTGGGGCAATATTTTTTCTGGGGGAGTAAAAATATTTTGATTAATATTCTATTGCTTGTGAAATATTTATATATTTGTTAAATGTCATACAATAAGTTAATTGCGGAAGCCGAAAAGCATATAGAGTAGGCAAAAAATAAAACTAATTAACATGAAAAATCTAAGAAAATTAACAAAAAAGAGTCTTAAAGCAATTAATGGTGGAGCCGGGTCATGCCCTCAGGCACCAATCAGATCTTGCGACGTATGGTGTGGGTTATCTCCACTGGAGAAATTTCGTTGTATATTCTATGTAGAACAGTCTTGTTCATGTAATTAATACCATAACCATCAGTATACATTCAAATGAAAAATCTAAGAAAACTGACAAAGAAGAATTTGAAAGTAATTCAGGGAGGTACAGAAAAATGCCCGCCTATCACAAGTTCTTGCAGTGTATGGTGCGGATGGAGCGCATGGCAGAAAATACACTGTCTCACCAATACTTATGAAGAGCCTTGTGTGTGCTAGCTGGCTGACCATATAAATGATTTAACCATTAATACATTGAAATGAAGAATCTGAAAAAATTAACTAAAAAGAGTTTAAAGGAAATAAGTGGAGGAGTCGCGGCAACGTGCCCTTCTATGTTTCAATCATGTTTTGAGTGGTGCAGATGGAACTCATGGCAGCAGTCAAACTGTATGCTTTCTGAGCCATGCACCTTGTCGGAATGTTTTGACTAGTTAATATGAATAGATGCATTAGATGTTTTATACAAAGTCTTCTATGCACGATGAATGTTAGATAAAATTGAAAAAATAATCCGCAGCTTCGGAGAAGCTGCGGATTATTTGTATCGTATTAAAATCCAAATTGAAATCCTGCTTTAATGCCGAATTTTGAGATATCCGGTCTGTCCAGATAATTTCCTCGCCAGTTGAAATCAACTCTAAAAATTCTAAGGTTTCCAATTCCAATATTTTCAATTCCAAATCCATACTCATAATAGATATGTTCATTGGGAGCAGAATATTTGAATCCTTCTACGTTGATCGCTTTAGATTCATCACTTAATGATCCGTATGCTCCTCTGATAAAAGCAACTTCTCTAAATTTTAATTTCTTGATCAATGGGATGTAAGAAAGTATTTTTCCGTTAAAATGATGCTCAAGGTTAAGGGTAACATAAGCGTCGGCTACGAATTCATAGTAATTAAGCTGTGAAAAAGTGTTGGGAACCAATCCATAGGAAAGGTTAGCCGGGATTATATTCTGCAATGCCAGCGGAACGGTATTAAAGTTTTTTCCGGCCTCAAGATTGACAATCGTTTTACCTATAGTTCCGAGAAGGAATGGTTTGGAAAGCATAAACTGAAGCTTATCGTAATTAAAATCAGCATTGAAAAGGCCCTCGATTCCCCTTGTGTAGCGTAAAACGATGGTTGGGGCAAGGTTTCTTGCCTGGTATCGGTCTATTCCTGTCTGGGAAAATTTAGCTCCCGGTTTTGCTATTATACTGAAGGTAACATGAGAATCATTGGCTGTTTTTCTTAAGTTTCCGTCTTTGTAATACATTAGATTAAAGAGCTCCAGGTTGGCAGATTTAATGCTTTGCATTACGCCGTCTACTCTGAATTGTATGTTTTTCCAGGGTTCAATGGCAGCAAATACTCTGGTTTGATTTACAGAGCTTAATGAATTGTTTTCACCTCTTGCAAAGAATGTAGAGGTGGATTGCGGACCGGTTGTCAGGCCGTCTCCACTGGTCAGCTGTCCTCCCAGCTGAGCAATATCCCTGCTGGTTCCTGCTCCTATCATAAACCGGTTAAGTTTATTGAACATATACCTGGCGTCAACACCATATTTTACTTGTTGATCTTTAAATCCATATGCTGTATAAAACTGTACTCTCCATGTATCGTTTAATCCGAAATAAGATCTTGCACCCAGTCTTATTCTGTCTCCTTCTACTTTATTTCTTCCGTATATCGAAAAAATAGGACCGATATCTACCCCTTTAAAGGCATTGTAATGACGGGAGCCCAGGGTTTCAAATAATTTAACCATTCGGTTGAATTTTGGAGTCTGCTGAAGTTGATCAAGCATGTTGTAAACCCCTTGTTCAGATTTGGATAATGTGTCAGGCCTGGCTTTCATCCAATAGGCATCATCTTTTTTGACAAACTCGTCTTCGTATTCCTCTTCTTTTCTCTTGAATACAGCTGGGTCAAGAGGTTTATTGAATTCGTAATTTGAATAATCTACAGATCTTTTAGCAATAATACTTTTAGATCCTTTCTTTTTTGAAAAAGGGCTTATTTCGAATTCTGTAACCAGCTTTTTAGGTAGGAATGTGTTTTCATCAGGATTGTCATATTCCAGCTGGGTGGAAACACTATTGACAAAATTGACGTTTATTTTTTGTGTTGATTTTAAAGTAGCTCCTATAACAGCATAGGTATCTGTGTCTATATAAAGATTCCCCTGGAAAGCGAGTATATCTTTTCTCTTAGGCTGATATCTTATGTGGAAAGCTTTCTCCCCACGAATAGTAATGGTGTCTACCAGGCTGTAATCATAGGTACTGAAACCATCTGATCCCACCGGGCTTTGAAATCCTATATCGAAATAATTAAGTGTATTATCGTAGATATTGATTTCACGGTAAAGGTTCTTTGCCGAAACGGTGATGACCTGATTGTCTTGAAATCCTGAAGTTTTTTGAGCAACGAGTGTTCTTTTAGAGTCTTTTTCGGGTTTATTCTTACCATAGTTTTCATAAACAGCTTCATTTAGAAAGATGGGAAGTCCTAATCTGCCACTTGCTGTAGAATCAGCATAATCAAAGATAAAATCCAGCTTATTGAAGATTTTTTTCTTCATAAATGTACTGTCCAGATTATTAAGGTCGAATTGGGTCTTCTCATATTCCTTATATGAATACGTATCAAACTTTTCTAGCCCATTATTTCTTTTACGTGCCCAGACTTTCTGCATAATAGCATACGCAGGATTTTCTTTTTTGCTTTTGTATTTGGTTTTCCCGGTATTGATAACAATTTCCTGAATACTGCTCACCTTTGCCTGTGATAGCTGTACAAAAATATTTTCAGCGGTGGCAGGAGTCACCTCCAGGGTTTGGGAAGTATAATTTTTTCTGGAAAATTTTAATGTACTGATGATAATACTGTCAGACTGAATAACGAAGCTTCCGGAAGTCGTGGTAAGCGCCGGAGTTTTATTGTCATTGATAAAGATATCAACTTGATTAAGCTCTTTGTTATTTTTTTCATCAACAATTCTTCCGCTTACTCTATTTTGAGCCAACGAAAAGCTGGTAAAAAGCAGGAAAAAAAATAAAAAATTGTGTTTAGGGTTATTGTTTAACATCATTCGTTTCTTCAAGCAATTATCACAAACAAAAAGTATGCAGTTTATTCAAAAAATAGAAAAAAAATAGAAAAAATTATTATTCCCTATAAGTTCGCAAATGTAACGAAAATAATACTACAAATTATTAAAAATCAGATACGAATTTTAAGTGCTTAAAATGTGATGAATCAGGACATTAAATATAAGCTGAAAAGTCACAGTTTTTACGACTTATACTAAGGTGAAAATGATGTATTGGAGCTCTCTGTCATTGTTAGAATAGCTACCCTAAAGCTAAGTTTTCTTTGCTTAAAATAAAAAAAGACCTACATTTCTGTAAGTCTTTTTGCTCCTCCTGCTGGGCTCGAACCAGCGACCCTCTGATTAACAGTCAGATGCTCTAACCAACTGAGCTAAGGAGGAATTTTCCTTATTTTTAAGTGATGCAAATATAAGAGGAATATTAATATCAGTCAAGTTTTATCCCCAATTATCGATGGTTTTACACTAAATATGTTGAATTTCAGTAAGAAATATTTCACTTATTTTTAATATCATTTTAGATATCTTCGAATAAATGCCTGAAATATCTCTCAGGATGTTCCAAAAAATTCCTTGTCAACTGATAGTGTTCTGTTTCTTTGTACGGGATACGCTGAATTTTGTTATCTAATAAATAGATCTCGGCATTCGGATAGCTCATCAGAATGGGAGAGTGGCTTGAAATAATAAACTGGGCTTTTCCCGCTTTCTCCAATTTGTGAATGATGGATAACAAAGAAAGCTGCCTTTGGGGCGACAGGGCAGACTCAGGTTCGTCGAGAATATAAATCCCCTTTTGGAAGTGATTATGAAATAATGACAGGAAAGCTTCACCATGTGATTGCTGGTGCAGGGATTTGCCTCCATAAGCGTCCAGAACCCTGCTGTCTTCTTTAGCTACTTCATCGATATAGGTGGCAAAGTTGAAGAAGCTTTCAGCTCTCATGAAGAGCCCCTGTGATGTTTTAGTACTCCAGGAGAGAACAAGGTGTTCAGATAATCCCGATTCTGTTTTATGGAAGTTATAATGATGGTTTCGGTTTCCTCCGGCCACATTGAAATCACAGTTTTCCGCAATAGCCTCCAGTAGGGTCGATTTACCGATTCCGTTTTCCCCAACGAAAAAAGTAACATTGCTTTTAAGCCTTAGATCCAAACCTTTACTCAAAAAAGGAAGGTTGAAAGGGAAGTCCTGCGGGTGGTTATCTTTTAAATAGATACGGGATAAGTAGGGCATTGTTTATATAGTTACATAATATTAATGTCTGGTAAGCAAAATATATGCAAAAAAAAAAAGACCTACATTTTTTGGGATTTTATGTAAATGGAAATAAAAATCTTTACCAAAGTTGATAAAGATTAATTGATGATTGGCTTTAGCTGCGGTAGAACCAATCATTTAGCAGACCAATCATTACTGTTATATCCATTTATTCCCCCAAATTCAATCTTTTCTATTTTCATATTCGCAAAAAATTGTGTAAAAGTGCTAGTCCATACTCCATTATATTCCTGTACCATATTTTTTATTTGAGGAGGGATTTCGTTTTCAAAAGTTATCCAAACCACAGGAATTTGAAATTTATTATCTAATGCTGGTTTATCCCTACTACTATCACAAAAATACAATGCTAGCATGTAATATTTTATACCAGTATCTGTTTTGCTGTCATATGATAAATTTACAACAGTTATATATTTATTTGATAATTCACTGTAAAATTTTGAAAAATTTTGTCCGTAGAATTGTGTTTTATTAGAAGCTATAGTATTAAGCTTGGGAGTGATACTGTTATAAAAAATAATATAATCATTTACGGATTGAGACTTATAGTTATGTATAAAAAATGTGCTTATTATAAACAAGCTTTTTAAAAATATAGATTTCATATTAAGAACTTTTAAATTTATTATGGACATTTGTGTGATCAGGTGTAAGGATTAAGCAAAATGTATGTAAATAAAAAAAGACCTACATTTCTGTAAGTCTTTTTTGGCTCCTCCTGCTGGGCTCGAACCAGCGACCCTCTGATTAACAGTCAGTCTATTATATTTATCTATTTTTATATTTGCATTTCTTATCAAACGTTTTCATTCTTTTAGAGAAATTGTTGCAGTATGGTTGCAGCAGAAATTTTGAATAAAATTTAACATGTAAGGATGTAAAAGTTGCAATTTCTGCAATTAGAGGTCAGTCTGTTCTTTAGAAAAATTAAAATTTCAGGAATTCACTTATTCATTGTGTACTATGCAGGAATACACTGAAATAGCATATTTAAAACCTATTCTCTTCATTAAAACTATAATAACTGTTCCTGGTGATAATCAAATGGTCTAAAAGTGATATATTCAATAATTCACATGCATTCTTTAAGTTCTTGGTTATTGTTTGGTCTGAACCGCTGGGTTTGAGATTTCCACTAGGATGATTATGTACCAGTATCAGTTGAGTAGCATTGCATTTAAGAGCTACAGCTAAAATAATTCTTATGTCTACTACCGAACTGTCAATACCGCCTTTTGAGACGTTGTAGATGCCTAATACAAAGTTTCCTTTATTCATCATAATTACCTTACATTCTTCCTGAAATTCAATAGTACCGAGGTTCCAGTTTTCAATAACCAGTTTGTAGGCTTCCTTATGGCTGTTTATCCTTATTTTTTTATGATTACCTGTATTATATGTAACAGATATTTCCATTAACTTATTCATTATAAAGTAGATTTGTTGGTGAAGAATAAAAAAGTGACAAAGTGCCGAAATATCTGAAAACTATTTTTTTCTCATCTCCACTCATCCCACTTTGTTTGAAGTAAGCAAATGTTGGGTACTGAAATTATAAAGTTTTACAAAAATTCGGCACTTTGGCACTTTGTATATTAAGTGAAGCTGTTATGCTTCTGCTAATACATGTTTTCCATTTCTTGAAAAGGACTGCATATCAGTAGCAAAGCTTTCGCTTACCTGATGCTTAACAGTATTTTCTTTTCCTGGTTCCTGTGGTGAGTACACAAATCGGTGATGAAGTACAATCACTTCTCCTGTGTTATTAACAGTGTATTCGTAAGGTTCACACTCCTGTTTAATGATGCTACCCTGCATTTGAGTACCTATCAGAGCTTGACAAGTAAGTTCGTCAAATGTTGATGTAATGGAAGCCTTTTTGGATGTGGCATAGAATTGATTGGTTGTCTGGCTCATAACCATTTCAATACCTCCCTGAACTTCTAAAATATAGAATGTAGTCCCGTCTTCTTTTTGTCTTTGTTTGTAGTTGATAATTGTTACCATTGTTGTTGATTTTTGAGTTAGATAAAACACCAGGAACAAAAGAATTGTGAGCAATAGTACATCAGCTATCACCTTGAATTGTATTACTGCCTGCGAAATTTTTCTTTCGATTCTTACTGGTGGAGGATGTTTTCCGCTCGAAACTCGTGGGGGTGTTCAGAATAGGGGGACCCAAACGAAAATAAGGGGAGTTAGAAATTTTTTTCCAAATTTATTTGTGCTAATAACAAGTTTAACATTAGGAAGATAAGAGTCAGATTATAAAATGAGGCCGTCTCACAACTCGTGAAAACGGCCTTTTTTTATGAAATTTTCCTGTACCCCTATATGAGAAGGGTTTTCGTTTAAACGATTCTCAACCCACTTCGTCTAGTTGTGATACATCTTCATTTTCTTCTACTCCAGATTAAACCCTTCTTTTCTCTTTGCCACTTATATTATATTGTAATTTGTTCATGAGTAATAATTATTATAATCATCTTCATCCTTTAAAACTCGTGGCAGAAAATCATTAGCTGTCTTTTGGATATGTGTCCATTCTTCATAACTTAATACAATATCTTTTTCAAGAGTATAAATCTTAAATGATAATTCTTTATTATTAATAGCTATCTCTAAAAAAGGAGATATATCTTCATTTAAAAAAACTTCTAGGTAGGGATATACTGAATTAATATCTCCAACTTCTTCTATTCTAATGTTATTTTTCATATACTTACTTATTTTAATCCTCGAAATCCAATAAATACTCCATCTGTTGTCCAACTTGCAGCATTCCCATTTGGAAGTGTATAGGTGACCCAACCTTGAGGATATCGTCCTCCTGAGCCAGTAGTTTTAACACCATTACGCAAGATATTTTTTACTGTGGTTGCCCCTAACTTATTTATAGCACTTGGACTTCTAAAAACTTTCATTAAAGCTTCTGTAGATCCAAATCCAAAATATTGAGGGTGCTTTGTAACCGCTCGACCAGCATTTGTTAAAGCTTTTCCTCCCTTGAATAATGATAGTGCAGATTTAAAAGACTTTAATATATTAAATGATCCAGCAGGACCAATCGGTACAGTACCTGTAATCATTTTAAATTCACTCCATGTACCGTTCTGATAACGATACAATTTACTCTCAGTAGTAAAATGATCCCAAGTCCAAAAACCCTTTTCCCAAATATAGAGAGAATTAGTGCTGTACATATCTCCATTTTTGGCATTTTTAGGACAAGTGGGGCAGTCTTCATAGGTATTATCTTCCAAAGCAGTTTTCTCCATGTGCAAAGTATGGTTAAGCCCAGCTACAACACCCCCAATCAAAGCTCCCTGCCAGAAATTACCACCTGTAAGCTCAGAACCTATACCACCTGCTGTTGCACCAAAAGCAATAGTTCCTACTACACTATTAGCGGCGTTCCCTGCAATTTCTCCAAAAG
The DNA here is from genome assembly GCF_024586945.1 of Chryseobacterium sp. WG14. Lineage (NCBI taxonomy): Bacteria > Pseudomonadati > Bacteroidota > Flavobacteriia > Flavobacteriales > Weeksellaceae > Chryseobacterium > Chryseobacterium sp. WG14. The sequence continues at coordinate 187,204 of NZ_JALCZD010000011.1, forward strand.
CAGAAGCTCCCAAGCTTCCCAATGCTCCTGAAACAAAAGCCTGTTGAAAACCCTGGTTCTGCATTAAAGATAAAGCCCCTTGAGCTACCCCATGCGCAACAGATTTCACAACAACGGCAGCATCTCCCAAGCTCTTGGCAAATTGGGTGGTAGCTCCGGCAGTCGTGCTAAAGACACTGCCTATTCCAAAGGTGACAGCTCCTGAAGCTGCCCCGAAAAATATAGCTTTCAATCCCCCCGCCAGAGATACTCCCTGGTTGGTGATTGCTGCCGTAATCATATATGATGTAAATCCAATGTATGCACCAATGATTAATGCTTTCCAGAATAAAACACCAAGCCCTAAAAACTGGAAAAACTCTCCATTAGGATCATTAAACATCAGGGGATTGTTCATTACATACCCATATTTATTGTAATTCTGGGTATTGGTTGGATCTTGTATGTTCTCATCGGCATTTAAAAATCTTCTTAACAATGGATCATACAGCCTTCCGTTCATGTGGATGATACCTACTTCTAAGAAGTGTTCATGAGAAGTGTAACCCCTGTCTAACAGTAATCCGTATTTCTGAATGGTTTCTTCAATGGCAAGAGTATTAGTAATTACAGCACTATTCTTAATTTGTAGATGAGTGAAATTCCCCCATGCATCAAAATGTCTCTGTTCCAATTTATTTCCTGTTTCATCACTGATAGCTAAGATACTCCCAATATAATCTTTATGTAAGAATTTATATGAACCTGTTGATTCATCATGATTCTTTAGATAAATAATATTGCTTTCATACGGTGTTCCTCCTATATAAAGGATATGCTTTTCTTTTCCCGTAATATTGTCTTTTAAAACTTCAAAACTTCCGTCTTCACTATAGTATTTGGTGAATTTACCTTCTCCATCAGTACTGAAATTACCTCCATAAGTGACTCTTTGTCTCATACTTGTAAGACCATACCCGAAGGCTATGTCTCCTTTCATTCCATCAATAAAAACAGGGTCATTATTTTCGTTATAAGAAATACTTTGGATAAGATCATTGTTATAGTTTTGAGCTCCTGCTGCATTCAATGTCATTCCTGTAGGTTGATAAATTTTAGCAGAATTTTCATACTTCATTTTTCCAACCTGGTCGTTCTCTATGATCCTTCCTTTCACATCATATACATTACGGGCAACTGCAGGTTTTATACCTGTTACAGGATTGGTCCAGTTGACTAAGCGGTTATTATCATCATAATCAAAAGATTCTGTAATATTGAAATCTCCTCCTGTGATTCTGCTTTTGAGTTCATTCTTTATAGCATCAAAAGAGTAGGAAAGTTGAAGAATACCGGGTTTCACCTGTGAAGAATGGTTAACACCAGTTAAAAAACCATTGGCATCATAGGTATTGTTAATGCTTGCTGCTCCTAATTCACCCATTAAAACCTGGCCTTTTGCATTGGTTTCTTTCAGCTCCCACAAAATTTTACCTGAGGTTTTATCTTTTACCTGATAGAGTTGACCACTCCAAGCACTGTACACATTTTCTATTTGTACTTTGGTTAAAGTACCGGAAGAATACAGTTGTTTCTCATAGGATATTACTCTTCCCTTATCATCATAAGTAATTCCTTTTTGAATAAAATATTTCCCATTGCTATTTTCAGATGATGATAATAATCTCCCTTGTGGATCATAGGAAGCATTATTACTATATGCTTGCCCTTTGGAAGTTCCTGATTTGGCAACAACTCTTCCTTTATTATCATAAGTAAAAGAAATAGTCTTATTGGTTGCCTGTCCACCATCGGTAGTAGAA
>NZ_JALCZD010000012.1:0-175663 GCF_024586945.1 Chryseobacterium sp. WG14
AATTAAAAATGAAAACTTATAAAATAAAAAACCAAAGCAAAAATAAATTTACTCTGGTTTAATTATTTACTTTTATCCTTTAATTTGTATCGTTATTTCAGGACTAGTCAATGCTAAAGAATCTCGCCGGCATAATATTTTATCAACTATTTATCTTATATTCGAGTAACTAACACTTTAATCCCATTATTATGAAAAAACTTAATAAAACAACCCTAAAGCATATAATGGCAGGAGGGGAAATCTGTCTTCCATGTGCTGATGGCTATCATCAGGTTATTATCAACGGTCGATGTACCTGTGAACCTGACTAGAAAAAGCAGCTGTCCAGCTGCTTTTTTATTGATATATTGAAAAGTAATATATACTAGCTTAACATTCGCTGCGCTTTTTTAACACCTTCTACCAAAGCATCAATTTCTTCAAAAGTATTATACACAGCAAAACTGGCTCTTACTGTCCCTGCAATATTAAAGAAGTTCATAATAGGCTGCGTACAGTGGTGCCCTGTTCTTACGGCAATTCCCATTTTATCGAGAATCATTCCTACATCGGAAGAAATCCCTACTCCTTCCAGGTTAAAAGAAACAACACCTGTTCTTTTTGCTTTTTCACCATATATTTTAATTCCTTCTATTTCTAAAAGCTGTTTTTGAGCATATTGCAACAACGCATTTTCATGGTTTTGAATATTTTCATGTCCTACTCTGTTCATAAAATCCACGGCAGCTCCCAATGCAATATTCCCTCCTACATTTGGTGTTCCTGCTTCATATTTAAATGGAAGCCCTGCATAGGTAGTTCCATCAAAAGAGCAGGTAGCAATCATCTCTCCTCCTCCATGAAATGGCGGCAAAGCCTCTAATATTTCACGTTTCCCATATAAAACACCTGTTCCCATCGGAGCATACATTTTGTGGCCGGAAAACACAAAGAAATCGCAATCCATTTTCTGAACATCTATATTGAAGTGAGGAGCAGACTGGGCCCCGTCAATAACAATATAGGCGTCTGTATTTTTTCTTGCTTTTGATATAATTTCTTCAATAGGATTTACAATTCCCAACGCATTGGAAACCTGGTTTACAGATACCACTTTGGTTTTTTCACTTAGGAACTGATCAAATTGATCCATCTGCAGAATACCGTTTTCATCAATAGGAATTACACGCAGTTTTGCTCCGGTTCTTTCGCAAAGCATTTGCCATGGAACGATATTCGAGTGATGTTCCAGATAGGAAATAATAATCTCATCATCTTTTTTTAATTTTTGAGTTAAAATATAAGCAATGAGGTTTAACCCTTCTGTAGTTCCTTTTGTAAAAATAACTTCAAAGTCATGTTCAGCATTGATGAATTTCTGAATCTTTCTTCTCGAAAGCTCCATTTCTTCTGTAGCGAGCTGGCTTAATGTATGAATTCCTCTGTGAACATTAGCATTAAGTTCTGTATAATATGCATGACAAACTTCCAACACCGAATTTGGTTTTTGAGATGTAGCTGCATTATCCAAATAAACCAATGGCTTACCGTTCACTTCCCTGTCCAATATAGAAAACTGGCTTCTTATTTCCTGAATGTCAAACATTTATTTACATTTTAAATTAAAACGTCCTTATTTAGAACACTTCAAATTTACGGCTTTTTTTCCGAAAGGATACATCCGGCTGCCTGCTGATTGTTGTCAGTTAATAGAATTATTCGATGGATAAGATTGAAATGAGAAGTAACAAATAAATCCATTGCCTATTGTCTTTCTTTAACAGCTACCTTACTCCCATAAAAAAAACCTGCCAATAAAATGACAGGTTCTTATACCTTTGCATAATAAGCAATTCTTATTCTGCAGATTTTTCTTCTGTTGTTGGAACATCAGGAGATTGAGTAGCCACTTCTTCAGCCACTTCTTCTTCATCATCGTCCTCTGCTGCTGCACCTCCTTTCATTGCATTTCTAGACATCTTAACAGCTACTACAACTGCATTGTCCGGGTGCATGAAAGTATATCCTTCAGTTTTGATACCTCCGATGTAAAGTTTGTTACCAATTCTTAATGGAGTAACATCTACAACTATTTCGTCCGGCAAGTTAGCAGGAATAGCTTTTACTTTCAATTTTCTGAAAGACTGACGTAAAGCACCACCAGCAACAACACCTTTTGAACGTCCAGTAATTCTTACAGGAACCTCCATAACAACTGGCTTATCGTCAGATAATTGATAGAAGTCTGCGTGAAGAATCTTGTCTGTAATTGGGTGAAACTGAATATCCTGAAGAACTGCTGGAATTGTTTGACCATCAACTTCAATAGATACCGTGTGTGCTTCAGGAGTGTATACTAATCCTTTGAAAGCTCTCTCTTCAGCAGAGAAGTTCAAAGGCTCACCACCTCCATAAACAACACAAGGAACTAATTCAGCATCACGTAAAGCTTTTGTAGACTTTTTGCCCACGCTTTCTCTTTTTGTACCTTGAATTGTAATAGATTTCATTTATAAAAATTTAAAAAATTATTTTAGTTTTAATTTGCAAGTCGCTAAAAATCAATTAAATAACAAATTTACTACTAATTGATCTATGCTCATGAACCATTGTCATAACATCCGCAAATAATGGGGCGCAAGATAGCACTTTTATTTTAGTTGACAAATTATTTTTAACAGGAATTGAGTCAGTTACAATAACTTCCAAGATTTTAGAGTTCTCAATATTCTCGTAAGCCTTACCCGAAAGCACTCCGTGCGTAGCCATCGCTCTTACTGTCTTTGCACCTTTTTCAATTAGGATGTCTGCAGCTTTACAAAGCGTACCCGCAGTATCAATCATATCATCAATAAGGATTACGTTTTTACCTGTAACATCTCCGATTAGGAACATTTCTTCGATAACGTTTGCTTTCTTTCTTTCCTTATAAGCAATTACTACTTCTGCCCCCAAGTGGCCTGCATAGTTTTTAGCTCTCTTTGCACCTCCCATATCCGGTGAAGCAATGGTAAGATTATCAAGATTTAAAGATCTGATATAATCCACGAAAATAGAGGAAGCATAAAGGTGATCTACAGGAATTTCAAAGAATCCCTGAATCTGATCTGCGTGAAGATCCATTGTCATTACTCTTGTTGCCCCTGCTGCAGTAAGAAGGTTAGCAACTAGCTTAGCACCGATCGGCGCTCTTGGTTTGTCTTTTCTGTCCTGTCTCGCAAGTCCGAAATAAGGAATTACAACGGTAATACTCTTTGCAGAAGCTCTTTTCGCTGCATCAATCATTAGGAGAAGCTCCAAAAGATTGTCTGCGGGTGGAAACGTAGATCCTATTAAGAAAACTCTTCCTCCTCTTACAGATTCGTCTAAAACAGGTTCAAATTCCCCGTCGCTAAACTCCTGAAAGTTGATTTTCCCTAATTCTTTCCCATAATGCTGGGCAATTTTCTCTGCCAAGTCCCTGCTGGTTCTTGTACAAAATAGATAACTTAACTGATCGGCCATTTTTACTTTTTAAAAGATTTTGCAAATTTAAAAAAAAACCACAAGAATTACTCTTGTGGTCTTTAAGTTTTTATTTTATCAATTATTATGGGAATTTAACACCATCATATTTGTTTGGATCTACCTGTGGTAATGTAGATCTGTATTTTGCATTTATAGATTTAATAAACTCGTTGGCTATAACACCATATCCCCGTCCTGTAAGGTGAACACCATCAAGAGAGAAAGCTCCTCCCGTAACAAATTTTGCAGAGTATTTTACGCCGTCAAATGAAATTCCGGATTGTCCGTTCAAATCAATCATTTTAGCATTTGCATCTACAAAAGCCAATCCATATGAGTCAGCAAGTGATCTTATAGAGGCATTGTATGCATCTGTTGCTGTTTTTACATAAGCAGCCTCTGTTTTTGTTAATACATGTTGGTTTTGTAGAGGATAAGAAATTCCATATACATTTACCGGAGCCGGCACACCAGGTGCAGTAGTACTAATCACAGAACTTGTAGTAAGCAGGATATAATCACTTGACGTAGCCTGTCTTGCCTGTCCAAAGATTTGTCCGAAAGCACCAGCCAGCCCCACTCCTAAAGAAGGAGTTAACGCTGCTGTAAGCTGAGCCGATAAATCCGTAAGGGATACATCCTTAATTAAAACAGGATTGGGAGAAGTAGAAGAAAGAAGATTAATTCTGTCTCCAGCACCAAAAGCGGTAAGCGCCTGCTTTAAAGGACCATATAAACTCGCATTAAGTGTTGCTAAATTAGCACCCAGTTTTTCAGGTGTCAAAGGATTGTAAGGAACTGTCGTAAAGAAAGGCACAGAGGTAACATAAGGAATGTTTGCAATAACCCCTTTAGTTGTTCCTACACTTTTAAGGCCGTCCAAAACTCCTTTAATAGAACCCGCCACTACCGCCGGATCAGAAATATCATTTGACTTGTATAACGTCGGATCAGTATTTCCTGTCTGAACTGTAGCAGTAGTATATGTTGTAACTCCACCTATTGTCTGCGAATTTGTTCCTCCATTGGTAGCATATGATAATACATCATTATTTCCTATCCAAAGAGAGAAGAATGTTGCTTTCTGAGCCATCGCATCAGCCAAAACGCTTGTTGTGGCAGAAGAGGCAAATCTTACAAAATAAGGATTAGCCTTTCCAGCAGCAAGACCTGCTTGGTTACCATATCCGGGTGCAACCAGATGGAATGACTTCGCTCCCGGCACCCCCATATTATTATAAGAACTGCCGCTAGGCAAAAGATCCAATGCCGCTGCCGGAGCACTTGGTACCGGAGACGGGGATCCATTAACTATCTGAAGGTTTAATTTTCCAGGAAAACCAGGAAGATTGTTAAACCCTCCTACGTCATTAGGCATCAGAGGCTGTTTGAAATCTCCTCCACCCGCAAGTCTCATCTGTCCGGCAATCATGCTCGGATAGGATTCATTCTGGCCGCTGCTATATAGCGCCCCATCACGATATCCGGAAGTAAGAGAATTACCTAAAGAAATATATTTTGAAAAATCTGCGTCTCCTTTCGTTACCGGAATATCTTTCACATCCGTATCGAAATCTGTATTACAGCTCGTTACAGTGAAAAGAAGTGCAGAGACAGCAATTGTTGATATTATAATTTTTTTCATAGTCTTTTAATTAAAAAGGATTATAAGATAAACCTAGACCGAAGTAGAATGCTTTTGCTTTCGCTTGTCCGTAAAGTCCGATAGCAGAATTGTTTACATCTCTGGCTTGAGGCATTGCATATCCTCCGGCAATATCAATTCCAAATTCTTTCAACTTGAATCCTACCCCACCGGTCACCACATAGGTATTAAATGAAGGGGTTTCAGGAATAAAGTTTTCATTGGAGTAAGGAGACTCATCATAATAAGCTCCCAAGCGTCCATAGATCATATTGGTGAATGCATATTGAGTTCCCAATCTGAATGTCTTGGAATTTCTGAAATTCTTAGGATTTACTAAAACCGTCGGATCTGAAGGATTGTTAGGGGCAAGTGGTGCATTGTCAAAATCCAACACCAATTTGCTATATCTTTCCCATCCATGGTAATTAAAATCTGCAGAAATCTGCCATTTTGGAGTCACTTTATAGGTCAAACCAATTGTATATTCTTCAACCAATGGAAGCGTTGCTGAAAATCCATCCTGCCCTGCTGCATTTAATTTTAACAGAGAGTAAGGAGACTGTGTAGGGAACTTGAACGTAGCTGTTCCGTTTTTAGCTTTCATATCTATTGCTGAACGGTAAGCTATACTTACATCCAACTTAGGGTCAGGTCTGAAATAGAAACCGAATCCATATCCATGGCCACTGGCTTTTTCATCATTGATGTTAACCTGTCCTCCGAATTGCGTTACCGCTTTATCCCAATCTACTTTTCCTCTTGCATAAATATAGCTGGCACCAAAAGACAACCAAGGAGCTAGTTTCACAGAAACCATAGGCTGAAAATAGTAACTCTTCAGCTCCATTTTCTGCACCAACTCTTTGCCTTCCCAATCTTCCGGCCATTGAACAGTGCTTCCAAAAGGCGTGGAAAAGCTTAACCCTACGGATAGATTTTCTATTGGTTTATAAGTAATCGCTGCGTAGATAGGTGTTCCCAGAGGATTATCTGTTTCTGTACTCTGTAAAGTATTTAAGTTTTGAAAAGTAACTTTATTACTTGCACCAAACCCTCCTGCCACTACACTCAGTTTGGAAGGGATAAATGACATACCCGCGGGGTTAAAGAATGTCACACTCGCGTCTTCGGCATGAGCACTAGTATGCGCCATTGCCAATTGTTTTACCCCCTGCAAAGAAACTCTGAAGCCCCCTGCGTAAGATAAAACCCCCGCCAATAAAGCAGTTGATACTAATATTTTTTTCATAGACTATTATTATATAATCCAAATATAAAGTTATTTTGAATACGTCTGTTAATATTTCCCAATATTTTAAACAATATACTTAAAGAAAACTATGTTTAAAATAACACTTTAGATAAAACTACCCATAAAACCATTGTTTATAAATACTTAAGAGCCTATATAAACATATTCAATTATTTTGTTTAACCTTAAACAATAAGGTTATTGAATATTTAAATATTTTAGAATTGCATAAAGATAAAAATACATAAATTTGCAAGATTATAAATAATATTAATATGAGTTGTGGATGCAAAACATCCGGCGATTCTGCACATTCTTGCGGTCCCAAGAAGACTGCAAGTGGTTGTGAAAATGTAAATACCTGCGGGAATAGTTATAAATTAAGTGTTTTTGACTGGCTTTCTAACATCAACAATCCAGCATCTAACAGGTGTGACTTTGTAGAAGTTAGGTTTAAAAATGACAGGAAATCTTTTTATAAAAATGTAAACAATATCCCTTTACATATTGGTAGCGTAGTTACAGTAGAATCTAGCCCGGGACACGATGTAGGTGTTGTAAGCCTTACCGGAGAATTAGTGAAAATCCAGATGAAAAAGAAAAAAGCATCTGAAGAATCAGCACTAAAAATATACAGACAAGCCAACCAAAAAGACCTTGAGGTATGGCAGGAAGCAAGAAAAAAAGAGGACGCAGTAAAACTTGAAGCAAGAAAAATTGCCCACAGATTAGGACTTGAAATGAAAGTCACTGATGTAGAATATCAGGGTGATTCTTCAAAGATTACATTTTATTATACTGCTGATACCCGAGTGGATTTCAGACAGCTGATAAAAGAATATGCAGGCTCCTTCAGAACAAAGATCGACATGAAACAGATCGGTTTCAGACAGGAAGCTGCGAAAGTAGGAGGAATAGGGTCATGCGGACGTGAGCTTTGCTGCTCAACCTGGCTGACCGACTTCAGATCTGTAAATACCAATGTAGCAAGATATCAGCAGCTGAGTATCAATCCTCAAAAGCTGGCAGGACAATGTGGAAAGCTTAAATGCTGTCTTAACTATGAACTGGACAGTTATCTGGATGCATTAAGCAATTTCCCGTCTTCTTCCACCGTTTTGGAAACAGAAAAAGGGAGAGCATTCTGTATTAAAATAGACGTTTTCAAAAAGAAAATGTGGTTTGCTTATGTAGATAGCTCTATTGCCTGGTATGATTTTGATATTGATCTTGTAAAAAAATTGATTTCAAAAAATAAAAGAGGCGAAAGAACCCTTCCACTGGAAGATTTAAAACAACCTGACTTACCCCTTCAAAGCATTGACCTTATTCAGGAAAACAATGTAGACCGTTTCGAAAAGAAAAACCGGGGAAACAGAAACAGAAATAACCAGAATAAGCCAAACAACCCTCAACAGGGAGGGCAAGGACAGGGACAGAAGAGAACCAGACCGGAAAGACAAGACAGACCCGAAAGGTCTGAAAAACCGGAAAACCCAAATACTCAATCAGGAAATCAGCAGCCCAGACAACAAAAACCTAATCCACAGCAAAAACGTCCTGTGGAAAAGACAGAAAACAGTGCTGATGCTGAGAAAAAGCCACAAACGAACCCAAATAAGAAGAAATTTAAAAAGAAATTTCCTCCAAAAAAAGATAATGATGCGTAACATTTTAGGATTATTTTCCCTTATCCTTTTCTTTAGCTGTACTTCTTCTTCAGGAGAAGATGTCATTATGAATTCCGTTGATAACAAATGGAATAAGAAAAGTGAGCAAAAATTTAATCTTGAAATTTCAGATCCGCAGAATCCTAAAAATATTATATTTGTTGTAAGGAATAATAACGATTATCCTTACAGCAATATAAGATTCATTGTCAATTTTACCAATCTCCAGAATAAAAAGAAGGAAACCGACACATTGAATTATGTTTTGGCAAAACCCAATGGAGAATGGCTTGGTACAGGCTTTGGTGATACAAAGGAAACGTTGTTTCAGTATAAATTGAATTATAGATTTCCAGGAAAAGGTAAATATGAAATCGGGCTGACTCAGGCTATGAGGAATGACAACCTTCCGGGAATTGAAGATATTGGGATAAAATTAGAAACGGCTAAACCGTAATCATAAATGGAAGAAAACAGAAAAAATACAGGAAACAAAGGGAAAACTTTCCCTCTGCCTCCCAAACAAAAGAAAAATACCTCTTGGAAAAAATGGGTTTCATTTATCTGGATTGGGCTCATTGCAGTAGTATTAGGAATTTCAGGCCTTTTCTTCGCTGTTTCTCAGGGTTTCCTTGGAGAAATGCCGGATGTAAAAGAACTTGAAAATCCGGATATCTTTGTCGCTTCTGAAATTATCTCTTCAGATGGCGTTACGCTGGGTAAGTTTGAAAAAGAAAAAACACAGCCTATTGTTTACAAGGATCTTCCTCCTTATCTTATTTATGCATTACAGGCTAAAGAAGATGAACGTTTTAAAGAACATTCAGGAATTGACCTATACTCTATTGCCAGAGCCGTTGCTTACGGAGGAGGCCGTGGAGGTGGTTCTACTATTACCCAACAGCTGGCAAAGCTTCTTTTTACCGGAACAGCTTCTCAAAACAAAATAGAGAGAGCTTTCCAAAAGCTTAAAGAATGGGTAGTGGCAGTAAGTCTTGAAAAAAGATACACCAAGGAAGAAATCATTACCTTATATTTCAACAAATTTGATTTCCTTTTCAATGCAAACGGTGTTGAGATGGCTTCCAGAGTTTATTTTAATAAAAAAACTTCGGAACTTACATTGCCTGAAGCTGCCACTTTTGTAGCTATGCTCGAAAACCCAAGAAAAAACAACCCTTACAGATATCCTGAAAAAGCAAAGGAAAGAAGGAATGTTGTATTGGATCAGATGCAAAAAACCGGTTATATTGATGCGGCAACGTATGAAAAAGCAATCAATACGCCTGTAGAAGTAGATTTCCACCCTATTAAAAGTATCACTGACGGATATTCCGCGTATTATAAGTTTTACCTGAGAAAGGAAATTGACAAATACCTGGCAGGATATGAAAAAGAAACCGGTAAAAAGCTTAACCTTTATAAAGACGGTTTAAAAATATATGTTACCCTTGATTCTAAAATGCAGAAGTATGCCGAAGAATCAATCAAAGAACACTTAACAGATCTTCAGAAGAGATTTGATGCAGAACAGAGAGGAAGAAAAAACAGGCCATTCTACTATCTTACGGACAAACAGATCAGTCAGGTAATGCTTCAGGCCATGAAAAGAACCGGTAGATATAAGCTGTTAAAAGCTGATGGTATGCCTGAAGATTCTATCATGATGGAGTTTAAAAAGCCTATCAAAACATCACGATTTACATGGAGCGGAGAAGAAGAGGTGGAAATGTCACCTTGGGATTCTATCAGATACCACAAGCAGATTGCACAGGCAGGACTAATGTCCATGGTTCCGGGAACCGGAGAAATCAAAGCCTGGGTAGGAGGTATTGATTGGCAGCACTTCCAATATGATCATATCAAGCAGGGTAAGAGACAGGTAGGATCTACCTTCAAACCTTTCGTATATGCTACCGCTATTATGAAACTTGGAATGACACCTTGCTCAACAGTTTCCAACGGAACTTACGATCACAATGGATGGCATGTGCCGGGAAGAGGGGGAATGCTTACTTTAAAAGATGGTTTGGCACACTCTCAAAACCCTATTGCCGCAAGACTTATTGAGATGACAGGCGTAGATGCTGTAATCCAGACAGCAAGAGACCTTGGTGTAACGGAAGATATCCCGAGAAACAATACTATTGCCCTGGGTTCATCAGATATTACCATCTATGAAATGCTAGGTGCCTACAGTACTTTTGCGAATTATGGTAACCACAATAAACCGGAAATGATCTGGAGAATTGAAGATGCCAACGGAAGAGTAATCAAAGAAGTAAATGTAGAACCAAAAGAGGTAATGAACCCACTATACGCTTACACCATGATCGAATTGATGAAAGGTGTGGCACAGTACGGAACAGCTTCAGGAGAGCTGGGAAGAAGAGGAATTTCAAAAGGAGTGGAAATTGCCGCCAAAACAGGTACCACACAGAACAACTCTGATGGTTGGTTTATGGGAATCACTCCTAAACTGGCAACCGGAGCATGGGTTGGATGGGAAGACAGAGCCACTCACTTCTTTGGTACCGGTGAAGGTCAGGGAGCAAGAATGGCATTGCCAATTTGGGCTATCTACATGAAAAAGGTATGGGCAGATAAAACCCTGGGAGTATCTCCGGATGATAAGTTTATTAAGCCTTCAGACTGGAAAGACGGTTGCTCAAACCTTAGGGGCTTAAGCGGAGGTTATGGAGATGATGGAAGTCTTCAAACAATTGACGAAATTAAAAACCCAAGAGCAGCAGACCCTAGTCCAAAGAAAACCACAGAAAAGAAAGAGGAAAACATCAATGAGAATCTTCACTCAAACGATGAGGTAGATTTTAATAAATAATTTCTCTTTTAGAAATACACAAGACCTTTCAAGAATTTGAAAGGTCTTTTCTTTTATAATTAATACCTTTGGTGTATGAATATCGAACGCATCAGACAACCTTTCATCAAGAAATTTCCAGGAGATTTTTCCGGCAACCTTATGCAGAGAAATACGCCCAAGGTTTTATTTGCTACCATTAGCCCGGCAGGATTTGGCGAACCTAAGCTAATAGCTTTTAATCAAACACTTTCTGAAGAAATAGGGCTAGGAGCATTTGAAGAAAAAGATCTTGATTTTCTGGTTGGAAACAAGCTTCCAGAAAATATTCAAACCTATGCCACAGCCTATGCCGGACATCAGTTTGGAAACTGGGCAGGACAGCTTGGAGACGGAAGAGCAATTCTGGCAGGGGAAATTGAAAATAATTCAGGCCAAAAGACAGAATTGCAATGGAAGGGAGCAGGTGCAACACCTTACTCACGGCATGCAGACGGAAGAGCCGTATTAAGATCTTCAGTCCGGGAATATCTGATGAGTGAAGCTATGTATCATCTGGGTGTTCCCACTACAAGAGCCTTAAGCCTGGCTTTTACAGGAGAAGATGTGGTTCGTGATATGATGTATAACGGAAATCCACAACTGGAAAAAGGAGCTGTGGTCATAAGAACAGCGGAAAGCTTTCTCCGTTTTGGTCATTTTGAACTCATGTCTGCACAAAGGGAATATAAAACCTTACAGGAACTTGTAGATTTTACCATTGAGAATTACTTTCCCGAAATCACTTCATCAGGCATTCAGAGATATAAAGATTTTTTTGAAAACGTCTGTACAAAAACTGCAAATTTAATAGTTGAGTGGTTCAGAGTAGGCTTTGTACATGGAGTAATGAATACAGACAATATGTCAATTTTGGGATTAACCATAGATTACGGGCCTTATTCAATGATGGATGAATATGATTTGAATTTTACACCAAATACCACTGACCTTCCGGGAAGAAGATATGCTTTTGGAAAACAGGGCCAGATTGCCCAATGGAATCTCTGGCAGCTTGCCAATGCTCTTCATCCCATAATTAAAGACGAAAAATTTTTAGAAGATACCTTAAATCATTTTGGGACCTATTTCTGGGAGAGCCATGATGCAATGCTTTGTAGAAAATTCGGTTTTGATGAGCTGCGTAAAGAGGATGAAGATTTTTTTACCAACTGGCAGGGCCTGATGCAGGAATTGCAGATGGATTACACTTTATTTTTCAATTATCTTGAAAAACTACCTTCTACTACAGATGTAAAAGACTTCTTCAACAAGGTTTCCTATATTTCGGTTAATGAAGAAAAACTGAAAAAGCTGGAAGATTTTCTTACTACATACAACTCCCGGTTAAATCTAAACACCATTTCAAGAGAGGATTCTTTAGCTTTAATGAAAAAAACAAATCCTAAATTCACACTCAGAAACTACCTGCTCTATGAATGTATTGAAGAGATCAGCATTGGGAGAACAGACATGCTGGAAAAACTAACCGAAGCACTAGAAAACCCCTATGAAGAAAGGCATCCTGAGTTTTCAGCCAAACGCCCAAACAGCTATAATGACATTACCGGATGTTCTACACTTTCCTGCAGTTCTTAGCAAAAGGTTAATATTTTTCTTTATTCATTGAATATTCATTACACTATTAAAATATTTTTCTTAATTTTATGAAAAATATTTTAACATGAAAAAAGCTATACTTTGTTTAAGTTTATTGTTCGGAACAATAGCACACTCTCAAACAGTCTTACTAGATGAAGGCTTTGAATCTTACACGAATTTTGCCATTACAGGATTCGGAAACTGGTCCACACTCGATCTGGACGGTTTAAACACGTACTATGGCGGAGGTCCGGTAATTGGTGGTGAAACTTCTCCAACATGGGCACCTGATTGGACTAACGCAGGAAGCCCAATGGCTTTTCAAATTTTCAACCCGTCAGCTAGTAATGCTACTAACAACTTAACTGCAACTGCAGCAGATGAAGAAGTAAGAGACTTCACTCCTCACACCGGACTTAAATATGCAGCAGCATGGGCAGGATCACCTGCTGGGGGAGTAAATGCCAACAATGACTGGTTGATTTCTCCTGCATTAACTTTAGGAAGCAGTGCAAATACTCTAACATTTTGGGTAAAAGCTATGTCACCTGCTTTTGTAGAAAGCTATAAAGTAGGAGTATACACAGGAACTGGTACCCCAACGTCCAGTGCCAATTTTACTATAATTTCAGGAATTTCTCCCAAAATTGCTCCTTATGCAGCATGGCAGCAGGTTACTTTGAATTTAGATGCCTATGCAGGTCAAACTATAAAAATAGGATTCCAATACATGTCGGCAGATAAATACATGTTTATGCTGGATGACGTAAAAGTTACAGCTACGGGAGTACTTGCTACCAGTGAAACTTCAAAAACAAAATCTGCTATTTCTCTTTATCCTAACCCTACACAAGGAGAAATCAATATCAAAACTGATAAGAAAATAAAAACTACTTCAATTTTTGATATGTCTGGTAAAGCAACCCATCAAACAGATTCTTCAAAAACAGATATTTCAGACCTGCCAAAAGGAACGTATCTGATGAAGATAGAATTTGCAGACGGTACTTCTACTACAGAAAAAATCATTAAGCAATAATACGTTTATACAAACTTTATAGAACCACCTCTTTTGGTGGTTTTTTTATTCTACTTTTGCAAAAAATATGACCCGTGTCTTTGATCAAAACAAAATTCATTCATTTTTTAAAGCTGGTATTTCCTTCCACTTATACAGAAGTGGCCGTTTTTTTATTTTTCATCACCTGCTATGGAATCCTTGGTTCTTACATAGCCATTAACTACAGAATCATATTTGACAGCAGAATTCCATGGGATGCTTACTTTAGTTTTGATAATAAATCAATCCTTATGACGGGAGGAAGTTTCGAAAGACATCCTCTATCCTATTATTTTTTCAATTGGATCAGAGAATTCTCACTTTTTATGTCCGGTGGTAAAATGGATGCCAACTTCAGGCTTATACTGGCATGGCTCAGCAATATCATCATAACATTGAATATTGTTCAGGTTTTTAAGTACTTAAAAAACATTATCAGGCTTCCTTTACAGTTCAACCTACTCCTCATTCTGTTTTTTGGTATTTTTTCAACGAATATCATCCTGTCATTCACTCCTGAAAACTTCACCTATACTCTATTCTTACTTAGCTTATACAACCACTATGCAGCCATCAAATTAAAAAAGCAGAAAAAAACACCTACAGCAGCACTATCATTGGCGGCCATTACTATTGGAGGCCTTACTATAACCAATCTTGTCAAGGTTTTCATTCCGGTATTTTTTGAAAAAGGTCTTTTCCGGGATTGGAAAAAAATAGGCAACGCAATTGTAAGGGGAAGTATTGCAATCATCTGCTATGCATTACTCTACCTGAACCGGATAGATTTTAAATACCAGAACATATTTTCAAAAACCAATCAGCAGTATGAAAAATTCTCTAATGTAGAATCCATACCCACGTGGGATATGGTTCTTTCATTCTTTTTTGGCGGTAACATTTTATTCCCGGGTTTTATCATATCTGACAAACATAATATGAAAGGATTTTCCTTTAAGGCCCTTTATATGGAGCCGTATTCATCAGTGTTTTCATATATTTTCGTAGGTGTATTATTAGCATTGATAACCTGGAGTTATTTTAAGAATTTTAAAAATAAATGGGTCCAGATTATTATGATCTCATTTTTTGTTGATATGACCATCCACTGTGCCATGAGATTCGGTCTTCACACCTCCTATATCTATGGAGGGCACTTTGTTTTTGTCTACCCACTGCTCATAGGGTGGCTTTTCTATGCTTACAGATCATCCCCAAAAATATCCGCATTTTTAACATTAACCGTTGCTCTGCTGTTTGTTTACCTGCTGACCAACAACTGGTATAGAATGTCCGAATTTTTCTGGTTCCTGGAAACTTATTACCAATAGAAAAGGCTGAGAAAATTTTCTCAGCCTTTTTAGTATTTGTGAAATCAAATCTCTTTTATTTTGCTTCCGCACAGAAAATTCTGTACTGTACAGCAACAGCAGATTTGAAATATTCTCTGATTCTTGAAAGATCACCCGCAGCACTTTGTTTTGTAAAGTAACTTCCAGCTAAAATCTTATAATTTGGTCTTAAAGAAGCATCGGTTTCCACCTTAAGATTGGGGAATCTCTTTCTGAAATAAGCCTTCACCTCATTAGCTTCCTCATTGCTTTTAACCGTTGTAATCTGAATTTTAAATCCTAAAATTCTAGGATTTTTTTTACAAATCTCAGCATTGGTAAGTTCTCTATTTGGAACATAAATTTTAGGTGCCCTCGTGATTCCTCCAGTAGAAATACCATTATCGGTATTATTAGAATCTTTAGTTGGAATATTACTCGCAACTTTGGAACATTTGCCTTCAATTCCTTCCAAGGCAGTATTAATTTTAGAATCCATAGTCATGACAAGCTCCGTTCCCGAAAGCGTATCCTTTTTAACAACTTGCTGTGCTTCAATATTATAAAATCCTAATAATGATAATATTGAAAATATTTTGATCAGATTTCTCATTTAAACTTGTTTCCGCAAATTTATACAAATTAAAAAACTATACCAAACAGGTTATTTAGAATCAATACAAATTAACCTTAAATGACATTTTCCCCTTTTTATATGCCGTTAAATTAGTGTTAAAAATATTATTTTTGCGGGATTGATATGTTCAATATTTTACTAACATAAGATAATTTAAATGATTAGTTGGAGAAAGCATTATAAAAAAACGTTGATCGCAATAGGCTTATTGCTATCAACCAGTGCTTCATTTTACGGGCAAGACGGCGATCCTAAAAACGGAGAGAAACTTTTCAAAGCGAATTGTACTGCATGCCACGCGCTGGACAAACAGGTTATTGGACCTCCATTAAAAGGGGTTGTAGAACGTGTAAAGACAGAGGGTGGTGTAGACAAAGATTGGCTTCACAAGTGGATCAAAGACAACAAAGCTCTTAGAGCTTCTGGGGATAAATACGCCAATGAGATTTTTGAAAAGTATAATAAGACTGAGATGTTACAGTTTCCTAATCTTACAGAGAAGGATATTGATGACATTTTAGCTTTCACTACTAATCCTCCGGCTCCGGAAGAGAAAAAACCGGAAGCAACTTCTGCAACTGGCGCAGCCGCGGCAGCACCTGCAGACAAAACTACTACAAACATTGTCATCATTTCTCTTTTAGCGATTGCAGGTTTATTAGTTTGGATCTTGGTAAAACTAAGACAGCTGGTAACACTAGGTCAGTCTGAAGAATTAGCGGGTCTTAATGAAACAAGGGTTCGTTCGTTCAAGGAAATGTATGAGAAGTTCCACTACGTTGGGAAGATAGCTTTAACTATTCTGGCTATTCTTGCAGCTTACGGAGTATGGAACTGGCTAATGTGGATCGGGGTGTACAAAGGGTACAAACCAGAACAACCTATCTACTTCTCTCACAAAATTCACGCTGGAGAACAGAAAATTGACTGTCAGCTATGTCACTCCAGTGCCAAATATGGAAAGGTATCTGAAATTCCTTCTATGAACGTTTGTATGAACTGTCACAGAACAATTTCTGAATACAACGCAGATCACTACATGGAGCCAGGAAAAGACAAGGCATTCTATGACGGAGAAATCCAGAAGATCTATGCTGCAACAGGTTGGGATCCTGCAAAACAACAGTACACAGGAAAAACTCAGCCGGTTGAATGGACAAGAATCCACAACATGCCAGACTTCGTGTACTTCAACCACTCTCAGCACGTAGTAGCTGGTGAGCAGGCAATCATCAATTCTTTCAACAAAAAGAATCCTGACAACAAAATTGATGTTGTATGTAAAGCTTGTCACGGAAAAATTGATACAATGAATGTTGTTCAAATGGCTAACGACTTTACTATGGGATGGTGTATCGAGTGCCACAGAACGACTGAAGTTGATATGAACAACGGTTATAATAAAGAGTACTTCAAGAATCTACATGACAAGTTGAAAAAACAATATCCTAAGGATGGAGGTAAAATCACTGTAGATGCAATTGGAGGTCTTGAGTGTGGTAAATGTCATTATTAATAACTAAAAAATTAGAAGTATAAATGGCTTCAAACAAAATACAATTCAGAAGTATTCATGAACTTAAAGACCCAGCTTTAAATAATAAGTTGGCTCAGAAAGAGTTTCAGGAAGAAATTCCGGTAGAAGATTTCCTTGGAGATGCTGAGAACAACGGATCAAGTACTTCAAGAAGAGACTTCCTAAAGCTTTTAGGATTCTCTACAGCAGCAGTTACATTAGCTGCCTGTGAAGCTCCGGTAATCAAAACAATTCCTTATGTGGTAAAGCCACATGATATTATTCCGGGAGTACCCAATTATTACGCTTCCACTTATTTTGATGGTTTCGACTTTGCCAGTGTTTTAGTAAAGACTCGTGAAGGTAGACCTATCAAAATTGATCCAAACCCAGCAGCTGGTGATTTAGGTAAAACTAACGCAAGAGCTCAGGCAAGTGTACTTTCTCTTTATGATAATGATAAAGTAAAGCAGCCTAAACTGGATGGTAAGGACGAAACTTTCGATAAAGTAGACAGCTTTGTTCTTAAAGGACTGGAAGATGCGAAAGCTGCAGGTAAAAAGATTGTGCTTTTGTCACACTCTTTTGCTTCACCAACTTTCAAAAAGCTATTTGCTGAATTCAAAGCAAAATATCCTACAGCAGAATTAGTAACCTATGATGCTTTTCCTTACTCTGCGTCTCTGGATGCAGCTCAGGAAGTATTCGGACAGAGAGCATTACCAGTATATGACCTTAAAGGTTCTGAATTGGTAGTTTCTTTCCAGGCTGACTTCTTAGGAGACTATAATGCTTCAAGCTTAGAAACTTCTTACGCAGCAGCAAGAAAGCCGGGTCCAAACATGTTGAGACACATCCAGGTGGAATCTAACATGTCATTGACAGGTGCTAATGCTGACTCAAGATACAGATTAAAGCCAAGTGCAGTAAACAAAACTTTAGTTGAAGTTTACAATGCAATCGTAGGTGGTGGTACTTCTGATAAGACGGCTACTGAAATTGCGAACGAACTTAAAGCAAAAGGCAGCAAAGCTGTTGTTTTAGCTGACGGTTCTAAAGGAGCACAGGTTCTAGCACACTTAATCAACCAAAAATTAGGATCAGTAGCTTTCACTGGTAAAGCAAACTTCCTGAAAGAATTTGATAAAGCAAGATACCAGGAATTCTTAGGATGGGTAAATGCAGGCCAGGTTGGCGTATTAATAGCAAACAATGTAGACCCTATTTACTCTCATCCAAAAGGAGAAGATTTCAAAAAATCTTTATCAAAAGTTGCTTGTGTAGTAGCTGTTGCTGATAAGAAAAATGAAATGTACAAAGCAGCGAAAGCTGTAATTCCTGTAGCTAACTGGCTGGAATCCTGGGGTGATATTGAACCTCAGACAGGAGTATATTCATTAATGCAGCCTACGATCCAGAAAATCTACAAGTCAAGACAGATTGAAGAATCTTTATTGGTTTGGAAGAATGGAAAAAACAATGCTGCTAACAACTACTATGATTATTTAAAAGCCAGCTCAGCTTCTATCTTAGGTGCTACTTCTTTCAATAAGGCTTTATATAACGGTATTGTTACTTCTAACAACGCAACAACATTATCTTATACAGGTGGAAACGCTGCACAGGCGGTTGCTGAATTAGGAAACTTTAAAGCTTCCGAATTAGAATTGGTATTATATACTAAGACTTCAATGGGAGATGGTACTCAGGCAAACAACCCTTGGTTGCAGGAATTACCGGATCCTCTTACCAGAATGTCTTGGGATAACTACTTGACAATTTCTCCTAAAGATGCAGAGAAATTTGCGATTGATAACGATCTTAATGCAAGAATGCAGTTGGATGGTTCTATCGTAAACCTTACTGTAAACGGAGTAACAATAAAAGATGTTCCTGTATTCATTCAACCTGGTCAGGCAGAAGGATCTGTAGGTCTAGCGCTTGGTTATGGTAAAAAGAACTCAGGAGCTACTGCAGATACAGGGGTAAATGCTTATCCATTATTTGATGGTTCTAACCTGGCTCTTTCAGGAGTTAAAATTGAAAAGACAGGAGAAGATCACGAATTTGCAGGTATCCAGCTTCAAAACACCTTAATGGGACGTTATGAAATTGCTAAGGAAGTTCCTTTAGCGGAATTCATCAGCGTACCTTTTGATGATGAGCACAAAGGATGGAACAAGCCTTTGGAATACCACACCATCAGTGGAGCACTTCCAGCAAGAAAAATTGACCTTTGGGATGCTTTTGATGATACAGATGGTCCTCACTTCAACTTATCTATCGACTTAAACTCTTGTACAGGTTGTGGAGCTTGCGTTATTGCATGTCAGGCTGAAAACAACGTTCCTGTAGTAGGTAAAGAAGAGGTAAGAATGTCCAGAGATATGTATTGGTTAAGAATTGACCGTTACTATTCTTCAAGACAGAAAGTAGAGGTATATGAAGGATTAAAAGAAGGAATGGCTGTACCAGAATTATACGGTACTGCTTTCAATAAAGAAGGAGGTGCATTAAACCACCCTGCAGACAATCCGGATGTAATCTTCCAGCCTGTAATGTGTCAGCACTGTAACCACGCTCCATGTGAAACTGTATGTCCGGTAGCGGCTACTTCACACGGTAAACAAGGTCAAAACCATATGGCTTACAACAGATGTATCGGTACCAGATATTGTGCAAACAACTGCCCGTACAAAGTAAGACGTTTCAACTGGTTTACGTATAACCTAAATGACAAGTTCGACTTCAACATGAACAACGATTTAGGAAGAATGGTACTTAACCCAGACGTAGTTGTAAGAACTAGAGGGGTAATGGAGAAATGTTCAATGTGTATCCAAGAAACTCAGGCTACTATTTTAGCAGCTAAGAGAGACAACAGAAAAGTAACAGATGCTGAGTTTAAAAACTCTTGTGCTTGTGCTGCTGCTTGTTCTACTGGAGCAATGACGTTCGGAGACATGAATGACAAAGAATCTGAAGTTAGAGATTTATATTCTAGCAACAGAAGATATTATTTACTAGAGGAGATCGGAACCAAACCAAATGTGTTCTATCATACTAAAGTAAGAAACAGAGTAGAAAAATAAAGTTTAAATAATAAATAGGTAAAAAATGTCAGGACATTACGAAGCTCCGATAAGGGAACCTCTGATTATTGGTCACAAAACTTATCACGATATCACAGAAGATATTGCACGACCTATCGAAGAAAGAGCAGGTAAATTATGGTGGATTTCACTATATGCCGCACTAGTTCTATTCATCTATGGATTCGGCTGTATCGCTTATACTATCGGGACAGGTATTGGAGCATGGGGGCTTAACAGAACTATTAACTGGGGTTGGGATATTACCAACTTCGTATGGTGGGTAGGTATCGGTCACGCCGGGACCCTAATCTCAGCAGTATTATTATTATTTAGACAGAGATGGAGAATGTCTGTAAACAGATCTGCAGAGGCGATGACGATCTTTGCGGTGGTGCAGGCAGCAATCTTCCCTGTAATTCACATGGGTAGAGTTTGGGTTGGATACTGGGTATTCCCTTTACCAAACCAGTTCGGTTCTCTTTGGGGGAACTTTAACTCTCCTCTATTATGGGACGTATTTGCGATCTCAACTTATTTCTCAGTATCAACTGTATTCTGGTTTATGGGATTAATCCCTGACTTTGCAATGATCAGAGATAGAGCAAAAACTCCTTGGACTAAGAAGATTTATACATTCTTAGCTTTCGGTTGGGGTGGTAAAGCAAAACACTGGCAAAGATTCGAAGAACTTTCTTTGGTTCTTGCAGGGTTAGCTACTCCACTTGTATTCTCGGTACACACTACGGTATCTTTTGACTTCGCAACTTCAGTTATTAAAGGATGGCACTCTACAATCTACCCTCCTTACTTCGTAGCTGGTGCAATCTTCTCAGGATTCGCGATGGTACAGACCCTATTGTTGATTGCCAGAAAAGTTTGTCACCTTGAAGATTACATTACTATGTATCATATCGAAATTATGAACATCGTAATCGTTTTAACAGGGGGTATGGTAACGGTAGCCTATGCTACTGAATACTTCATCGGATGGTATTCCGGATCAAGATTTGAAGACTTTACGTACCTTTCACCAGGTGCTGCAGTAGGACCTTACTGGTGGGCTTTCTGGTCATTGATTATCTGTAACCTTGTTGTTCCTGCATCTTTCTGGTTCAAAAAAGCAAGAACCAATATTATCTGGACATTCATTGTTGCATTGATCATTAACATCGGTATGTGGTTTGAGCGTTTCGATATCATCGTTATCAACCTTTCAAGAGATTACTTACCAGGATCTTGGACTATGTTTAAGCCAACGATCATTGATGTGGGTGTATACTTAGGAACAATCGGATTCTTCTCTGTATTATTCTTATTATACGCAAGAACATTCCCTGTAATTGCACAGGCTGAATTAAAATCGATTCTGAAAATTTCAGGTGAAACTTATAAAGCAAAAGAAGGAGATGAGCACCACTAAAATTGTATACGGACTTTATGCTGACGACGACGATTTAATGAACGGCGTTAAAGCATTCAACGATAAAGGAATCAAAATAAACGAAGTATATACTCCGTTTCCGGTTCACGGACTAGACAAAGCTTTAGGATTAAAGAAAACAAGAATTTCTGATGCGGCCTTTCTATATGCTCTTTATGGTGTTACTATCGGTGCTACGGTTACCTGGTATGTAATGAACCATGACTGGCCTCAGAATATTGGTGGTAAACCAGCTTTTGACTGGGCACACAATATGCCGGCATTCGTAGTTCCAATGTTCGAATTAATGGTATTCTGTGCAGCTCACATGATGTCTTTAACTTTCTTGGTTAGAAACAAAATGTATCCAGGAGCTCCCGCTCAGAACCCGGATCCAAGAACTACTGATGATAAATTCATGATGGAATTTGTAACTGAAGATGTAGAATCTGTAAAACAGTTACTTATTGAAACTGGAGTTGAAGAAATAACTGTTAAAGATGCTTAAAATGAAAAAGAATGTATTAAAAATTACAGCAGTTTTAGGTTTAACTACAGTTTTACTTAACTCTTGCGGACCAAAAGACAATGCTCCATTGGTATATTTCCCGGACATGTATTTTCCGGTAGCTTATGACCCATTGATGAAAGCTCAGGATGCATACTCAGATCATGAAAATGAAATCCCTGCGTTTGTAAAAAACAGCTTTGCAACAGGTCTTGCTCCCGTAGAAGGTTCAGTAGCTCAAAATAAAGACGGAATCTTTGAAGAAGGTTTACTTCCTAAAAATGTAGATCAATACAATGCAGGATATGACGCTTCCAAGACTATGACAACCTCTCCTCTTAATCCGGCAAACGCTGCTAAAGATATTGAAAGAGGAAAAATGTTGTTTGACCGTACTTGTGCTGCATGTCATGGAACAGGAGGTGATGGGCAAGGTCCAATTGTACAAACCGGTGCTTTCTCTGGTGTGCCAAACTATGCTGATAGAGAAATTACGGTAGGATCTGTTCATTATGTATTAACAAACGGTAGAAATGCAATGGGATCTTATGCGGGACAACTGAACGCAGGAGACAGATGGAGAGTGGCAATGTATGTGATGAGTGCTTTCAAAAAAGGAGCAGCAGCACCGGCAGCAGCTACAGCAGCGGCGCCAGCAACTGAAACGACTACCGAAACTAAAAAATAAGAAAAGAAATGTATAGTTTTTCACCAAAATTAAAATCAACTTCTATAATACTTCTTGTTGTAGGTTTAGTTCTGTTTGGTATTGGCTTCTTTATGAATAAAGGACTTTCTACTGAGAAAATAGAACAAATGATGGAAGCTGTTCATGCTTCAGGTCATAATGCTCCTACACACTCAAGTGAAATGGTTGGACCACAGGATCACGCGGCTCATTTAGAGCATGCCGAGCTTCAGGTTCACAACCAGCCATTAGCATCGCTGCACTTTGTAGCTGTCTTTTTCTTTGGAGTAAGTTGTGCTGTATTGTTTTTTTACTGTATTCAGCATGCTGCCCACGCTGGTTGGCCAATTATTATTACAAGAGTAATGGAAGCTATTGCTTCTTATATTCCTTACGGAGGTGCAATTCTGGTTATTATGATGATATTGAACATCACGCACAATGGCCACCTATTCCACTGGATGGATCCGGAATTAACCAATCCTGAATCTGCACACTTTGATGTCATTTTATTCGAAAAGAAAAGATTCTTAAACATACCTTTCTATGCTATCAGAACGATCATTTATGTAGTAGGTGCTTCATTCTTCGCATGGAAACTGAAAGCTCAGTCTAAAAAAGTAGATGAAACTAAATCTAAAGTTGAGTATCAGATGCTTTACAGATGGGCAGTAGGATATATTGCATTCTTCGGATTTGCTTCTGCTGCTTGGGCTTGGGACTGGTTAATGTCTATTGATCCTCACTGGTATTCTACAATGTATATCTGGTATTCAATGGTTAGCTGCCTTTCAAGTGGTATTGCTGTAATCATTCTATTAAGTGTTTATCTTAAGAAAAATGGTTTCTTACCTCAGTTCAATGACAACCACTTACACGATTTAGGAGTATTCCTTTTCGCTACAAGTATGCTTTGGACGTATACATGGTTCGCTCAGTTCATGCTTTACTGGTATGCCAACGTTCCGGAAGAGGTTAACTACTTCTTTGGAAGATTCCAGCACTATGGTACTACATTCTTACCAATGCTTATTGTAAACTTCTTATTACCGTTATTGGTATTAGTGAGCAGCAGCATCAAGAGAAACTACAAAGTAGTAACAATAATGGCTGTAGTAGTTATTTTAGGACACATCCTGGATTACTTCAACATGGTAATGCCTGGAACGGTAGGACCATACTGGAACACTCCTGAAGTATTCCTATTAATATTGGGAGCTCTCCTATTCGTAGTTGGATTGTTTATGTTTACTGTACTTTCTGCTTTATCTAAACTGAAGCTGATCCCTACAGGAAACCCTTACTTACACGAATCTGAAATTTATGAGTATCCTTTCTAAGGACTTGTAACAAAATAAAATTATAAAAGACTGATTGGTAAACGATCAGTCTTTTTTTATGCCGTCAGCCCAATCGCTGCCCTTTTAAGATTCATTTCCTGCATATTCATAAGCCTGATGTCTAATCGCAATAATATAGTGCTATGAAAAAAAAGTATCTGGTTTACCTCCTATTCTGCCTGGTCTCCATTTTTACCCATGCCCAGACCATTACTTTCGTTTCCGAAAAAAGCAACATTCCTCTTCCAAAGGTTTCTGTTTTTGGTAAAGACGGCAGCATACTCGCGTACTCTGATATTGATGGAAAAATTGATAAGCAATCCTTGTCCCCGGCTCAGGAAAAATTCCAGCTGGTTTATAATAATTTTCTGGTGGCTACACTCTCCTATTCAGATTTCGACCAGCCTGTCATTAAGATCAATGATCAGGTAAAAGAAATAGAAACCGTAGTCATTAAAAATAATAAGCCTACAAAATACATCCTTATCAAAGGGAATTTTAATTCTTATGTTACCGTCAACAATAAACTGAATGCCTATGCTGATGGAATTGTAACCTATACCTTCGATAATAAAACAAAAAAGCTGAAAAGCAGTCATGTGGAACAATATCGGGTATACAGACTTATAGATCCCAAGAAAGAAAAGAAACAGACCGCTCTTTGGGATTATGGAAGTTCATTAGGAATTCCCAATATGAAAAAAGTGGGAAATCTTGATGAATACAAAAAGAAAAACATAAAAATTAAAGAACTTAAAGGCAGCGGCAAGGATGAAATTGAGGTTAGCGGCGAGTACCTGCAGCAACAAGAATTTGCACTGTTTGGATTCCGTTTTTTTGATCTGAGAGGAATTCAGAATATCGCTTTTGAAAAGGATTCTCAAAAAACACTCAAAGACTTACTGGAATTTAATGAAATCCTTTTTATTAAACTAAAGCATAAAAGTGAGGAAAACTACAACCAGATTATTTCTTATCAAAATTTTTATCCTACAGAAATCAGCTTCAGTGATACCAACGATACTGATGAAGTAAAATTTAATAAAGACTACAGCAACTACAAAACCCAGTATTGGCAAGATTCCTCATTCCCCAATATGCAGACCATTTTTAGCTCTTTTTTCAAAGATGATTTGAAAGAACAGCAGAATAAGAAATAGGTAATAAAAAAGCATGATACACAAAAACATAGCTATCATCAAACAGTTCAGTAAAAGTGCTGGTTAAGTCTTTCGAAAATAACTTAGTTTATGCTTTTGTTTTTGTAATTTAGTAAACCCTCGCTGTTTTACTTACGGTAGCAAATAATTGAAAGCTTCGGGTTCTATTGCGCTACTTCGCAAGCCGCCGGGAGGTTAGCGAAAATTTCACAAATTAGATTTTAACAATAATGAACATTTTAGATTTTTTTAAAACAAAGAAATTATTGAATGACATAGCAGCAGAAGAACTGGCAAAATGTATTCGTAGAAAAAAATTTTCCAAGAAAGAATTAATTTTAACGATTGAAAATACTTCTAAGCAAATCTATTTCATTGAAAAAGGAATAGCACGGGTGTTTTATAATAAAAAGGAGAAGGATGTAACTTTGTATTTCTTGCAGGAAAATATGATAGGCATTCCTATTGAGAGCATTTTTTATCATAAGACCTGTAAATTCGGAATTGAGGCGTTATCAGAAACAAGCGTTGTCATGGTTGACTTTGAACAGTGGACAAATATCATCAACAACAACGCTCTGATGCAGGAATTTATTTTTAGCGGAATGATTGACTATATAAAAAAATCAAATGATAGGGTTTACAACCTTAAATTTCAAACTCCAAAAGAAAGATATGAAACTTTGCTTATCGAAATCCCTGATATTGTTTCAAATGTACCATCGGGAAATATTGCCTCTTATTTGGGAATAACACAAGAAACATTAAGTAGATTAAAAAACAAAAAATAACCTATTTTTTGATTGAAATCAAAAATATTATCTAAAAATCATTATAAATTTACCACAATTAAATTCATAATGATGAAAGTACATATATTACATTGCGGAACGGTAAGAGTAGACAGTTCTCTCCCCTTTCACGAAAACACCATTAACCCGCTAGCTTATACTGGATTATTTAGAAACAAAAATCACCAGATTTGGCTTCCTGTTTCTGCTTATTTAATCGAACACCCTAAAGGTCTTGTCCTGATAGATACAGGATGGCATTCTGATGTTCGAACACAACAAAAAAAGCATCTAGGACTTCTACAATACTCTGTAAGCAGAGCTTTATTACCAGATGGTGATGCTATAGACGAGCAATTAGCAAAGTTAGGATATAAAACTTCCGATATTGATTATTTAGTATTGAGCCATTTGCATGCCGACCATGTAAGCGGTATAAAGCTGGTAAAAGACGCTAAAAAGATCATGGTAAGTGATTTAGAATGGAAAGAAACCAAGGATAGAGCAACACGATATGTGACAAGCATGTGGGAGAATATTGATTTTGAGTTATTTAGCTTCAGCAAAACAGGAATAGGCCCGGAAGGCTTATCTTACGATTTGTTTAATGACGGAACAGTAGTATTTGTCTCTACACCAGGTCATACAATGGGACTTGCTGCAACCATAATAAAAAACAACGAGAATTTTGTGCTTTTAGCCAGCGATGTAGGGTATGCAAAAAAATCATGGGAACAAATGATTTTACCTGGTGTTCAGGTAGATAAACATAAAGTGGTAACCTCACTGGAATGGGTTAAAAGCGAAAGCGAAAAACCAAATTGCATAGAAGCAATTGCCAATCATGATTCCGAAATGAAACCTCATGTTATAGAACTTTAAACATTTCAGCCAACAACACTGTATCAAAGTGAAAGAGTCAGTGGACTATTGAAACGTTCTGCATATCATTCAGGGTTAATTAACTTGCCCGTAGACTTAGTCTTGGAAATCATCTACAACTACGTAAAGTCAACTGCAGATGATTTCCCTATTTTTCTCACTCAAATTATTTTCAGAATCCTTAAAATAAAAACAAGCTATTATTAACAGGTTTTACTAAATTTGCAACAAACCAAATAAAAATGAAAAAGTTTTCTTTTCTACTTGTTTTCAGTCTGTTGCTTTTCACAGCATGTAAGAAAGATCATGTAGATGCTACGAATACTAAAACACTGCAGTCTAGTATCAATGATATGACGGCCAGCTTATCAACCATTAAACAGATAAAGTTTAATGAAGCTCTTTATATCCTTAAAACATTCGGTGTGGAAGCAGATGGTGATGTGAACGAGCTAAAAGCACTTGGAAAACTGATTGACGGAAAAAAGGTACCTGAGATCCTGACACTGGCAGACGAAATTGCACAGAAAAACGGAATCGAGTGGGCAAGCACCGGCCCGCCTTCATTGGGAGAAATGAATATCTTCGGAGATGATAAAGCCAAAGAAAGTGATCCTAATGATGTAAAAGCAGGAGCGCTAAGCCTTGTTACAAGACCAACGGGAGATGACGGAACTGGAGCTCCTACCTCAATACAGATTATTCCAAGACTTGTAGATGCTGCAGGCAATCCGGTATCATTTACCGGTGCAGGACTAGAGGCAACATTAGAGGTTTTCAGCAACGGAGTGAGACTTTCTACAGCCAAAAACCTGATGCAGGATAATAACTTTAAAGGTTTTAACCTGAAATTCTCGTCTATTCCGGCTTCAAAAGTAGTTGATAATAAAATAGATATCACTGTTTCAGTAAAAACAACGGCAAAAACATTCAAGATGTCAAAAATAGGGCTTGATGTAAATGCTGCTGCCCTGAAAGTTCCTGCCGTTCCTAAAACAGACACTGCATCAGTAACTCAGCAGCCAAGTGGTGTAATAGATCCGAATAATCCTTCAACAACACCTACCACTACAGAACCAGGAACTGCAACTCCTACAGCACCGGCTGCTCCGAAGCAACCTGCCGCAGATCCTAAAAATACAGTAAGTAAATTTTTGAACAGCGTAAGCTCTCAAAATCTAAAAGCAGCATACGATGCCTCCAATAACCCAAGCTGGGGAAGCTATGAGTCTTTCTCAAACCCTACTTCAGGTTTCGGATCTGTAAAAAATGTAAGCGTAAAAAACATCACTACAAGTGCTACCAATCCTAATGGAGCAAGTGTAAATGCAACGTATGATGTAACCGATAAAAACGGTAAAACGACATCTCTAAAAGTAACTTTCGGACTTAAAAATGTAAACGGAGACTGGAAAATTTCCAGCTATAAAATAAACCCATAAATGGCTTCAGCAGAACTGATCAAAAGACTAGAAGAAACAATTGAAAATTTCCCTGACTTTCCAATACCAGGAATACAGTTTAAGGATATTTCACCTATTTTTCTAGACCCAAAACTATATGAAGATGTAATAGCCGATCTGGTTACCTTCAGCAAAGGAAAAATAGACGCTGTATGCGGAATAGAAAGCCGGGGTTACCTTTTTGGGATTGCCATTGCAGTGGCATTGGAAGTTCCGTTCATTCTGATCAGAAAAAAAGGAAAACTTCCGCCACCTATTATTTCAGAGAAATATGACCTGGAATATGGTACTGCTGAAATAGAAACCCGTGAAGGACAAATCAAAAAAGGACAGAGAATACTGATACATGATGACTTATTGGCTACCGGAGGTACTACCGAAGCAGCTGCCAAACTGGTAGAGAAACAAGGAGCTACCGTTTCTCAGTTCAGTTTCCTTATTGGCTTAAAAGGCCTGGGGGGAGATGAAAAACTTGAAAAGTTCGGTGCCGAAATCTATCATATCTTAGAATACTAAGAACTTTACTTATAAATTATTCGACTCCGCTCAGCGAGACAACATCAACAAAAGGTTGGTTTAAAAAAAGCCTGCAGAGCGGAGTCGAAGCATTTTTATGATAAACAGATACTATTTCATAACATTTGCATAATAATACTGATAAAGTATTTTGTAAATCATTCAGAAACAATTAAATTTGCAGTTCAATTTTTAAAAACTTATGGCAAAATTGGGAAAGAATGCTCAGAATGAGCAAGAAGGTAAAGAAACGGTTGAGTTCTTTAAAGACCTTGACAGAGAGGCTTTAAACACTGAGAGATTTCTTGAAAAATATTCAAAACCTTTAGGGATTGTATTTGGAGTTTTAATCTTAGGCGTTCTAGGATTCTTTGGGTACAAGCAATTTGTAGTTGCTCCTAAGAATGTTGAAGCTGTAAAAAGTTTCCTTGCTGCTCAAAAAAACCTTGTAGAAGGTAAAGATAAAGAAGCTTTAGGTGGAAAATCTGCAGCTAATCCAGGTTTTGTAGGTACATATAACGATTATTCAGGAACAAGCGTAGGTCAGCTTTCTGCTTACAATGCCGGATTATTGAAATTTAAAGAAGGCAAATTCCAGGAGTCTTACGACCTTTTAGATAAGTTTTCATCTGATAACAAAACGTTAATGGCAATGAAATACGGAGCTATGGCGGATGCGAAATCAGGTCTTAACAAAAACGATGAGGCTTTAGCTTTATTAGATAAGGCAGCAACAGCTTCTGATGATCCTTACACTACTTATTTCTTCACAAGAAAAGCAGGGATCGTAGCATTAGGGTTGAAGAAAAATCCGGAAGCTAAAAAATACTTCTCAGCAATTGACGAGAAATATCAGGACTATGACAACGGAATGTCTGATTCTTATATTGAAATGACTAAATATTATTAAAAAATGGCAACAGTTAATCTTTCCGATTACAAGCCACTTCATATAACTAATGCCGAAGATTTTTCTATCGGCATTGTTTTTTCTGAGTGGAATGACTTTGTAACATACAATCTTCGCGATGCAGCTTTAGAAATACTTGAAAAAGAAGGGGTAAAACCTGAGAACATTAAACTTTTTCCTGTTCCCGGAGCTTTTGAACTGAACTATGCAAGCATGCAGCTTTGCAAAGAAAGAAAATATGATGCCGTGATATCCATCGGATGTGTAATCCGTGGAGAAACCCCTCACTTCGACTATGTTTGTTCTGCAGTAGCACAGGGAATCAAAGACTGTAACATCATGACGGATACCCCTACAATATTCTGCGTATTGACTGACGACACCAAAGAACAGTCTATTGCCAGAAGTGGTGGTGACTTAGGAAACAAAGGCGTTGAAGCAGCAGTAACCGCTTTAAGAATGATTGATTTCAAAAAGAAATTATCGGATAAAAAAGGAAATATCGGATTCGGGCACTCCTAATTTGATACAACATACCAATATAGAGGGCTATTTTTAATAGTCCTTTTTTTATTGAATTGTTACAAAAGCATACAGAACAACTGGAAAATAAATAGATTGAAAATTTATTATTTTAATTCCTAAATCTTACCCATAAACGCTATATTTTTATTTTTTTCTATTAAAAGTTACACACAAAAACTATCTTTGTGCAAACTACTATAGACAGCATCTCCATGTTTTTAAAAAAAATAAAACCGTTCCTATATTTAGGAGTTTTCTATATTATTATCTCGTTAATAATAAGGACAGTATTCTTTTTTCACCCTATTACAACCGCTAGTTTTGGATTTTTTGAAATAATAAAAGTCTTGTTAGTTGGCCTTTTGAATGATTTCTTTGTCTTCATACTGGCCAGTGCATTACTTGCACTTTACTTTTTATTTCTCTCCAATTCAAAATATAAAAAGCCCTACGGCTATATTATTTTTGGAATATTAGTCTTATTTTTCCTTTATATATGGCTCATTCCGAACAATATCTTCAAGCAGTACGGAGGCTCTATAACAGAAGTTGCACTGGCATTTGTAGGAATAAAGACCTTTTTCTTTGGACTCATGCTCTTCCTTCCTACTCAAAGGATTAAAATTCGTAACACATTATACTTTATCACGCTTTTATTATATGTACTTTCCATCATCTTTAATGGAGTAAGTGAGTACTTCTTTTATAATGAATTTGGGGTACGCTATAACTTCATAGCAGTAGATTATCTGATCTACACCAATGAAGTGATCGGAAATATTATGGAAAGCTACCCTGTAGTTCCTTTATTCTCGGCAATACTTGTTGTAACATTATCTATTACCTGGTTCATCTATAAAAAAACAAAGAATGAGCTTCTGGAACTTCCAAACTTCAAGGAAAAAATGATTTTGCTGGGCTCCTATGCTGTTCTTTGCGGAATTAGTTTATTGGTAATCCCTTCATTGATGCAGATTAAGTCTGACAATGTTTTTGCAAATGAAATTGAAGCGAATGGAATTCCTAAGTTCTATTGGGCCTTTACACATAATGAGCTAGACTATTTCCAGTTTTATTCACAGATCAATCAACAGCAGGCAGAAAAGAATTTCTTAAGCCAGTATTCACCGCCTGCATTGGCAAGAAATATTATTGCAGAACAGCCCGAGCTAAAGAAAAATGTAGTCCTGATCTCCATTGAAAGCCTTTCTGCAGATTTTATGGAACATTATGGAAATACTCAAAAAATCACCCCGTTCTTAGACAGCCTGGCAGAGAAGTCATTGATGTTCACCAACCTCTATGCTACAGGAAACAGAACCGTACGCGGTCTGGAAGCTTTAACCCTTTGTATCCCTCCAACAGCAGGAGAAAGTATTATTAAAAGAGATGATAATAAAAACAAATTTACAACAGGAAATGTTTTTAAATCTAAAGGCTATGATGTTAAATTTCTTTACGGAGGATATAGCTATTTTGATAATATGCAGGACTTCTTCCAAGGAAATGGGTATGGCATTGTAGACAGAAATAATTTTAAACCTGAGGAAATCAGTTTTGCCAATGTTTGGGGCGTTGCGGATGAAGATATGGCTAAAAAAGCAATCCAGGTGATGAATGCCGAAGCAAAATCAGGAAAACCGTTTTTTAATCATTGGATGACCGTTTCCAATCACAGACCATTCACTTATCCTGATGGAAGAATTGATATTCCGGGGACATCAAAATCCCGAGAAGGTGGTGTAAAATATACAGATTATTCGCTTAAACTTTTCTTTGATATGGCTAAAAAACAGGATTGGTACAAAAATACAGTCTTTGTTATCATTGCAGACCATTGCGCTTCCAGTGCAGGAAAAACAGAACTTCCGATGGATAAATACAGAATTCCAGCCATGATTTTTTCGGAAGGATTTATCGAGCCTCAAAAGTTTAATTCACTGATGTCTCAGATCGATATAATGCCTACGGTTTTAGGGCTTCTGAATTTCAGTTACCAGTCTAAGTTCCTGGGTCAGGATGTTTTCACAAAAGAATTTCAGCCTAAAGCTTATGTTGCCACGTATCAGGACCTGGGCTTTATAAAAGACGGATATCTAACAGTAATTTCTCCGGTAAAAAAAGCAAAACAATATTCTTTAGAACTGGATAAAAGTGATCTTGCACCGGAATTTAAGCTGTATTATAACGAAAAACTATTAAAGAATACCGATCAGAAACTGATAGATGAAACCATCTCAGCCTATCAGTCTACATCCTATTGGCTGAAAACAAAACAGCTCAACAGATAAAACATTATGTATTTTTAAAATATTGACTGATATAGTTTTAACTTAATTTAATTAAATTTACCCATAAAATTATTAGTATGAAATGGACAGACGACAGAGGCGGAAACGTTGATGACCGCCGTGGTTCCGGAGGCGGAGGAGGTGGCATGATCGTAGGCGGCGGACTCGGAACTTTAATTATAGCAGCAATTGTGTTCTTTTTAGGAGGAGACCCTTCCGGTATATTGAATTCCGGCAGTGTACAGTCTTCAGGAAATTCCGGTGAAAAAAGAGAACTTACGGCCAATGAAAAACAGATCGGTGAAATGGTCGACATGATGGCCAAATGGAATATTTTAACCTGGGATCAGATCTTTAAAGAAAATGGGATGACCTATGCTGCACCTGAAGTAGTACTTTTTGAAAATACAACCAGATCTGCATGTGGTGTTGCTGAATCTGCAATGGGGCCTTTCTATTGCCCGGCTGATCAGAAAGTATATATGGACATGAGTTTCTTCAATGAACTTCAACAGAGATTCGGAGCAAAGGTTACCGAATTTACAGTGGCCTATGTTCTTGCTCATGAAGTAGGACACCATGTACAAACTCTTTTGGGTACCACACAAAAAGTAGATGCTCTCAGAAGAAGCGGAAGATATTCGGAAGCAGAGATGAACAGAGTGTCTGTTGCTACAGAATTACAGGCCGATTTCTATGCCGGAGTCTGGGCCAAGAAAACGGATGATTCCAAACATATACTGGAACCGGGAGATATACAGTCTGCTATAGATGCAGCACAGGCTGTGGGAGACGATAACATCCAAAAAAGAGCTCAGGGATATGTTAATCAGGAAAGTTTTACCCACGGATCATCAGCACAACGTAAAGAATGGTTTATGAAGGGCTATAATAGCGGTGATATCAGACAAGGCGACACTTTCAACCAACTTTTAAAATAAACAGATAGAATATAAAAAAGTCCTGAAGAAGTTTTCTTCAGGACTTTTTATTTATTGCAATTCGATTGGATTAGAATTTTTCTTAGCTTCTTCTTTCACCCTTTCTTCCATTCTTTTTTTCATATCAGCAGGATTTTGGTTTCCACCTCCACCCGGGCCTCTTCCGCCACCAACTCTCATCGTAGTAGAAAACCCACCTTGCCCTCCGCTTTGGCTCATAAAGGCTGCTGGATCAGTCTTAAACTTTTGCTGCTGTTTTACAAAATCGGCTCTTTTTACTTTTATAGGAGATCCAAACTGGTTCAGAACAGGAAATTCAGCAATCTTAAAATTTTTCATCAAATCAAAAGAATAATCTCCTCTATCATCTTCCACTTTTACGATCAGCCCGGGAAGCCCACCAAACTTATAAGGACCATCCTGGTACGGAAGATCTGTAGTAAACCAGGCGGTCCACTTTCTTCCTCCAAAATCAGTTTCTGCTTTTTGAACTTTATATTCCCCAATTTTTGTGGTTTCTGAAGAAATTTTCCAGTTTAGAGGCCTGTCTTCCTCATAAGAATAACTATCTCTCCCTATTCTATCTTTAAAGTACGTCTTCTGATTTATTTTATCTTTTTCTACAGAATAGCTCATATTCGTTCTCAGATTTTCCATCTGATCTCTGTTGATACTTCCTCTTCCGCCACCTCCCTGAAATGCTTTTTGCATAATGGAATCTCTTTTGATCCTGTTTTCAGAGTAAAAAACTGACTTTTCTGGGGAAATATCCAAATATGCATTCTCGGTTTTAATATCCGTTTTATTTTCTGCGTTCGGCTTCATAGTTACCTGATACACAAATCTGTTGGTTTGCGCAGAGATATGTTGCATAAAAACGGCAAAAACAATAATACCTAATTTTTTCATTTATATTTTTATTTTAATTCAAATTTAAAAGACACAAAAAAAGACGTTTTTTTTCACTTTATCTTCATTGATAAATAGCAACTGCTCTTTTTAATACTAAAAGTTTCTTCACCTTTCACCTTCACAAATTAATTTAATGCGTGTTCCTAAAGGCTTCATAGACGTATTTTACAGTCTTCCGAGGGGTATTACAGTTAAAAATAATGCAAAAAAACAATACTTTTTGTTTCATTATCGCTTTCCTTTATAGATAGGAAATACAATTCAAGGTTAAAAATATTCATATTCATAAGCGAAAATTTATATATCTTTTAACGTTAACGCAGTATTAAAAATATTGTATTAAGATCAGAATCATTAAAATAGATATCTTCGATTTGAGATTGCGGAAATTAGTTCGTATTTTTGCATAATTAAATCATTCTAAATAAATACAATGATAAAAGTATCAGATTACGCAAAGGAAAAAGCCATTCAGCTGATGACAGAAGATGGCTTTAACCCTGCTGAAGATTATATAAGAGTTGGAGTTAAAAGCGGCGGATGCTCTGGTTTAGAGTATGTTTTAAAGTTTGACAACCAAAAAACAGACACAGATCAGATTTTTGAAGATAATAACATTAAAATTGTTATTGATAAAAAATCTATCTTATACTTAGCAGGAACAACTCTTGAGTACTCAGGAGGATTGAACGGAAAGGGGTTTGTATTCAATAACCCTAATGCATCCAGAACATGTGGATGCGGAGAATCATTTAGCTTGTAGCTATTAAAAGATTAAACAATTAAAAATTTAAAGATTAGTAATGGCTGTTGAATTTGAAAACTTTGAAGTTTATAAGCTTGCAGTCAATCTAACTAAGATATTTTTGATCTTTTAAATAAAGACAAGTATAAAAAAGAATTTGAATTGACAAACCAAATTAAAAGAGCGGTGCTGTCAATTTCAAACAACATTGCAGAAGGAAGTGAGTATAATAACAACGCCCAGTTTTATTCGGTATTTAAAATATTCTAAAGGAAGCTGTGGAGAAGTAAGAAATATGTTACATCTTTGCTCACTGTTATATGACGAAGATACAAACGAACTAATTAATGATTGTAAATTGGTTTCTAAACAACTATCAAAATTTATTGATTATCTCTCTAAAACTGATACAAGGAAGCAAAGCTAATTTTTTAATCATTTAATTTTTAATTATTTAATTAAATGTCAAAATACACTGAAGACGATTTAAGAGTCGATCTAGAAAATAAAAAATATGAATTCGGTTGGGAAACGAAGATTGATTATGAAGACTTCCCAATTGGTTTAAATGAGGATATCGTCCGTGCTATCTCTGCAAAAAAAGAAGAGCCTGAATGGATGACTGAATGGCGTTTGGAATCTTTCAAAATCTGGCTGAAAATGGTAGAACCTGAATGGGCAAACATCAAATATGAAAAGCCGGATTTTCAAGCAATCCGTTACTATGCTGCTCCAAAGGCAAAACCTGAATTGGAAAGCCTTGACGAAGTAGATCCGGAATTATTGAAAACTTTCGCAAAGCTAGGGATTAATATCGAAGAGCAGAAAAGACTTTCAGGAGTAGCTGTAGATATTGTAATAGACTCAGTTTCTGTGAAAACCACTTTTCAGGATACATTGGCTGAAAAAGGAATTATTTTCTGTTCTATTTCTGAGGCCATTAAAAACCATCCTGATTTAGTAAGAAAATATCTTGGAAAAGTAGTTCCCAGAGGAGACAACTTTTATGCAGCATTGAATTCCGCAGTATTCTCTGACGGAAGTTTCTGCTATATTCCTAAGGGAGTAAGATGCCCAATGGAACTTTCCACTTATTTCCGTATCAACCAGGCAGGAACAGGCCAGTTTGAAAGAACTCTTGTGATTGCTGATGAAGGAAGTTATGTTTCTTATCTGGAAGGATGTACGGCTCCGTCAAGAGACGAAAACCAGCTTCATGCTGCCGTTGTGGAACTGATTGCAATGGATGATGCAGAAATTAAATACTCAACTGTTCAGAACTGGTATCCAGGTAATGAAGAAGGAAAAGGAGGAGTTTTCAACTTTGTGACAAAAAGAGGACTTTGCGAAAGAAATGCAAAAATCTCATGGACACAGGTGGAAACGGGTTCTGCAGTAACATGGAAATACCCGTCTTGTATTCTGAAAGGTGACGGATCAATCGGAGAGTTCTACTCTATCGCTGTGACGAACAATCACCAGTATGCAGACACAGGTACAAAAATGATCCACATTGGAAAAAATACCAAGTCAACGATCATTTCAAAAGGTATTTCTGCCGGAAAATCTCAAAACTCATACAGAGGATTGGTAAAAGTAATGCCTACTGCTAAAGGGGCAAGAAACTTTTCCCAATGTGACTCTTTATTGATGGGTAATGAATGTGGAGCTCACACTTTCCCTTACATCGAGATCAAAGACCCTACCGCACAATTGGAACATGAAGCAACCACTTCGAAAATTGGAGAAGATCAGATTTTCTACTGTAACCAAAGAGGTATTGATACCGAAAGAGCCATTGCACTGATTGTAAATGGTTTCAGTAAGGAAGTTTTAAATAAACTTCCTATGGAATTTGCTATCGAGGCACAGAAATTATTGGAAATTTCATTAGAAGGATCTGTAGGATAAAAAGATATGATAGCTACAGAAAGATTAATTGTAAAAAAACCTGTAAAAAAAGATTTTGAAAGATTTTTTGAAATTAATCATGATCCTAAAACCAATATGCATAACCCAAGCGGGCCAATGAGTCTTGAAAAAGCAGAAGATACATTTGCCAGAATGCTTGACCATTGGGAAAAGCATAATTTTGGAGGTTGGACTATCGTTGAAAAACACAACCCTGAAAACAGTATAGGTTTTGGAGGGCTGAGCTATAAACTCTATGGAGAGGAAGAAAAATTGAACCTTGGATATCGTTTTGCCCCAGAAGCATGGGGAAAAGGATACGCCACAGAGTTCACAAAGAAGGCTATAGACTTTGGATGTAATGATATGAACAAAGAAGAAATATTCGGAATTGTTCGTCCTGACAATATAGCTTCTATTAAAGTTTTGGAAAAGGCAGGAATGATACAAATTGGGAAGCTTAATGACGTCCCTGGTCAACCTGAAAGTTTAGTATATAGAATTCAAAAATAATTTGTTTAAGCAAATAAAATGTTAGAAATTAAAAACCTTCACGCCAAAATTGAGGATGGCGCAGAAATATTAAAGGGTATTAATCTTGAAATAAAGCCAGGTGAAGTTCACGCTATCATGGGGCCAAACGGAGCTGGTAAATCCACACTTTCTTCTGTAATTGCAGGAAAAGAGGATTATGAAGTGACTGATGGAGAAATTCTTTTCGAAGGAAAAAACATCAGCGAAGATGCACCTGAAGACAGAGCACATAAAGGAATCTTCCTTTCTTTCCAGTATCCCGTGGAAATTCCGGGAGTTTCTGTAACAAACTTTATCAAGGCCGCTCTAAACGAAACCAGAAAAGCAAATGGACTGGAAGAAATGCCGGCAAAAGAAATGCTTGCATTAATCCGTGAAAAATCTGAAAAATTAGGGATCAAAAAAGATTTCCTTTCAAGATCATTAAACGAGGGATTCTCCGGAGGTGAAAAAAAAAGAAATGAGATCTTCCAGATGATGATGCTTAATCCTAAATTGGCTATTCTTGATGAAACAGATTCAGGATTAGATATTGATGCTTTAAGAATTGTAGCAGATGGAGTAAATCACTTTAAAAATGAAGGAAATGCAGTTCTTTTGATTACGCACTATCAAAGATTGCTTAACTATATTCAGCCTGACTTTGTTCACGTTTTAGCGAATGGAAAAATCATCAAAACAGGTGATAAATCTTTAGCGTTAGAGCTTGAAGAGAAAGGTTACGACTGGCTGCTTAACTAGTTTGAAATTTGCGATTTGAGATTTGAGATTATGGCAACTATAAATAATTTTGAGGATTTAGAAATATGGAAAAAATCCAGAGAATTATGCCATAAAATTTTCATCTCACTCGTACAAAATTCAAATTGCAGTTTAAACATTAAAAATCAAATAGACCGTTCATCGGCTTCTGTAATGGATAACATCGCAGAAGGTTTTGAAAGGGAGGGAAATAAAGAATTTATTAATTTTCTATCTATGTCAAAAGGTTCATGTGGAGAAGTAAGATCTCAATTAATCAGAGCGTTTGATAGAAATTTTATTACCGAAAATGAATTTAATGATTTGAAAAAGGATTATACGGATTTATCAAAGATGATTTCCGGCTTTATAAGATATTTAAAAACTATCGAGCATAATGGCAATAAATTTAACCGTCCGTAATTTCAAATCTCAAATCTCAAATTTCAAATAAACAATGAGTTTAAACGAACAAATTTTAAATAATCATAACGAATTTCTCAGTACACTTCGTCACCGTTTTTTGGATGAAACGAGAGTTCAGGCTTTAGGAGAGTTTGCCAAAACAGGTTTTCCTACCAAAAAAGACGAAGAGTTTAAATATACCAATCTAAGGGAGATCACAGAGAAAGACTACAATTTCTTTCCAAAAGAGAACCATAACATCACTAAAGAGCAGTTTGACCAACTGCACTTAGGAGAGGAAAATTTCGACTGGATTGTTTTTGTAAACGGGAAGCTTCACAAAGAGCTTTCTAAGGTTTCTATAGAAAACGTAGAATTCCTTTCATTCAATTACGCATTGAATGATGATCAGCATAAAGAAGTTTTTGATCAATACTTTAACACTATTGCATCTAAGGATTTAGCTTTCACAAACTTAAACCTTGCCTACTGCAAATATGGATTCTTTTTAAAAGTTCCTAAAAATGTAGTGATTGAAAAACCTATTCATGTTTTCTATATTTCTCAAAACCAGGAGGAAAATACATTCTACAATACAAGAAACCTATTGATCGTAGAAGAAGGAGCAAAAGTAGAGGTTATTGAAAGCCACCATAATTTTGACAGCACTTATGTGCTGACCAATTCTGTGACTGAGATCTTCACCTTTCCAAATGCAAAAGCAGATTGGCATAAACTTCAGAACGACAATAATACTTCTTACCTGATTGACAGCACTTTCGCAAAACAGGAGAAAGACAGTTTAACGACGGTGAATACATTCTCTTTTGGAGGTAAACTGGTAAGAAATAACCTGGATTTCATTCATAATGGATCAAATATCAATTCATTTATGAACGGGATTACCATTATCGGAAAAGATCAGCTGGTAGATCACCATACAGCCGTTCACCACAATTATCCGAACTGTGAAAGTTATCAGAACTACAAAGGTATTTTTGACGGTAATGCACACGGTGTTTTCAATGGGAAAGTTTTTGTTGACAAAATTGCCCAGAAAACGAATGCTTACCAGCAAAACAACAATGTCTTATTAAGCGAAGGGGCAAGTATTGATACAAAACCTCAATTGGAAATTTTTGCAGATGATGTAAAATGTTCTCACGGATGTACAGTAGGCCAGCTTAATGAAGATGCCCTGTTCTATCTTAGAGCAAGAGGTATTTCTAAAAAAGAAGCACAGGCACTTCTTTTGTATGCATTTGCAAATGATGCGATGCAGAATATCGACATAGAGCCTCTAAAAGAAAAAATTTCAAAGCTATTGGCGGAGAAATTAGAAGTTGATTTAGAATTTTAAGACTTATATAATTGATACATAAGAAAGCACTTCAAATTGAAGTGCTTTCTTATTATGTATAGTGATTAAGATTATTTCTTAAGCCACCCCTGGTTATCCTTGTTATCTGAACGTTTCTTTCCGTTATCAATATTATAAGCTAGCCCTACTCCTAATGTTTGTTTCAGCTGGGTTTTCTTGATCTGGTTGTGGTCATATAATAAATCCAGTGTTACATTGGTAGAAATATATTTATTGATCTTCATATTTAGCACTCCACTATATCCAAGAACCAGTCTGTCCGGATGATCAAGATAATTTGAAAAAACAGAACCCGTGTTGATCAGGCTTATATTCTCCATGATTTTCAGCTTGTAAATAGCTGTTCCCAGGAAACCGAATTGAAAAAGAGAAGAATCTCCGTCATTTTTAAGGCCATATGTTCCTGCTTTTTGAAGATCTTTATCCAGAACAAAAGTCCATCTTGCATTGGCAGGACGTAGTGTCATCGTAAAATTATCATTAGGACGATAGGTAACACCGGCTCCTAAATTTAAATATCCCGGTGCAAAAAAGTTTGATATTTTTTTAGCATCAGGATTATTGCCATCCTCATATCCCGGAGCAAATTGAGTCTGAAGACTTGCTCCCATAGAATAATACCAGTTTTTGGCAAATTCTCTACCGTAGTTAGTAGAAAGATTGATAACGTCTTGGGTTTTTCTTACGCCCGTACCCTGAGTGTTGTTTTGGCCATATCCCAGGATAATAACATTTTCCCAAAGATCTTTGCCTTTTTCATAAGTCAGGTTGTAATTGACACCGGCAAGCCATCCCACGTTGTTGGCTCCACCTCCGACCCAATTGGAAAAGGCAGCCTGATTAAGCATTAATGTGTTTTGTCCCTGAATAGACCAGGCTTTTACAGTATCTGCTGCAGGAGCATCAGTTTTAGTTTCCTGTGCCATTGCAATAGCCCCAAAAGAAATGGAAGCCATCAATAAAAGTTTTTTCATAATTAACTATTTTCCTTGCAAATGTATAAATAATAATTTACGCCTTGGTAATACTCACTTTAATTTGAATTTTACAACAACAAAATTTTATTTATAACCAATTAAAGATAAACAGTTTAAAACTCACCGGCATCAAAACAAAAAACCTTAAACTTAAAAGTACTTAAAATAAAATCTTACTAATACACAAAAAAGCACTCCTTTCAGAAGTACTTTTTTTATATATTTTGTGATCATCTATTTCTTAATCCACCACTGGCTGTCTTTACGGTCAGAGCGTTTCACACCATTATCCAGCGTGTAGGCGAAACCAATCCCCAGCGTTTGTTTTAGCTGAGTTTTCTCTATTTGATTATGATCATACAGCAAATCTAAACTTATATTGGAAGAAATAAACTTGTTAACTTTCAGGTTCAAAATGGCTCCGTAAGCAAGAACCAGCCTGTCAGGGCGGTCAAGGTAATTGGAAAAGACAGAAGCTGTATTGGTTAAATGAATATCTTCCATAATTTTCACTTTATATATAGCCGTTCCCAGAAAACCAAACTGCAGTAATGAAGAATCCCCATCATTTTTCAACCCATAATTTCCCGCCAGCTGAAGGTTTTTATCCAATACAAAAGTCCATCTGGCGTTGGTAGGACGCAAGGTCACCGTTAAATCATCGTTGGGCCGGTACGTAATACCCATCCCGACATTCAGATACCCGGGAGCCATAAAATTCGATATTTTCTTGGCATCTGGATTATTACCATCTTCATATCCCGGAGCAAACTGAGACTGTACACCAGCTCCTAAAGAGAAATACCAGCTTTTGGAAAACTTTCTCCCGTAGTTTGTAGAAATATTCATAACATCCTGGGTTTTTCTTATTCCCTGCC
Source organism: Chryseobacterium sp. WG14 (assembly GCF_024586945.1). NCBI lineage: Bacteria > Pseudomonadati > Bacteroidota > Flavobacteriia > Flavobacteriales > Weeksellaceae > Chryseobacterium > Chryseobacterium sp. WG14. The sequence continues at coordinate 42,080 of NZ_JALCZD010000012.1, forward strand.
CTTTAGTATCATTTTGTCCATATCCCAAGATAACGATATTTTCCCAAAGGTCATTTTCCTTTTCATAAGTCATATTGTAATTGATACCGGCAAGCCAGCCCACATTGTTGGCTCCACCACCCACCCAGTTGGAAAAGGCGGCCTGGTTAATCATTACTGTGTTTTTCCCTAACACAGACCAGTATTTTACTGTGTCTACCACTACAGAATCTTTTTTCAATTCTTCTTGTGCACTTACATAAATCCCTATGAAAAAGGAAAGAATTAATAAAAACCGCTTCATCTTCTAAAAAATTTTCAATGCAAAAATATTAAATATAATTTTTCTTAAAGGTCAATTGATCTCCAAAAAATTCATTTTTCATCAGATTTCAACCTCAATAAGGTAGTATATGAATAAATTCAATGCCAAAATACTCGTTGCAAAAAATAAATTGATACCTTTTGTCTTAAAATCAGCTCAGTAGAATCTGATTCATCGACAAATTTTCCGAAATTTACCGTTGGCTTTTGATTTGACGTACCATCTGCATGTTTAAAAATGTACTTTCCAAAAAAGCAATGATATACCCCCCGCTGATGCTTTCGGCAATGTGGTTCGGATACTTTTTACAGATGCGCGGCTTTTTTGGAAGTTGCTTTGGGGCTATTATCCCTTTAGTACCGGAGGGATTGCTGGGGATTATCACTTCTCCCCTTTTACATGGGAATATAGATCATATTATAGGAAACTCCATTCCTGTTGCTGCCCTGATGTTTCTGCTGTACCAGTTTTATCCTTTAGTAGCCAATAAGGTATTTATTATTGGCTGGCTGGCCACAGGACTTCTGGTCTGGCTTCTTCCCCCTATAGATATTCTCACCGGTGATTATATGTACACCTGTACCATTGGAGCCAGCGGTGTGGTCTACGTTCTTGCATTTTTCCTTTTCTTTAGCGGAGTATTTAAGTGGAATACAAAGCTGCTTACCATATCATTGCTTGTCGTTCTGTATTATGGAAGTTTAGTTTGGGGCATGCTTCCTGAGGAGCTATTCTATACTATGCAAGAACCGAGTAAGATCTCTTGGCAGGCCCATCTTTCCGGTGCGGTAGTAGGAAGCATTATTGCTTTTGCCTTTAAAAATGTAGGTGAAAAAAAGAAAAAATACATCTGGGAATTCCCTAATTATTACAGTGAAAAGGATGACAAACTGTGGCAGGAATATAAAGAAAATCATCCTGAAGATTTTCTGGAATTACCTTATAAAAAGAGAGATGATATCTGGAATCATTTGGAGGAATTAAGGAAGAAATAAAAACTTATTTTCACTACATTTGGAAAAAAACACACATGATTTCTGAAGAATATTTATATGCAATTGCCCTTCGCGAATGCAGCCAGATTGGTGATATTAATTTTTATAAACTTATCCGGACTTTTGGAAGTGCAGAAGAAACGTGGAAAAGGGCTAAAAAGGAATATAAAAAACTGGAAGGACTGGGACAAAAAACCGTTTCCGGCATTGGAAATAAAGAACATCTGGATTTTGCAGAAAAAGAATTAAAATTTTGCGAAAAGAATAATATCCAGATCAAACTAAGACATCTTAAAGAAATTCCCAATCTTCTTCATGAATGCCCGGATGCTCCTGCCATATTGTATCAAAAAGGAAAACTTGATGATTCACTTCGGAAGGTAAGCATCGTAGGAACCCGGAATATGACGGCTTATGGCCGGCAATTCATCCATGATTTTTTTGAAGCAACGCAGTCTGCTCCTTTTTTATCGGTAAGCGGCCTTGCATTGGGTGTTGATAAAGAAGTGCATGAACAATCTATTCTACACAAAAAACCTACAGCAGCAGTACTTGCTCACGGTTTCCAGTTTTTATATCCGGCCAACAACAGAAGACTGTCAGAAAAAATTCTTCAGGAAGGAGGAGTATTACTTACAGAGTTCAGCTCAGCCAGAAAACCGGACCGCGAAAATTTCATTCAAAGGAACAGAATTGTGGCCGGAATTTCGCCTTCTACCATTGTTGTAGAAACAGGATTCGGAGGAGGATCTGTAAGTACGGCAACTTTTGCCAATGACTATAACCGGGATGTTTTTGCTCTTCCGGGAAAAATTACTGACTCCTGTAGCCAAGGCTGTAATCAATTGATTTTCCATCATAAAGCAACCGCCATTTCCACCCTCAGAGACCTTATCAATCTGCTGGGATGGAACCATCCTCAGCAGAAAATTGAAGAGCTTTTCCCGTATAGTGAATCAATGGTACAATTAACTGATTTTCAACAGACAATATATCAATTTATAAAAGAGAATCCACAAATATCCCTGGATGATCTTTCGATGGAAATTGAAATTTCCACTCACAAAATTTTACCAGTCATTTTAGAATTGGAGCTTTTAGGGAAAGTAAAATCATTTTCCGGGAGGCAATTTATCGCAATTTAAGAATTAACGATTTCTTAATACTGCATTATTTCATATATAACATTTCATTTTTAATAAAATTTAATAGTAAATTATTAATTTAATAATATTTTGAAACATTATTATTTAATTTTCAACAATGTTAAAATAGAGTGTTGTGAATCTTGAAAAAAAAATTAAATTTGTTGACAATAATATTCAACCTTAATATATGGAACAATATAATATTGACCAGAAAATCCAAGAGTTTATTGCAAAAATTGAAGCAAAAAATCCTAACGAACCGGAATTTTTACAGGCTGTAAAAGAAGTTGCCGTAACCGTAATTCCGTTCATTGCTACCAAAAAAGAATACACCGGAATGAAGCTGCTTGAAAGAATGGCTGAAGCTGAAAGAATTATTATTTTCAGAGTTCCATGGGTTGATGATAAAGGAGAGATCCAGGTTAACAGAGGTTTCAGAATTCAGATGAACTCTGCTATTGGGCCATACAAAGGAGGAATCCGTTTCCACCCTACAGTAAACCTGTCTGTTCTTAAATTCTTAGCTTTCGAGCAGGTATTTAAAAATTCATTAACAACCCTTCCAATGGGTGGTGGTAAAGGAGGTTCAGATTTTGATCCACAGGGTAAATCTGATATGGAAGTAATGCGTTTCTGCCAGGCTTTCATGACAGAATTATGTAAGCACATTGGTCCTGAAACAGATGTACCTGCAGGAGATATCGGTGTAGGGGCAAGAGAAATCGGATACCTATTCGGACAGTATAAGAAAATCAGAAATGAATTTACAGGAGTTCTTACCGGGAAAGGTCTTGCTTATGGAGGTTCATTGATCCGTCCTGAAGCTACAGGATATGGTGTAGTATATTTTGCTGAGCAGATGCTTAAGACTATCGGACAAGATTTCAAAGGTAAAACAGTAACGGTATCAGGGTTCGGAAACGTAGCCTGGGGAGTTATCAAAAAAGCAACGGAGCTTGGTGCTAAAGTAGTAACCATCTCTGGTCCGGACGGATATATCTACGATAAAGATGGTATTAGCGGAGAAAAAATTGATTATTTATTAGAATTAAGATCTTCAGGAAACAACAGAGCTGAAGATTATGCTAAAAAATATCCTTCTGCTGAATTCCACGCTGGGAAACGTCCTTGGGACATCAAGTGTGATGTTGCCTTCCCTTCTGCAACTCAGAATGAATTAGATTTAGATGACGCTAAGAAACTGGTTGAAAGCGGATGTCTGTGTGTAACGGAAGCGGCTAATATGCCTTCTACACTGGATGCAATCAACTATTTCCTTGATAATAAAGTATTATTCTCTCCTGGTAAGGCTTCCAATGCTGGAGGTGTTGCTACATCAGGATTAGAAATGACTCAGAACTCTATCCGTTTAAACTGGACTTCTGAAGAAGTAGACGCAAGATTAAAAGAAATCATGATCGGTATCCACAAAGCTTGTAGAGACTACGGAAAAGACGAAGACGGTTATGTAAACTACGTGAAAGGTGCAAATATTGCCGGCTTCGTAAAAGTAGCAGAAGCAATGTTGGCTCAGGGAGTTGTATAACATAAAATATAAGGTTGGGAAAAAATCCCGACCTTTTTTGATACAGCCTGTTCCCGGGATAATGGGAAAAAAGTAAAAAGTGAAAGGAGAAAGTGTTGCTATATGCAGCACTTTTTTTATTTTTATTTCATGACAAATACCTTCAAAAATAGTAATGAATACTTCCTGTTGTTTCCGGAAGAAATTCAGGAAAAATTAGAGGAACTCAGAAAAGCCATCCATACTCAGTCCACAGACCTGGAAGAGTATATAAGCTATCAAATGCCGGCTTTTAGATATAAAGGTAAACCATTGGTCTATTTTGCAGCATATAAGAATCATATTGGTTTTTATCCTGGTGCTGAAGGGATAAAGACTTTTGAGGAGGATTTCAAAGAAGGAAATTACAAGTTTTCGAAAGGAGCCGTGCAGTTCCCTATTACAAAGGATTTACCTCTTGATTTAGTCCGCAGGATAGTAGCATTCAGAATCAAAGAAATTGATCAAAAAAAACCCTGAAATACTAGATTTCAGGATTCTTTCGGTGTTTACTAAAATGCTTTACTTTTTCTTTTTACTTTTCTTCTCTTCTTTAGTTGCTTCGGCAGGTTTAGTCGCTTCCATAGTGCTTCCGGTGCTTACTGTAGCATCTGCTGCTGGGGTAGCAGTAGAAGCCTCTGCTGTAGTGGTTTGTTTTTGCCCGCTGGTAGTTGATGAGGTAGTCCAGTCTGTGGTAGTCTGCGGACTCTGCTGTTGTGTTTGAGTTGTCGTTTGGTTACTAGTAGTAGTTTCGGCAGGCTTCTGAGTTTGTGTTTGAGCCGATACTGCGATTACTCCGACTAATGTAAACGCTGCCGTTAAAAATAACTTTTTCATAATGTAATATTTAAATGATTGTTTAAACTAAACGACACATCATTTATAAAATTATCCATAAAGGTCTTATTTAACGTACTTTATAATTATTTAAGAGGATTTAGCAAAATATTCTATTTTGTAACGTTTTTCATCATTTTTTCTACAAATTCAAAAGCGGCGGGGCAAATCACTGTATTATTCAGCATCAGATGATTGATCTGGTAGATCTTTTTACGGTCGGTATGAGGATATTCCCTACAGGCTTTCGGCCTTACCTCGTAGATAGAACAGGTATTGTCATTATTCAGAAAAAAACAGGGAAGATTCTGTAATACTTTATCGTTATCTTCATCTGTTCTCAGAAATTTTGCTTCAAAATCGGCCTGCTTCATTCGCAAATGTTTTGCGATACGTTCAATATCTTTTTCAGTATATAAAGGTCCGGTTGTTTTACAGCAATTGGCACATTGCAAGCAGTTGATTTCTTCAAAGACTTCATCATGGGTTTCCTGAACAATATAATCCAGATTTCTGGGAGGTTTTTTCTTTAATCCATCCAAAAACTTTTTATGTTCTTTTTGCTTTTGTAAAGCCTGTTTTTTATAAAAATCTAAGTCCATTTATTCTTTATTTCTTACTAAAGCCGTCAGTTCTTCCTTTTGATATTCATTAATTTTATCCAGATCCAAAATTGTGGTCTGGTTATCTTTATTAGGATAATACATGGGAACAAATCTGGCTCCATAAATAATTTCTCCTGTCACATATGAAGACCTCTGAACTACTGTATTGGAAAAAACTTCATCAAATGCACGCACCTGAACAATAAGCTCAATATCCGTAGCATTAAAATCTTCTTCTGAAAACCCATAAAATGGTGAATTTTCATCTATTTTATGTACTACAGTCCAGTTTAAGGCCAATGTATTGATTTTGCTTAAATGGGTCTCTAATCGATAAAAATTACTTTTGGGAACCCCATTTTCAATCACTTCAATAGCAGCAGATACAATAACATCAGCATCTGTAAGGGCATTATTTTTATATGGAGCAAGCCTGAACATCAATGCTGTAGCCTCCTGAAAAGGAGCGATCACAGCGATATCAGAAAATCTTAAATAAGCCCGGGGCCTTGAAAATCTCCCATAAAAAAGTCCGGTAGCAATAGCAAAGGTAAGCAATCCCAAAAAAGCTTCAAAAGTAGCCACCAGGCTGGCCATAAAACCTACAGGGGCTATTCTTCCATACCCTACCGTTGTAAATGTCTGTGAACTGAAGAAGAATACATCAATAAATTCGTTGAGGGGATCGCTCTTATCTATTCCGGTCAGGTGTTCTACTCCAATGAGATAATAAATCATGGCAAAGACCAGATTAATCAGGATATAGGCCACAACCAGGTAGGAAATAAAGCGGAATGAAGATAAGTTCAGCATCGTGTGATACCAGCTTAACCTATTGAAAACATTCACTCCTGTTCTCTGAACATTCGGGAGGCCGTCTTTATTGATAAATCTTCCCGATGCATTACTTCCGAAGCCACTGTTTTCAGTATTTTTCTGACGTATTTTTTTTCTGAATCCTCTTGTCATTTTTGTATTTTTTCTTGATTAAAGAACTTCAGGAATTTGTGAATCGGCAAATTTTCTATTCGTCTTTACTTCGGTACAAAGATAAAATATTGTTTTCATGAAATTTATCAATCTTGTGATTTGATTTTTAAATTGAATTTGCAGTACATTTGAAATATGAAAAAGCTGGAGTCAAGAGAAGACATTGAACACCTCGTCAATTCATTTTACACCAAAGTGGTTAAAGATGAGACTATTGGGTTCTTTTTTAATGATATTGCAAAAGTAGACTGGGATAAACACCTTCCAAAAATGTATTCTTTTTGGGAGTCTATTCTTTTTGGGCAGATGACATATAAAGGAAATCCCATGGGTGTACATTTTCCCATCAACGAGCAGCAGGCCATGGAACAAAAGCACTTTGATCAATGGCTGAAACTCTGGCGAACGACTATTGAGGAAAATTTTGTGGGTGAAAATGCGGATATGGCCATCTACAAATCCGAAAATATTGCCAAATTAATGGCATTTAAAATGGAATTGGCCAGAAGACTTTAGTGAGTTTGTATTTGGAATACAAGATTTCGAGATATTTATTTTTTTAAGGAACGATTACCGTAAAGATATAGGCCGCCAGATTGACTAAAAGGACAGTCCCATAAAGGATATTTGTTTTTCCCCTGCTTAACGAAAGCATGACAATAAACACGGATAAGGAAAGCAGGATAATATCTTTTTTATCCAGTCCCAGCACCAATGGGATATCATACATGATGCATACCGCTGATACTGCCGGAATGGTCAGTCCTATACTTGCAAGCGCTGAACCTAATGCCAGGTTTAAACTTGACTGTATCTGATTGGCCCTTGCAGCACGTATGGCCGCTACCCCTTCAGGAAGAAGCACTACGGCGGCAATAATCACCCCTACCAGGGACTTTGGAGCACCAAGACTTTGTACCATACCCTCAATAGTATCGGAAAGGCCTTTAGCCATTAGAACCACAATCACCAGACAAATCACCAAAAAGGCAAAGCTTATGAATGTCTTCGTTAATGAGGGAATATAATGTTCTTCAGGATGTTCATCAGGAACGATGAAATAACTTCTATGGCGAACCGTCTGTACCATCAGGAATACTCCGTAGATAGCAAGACAGGCAATGGAAATAAAGATAAGCTGTGCTTCATTATAAAAAGGGCCGTTGACACTGGAAGTAAAATTAGGAAGCACAAGTGTCAGCACTAAAATGGAAACAATACTTACCAGATACGTGGTGGCAGAAGTTCTTGCAAAGAACTGTTCATGGTATTTTACGCCGCCTACCAGAATACATATACCTAGAATTCCATTCAGGATAAGCATTACTGCGGCAAAAACGGTATCTCTGGCCAGCGTGATCGCCTGATCTCCGCCGGCAACCATCAGTGAGATGATGAGTGCCACTTCAATAATGGTAATACATAGGGCCAGAATAATACTTCCAAAAGGCTCTCCTACTTTATGAGCGACTACTTCGGCATGATGTACCGCCGATAAGACGCTTCCAATAAGAAAAACACCTGCAATGATGTCATATATAACACCACCTCCCATGAGTCCGGAAAAATAGTAACCGACTGTAAGGACAGGAAAAATATAAGTATAATGTAAAAATTCTTTGAATCTCATAAAGTGATTACAAAATACGAAAAATCTATAAAAATCGGAAGATTAAAAGGTAATATTAATGTTATTTTAATGAGTCCAGAGGGTAAAGTCCTGAAAATCCGTCAGCATATGGAACAAAAGCCCAACGGCAGCAATTCTAATATTCCCTTTAAAAAACAGCATCAGAACATACACTGCAATTGCATAATAGGAATGTAAAATGTGAAAGCCTATACTATTTCTGGATGGGTCAAACACCGGATTGGCAAAAAGATGATCCAGGTCTACAAGCATCGTAGCTAACATAATCAGGTACGCTTTTTTCCAGTTTTTACGAAAAAAAACCAGTGCAATAAACACCGGAAAAATCAGGTGTAAAGAATAATGTGTGATTTGTTTTAGCAAGACAACTTCTGATGGAGCCATGAATATAGGATCATTTTTTAGGATGAAAGATTTTACCACCGCAAAATTAAGGGTAATTTTCCATTCTTAGCCTTTACTTTGACCCAATAATTTTGAGCTTCATTACCATAAAACACATAGTCTATATCAGAAATAATCCTTTTTTCAGCTTTACTTAACATACTCAGAGAAGAGAACAGTGTTTCACTGTTTCTGATGAAAATATAATTTTTCTCCAGTTTTGGAGACTGCTGTATTGGTTTTCGGGTAGATTTTATAACAAATCCGGCAGTATTTCTGCTGACATTATTGGGTTGAAAAGGAATTGCCGTGAATTGGTTTTGAGCATTAATCCATTTTTTAGCCTGAAAATAGCCCCTTGTTTTTTCGGGAACCGGGCTTTGAAAATCAATAATATAGTTCGGCTGTATAATCTTCTGATACGTCTTCTTTTCAATTTCGTTAAAGTTATCATCATAACCATAACTGATGATGGTATCATTTACCTGCTCAAGATCAGCAGTAGCTTTAAAATGACTGATCTGTAGTGAATCTCCGTTGTTTATATTGAAAAAATGAGTGTAGTTTTTTATATTATCAGCATTTAATTCCGCTTCCAGAAAATGGTTCCCCTGTTGTAATTTCGAGACAATCGCATCTACGATTTCCGGAGTTAAGTTGTTTTTTATTTCAATTTCATCATCTTTTAACTCAATGGAGAAATTGTGGATCTTCTGTCCTGAAAGAAAAGAAATGCTCCCTGCCGTATTTTGAATAAACCGATCTGCATCTAAAATGTTCTTTTGGGAATTTTGAAAAAGCTTTTTGTTTATGGCTCCAAAACCCGAATTGGAAGTTCCTACAATACAGTTTCCACCTTCTATGCTAAGAAAAATATGATCCTTTTGAAAAATATTCTTCCCTTTACTCGCAAAATTTTGCTGCTTTAAAAACGCAATAAATTTCTGAGGATCTTTAAGTTCTAAAACACTGTACCATTCTGAAACCCGGGTCCCTTTAAGATGGAAAACCTGTAAAAAATCCGGGATTGTAATTCCCGATTCCCTCAGAGAAACTGAACCTTTCCCTTTCGTCTTGCTGCCCCATTGTGAGGGATGTGTGATCAGGCTGAAAAGATATTGCCTCGTCAGATTCTTTACGTCTATTAAAACTACTGCATCGGCATTTTCAGGAATGAACCTAAGTTTCTTATCCTTATAAAAAAGCACAAAATAAGCTGTAACAGCCAGTAACAGAATTAACGAGGCAATACCTTTCTTTTTATTCATCTACAATACCGGTGGTTTTTTTTCGGAATCTTTTATTTTAAAAATCTCATTAAACAGATCAAAGAAATACATCAGGCTGTTTTCAGAAGAATTTTTAATATTATAATCCATTTCTGTTTGTATACTCTCTTCTTTTACTTCAGTTTTATAATACAGCTCCCCTACATTTTTTCTGAACAGATCCAGTGTTTTTCTTTCCGAAGGACTTTCGAACTCTTTATCTAAACCGATTAAAAGTTTCTGCAGGTCCAGTCTTCCGGATAAGGGATATCTGGATGAATCTTTTGCCCATTTCCTAGATACTTCAGACTGGCTGTGAGCAGCGGTGATATTATCTGTAGAACTCGTAAGGTAAACAACCCCATCTTTTACAGTAAAGAACAGCTGATCAAAATACCCTTCTTTTTTATCATCCTTAAAAGTATAGAAGTTTCCTACTTTTGAGAAGTTTTTAGCCAGCTTTTTATTCGTTGTCAACACATTAAAAATACGGTTCCAGTACCCTTCATTCTCCGTAGCAAAAGCAAAAGTGAAATTAGGAACTGCTACATCTTTGGTTTTCTTTACTTCCTTTTCACTATAGTCGTCATCATATTCATAATCAGTATAGTCTACTTTTTTTGATTTCAACTCATTTAAAACAAAAATTCCGTTTCCCGGTGCTATTTTAGTAATGGCTTCTTCATCCAAAACAATTTTCATCGTTTCCATGATCAGCTCTAATTCTTTTTTATACTTGGCTTCTCCCGAATCCTGAATAAGACTGTATATCGCATCAAAAACTTTTCCTCCGTTTACATTAACGGCATAATAGCCAATACTTTTTTCATTGATGAGGTCCAGCAGTTTTCTGTTCTTTTTTCCTTTATAAATTGACGAGATATTTTTTTGCATCTCAGCATTTTTATGCTGGTAATTATTGATCAGCTTTACTTTATCTTTGTCAAAGTATAGATTGTAAGCAGAATTTGAGTTGTACATATTCTGGAAAACCTGCCCGAAATCGTAGCGTTTCATCGCTTTGCCGTAGATTCCGTCATTGACGATCCTTCCATAGTCTGTATACACAAAAACGTCAGAATTCACATCTTTGAAGGTCAACATTTCTTTAGAAGCTTCCACTTCCAGGTTGGAACTGAAATATTGGTCAAAATGATCTTCAGCATATTTTTTTACAACCTTGAAGTTCTCTCTGCGGATAGAATCCTGTTCTTTCTGGTAAGCTTTCTCAGACTCAGAGTCATCATACTCCGAACCATAGTTCCCCTCACCTTCTGGTTCCGGGACTAAAACCTCCTCTTTTTCTTTAGGATATTGGTGATGTTTTTGCAGGTATTTGATATCCTTCTGAATCCTTGCAATCTCCGTGTTGTTATCTTTAATGCTTTCTCTCAGGTATTTAATATCCTCTTTCAGGTTTTTTATTTCATCTTTATAATCAAATGGTTTCTCCAGTTCTTCGGCATACACTGAGTCAACCGAAACACTATCAACCGCCACGGCAACACTGTCTGCCACGGTTGCAGCCTCATCTGCCCAAAGATCTTTATAAGGTTTCGTATAGCTTATCAGGCTAAGCACTGCACGGCTTCCGTTCCATGCAACAAAAATATCATCATCTATATCAACGTAAGAATAGTTATTTTTTCCGGACGTTTCCTGTCCTTTTTTCTTAATGGAATTAATGAATTCCTGAAACTTCTCTTTATTATCGATGATAAAATGAGTATGGTAGGTTTTGATGGAGTCATTAAAACTGGCGTAGTGATACTGAATGGCATCATATTTAATTCCGGTTTTAGAATAATCTGTCCATGAAGGTTTTTCTTTGCTCTTTTTGCTTAGTTCATGCAGTAAAGGATTAAGCTTGTTCCAATTGATTTTGTTGTTAAGCTGTTTCCCATTGACTTCCATATAAAATACGGCATCATTTGGGACTTTCATACTATTTTGCGCTAAAACAATACTAAAGCCAAAGACTAAGAAAATAATTTTTTGTGTTTTTAATACTATAGATTTCATGGTTTAATGTTAGAAATTTATTGGAAAAGGATTGTATTTTGTAATTGCTTTTTCTGAAGAATTACATCTAAGATGCCCGCGTCCATCTTTACGGCCTTTTTATTTGGAGAAAGCAGATAGGCACTGTTGGTCTGGGATTTTACAGTGTTTTCAAACTGCATTACGGAAGTATATGTGGCACCATTAAAGACTTCTTTGTCTGCCTTACTCATCTTGTCGTAATCCGTTTTGAATGTATTCACTTTATTTCTCGTCAATACCTTTTTTTCAAGATTCTGGCTGTATATCTGTGTTGGAATCATTTTACCCAGTATATTCTGAGCCTTTAGTTTCTCTAGTCCGGCATTGATATTTTCAATTTTCTTAAAATTACAGCTCAGTTTGATGATGTAATTATCAAAGTCCATAGAGGTTTTCACATTACTGATTCCCGGTGTTCCTTTGAAAATTTTAGAGGCTTCATTGATTTTGCTTTCAATTTCAGACTTCTTGGGAACCTTTTTCCCATTAATAGTTTCCATTTTAGAAATTGAAGCGAGTCTTGTTTTGCTTTTACTCGCATTAAGAATAACAGTATATTCTCCTGTTCCGTCAGCTTTTAGATTAATCTTGTCTAAAATATCGAAACAGCTTGTCAGCACCAGCAAAGGCAGAAACAGAAGACATAACTTAAGAATGTTTTTCATGATTGAGTTTAAAACAACAAAACTACTCAATTCCAGTCTTAAATCCCTACAATCTTTGATTTTTTGGAGATAAATAGCTGTTTTCAGGTAGTTTTTCAAGATATGAAACAGTACTACTATTGCTTTTATTTTTTAAATAAGTCCTTTCAAATAATTCTGTCGGAGGTCCTCGTCCAATTTTTCAATAGCGTACCGGAGACAGGTTCTCGGCATTTCCTTATAGTACAGATTCAGGTAACTGATTAATTGTCCTTCATTCTTATTTCCCATTTCCCTTAACAGCCATCCGTTTGCTTTATGCATCAGGTCGTGGGTATGTTTCAGATTTCTGGTCACCAATTCTTTGGTAAGTTCAAATGATCCTTTTTTTACGTAATGCATGGTTCCCACCACAGCAATTCTTTTATGCCACATTACTTCAGACTCGGAAAGCTCCCTCAGAAGATATTCTTTTCCGTTCTCAAAGGTATATCTGCCCAGGATTTTATAGCAGCTTGAATCTACCAGATCCCAATTGTTAATATAGGGAAGATGATGAAGATAAAAAGCTACTATTTCATCTTTTACTGCCTGATCTTTTGTTTTTTCAAACTTTGAAACCAACATAAAAAGAGCTGTGAGCCGGTGTTCGTGATATCCTGAAGCCAGCAACCCGCTTAATTCCTTTAAATTGATTTTTGAATAGTATTCTTTGGCAACAGACCTTTGATCCGGAACAGTTACCCCTAAAAACAAATCTCCTTCTCCATATTCTCCCTTTCCGGTTTTGAAGAATCTTGGAAAGAATTCAGCCTTTTCGGGAATTGATAAAACGGCTAATGCTTCCTGTATTTCCTTAACAATACTACTCATTCTAAACGCTGTTAGTGTGTTACATATTAAGCTTTATCTTCCAGCACTACAGTCTCCTGTTCCTCTTCTTCCTTGGCAATTTTATTGGGATTGGCAACCTTGGCAATAGTAAGACCCTGAACAATAATAGAGAATACTACCACGCAGTAGGTGATACTTAGAATAATTTCACTGTATTCGCTTTTCGGAATAGACATTGCCAATGCGATAGATACTCCGCCACGGATTCCTCCCCAAACCAGTACTTTTACGGTCTGCGGGCTAAAGCTTCGTCTCAAAGAGGTAAACTTTGTAGGTCCCCAGATGGAAATAAACCGCGCCAGCAGGACTACAATAATTGCCAATACTCCGGGAATCATATAGTGTTTCAGATCTTTAATCATCAAAAGTTCGAACCCGATAAACAGGAATAATACAGCATTCAGGATCTCATCAATCAGTTCCCAGAATTTAATCAAATAATCCTGCGTAACGGATTTCATTTTGAAACTCCTGTTAAAATTACCCATAAATAAACCTGCTGCAACCATTGTCAACGGGCCGGAAATATGCATTTGTCTTGCAATAAGGTACCCACCCATCACTACAGAAAGCGTTACCAAAACGGAGATAATATAATCATCCACTTCACGCATCAGCCTGGAAGTAATCCATCCCAGTAAAACCCCAAGTAAAATACCTCCTCCAGCTTCATGAAGCAAAAGCAATCCTATATTTTCGACACTTAAGTCTACTTCTTTTCCCACTGCCAGCTGTAAAACCACTGTAAAGACGACAACCGCCATACCGTCATTGAAAAGAGATTCTCCGGCCACTTTTGTTTCCAGTGATTTGGAAACATTAGCCTGTTTCAGAACACTCAGAACCGCTACAGGATCTGTAGGGGAAATCAATGCTCCAAAAACCAGACAGTAAATAAAAGGAAGTTTAATTCCTACATAGGGCAGTAAGTAAAACATTCCAAAACCCACTACAAAAGTGGAAATGACAACACCCGCCGTAGAAAATATCAATACCGGTCTGAACTGTTCTTTCAGGTCATTGATGTTAATATGAATTCCTCCTGCAAAAAGAAGAAAATTAAGCATTGCTCCCATCAGAACCTCTGTAAAATCAATACTGTTCATCAGGTTATGAAGATGCCCGAAAGTTCTTGGAAGAACCGTTTCCCCAAACAATACCAGGAAAATAGAAACTACAATGGCGATAACCATTATTCCGATGGTACTTGGAAGTTTAAGGAACCTATAGTTAAGATAGGCAAATATTGATGCTAATACGATTAATGCTGAGAATGAATAATATAACTCCACTAAGTGTTTTTTAAATTTAATTTATGAGTCTAAATAAAGTACTTTAATATAGGTTTTAACCCCTTCTTTCTCCCAGATGTCAAACATTCCGTCTTTGGAAGGTTTTGAACCTCTGGTATAGTCCTGTCCAATTTTCAAAATATTCAGTAAAATATACTCATCTCCTACGGAATTAACCAGGTAGGCTGTTTTCTCAGATTTGCCGTCTCCGGAGCTTTTTATGCCATCAGCTAATGAGCGGAACTGATTAAGATGGTGCATAAAATTGCTTCCGTCTTTTAAAGAATCATAGGCCCTGAGAAGAATTAACAGAATATCCAGATTGGTAGGATCTTTACCATATAAGGCTTTTCCCTGCTTTATACAGTCTTCAAAATTATTTTGCTTAAAAGCTTCCGCCAGACTTTTGAAGCGCTCATCCGAAGTGATGATTTTATCCGTTCTGAAATTTCTTCCATAGTAAAGATATTGAGATTCTATACTGTCTAAAGATCTTGGGAGCCCTTTGTACTTAAAAATAAGTTTATCATAATTATATGGGGAACCATTGTTGCTTAGACTTTTCTCAATAGCTTTCATATCAATTTTTGATTTCTGGCTGAAACCAAAAACCGAAAAAAAGATGAACAGAAGGAAAAAGTGATATTTCATCAATTGCTGCTTTCTTCCTCGTCGTTATCGAAATACTCGAAAAGGAAATCATTGTATGGGAATCTGGAGATATGAATTTTCATCACCTCATCGTAAATCATCTTCTTCATTTCTGGAAAATTTTCTTTCGTCAGTGCAGAGATGAAAACGGTAGGATATTTAGATTTTGCCATCCATGTTTTTTCCCATTCTTCAAGAGAAATATTCCTCTTTGTACCTGGAGTCAGATCGTCTTCATCTTTTTTCTCGTAGCTGAAATCATCAATTTTATTGAAAACCATGATCATCGGTTTTTGATGAGCATTGATTTCCATTAAGATATTATTTACAGATTCTATATGGTCTTCGAAGCTTTCGTGGGAAATATCTACCACATGAATCAAAAGATCGGCTTCACGAACCTCATCCAAAGTGGATTTGAATGATTCTACCAGCTGAGTAGGTAGTTTTCTGATAAACCCTACGGTATCGGTAAGTAAAAACGGTAGATTTCCGATGACCACTTTTCGTACCGTGGTATCCAGCGTTGCAAATAATTTATTCTCAGCAAAAACCTCAGACTTTGAAAGTGAATTCATCAGTGTAGACTTTCCCACATTGGTATAGCCCACTAACGCTGCACGAACCACTTTCCCCCGATTATTACGCTGAGTAGCCATTTGTCTATCAATAGTTTTCAGCTTATCTTTCAATAAGGAGATCCTGTCACGAATGATACGACGGTCAGTTTCAATTTCCGTTTCACCGGGACCTCTCATTCCGATTCCCCCTTTTTGACGCTCAAGGTGAGTCCACATTCTTGTCAGACGTGGTAAAAGATACTGATACTGTGCCAGTTCCACCTGAGTTCTCGCATATGAAGTTTGTGCACGCTGGGCAAAAATATCAAGAATAAGGTTGGTTCGGTCCAAAATTTTCACTTCCATTTCTCTTTCCAGGTTTTTAAGCTGCGAAGGAGAAAGCTCATCATCAAAAATGACGGTTCCTATCTCATTTTCTTTTACGTATTCTTTTATCTCAATTGCCTTTCCACTTCCAATAAAGGTTTTGGAGTCAGGTTGTGTTAATTTTTGAGTGAAGCGTTTTTGTACGGTTGCTCCTGCTGTGAAAGCCAAAAACTCCAGTTCGTCCATATACTCCACCAGTTTTTCTTCATCCTGGTGCTGTGTAATAAGACCCACCAAGACCGCTTTCTCATAATTATGTTCTTTCTTTTCTAACATGAAGTTCTATCTATGTTTATGATTTTTACAAGATAATATTTTTCAGAAAAAAAACAAAATCAAATTTTATATAATAACACTTTTTAATATAATTTTAAGTGTAATCAATTATTGTTTTATAAAAATCAATAACTTTAGGTAATAATTTTCTGATTTTTAAATCTTTAAATTAAAATAGTAAAACTAATTGCCAGAGAATCATGATGACACCAATCAAATGTATGATTATTGATGATGATGAACTGGACAGGCTTGTTCTTCAGCATTATATAAGACAGTACGAAAACATAGAAATTGTCGCTTCTTTTGATTCGGCAGAGAAAGCAATTTCTTACCTGGAACTTCCTGTTGACCTTCTTATTATTGAAACCAATTTAAGAGGAATGAACGGTCTTGAATTTAGAAAACTGGCTCATAAAATACCCACCTGCATTTTTGTCAGTTCTCATCCTGAACTGGCCGCTTCTGTTTTTGAAATCAATACACTGGACTTTATTACTAAGCCATTAACGGCAGAGCGGTTCCATTATTCCATGCAACGGCTTTCTGAGTTTTTTAAAGTAAAAGAAAAATGCGATTGCTACGATGCTCTTTTCGGGGAAAATTTTATTAAAATAAAAGAAGGCGGTCATATTTCTCAGATCAGAAAGACAGATGTTTTATACCTGGAAGCTTTAAAAGACTATACCCGGATTATTACGCTGGAAAAAAATCACTGTATTTTAGATTCGTTAGGAAATCTGCTCCTTAAAAATTTTTTTGATTCTTTTGTAAGAATACACCGCAGCTATGCAGTACCGAGACATCTTATACGTGGTAAAAGCTGCCATGAAATAGAATTAACCCATCAGATTAAGCTTCCCATAGGCAGAGCATACAAGAACAACCTCTCTTTTTTCGAACCTTAAAAACACAGACTTTTTTCAACAATAATTCACAAAACGCCATTGGTCGATTATTTCTGCCGTTGGTCTATTTTTCTATAATCTGATGAGGATAGGTGGTAATTTAGTCTTCCAAAATTTGCCCTTAAAAAACTTTTACTAATCACCTAAAAACGGCTATCCATGAAAAAAAAATCTATTTATTGCCTCACCTTGCTTGTATTTTCTCTCATCATCTTTCGGGCTCAGTCTGCACTTGTAGCTACCGGAACCGATGCGTCATCAGGCAATGGTTCTGTTTCTTACAGTATAGGCCAGACTGCATACCTCAACAAAGGCACCCCTATTCAGCTTCTCGAAGGAGTACAACAGGGGTTCGAAATCACTACACTTTCCACTCAGGATCCCTCATCAGGCCAGAAAGATCAGAAAGACATTCTTATTTACCCTAATCCTTTCCAGGAATATTTGTATCTGGATTTTACCACAAACAGCTACAAGGATTCAGAGTATCAGTTATTTGATTCTCAGGGTAAACTGATCAAAAAAGACATGATTTTACAATCAAAATCTGAGCTTAATTTCTCCTCTCTGCCTTCCGCCATGTATATGATACGGATTAGCAGGAATGGAGAAAATATTAAAACTTTTAAAATCATTAAAAAATAAATGCCATGAAAAAAATATTACTACTGTCCTGGATACTCTGGGGCTTCTTTATGGGGCTTTCACAGGCTCCGGAAAAAATGAGCTATCAGGCTGTCATGAGAAATGGTATAGGACAGCTGCTAAGCAACCAGGCTATTGCTGTCAAAGTAAGTGTATTGCAGGGATCTCCTGCCGGAGCAGCAGTTTATTCGGAAAGGCTTACCGGAAACACCAATACCAATGGTCTTATCAGCCTTGAAATAGGAACGGGAACCATTCTTACAGGAACATTTGCTTCGATCAACTGGTCATCAGGAAGCTATTATTTAAAAACAGAAACTGACCCTGCGGGAGGCACCAATTATACCATCACAGGAACCAGCCAGCTGCTAAGTGTTCCCTACGCTATGTATGCAAAGGCTGCAGGAACGAGTGGCGGCACCTTTGCCATTCCTTATACCAATACCGTAAATAATGCCTCTACTTTGTTTTCATTAACAAATGATGGAGACGGAACTTCTTTAGAGGGAACTAATAATACCACCACTTCAAGTATTGCCGCAGTGCGGGGAGTTGTTACCAATACTGCCCCCGGAGGATTTTCTTCAGGAGTTCGCGGCATCAATAACGGAACCGGAGGACTGGGCGTAGGAGTTTGGGGAAGCCAAAACGGAAGCGGATGGGGAGTGTATGGGGTTACACCTAATGGCTTAGGAGTATATGGAAACTCCAGTGGAAGCGGATATGGGGTATACGCAAACAGTAACACAGGAACCGGCCTCAATGCTACCAGTAATAGCGGAATTGCCGCCAACATTGCTATCTTCAACAATGCTAATAACAACAATGTCCTTAATGCTTCTACACTAGGAAACGGAACCGTCATCAATGTTACTTCTTCCGGAAACGGAGCCGGTATTTTGAGCTCAACAGGAAACGGTTTTGCAGTGCATGGTATTACCTCTGCCCAAACTTCTGCAGGTATCATAGGTGATAATAACGGCGCCGGTGAAGCAGTAGTGGGGAGAACAACCAGTGACATTGCCGGAGCTGTAGTAGGAAGGAATGACGGAGGTGGATATGGCGTACGAGGATTCATTGCTACCAATGCCTCCGGAACGGGTATAGGAGTATATGGACAGGTAGGCCTAAATAGCAGCACAGGCCGTGCAGGCCGTTTTGAAAACCTGAACCAAACCAATACCACCAATAATACTTTTGAGGTAGAAACCAATGGCAATGGAAACATTCCTGATAATGCACAGGGAAATGCCGCTTCTTTTCTTGTGGACAACACCAATAGTGTGGCAGCAGCAGTAAGAGGAGAGGTTAAAACTATTTTCGGCAACTTTGGGGCAGCAGGTATTTTCGGTATTTCTTCCGGAACAGGAGGTTTTGCTGGTTTATTTCACGCCTCTAATCCTTCAGGTAACGGCGCTGCATTGGTAGCGATTACAGATGGTAACGGAAATGCAATCACAGCCAACGCAAGCAAAAACGGGAATGGTGTGGAAACCAATATTGATGGTAACGGAAATGCTCTTTATGCCTGGGTGCCTACATTTGCAACCGGCCGTGCAGGGCGTTTCAATATCTTCAATGACGCCAATACCAGTGATGTAATTACCGTAACTACTGTAGGAAATGGTATTGCAGGAAACTTTAAAGTGGACAAAACTCAGGGAACTTCCCCGGCAGTAAAAGGGGAGGTCAATTCAATATTTTCCAATTTCGGAACAGCCGGTATTTATGGTTTATCATCCGGAACAGGAGGATTTGGAGGTTTATTCTACTCATCAAACCCATCAGGAAATGGCCCCGCATTATTAGCCTTAACAGAAGGGAACGGAAATGGAATTACTGCCAATGCCGGAGGAAACGGTGATGGTATTGAAGCTTCTTGCGATGGAAATGGTAATGCTATTTCAGGTTTTGTACCCAATTTTGGTACCGGTAAAGCGGGTCGATTTGCCAACTTCAATAACAGTAACGGCCAGCCGGTAGTACATGTAACCACTACGGGTACAGGCTCTACCCTGCTTGTCAACCATCAGGGACCGTCGGGTGATATTGCCGTCTACCAGAGTGCCTCAACCAATGTAGCCCGAATCAACAAAGCGGGAAGAGGATTTTTTAATGGAGGAACACAAGCCAGTGGTGCTGATGTTGCCGAAGCATTTGATGTGGAAGGAAACATTTCTGAATATGAAACCGGAGATATTCTAGTGATCTCGATAAATTCAGACAGAACCGTAGAAAAATCCTCCAAACCCTACTCCAATCTTGTTGCTGGCGTATATGCTACCAAACCTGGTGTACTTCTTACGGAAGAGCATATTGATACAGACATTTCAGATAAAGTTCCCATGGGTGTAATTGGAGTGATTCCCACAAAAGTATGCCTGGAAAACGGAAAAATCAGAAGGGGCGACCTACTGGTGACCTCCTCAACACCGGGAGTCGCTATGAAAGCCAATCTTAAAAAGGTAAAAATAGGACAGGTGATCGGAAAATCTCTTCAGGATTATGATCAGAAAGAAATTGGAAAAATTCAGGTATTAGTCAACATAAAATAAACCGTCATGAAAGTAGTATATATCACAGTGTTATTATTTTTAAGCTCCATTATCTATGCCCAGGAAAATAAACAAGCAGCACCGACAGAAGATCAGGCTCAGGTTTTAAAACAGGCAAAAGAGCAGGAAGCAAAAATAGCAAAAGACAACCAGGAAAAAACAGAGAAAAAAACTTCCCAAACTGCGCTGGCTTCAGATCAGGGACTGGAAGTGAAGAAACAGGAACCCAAACCTAAGGCTCCATCTGGTTCCGGGAAGCTCCTTCCCAACACAGCAAGCCTTGAAGAAATAAAAACAACAATTCCCAACAGACAGGCATCCCGCAATACAACGAATTCTAGGAACACAAATAATACGACAGGACTACCCAATACAGCAACGCTGGAACAAATAAAAAAAACAATTCCCAAAAACTGATAACTTAAAGCAGGTAACCCATCTGGATTTTTTAAACAAAAGAAGTCCGCCAAGTTGGCGGACTTTTATATATTGGATATATTATCCTAATTAATCCCAATCAGCAGCTACAAACTTCATTGCATTTCCCTTCTCATCAGAAAGTATCAGAAAATGCCCCTCTACGGTGTATTTAGTCATCGTATCAAATTTCTTTTGAAAAGAAGTTTCCAGCTCCATATTCTGGCAGGCCATCATGGTACTCGCCCCATTTGATATTTTTACTTTTCCACCCTTTTTAAATGCTAAAGCAAAAGACATCCTGTTGCATCCCATATAGGCACTTCCCTGGATTTTTCCGTCTTCCATCTTCCCTGTAAGGTTGATTTCCGCTTTATTGGCAATCAGCTGATCTTTAGAAAAACCATCTAAAGAAATCAACATCCATTGTCTCTGAAGGGCAGGATTTTTATCCGGCATAGCCGAACAATTTAAAACAAGACCCAGAAATAAAACGGCGAAAACTGATACTAGTATTTTTTTCATGCGCATTATCATTCCATTTTCATACCAATCTGGGACTGAATATCGTAAAAATTAGTAAATTAGCGACACAAAAATTATATTATAAAATGAAAAGACTATTTCTACTATTCACTTTCTTGCTGAGCTTTGCTCAGATGAGGGCGGATGAGGGGATGTGGCTGCTAATGCTCATCAAAAGACTTAACGGTGTTGATATGCAAAAAGAAGGTCTACACCTGACGCCTGAAGAAATTTATTCAGTAAACAATTCGAGCTTAAAAGATGCTATTGTTAGCTTTGGAGGTTTCTGTACTGGTGAAATTGTTTCTGACAAAGGACTGATATTTACCAATCACCACTGTGGTTATGGCGCTGTAGCTGCTGCTTCTACACCGGAAAAAGACTATCTGAAGAATGGTTTCTGGGCAATGAAACAAAAAGATGAATTCAATGCAAAGGACCTTTATGTAAGATTTTTAGTAAGAATGGATGATGCTACACAGAGAATCAATTCTAAACTAAACAACAATATGACCGGAGCAGAGAGAAAAGCTGTTATTGATGCTGAAACAAAAGCCATCCAAACAGAAAACTCTGAAAACGGAAAATATACAGTAATTGTAAAAGATTTCTTTAACGGAAACGAATTCTATTATTTCGTATACCAGGATTATAAAGACATCAGATTAGTGGGAGCTCCACCTTCCTCATTAGGAAAATTCGGTGGCGATACTGATAACTGGGAGTGGCCAAGACATACTGCTGACTTCACGGTTTTCAGAGTATATGCTGATGCTGCAGGAAATCCTGCTGAATATTCTCCAAGCAACACTCCTTTGAAGCCTAAGCATTTCCTTCCGGTTTCTCTTAAGGGAATTAAGCCTGGTGATTTCTCAATGATCTTAGGATACCCTGGAAGAACCAACCGTTACCTGACTTCTTACGGAATTCAGCAAATGGTAAACAAAGACTACCCGGCTTGGGTGGAAGCTTCTAAAGTGGCTATGGATGTAATGAAAAAGTATATGGATAAGGATAAGGCTACTCAGCTTAACTATGCTTCTCAATATGCTTCTGTAGCAAACTACTGGAAAAACAGACAGGGAACCATTGATGCTGTAGATAAAAACGGAACCATCTCTGACAAGCAAAAGATCGAAGAGACTTATAAAAAATGGGCTGCAATGCCAGGAAACGAAGCTTATGATGGTATTCTGGAAGATATTGGAGCTTATTACACGCAGGTTTCAGACAGAAATGTTGAAAGAAACTATGCATCACAGTTTGCAAGAAACACAAAATATATTTCTCTTGCTCTACAGGTAGGTTCTGCTCTTAAGGCTTATGCTGCTCAGGATATGCAGGGAAGATTGGCCATGAAGGCTAAAACAGAGGCTGCTATCAAAGGAGCTTATGAAAACTTCAATCCTGCGTTAGAAGGAGAAATGCTTGCCGCTATGACAAGTCTTTACCAAGCTAGAGTTAAAAATAAAGATGTTGCTTCTGCTACTATTTTAGGATTAGATGCTAAAACGGTTTCCAACCTTGCTTATTCTTCAATTTTTGCCAACAAGACTTCTGCTACGAACTTCTTATTGAATCCGGATGCATTAAAGCTTGATGCTGATCCACTTTGGAAAACAGCTAACGGAATTATGGCAGATCAAAAAATGAGCACTGAAAGATATGTTAAGGTAGATGATAATTTTGCAAAAAACAACCGTCTGTTCTTAGCTGGATTAATGAAAGCAATGCCTGAGAAAAAATTCTACCCGGATGCTAACTCTACTATGAGATTAACTTATGGTACTGTAGATAAACTTCCTATCAGAAATGACAGAAATTATTTCGGTATTACAGATAACTATTATACAGACATGACTGGCCTTGTAGGAAAATACAAGAAAGGTGATGAAGAGTTTGACCTTCCTCAAAGAGTGATCGATCTTTATAACCTTAAAGATTTCGGACAGTATGCTGATGCTGCAGGGTATATGCCTGTAAACTTCCTTTCTAACAACGATATTACAGGAGGTAACTCTGGTTCTCCGGTAATTGATGGTGACGGTAACCTTATCGGTATCGCTTTCGACGGAAACAGCGAGGCATTAAGTGGAGATATTGTATTTGAACAGGAATGGCAGAAAACAATCAACGTAGATGTTCGTTTTGTTCTTTGGACTATCGACAAATATGCTGGTGCAAGAAGATTAGTGGATGAGTTAAAGCTTGTAAGAAGTGAAAACACTCCTGCTGATACAAAATCTAAAACTTCAGGTACTACTACAACACCTAAGAAAACAAAGAAAAAATAATCTCTTTTGATCTATTTTTAAAACCGTGAAATTTAGTTTCACGGTTTTTTTATTTTTGAATAATAAAATCCTTCATCATGATTTCAAAAACAATAGAGTTTACAGCCACCATACAACAAAATGGAGAAATGAATGCCGCCTATGTAGAGTTTCCCTTTTCTACCGAAGAGTTATTTGGAAAAAAAGGACTGGTCAGGATCAAAGCTGTTTTTGATGATAAGGTAGAATACCGGGGAAGCCTTGCCAAAATGAAAACTGACTGCCACCTTTTAGGATTAACCCAGGAGGTGAGAAAAAAGCTTGGGAAAACTTTTGGAGATGAGGTTTCCGTTTCTCTTATTGAAGATAAAGAGGAAAGAACTGTAGATATTGCAGAAGATATTGCTTCAATTTTTAATGAAAATCCTAAAGCCAAAACAATATTCGACACGATGAGCTATACGCACAGAAAAGAATATATCCGCTGGATTGAGGAAGCTAAGAAGCCAGAAACAAGAGAAAACAGAAAGATCAAAATGATACAGATGATCTTAGATGGTAAAAAGGGAATATAATGCCTTCTTTTACTTTCACCTTTTTAATTCAGCCTTCAGATATTGAACTCCTCCTCCATTGGTAACGGTTATAAATCCATCATAATGTGCTATTCTCACCCCTAATTCATTGATAATTTCTTTGAAGTAGCCTATTTTCTCAGCATTGTCGGGCATTACATTTTTTTGCCATACAAATGTGGCAGACTGTCCTGTTTTATTTTGAAACACCAGTGAGTTCAGTGTAGTTCCAAATCCCAATGATTTAATATCTACTACTGTACTTTCATTGGCTGCAAAGCTTTTGGTTAAAACAATAAAATTATCCATTGAATATTCTTTGATTATAAGTTAATTTTTAAGTCAGGAGATGTCTTGTCACATCTATTTTTATTCTGCAGCAAATATTGCCCTGTCCAACGACAAAACTCGACGTATTATTTACTAAAAACCAACTCATAAAAAAAATAATTATTTTTTTGTCAGGATTTTAAAAAGTCTCCGACTATAGTTTTAGCACAGTTATAACTATAAAAAATTAACTTATGAAAAAGAACTTTTTAAAATGTACAGCAGCAGGTCTTATCGCTGCATTGACTCTTTATTCATGTGACGATTCAGGCAATTACATGATGGGGGATATGTCTTTTGAGAGAACTATTACCTTCGAAAATGTGGTTACCCCTAAGGACTTTGTAGAAAGTGGCGGCTTTCAGGGAACAGGGCAGCCGGTGATCTTACCAGGACAATCAGTTTCTATTAAATTTAGCGCTGGAAAAGCCCAATCTTTAATGTTTTCAACCATGTACGGTGCTTCCAAAGACTGGTTCTTTGCTTCTAAGCAACCCGGAATAAAATTATTTGACAACAATGGGACTGCCATAACAGGTGATGTTTCTTCCGAAGTCCTTTTATGGGATAACGGAACCAAAGACAATATGACCGGACAGGCAGAAAGCAAACCTATCATGCAGGTTCCTGCTGTAAATGCAGCGCAGCTTATGAAGCTTAATCTTGCTTTTAATGATGTGACATCTGAATTTACCTTAACGATTACCAACACTTCCGGCGGAACAGCTCATGAAACGCCTTTCTCTCCGGGAGTCTGGGCCGTTTCCAACTACAATGGCTCGCAGCTGTTGAATACAGCACCTTTCTTTACACCCAACGCTTTATCAAATCCTGAGATTACGGATATAGCACAAATGGGAGACATTGCAAAAATGAAAGCCAAGCTTAATAATGAAACAGGCATTATGACAGGGCTTTCACCAGCATTAGTTGTGGTGTATCGTGGAGATAAAAACCCTATTTACGAAGCAGGAAAAAAGGATGACGGAATGGGGTTAAAAGAAATTGCACAGATGGGAAATGTAACGAAACTTCAGAATAGTTTACAATCTTTACCAAACGTGAAAGGAGTATTTATTGCAGGAAATGCTCCGGTAGCACCCGGCAGCAAGGTGATGACTAATTTT
Organism: Chryseobacterium sp. WG14; assembly: GCF_024586945.1. NCBI lineage: Bacteria > Pseudomonadati > Bacteroidota > Flavobacteriia > Flavobacteriales > Weeksellaceae > Chryseobacterium > Chryseobacterium sp. WG14. Next base: position 67,928 of record NZ_JALCZD010000012.1, read on the forward strand.
AAAGCAGAACCTGGTGATAGGATCGCTTATGTAACGATGTTTGGCTTTTCCAATGACTGGTTTTATGCCAATGAGCAAATTATTGATGCCAGCACAAAAGGAGATGTAACCTCTGGTACAGCTTTATTTGACTCCGGAACCGGCATTGATCAATATCCGGGAGCCGGAAACCACCAGGCATTATTTGGAGGAACTCCACAGGCTGAAAGTATGCTTATTTCAAAAGTAGGAAACCAATATCCTGTTCCTACAGTGCAAAATGTGATAAAAGTTACATTGAACTAATATTTTTCAAAATTTGAATAAAAGATCAGGCATTTCTCTGCCTGATCTTTATTTTTAATCAATATGATGGAGTTGGAATTTCAAGATATTTCAAATAGGAATCCAACATATTTTTATCAAATACGGGTTCTTTAATACCAGATCCCTCCAGAAACTGAATAACATTCGAGCAATCCCAGATGTAAGTATTCTGATAAAGCTCTACAGTGGACAGTCCTTCATGCATATTATCTTTGAAAAGGCTGGTAAGAGGATACAGACGGTTTTTACTGTTATCTTCCCATTGTTTTCGCCATTCTTTATAAGGAAGAGCCTTTAGTGAAAAAGGATAATATTTTTTCAGTAAGCCAAAGAAATCTTCCAGGGTTAAATTGGTTTCCGGGCTGGCAATCAGATTAAATTTTTTACCTACCGCCTCTTTATTTTTTGTGATATGAGCCATAGCTTTCGTCATATAATCTACTGTGATAAGGCCTTCTCTCAGTTCTGTTAGTGCAGGATAAGATTGAAATTCCACACAGTTTTTCACTAATCCCGACCACCACTGATAAGGAGCACTTGCCCCGGTCTCACTATGACACATTGCATACCCGAGACGGTAGGTTATTAGCGGTAATCCCTCTTTTGCCGCCAGGTCGGCCACAGCTTCCATCACCCATTTACTTCTTACATAGCCAATATCCTTACTTACCGACATTAGATTCTGTGTGATATCATCACTTTCCAGCATTATTGTTTTACCGGTAAATATATGTCCCCAGCTGTACACCGAAATAGTAGATAATAGGGCCAGGCATTTGGTTCTTTCTGCTCCTGCAAGTTTTATAATCTCCCGTAAGCCTTCTACATTAGGGGCTTTCATATAAGAGTACGGCTCGATAAAGTTAACGGAGCTTCCTGAATGATAGATAAGGTCAGCTTTCTTTGCCAGCATTGTAAATACATCCTCCGAAAGGCCCAATGAGGGTAAGGAGAGATCACCAATTACAGGAATGATTCTTGATTTCTGTTCATGTTTCTGAGAAATATGATACTGTTTGAAGCAGTGGTCTATCTTTTCCATCGCATGAAACTCATCCTGCGCTCTTACCAGGCAGTAGATATCGGCTTTTGTAGTATCCAGAAGCTCCTGCAGCAAATGAATCCCTACAAATCCGGTAACACCTGTTAAAAATAGTACAGATGGATTTTCCGCCTGTTTAGGGTCAAAGCCTCCTGCAAATACCGTCCCGGGAGCAAGATAAACATCTTTCTGAAGTTCTACATAAGGCTCCATATCTTCTACAGGAGCAGATTCCTGCATCTCTTTAGACCTGCTGATCAAGACCTCCGAAAGCTGCTGTAATACGGGATATTGATAAATATCTCTTAAATATACTTTTACATTAAGCCTTTTCTCTAATGCTACGGCTACTACAGCCACCAGAAGAGAATTTCCTCCTATATCGAAAAAATCATCTGACACATTGATGACCGGTCTTTCCAGTTCTGCAGACCATATATCAGCAATTATTCTTTCTGTTTCGTTTGTAGGAGGCTCAAAGGAGACGAATTCCCGGGCTTCTTTATCCGCCAGCTCTTTTAAAACATGGGTATCAGTTTTTCCATTTGCTGTTATGGGTATTGTATCAATAAAAATAATCTGTGAAGGAATCATATACCCTGGCAATTCTTCTTTCAGCTGACTTCTGATCAAAGTAACATCCTTTTCTACAGAAGCTTCCGGTACGATAAAAGCAACAAGATATTTATTATTACTGCCCACTGTTTCTTTTGTAATCACTACGGCTTCCCGGATATTTTCCTGCCGGGTAAGCGTTCTCTCTATTTCTCCTAATTCAACCCGAAATCCCCGGATTTTTACCTGGTTGTCTATCCTCCCTAAAAACTCAATCTCGCCATCCTCATGCCATCTCGCCAAATCTCCGGTACGGTAAAGTGTTCCCATTCCGCTGAACGGATTGGCGATAAATTTTGCTGCGGTAAGTTCTTCGTTATGGAGATAGCCTTTTGCCAATATATCACCTCCTATATATAATTCCCCTACAGCTCCCACAGGTAAGGGTTCCATCTTTTCGTCCAAAATATAGGCTTTTGCATTAGCTATCGGCTTACCTATTGAAGAGCGATATTTTCCGTTTGTGTCTTTTACCTTTTTGAAAGTAGCAAATACAGTACATTCAGTAGGGCCATAATAATCAACCAGCTCATAACTTAATTCAGAGGTCAGAACAGGCTTAAGTTTCTCTCCTCCTGTAAAAAGATATTTTAATGACAGATCTTTATATTTCATGGTTTCTTCCAAAGCTGCAGGCGCTAAAACGGTGGGTACAAAACCGTGTGTAATCCGGTTTTTATGATAAAAGCCAACCAAAGCAGTCGCATTTGTCCTTTCTTCATGATCAGCAATAAAAACAGTTGCCCCTGAGGTAAGCGCGGACCATACTTCCCACACTGAGATGTCAAATGCTAACCCCGCTACAACGGTTAGTCTTGAAGTATAGTCCACATGAAAATGGTGATTATGCCAGGTCACAAGATGCTGGATAGCCTGGTGACTTATCATTACCCCTTTCGGCTTCCCTGTAGATCCCGAAGTATAAATTGTATAGGCAAGAGCATCCTGATGAATTACAATATCCGGTTGTTGGGAAGATAGATGATCCAGATCTTCCATTTGATCCAGTACAAAAACCGCAGCATTTTCATTTTCTGATAAGAGTTTCCCCAATAAATGATTGGTAATAATGATCTGAGCCGCGGTGTCTGCCAGCATATATTCTACTCTTCTTACCGGATAAGCAGGATCTATCGGAACATATGCCGCTCCCGTTTTGAGAATGGCGAGAATGGCGACAGCCCATTCCAGGGATCGGTCCAGCCATACCGGAACATACATGCCCTCTTTTATTCCTTTTTCCAGCAGAACATTGGCAAGTTGATTGCTTCTCCTGTTTAGCTCTTTATAAGTAATCTCTCTTCCCTGGCAGACAACAGCCGTATTTTCAGGGTGCAGATCTACCTGTTTTAGAAAAAGAGAAACCAGCGTCTCCTCATCATGGTAGTCCCAGCCGGTTCTATTAAATCTATACAGAATTTTTTCTCTGTGTTCAGAGGATAGTAATACAGCAGAACCTGTTGACAGCTCCGCTATTGTGGATCTTGTGTTTAACATTTTAAGTTGATTTGGTTAAAAGTTTATTATATTCACAGCTCTTATCACCTGTAGAGACCTATCAAAACCGATACAAAAATAATTTTGCGCATCTGTTTTCTCAACAGAAACAAATGCATACAACACTTTTGGGAGTTTTTGTAATGGAAAGGTATATAACAGTAATTCAAGCGATCTGCATATTGTGCAGAACTATAAATAAAGCTTTCGCGTTATTTATTACTTTCGAAAACAACATATAAAATAAATACATTCATTTATTCCATATATTACACTAAAAAATCAAATAATACAATATTAATGCTTCTATAATTTATTATGATTAATAATTACGTAATCAAATTTAACATAATAAAATCTATTAATTGTTATATAATTACAACTTAGCTACCTTATTGTAGAATGAAACTTATGAAAACACAAAACATACAAATTCATTTGTTCCGGTAATTTTTAAACTAAAACATGTTAAAAATGCAGAAATTTAATTTTATTCAGCTCCTTTCTATTAAAGAGATACAATAAGAAAAAAAGGGGTTTGATTTTTGGTTGAATTATTATAAATCAGCATATCATGTACAGGTTCATTTTTCTCTTTTTATTGTTATTAGGCACAAGTGTAAATGCTCAAAGTAATAGATTCTATTACGAATTAAAATTTAAGCCTGACACCATTGCTGCTTATGAAGTAAAGGAATTTTTCATTACCGACATTAATCCTAAATCTGTAAAATATTATTCATTAATTGATCAAAAAAATGATAGTATAATGAAAAATCCAAGCTCAGATTCAGAATATGAAAGAACAAAATTATATCACTATATCAGTAGAGAAAGAAATAGTTTTAATAACACAAATTATTTTATTGTAGGAAATGTAACTGCTAAAATGAAAAGCAGCGATAACATGAAATGGAACATTCTGCCACAGACAAAAATGCTGGATAAACTAAAAGTACAGGCAGCTACAACCAACTTTGGAGGCAGGCAATGGACAGCATGGTTTGCAGACACGATTCCAATTCCCGAGGGACCTTATAAATTTCGGGGGCTTCCGGGTATGATCCTAGAAATATATGACAGCAATAATTATTTTCATTTTACATTGGTTAAAAATAAAAGGCTAGATAAAGAATATGATACTTCAGGGATTGTAGAAACCCATTTTGGAGAAAAACCTTTACTCATTGATATGCAAAAATACATTAAGCTGAAGCAAACAGGATACAACAATCCTTTTGAAGACATGATCAATGACAAAATAACATCGTATACTGACGAGAATGGAAATGAAGAGGCTTATGATTACAGACAGATGACATTAGAAAAACAACGGGAGCTCAAAGCCCTTAACAATCATATTGAGAAAGAATTTATAATGCAATATAAATAGAAAGCTTCATTTTGGAATTATCCATTCCAGAACTCTCTGTCCAAACTTCGGTATTGTATAGCTTCGGAAATATGGTAAGAAAGTATTTTCTCAGATTCTTCGAGATCGGCTATCGTTCTGGCAACTTTCAGGATTCTGTCATATGCTCTGGCAGAAAGGTTTAGCTTTTCCATGGCCAATTTGATGAGACCGAATGAGGGTTCATCCAGCTCACAAAATGCTTCAATTTCTTTGGGACCAATTTGAGCATTACAGCTGATATTCAGGCTTCCATACCTTTTATTCTGAATATCTCTTGCTCTTACCACACGATCTCTTATATCTTTGCTTTTTTCGCCCTTCCTTTTTTCAGAAAGCTGCTCGAATTCAACCTTCTGTACTTCTATATGAATATCAATTCTATCTAAAAGCGGTCCGGAAAGTTTATTCATATACCGCTGCATTTCGTAAACGGAAGATGTATTACTGGGATCATCCGGAAAGAACCCGCTTGGGCTGGGATTCATAGAGGCTACCAGCATAAAACTTGCAGGGTAATTCACGGTAAATCTAGCTCTTGAGATTGTGACTTCACGGTCTTCCAGGGGCTGTCTCATCACTTCCAGCACGGTCCGTTTAAATTCCGGCATTTCATCCAGAAATAACACACCGTTATGGGCAAGGGAAATTTCTCCCGGCTGAGGATAACTTCCTCCCCCAACTAAAGCAACGTCTGAGATAGTATGGTGTGGGGATCTGAAGGGCCGGACAGTCATTAATGAAGCTTCTGTTCCAATTTTTCCTGCTACGGAATGAATCTTTGTGGTCTCCAGCGCTTCTTTCAGAGTCAGTGGAGGTAAAATACTGGGAACTCTTTTAGCAAGCATGGTTTTTCCACTTCCCGGAGGTCCGATAATAATGATATTATGTCCTCCTGCTGCGGCAACTTCCATAGCTCTTTTCGCCGCTTCCTGTCCCTTCACTTCAGAAAAATCAAAAGGGAAATCATTAATTTTCTCTTGAAATTCTTTTCTGGTATCTAATGTTAATTTTTCAAGGGGTTTTCCCTCATTAAAAAAATCAATAACTTCTTTGATATTTTGCACTCCATACACCTCAAGGTCACTTACAATTGCGGCCTCACGTGCATTCTGAACCGGAAGGATAATGCCTTTAAAGCCTTCTTCCCTGGCTTGAATTGCGATAGGAAGAACACCTTTTATCGGCTGAAGGCTTCCGTCTAAAGAAAGCTCGCCCATAATGATATAATGCTGGGCTTCTTCGGCCAGAATCTGATCAGAAGCAGCTAAAATACCAATGGCAATACTCAGATCATAAGCAGATCCTTCTTTCCTGAGATCCGCAGGTGCCATATTAATTGTAATTTTCTTTCCGGGGATTTTATAGCCTACATTTTTAAGGGCCGCAGATATCCTGTAGCTGCTCTCTTTGATTGCATTATCGGGAAGTCCCACCAGGTGATATCCCACTCCGCCGGTATCTACATTCACTTCAATGGTAATTGTCTGAGCGGCAACTCCGTGAATGGCACTTCCATAAATTTTTATCAGCATGGGTGTGTTTTTTAAAGTAAATATAACCAATAAGCTATTTTAGGAAATTGAATTTTATATTAATAATATTCTATAAAAAAATAGGGATAACTAAAACATATCAACGAAGTACATGCAAAAAAAAATTCCGGATAATCTCCGGAACCTTTTTATTATGCACTTATGAGATTTCAATAAAATCTCCCCAGATTGTTTGGTTTATTGCCTGCCTTCTCCAAATTTTACCATTATTATTAGGTGAAGGATACACGGTCTGATAAACATGAGGATAATAATTATTTGCTAAGTTTTCGCGGGACATCTTTACCATAACACTGGGGTCTCCGGTAAAACCTGCCGGCATAGTTCCTCCAGCCATGAGGCATTGGCTTTCTCCGTACATTACTTTATTAGGAGTAATAGTATCTAATGTAGGCGGATTATTTCCATTTAGGAAAAAATATAAATTTCCATGTGAAATATTAGCCCCATAAATGTTGTCTTTAATAATGGCTCTTATTACTTTTTCAGGAGATGCTGAATCGCCGGTAACGAGAGGAAAGGGAACGGTTACAGCGGAAGAAGCGAATTCATTTCCTACAACTCTTCCAATTCCGTTTGGATCATTAATGGTAATAAATGTCCCTGAAAAGTTATAAAATTGATTTTCAATGAAATTAATTTTCTTAGCAACACCATCAAACGCTAATCCTGCGGGATGCTTGAAGTTATCAAAAGTATTTTTTTCAAAAGTTATATTGTTTCCACTTGTATTACGCAATATAGTTAAAGTATCAGATGTAACATTATTGAAAAGATTGTTGTAGAAAAGTACACCATATGCTTGTCGTAAATCTGCAATTCCATCCATATTTAAACAACGATTATTCTTAAATACCACTCCATAGTTTGAAGTTTTGATCATAGCCTTATTATTTCCTATTACAGACAGTGGAGTTAAAACAGTTTCAAAATCACAATTATCAATAATATATCCTAAATGAGAAATCTTTTCTGTTGTTCCTTCATAATCTCTTAAAAATATTGTAACAGCTCCACAGCTACCACCAATATCTTTGAAGCTACAGTTAGAAATAATTCCTCTCCTTGAAATAGTGCTCTCTGTGTCTGATTCTATATCTATGGCACCTATCATATTAGGCCTGCATATATTTTCAAAATTGCAGAAATCTATACTGAATCCGTCACAATAATAAATTGAAATGCCCTGCCTGTTGTCCTTGTTTACTCCATCAAAATTACATTTATAGAAATTAACATCCTTATTATATGCATCCCTTACACCATCTTCACGAAGTCCTCTGCAAACAGCGACGCCATCACTTAAAAACCCTACAAAAGAACAATATTCAAAAGTTACATTGGAAACTCCATGCAAGCAAACTAAATGTAATAACTCATCAAAACCGTATTGTGCAACATTTGAAATAAATGTTCCTCCAATAAATTTAATATTCTTAATGGAATTGGAATCATCCTTCTGATTGGTTACTTTAGCATCAAATACAAACATACCATCTGCAGCACGGTACCTTCCATAAGTATAAATTACCCGGTTAGGGTCTCCGGGTATAGGTGCTGGAAAACTTATTCTGTCTTTTTTTTCCGGAACAAGCTGAATAAACTCTGCTCCATGAGCCAATATGGTAATATTTGAATATTTTTTTGTTTCACAATCCACATGGCTTAGCTTATATTTTCCGGCAGGAACAAATAAAATTCCTCCTCCGATATCTGAAATAAATTGTAATGCCTTATTGAAATAGCCGGCCTCATCATTGATGCCATCACCCACAGCACCAAACCATTTAACATTTATTTTACTGTCGTGAAGCACTCTCCTGTGGTATTTGGCATTAATTTTTTTATACATTTCACTGAATCCGCTACACAAAATATCTGTGATCGGACTACCGTTATATGTTTCTGTAGTTTCCAAAAAAACTGTCCATTCTCCTGTAAGTGGATCATTTAATTCTATACAATTCATTTTAAAAATTTAATAATTGGTTAGAGGTTAACATGAAAACTCAATTAAGTTTCATAATACAAACCTATCACTCAGAAGCGTCAAAACCCGACGTATTATATGTTATTTTTAATATTGAACTTAGCTTTTAAATTATTCTTCCTACAAGCTTTCCAAATACCGAATGGCCAAAAAATGCGAGAAGTCATTTCCCTATTATCCCGGACAGCAATGAAAACAGTCCGTAAATAATCGATATGTCACAAATATAATGTTCTTCTCTTATGGGCTCAGATTACATGGCCCTAAAAAAATCGGTACAAATAAATTGTACCGATCCTCCACTTTAAAACTAACAAAAAAGATTATTTAATCTTTTACTTTTTTATGAATTTATTTTTATAAATGTTGCCATTTGAAGCTTTAGAAACAATGATATAGCTTCCAGGGACAAGATGGCTTACATCAATGGCCTGATTGTATTTGTGATCGTTTTTCTGCAGCACGAGTTTTCCGGACATATCTATAATGGTAATTTCTTTATAACCTTTATCAGACTCTTTTCCGATATAAAGGAACTGTGCTGTAGGATTCGGATATATTTTCAGATTATTATCCTTTTGTTTTGTTTCTCCAGTTCCTAAATTTTCGCAGAAATCCCAGTTTCCGAAATTCAGCTGTACGAAAGAAAAAGGATCTAACATTTCACATTGGTCCGGACAGTACTCTGTGCAGGCATAGAATCCATATTTTCCGGTTTCTGTAGCGGTCAAAGAATCCCCGTTCGCCCCAGCGATAATACAGGGATCTCCCGGAACCGGAGGATTGCTGCCCGGAACACATTTAAACCAGGTATGATTGCCATATACAACAGGAAATATATCATCAAACTTTACAGAAGCCCCGTTACATACGTTCACTACTCCAAGATCCACTTCCTCATACGTTCCCGGTGTATAGGTAGACATCATCGCCGGAAGACCATACACAAATCCATCTGCCATAATTGCCGGGCTTTCTGCAGTACAGTCCCCTTGTGTAACGGCTACTTTAAAATAAAACAACTGATCATTTCCATTAATCGTTAGCTGTTGTGAGGTTGCTCCTGGAATTGCCACCCACGGATTATTATTGGGAGTCTGCCAGGTCCATTCCTGTTTGTACCACTGATAGCTGCCGAATGCCTGTGTAGAAAGTATTTCATCTTCTACATTACAGAATAAAATCTTGTCCGGGAATTGTACGCCAAGCCTTGGGCTGGTAATCGTAGGGTTACACTGTGCTTTGATACTCAGCACACTGAATACTAAAAATGTTAAAAAAATTAGTCTTGTTTTCATATTTATACATTTAAGTTGATGTTAGGTGTGATCAATAGTCTATATTCAATCGAGCAGTAATCTGATCCCGAACTTTACATTAAACTGTAAAGGTTTTTCTTTATAAACCGTATTCAGGGCATTGTTTTCTTTAAAATGATATCCAATCCCCGGTTCTGCATAAATTCCGAATCTGTCAATAACTTTCAGCTGAAGTCCAACCGCTGTATTTACTGAAAACTGAAGAGATTTATTATCAATGCTTTCCTTTGTAGTCTCCTTTATTTCATCATCTACCACATAGCTTGTTGTAAGGTTCCCCCCAACAGGTTTTTCCACGAGTGCACCTGCGGTAACATAGCCTGTAAACCGGCCTTTCTGAACTACATTATAATTAACCTGAACGGGTACTCCTATATAATGCACCGTCTGTACTCCTTTTATATAATTGGTACTGCTTCCGGAATGAAGTTCTGAGGACAGTTTTGTATAATTCAGCCCTGTTCCGATTCCCCATCTTTTCCCTAAATTATAATAAAGGGATAGCCCCAGAGTAACCGGTACTTTATGACGGATCTTCGCTTCTACGGGTTGGCTTTGGTTGGCCAGCAATACTTCGGTAAGCGGATTATCATCATAAGTAGAGGCAGTCCATACTTGTTCAATATTCATTGGTTTTCCGCTCATAGAAGCATAACCCGGAAACTGTTGTTCTGCAGCATTCGAAGATGCATTTCCTGTGAGCATGCTCAGCATCCATGATTGATCAGATTTGTGTTTTTTGTTTTCCGCGTATTTTTCCTGTTTCTTTTCTGGCTTGAAGAGTACTTCATCAGTTTCTTTCTCTTTCATTGGCCCAACTACCGTCTTCTCAATTAAAAGAGGTTTTTGAGAAATTTCAGTCTCCTGCTGAGCCCACATTTTTGTTTCCGGAACTCTTACTGCATCCTGAGCCACTTCTGTATTGCTCTTCACTTCCTTATTGAAGAACTGTATGTCATGTATTCCTTTTAAAGTTCTTTCTATAGTTGTTTCCGCCAACGAAACCTCCTTATCTACTTTATTTTCAACAATATAATCTTCACCACCTTTTGCATTTCCTGTCTCAATATTCTTTTTCCCCTTTTCTTTAAAGCCATCTGCATTCTTTGAAATTCTTTCAGGGCTTTCAATATGGGAGTCAATCTGCAGCACAAAAAACAGCAATACGGCTGCAGCCGCTGCACCACCAATACGGTAAAATAAACGTCTGTCGATTATTTTATGGCCATTATTCTTTCCTATTTCATGTTGCTCTTCAGGAATAAAGCCGGCAATCATCTTATCTTTATCTTCTTCAGAGAATAATTCATCTCTGATGTCATCCCACAATCCTTCCGGAACATCCTCTTCATGGTCGTCCATTCTGCTTCGCAGGTTATTTAACCATTCATTATTCATATTGTGCTTTTTTTGACATTTTAAACTCCTTTATTTTCTGAACAAGCAATCCTTTTGCCCGATGAAACTGTGAGGCAGAAGAGTTCTCTGCAATTCCCAAAAGCCTGGAGATTTCTTTATGGCTTTTTGTTTCAAATACATACAGGTTAAAAACCGTTCTATATCCATCCGGAAGCGACTGTATCATTTCCATAATAACAGCCTTTGGAATTTCCTCAAAATCAGGCTCTTCATCATTCGGAAGATCCGGGAGATCCTCTATCTCAACTTTTGATTTTGTATCTGTATTCTGTTTAATATGTTTCAAAGATTCATTGACCACAATCCGGGTCATCCATGCTTTCAAAGAACCGTTTCCTCTGTATTCAAAAGAGTCTATTGAGCGAAACATTTTGATAAAACTGTTCTGCAGCACATCATGAACATCCTCCTTTTCAGCCAGATAACGGGAACAGATATAGGTAAGGCTACCGGAGTAAGCTCCAAAAAGCTCTTTCCATGCGGCTTCCTCCTTCATAAGAAGGTGTTTTACCAAAATCTGTTCTTTATTTTCCTCCATGTAGAGCTGCCGTATCCGATTGGGTATTGATTAAAATTTTTAAGCAAAAATAGATTGCATCATATAAAACACAATCCATTTTTGGTAATATTTATTAATTAGTTCTTTATACAGAGTGGAAAATTATAATTAATAGTCTCAAAAGGATCCAATATCACGCCGTCTACTGTAATCTTTTCAGCAGCTAAAGCATATCTTAATGAGTGATCCATTCCTACAAAAAATCCTTTCTGCTTGGCTGTTAATACAACTGTTGTATTCTTATTTACGCCATCTACCGGAATTTTAAATTCCAATACTTTAGGAGTAAAAACAAGTTCTACAACATTATTATTGGTATTCACAGTTGCGGTATACTGCAGGTCATATTTCACTTTTCCAATTGCCGTTAGGGCCGTTTCTGTTTTTGCAGGGTCTTTCACTACAGACTTTACAATTTCTTTGATGGGAAATTCAGCAAACGAGATGGTATCTTTCTTTACTTTAAAATCTACTATTTTCTCTGTTTTAGAATTACCCTGTACAGTGATCAATCTTCCTTTATAGTTTCCTTTAAGGTCTTCCAACTTTACAGGAGGTATCTCCGGACTGTCATTATCAAGACACGAAAATAAAGTGAGACCTGCTAATACTGCTAAAACAGTCATAAAAATTCTGGGTACTGTAAATTTCTTCATTACATTATTTTTTACATTAAACATTTTTTATTCTGAGTACTCACTTATATAAATCCCGTTCTTTTAAAATCTTGCATGAATTTTCAAAAAAAAGAATACTATTTTCATAAAACACTGATTAACAACGATAAAAATTTACACTTACTGATTCTATAAAACAAAAGGAAGCCATATAATATAGCTTCCTCCCGTATTGACCACTCATTTACCTTCTACTCTACTCCTCCGCCCAATGCTCTGTATAGATCTACCTCAGCATTTAACTTTTCAAGAGTAACATTAATAGCTTCAAGATCATTCTGAAGTTTATTATTCTGGGCAGTTATTACCTCTAAATAGGTTGCCATACCACTTTTATACAACTTAAGTGCATCATTAATTCCTTTATCTAAAATGGCTGTCCTCTGCTCTAAAAGCTGTAATCTTTCAGAGGATCCTTTAGATTTTGCCATGGCATCAGATACTTCTCCAACGGCGGTCATTACCGACTGTTTAAAACTGATCGCAGCTTTTTCCTGCTCTATCAAGGCTGTTTCATATGCTGTCTTTAGCTGTTTTTTCTGAAAAACAGGGGCCGCAAGGTTAGCCGCAATTGCCTTGGTGATAGAACCGGGAATATCAAACCATGAGCTGAACTTATTGGAGTTCACCCCTATTTGGGGAGATAAACTGATGCTTGGATACATGGCTGCTTTCGCTAATCCTGTTTTTGAATTCAGGCTGACTACATTGAGTTCTGCCATTTTCAAGTCCGGTCTTCTACTCAATAACTGCGCCGGTAGTCCTTCAGACAGTTTATTTTCAGGAATCATTGTTTTTAGTGTTCCCTGTCTTTCCACTTTATCCGGATATCCTCCACAAAGAATGCTCAACGCATTTTCCTGGATAGAAATATTCTGTTTTGCCAGAGGAATCAGCAGCTCTGCCGTTTTCTTCTGAGCTTCCGATTGCTGAACTGCCAATGAATTGATCTGCCCGGCTTTAAACTGGAGATCCATCATTGTCAGGGTATTGTTACTTAGCTCAATATTTTGTTCAGCTATTTTTAACTGTTCATCTAAACTTATCAGATTATAGTAAGCCTGTGCCACCTGGACAACGATTCTGCTTTTCACGGCATTCAGGTTTTCCTTTTGGGCAAAATATTCGGCTGCAGCAGACTCCTTCTGCATTTTTGCTTTACCCCAGATATCAACTTCCCAGGAAAGCGTTAGCGCTGCACTGAAATCATCCATATATTTCGTTCCTACAAACTGTTCATTAAGGGAGCCATTAAGTGTATTTTTGGATGCCCAGCTTCTGTTGGCTCCTGCAGAGAGGTCCAGTGTTGGCATAAGGGACAACTTAGCCTGTTTATAGATCAGATCCAGCTGTTCCATATTTTTCAGAGCTACATGTACTTCATTATTTCTCGTCAGCGCCCTGTCTATTAAACCTATCAGCTTAGGGTCTTTAAAGAAAGTCTTCCACGGAAGAACTATCGTATCTCCGGTTACCTGTACAGTCTCTTTATAATGCTCCGGCACCTGAAGCTCTGTTCTTGTATAAGGTTTTCCCACGGCACAAGACACCAGTACTGATGCCATTGCGCCTGAAATAAGGAAATTCTTTATATTACATATTCTCATTTGTCAATTCATTTTTTATCGTTTCATACTTCTTTTTAGACGAAAACTTCTCATCGAGATACTGAAAGAACATATACAGTACAGGAATTACAAACACTCCTAAAACCACTCCGCTCAACATTCCTATCGCAGCACTTACACTGATCGATTTATTTCCTGAAGCCATTCCACCAGTGGAAATCATCAGGGGAATCATTCCCACAATAAAAGCCAGTGATGTCATAATAATAGGACGCAGTCTTGCCTTAGCGCCTTCCAGTGCAGAATCCAGGATAGAGAGTCCTGCCTTCCTTCTCTGGATTGCAAATTCTACGATAAGGATTGCATTCTTCGCGAGGAGACCGATCAGCATGATCAAACCTACCTGTACGTAGATATTATTATCAAAACCAATCGCTTTTATTCCTAAGAAAGCTCCTACTACTCCTGTTGGGATGGAAAGCATTACAGCTAAAGGAAGAATATAACTTTCATACTGGGCGGCAAGAAGCAGGTAAACGAAAAGTAAACACAGCCCAAGAATTACAACGGTTTGATTTCCTGCTGACTTTTCTTCTAAACTTAATCCCGTCCATTCATAACTGTAATCCGAAGGCAGCTTTTCCAGTGTTTTTTCTATTTTGCCCATCAGCTCTCCGTTACTCACTCCCGGTTTTGGCACAACGTTAATGTTTAACGAGTTATAAAGGTTATATCGGTTCACAGACTCGGGCCCATATACTTTTTTCAAAGTAATTAAGGTATTGGCAGGAACCATTTCTCCTTTATTATTCTTCACAAAAATATCATTGAAGGCCTGCTCATCCATTCTGAAAACTCCGTCTGCCTTGATATTGACTCTATAGAATTTTCCAAATCTTGAGAAATTCTGAGACTGATCTCCTGAGAAATACGTTTGTACCGTTCCCAATAAATTGGAGATGCTTACTCCCAGCTGTTTAGCTTTATCTTCATTAACTTCAAGTTCCAGCTGTGGATAATCTGCCCGGAACATGGTATAAGCATAGGCTACTTCAGGAGTTTTCATTAGCTGGCCAATCAAATCATCTGCTTTTGCTTTCAGAACCTGAGGATCTCTACCCATACGGTCCTGAAGTACAATCTCTGCATCATTCGTTACTCCATATCCTTCTACCGGAGGCATTCTGAAACTCATTACGCTTCCTTCCTTAATTTCAGCCAGCTTTCCACTAACAACATTCATGATCTCATCGATATCCTGAACGGCGCCTCTTTCTTTTTTAGGCTTCAATTTCACAAACCCCATTGCATAAGCAGGGCCGGCACTATTACTTAACAGGTTATATCCTGTAATGGATGTATTTTCCTGAACGGCGTCTACACTTTTTAAAATTGTATTAATTTTATCGGAAACCTCTGTTGTTTTGGTGAGCCCTGTTCCGGGAGGCATACTTAATGAGTACATAAAGAACCCGTCATCTTCCATCGGTACAAAACTCTTGGGAGTACTCGACAGCAACCAGGCCGACAGGCCGATAATTCCAGCGATCAATCCTGCTGCAATCCATTTTCTTTCTATTAAAAACTTTACTCCTTTTGCATAACGGTTCGTCATATTATTAAACCCTGCATTAAACGCTACAGCGAATCTTTGTCCGAATCCTTTTGGCTTCCCGCCTTCTCCTGTGTGTGCATGATTATTTTTCAAGAACACGGCACATAAAGCCGGAGTTAAAGTAAGAGCATTAACTGCTGAAATAATAATTGCAATAGCAAGGGTATAAGCGAACTGCTTATAGAAAATTCCTGCTGAACCGGACATAAACCCGATAGGAATAAATACGGCAGACATGACCAGGGTTATAGAGATAACTGCCCCCGTAATTTCACTCATCGCTTTATGGGTAGCTTCTCTTCCCGAGAGATCTGTTCCTTCCATATTACTGTGAACAGCTTCCACCACTACAATGGCATCATCAACCACAATACCGATGGCGAGAACCAGCGCGAAAAGCGTCAGTACATTGATTGTAAATCCTAATACCAAAAGAAAAAAGAACGTCCCGATAATCGCTACAGGAACTGCAATGGCCGGAATAATCGTAGACCTGAAGTCCTGTAAAAAGATAAACACTACAATAAATACAAGGATAAATGCCTCTATCAAAGTAGATTTCACCTGTCCAGTCGCCTCATCCAGCCTTTCCTTGGTACTCAGCACCTTTGTATATTTTATGCCTGGAGGAAATGATTTTGACAGCTGGTCAATGGCTTTATTAACTCCTATTTCAATTTCATTGGCGTTAGATCCGGTAGTCTGCATAATCGCTACAGTAACCGCATTTTTCCCATTAGAAAGGTTATCGCCACTGTTGGAGATGGATCCAAATTCTACACGGGCAACATCTTTAAGCCTGATGACATTGGTTCCGTCATTTTTGACAATAATATTTTCATATTGCTCCGGTTTATTCTTTTTTCCTTTGTATCGGATTACATATTCCAATGCTGCATTAGATTCTTCCCCCAGTTTACCTGGTGCAGATTCCAAACTGTGATCTGCAATGGCTGCCGATATATCTGAGGGCTCAAGTCCGTAGGAAGACATCTTTTGTGGGTTAAGCCATATTCTCATAGAGTAATCCTTAATTCCAAAAATCTGAGCCTGCCCAACTCCTTTTACCCTTTTTACCTGGGGAATAAGGTTGATATTGGCATAATTCTGCAGGAAGGTTTCATCATACTGCTTATTGTCTTCTGTATAGATATTGAAAATCAACACCATACTGTTCTGTTGCTTGGAAGTTGTCAATCCCATTCTTATGACCTCCTGGGGAAGTATCGGGGTAGCCTGCTGTACCCTGTTTTGAACATTTACCGCTGCCTGATCCGCATTAACGCCCTGTTTAAATATGATAGAGATGGTAAATGTCCCGTCATTACTCGCGGTAGATTTCATATACTGCATATCTTCCACCCCATTGATCTGTTCTTCCAAAGGAGTAACTACAGAACGGATTACCGTTTCACTGTTCCCTCCCGGATAAGATCCTGAAACCGTGATCGTAGGTGGTGAAATATCCGGAAACCGGGTCACCGCCAGCTGGTTTAATCCGATGATCCCTAATATCACGATGATCAGGGATATTACCGTCGCCAGTACCGGACGGTCAATTATCTTTTTTAACATTTTCGAATTTTCTAAGAATGATTATGAAAACTATTTTGAAGGAACCACTTTAGCGGCTACGGGAGCCCCATCTGTAAGGACGTCTATTCTGTTAACCGCTATTTTATCTCCTGCCTGTACGCCTTCTTTTACAAAGTAATCCTGAGAGGTACTTCCTGAAATTTCAATCTGGGACATTTTTACTTTATCCCTACCCTCCAGTTTATATACAAAGAATTTATCCTGAATATCTTTTACCGATATTTTCGGAAGCTTAATAACACCATCCAGATCGTTGTGGATCATAACTCTTGCTGTACCTCCTGATCTCAGTAATTTATCTGGGTTCTGGAATACGGCTTTCATCTGGATACTTCCTGTATTTTTATCAAAATTTCCGCTGGCATTCTCCAGTTTTCCTTTGTAAGAATAGGCAGAGCCATCGGCTAAAATAAGTTCTACATTCTCTGTGTTTTTTCCTGAAGCAGCTGCCCGGCTATGAGCTATAAAATCTGCCTCATTCATGGAGAAATAAACATTTACACTCGTTATATTGGAAAGCGTTGTCAGCGGTGAAGCATCGGAAGGGTTGATTAAATTACCCACCCGATTAGGGATTCTTCCTATATATCCGCTTACCGGTGCTTTGATATGAGTAAAATTGGCATTAATCTTTGATGAACCCAATGAAGACTGTGCTTGTGCTACCTGTGCAGAGGCCGCTTTAAAGTTTGCCTTAGCTGTTTTCAGCTGCATATCGGAAACCACTTTTCCCTCTACAAGAGATCTCAGTTTTTCAACTTCCAATCTTGCTGTTTCCTGAGCTGCCAATGCTGATTTTAATGCTGCCGCATTGGTATTCACCTGTTCATTGTACACAGAAGGATTAATTCTAAATAGGGTCTGCCCTTTGCTCACATACTGACCTTCTTTCACATATACTGCTTCCAGATATCCTGTCACCTGAGCTTTAATTTCTACATTATCCTGTCCTTCTATGCTCCCGGGATATCCTATAGAAACATCTTCATTTCCGGACTTCACCTGGATAAAATCCGTAGGTAATGCCTGCGTCTGCTGGGTATTTTCCTGACTACCTGAACCGCAAGAATATAATACTGCTGTAGCTGTAAGTGAAAGTACCAGATATCCTTTTCTGTAATTCATAACATTTGATTTTAAATTTTACAGGGGCAAAATAAATGCATATACCCAGGGAATTCATGTAGAAATCAAGTGAAACGTAATTAATCGCAGGTGAAGTGTATGATACTAAAAATGAAAGAAAGAGCGTTTTTGTGTAATGAAAACCATAAAAAGAATATTTTTAGTGGAAAAACTTCAACGTTCCGGAATTTCACCGGATCAGGTTATAAACTTGGGGAACTAAGTAAATTGGATTAAATCTAAAACTTCTTATTTGGATGACATCCAGAAACCTGTACACATAAATAAAATATGTAATTCTTATATTTTGACTTGAAAATAGGATGGAAATATCTTTTATTTACGCAAAGGAATAATAATTCGGATGTTCTATTTTAAGTAAGCAAAGAAGGGCGACTTTGTCGCTGAATAAACGATATAAAAAAGTTAGTTTATCAAAATCGATTTCTATCGATTCATTCTTGGCTCACTTAAATCAAGCGTAATAAAAGGAACTTTGCGTCAAGAGAAGGTGTATTGATGTAAGTGCGCTTGATTCATTTCAATCCTGTCAATTTTCACCAAATAAAAAGGTTGCTTTTCTGAAAAGCAACCTTATATTTTTCAATAATCTATAGACTAGTAATCCAGCCAGGATTTGAATGCAGAAGCTTTCTCCCGGCTCACAACCACCTCTATTTCAGGTTGCTTTCTCAATTCCAGCTTCAGCTTTCCGTTAAAATGGTTGAAAATCTGTTTCACAGCGTCTATATGAATAATAAACTGCCTGTTGGCCCGGAAAAAGAACTTCGGATCAAGCTGTTTTTCAAGTTCTTCCAGGGTCTGGGGAACATTTTCAATACTCCCTGTATTCAGCATGGCTTTACTGATTCCCAATTCTGTATAAAAGTATAAAACATCTTCAGACAAAACCGTTTTATAACCATCCCGATGTGGGATAAGAAAACGCTTCCTGTAGTCTTTAGGCTGGATATAATTAAGCAGTCCTTCAATGGCTGTTCCCACAAATGGCACTGTTTCTATAAAAGTCTCGTAACGTCTTAAAGCCAGCTCAAGTTCTTCTTCTTCTATAGGCTTCAGAAGATAATCTATACTGTTGTATTTGAAAGCCTGTACTGCATATTCATCATATGCCGTTGTAAAAATTACAGGACTTCTTATCTCAAATTTATTGAATATCTCAAAGCTTAATCCATCTGCCAGCCTTACATCCATCATAATCATATCTGGAGCAGGATTATTTTCAAGCCAGTTTACTGCTGAGATAATCGACTCTTCTACAGATACTATTTCCGCATGAGGTCTCAGCTTTAGCAATAGCCTTTTTAACCTGTCAGCATTAGGCTTTTCATCCTCTATTATTAAAATTTTATTGAGCTTCATATCAATGGGAGTTTTACAATAAATTGATTTTCGGTTTTTTCTATGATGGGTTTTATATATCCCAAGATCTCGTATCTGGCAACAATATTGGCAAGCCCCACCCCTGAAGAATCCGGTTTATTAATTAATGGCAGAAATGTATTGGCAACAACGAGTTCCTTATCAGAATTTGTATAAACCTGTATTTCCAAAGGATTTGCTTTTGAGGTCTGGTTATGTTTAATAGCATTTTCAACCAATAGCTGCAGCGATAGCGGAAGAGTATACATGGACCTGTATTCTTCCTGAATGTCAATTTTAAACACAACTCCTTCTCCAATCCTCTTTTCAATTAGAAAAATATAGGATTCTAAAAATTTCAGTTCTTCTTCCAGAGCTATAATATCTTTTTTAGAATTTACAAGAAGGTATCGGTATACCCTCGCAAACTTCTCTGAATATTCATAGCCAAGCTGCTGATCTTCCAGAATAAGCTCAGAAAGTACGCTGAGGTTGTTAAAAATAAAATGGGGATCTATCTGCAGCTTAAGAGCCTGAAGTTCCGCCGCCATAGCAGCCTGTTTATGTTTTGAAGCCCTCAGTTTATGCTGAGCCGCCTCCACGGCTGTTTTCTTCCAGTTTTCCAATAAATAATCCACTGTATTAAATGCGCTGATGGTAAGTGATATTACAATATTGGTAGCAATCCACTGTCCCAATAACGTATATTCTTTCCGGGCATCCATTTCCGGTAAATTCACTGATGTACAGTCAATAATAAAGTTAATGATAATAACGATCAGCACGCTTCCCACAATCTGTATAATACACTGAAGAAGTAGACGTTTTACCGTTCTGTTACTCCATGGAAGCAGCCTATTGAGCATTCTGTCAATACATATACTGACCTCGGAGATAACAACGGAAAAGAGAAATATCCACAGAATATCTTCCACAATCACCTTTAGCGGTTCTTTCAAATAGATCTGCCAGGCCGGATCAAACGGATCAATCAGATAGGAAAAAACATAAAAGGTAATAACCGCTATAGCCCATATAGCCAGCCTTCTTTTCATTGCAGAAAGAATCTTTTTATTCCGTACTATATTTTTTCTGAATGTAGAAATCCTGTTCATATGGGGAGCTTTACGGCTGTAAATATAGAAATAGATTTTATAAGAATATCTTCCATTTCAGACGAGACGGACAAAACGGTACCTGAAGCGTAAAATAGACGACTTAAAATGGAGGCTAACGGTTCATCACCTTAAAAAGACATTTCATCATCATTTTATGCAATGTCACCATCTTTTTACTACCATAGAAAGGTTTTGTCTTATAGTTTTACAGAATCAATTTTGGTACAATGAAAACAATAATTGTCTGCACAGATTTTTCCAAAGAAGCAGAAAATGCTACTCATTATGCAGCTTCTATGGCTAAAGAAAATAAGTATAAGATTGTTCTGTTCCACTTACAGACCGTTTCTATTCATGCTTTAAACGCCCAGGTTTCTGCTGATTTTTTCCATGAGCAAACGCTTAAAAATCAAAAGAAAATTTCGGAGAAAGCTGCTGAGCTGGGAAGCTTATATGATCTGGAAACACAGTATTATCTGGCTTCAGGGAACTTTATTGAGGAGCTTGAAAACTGTATCCAGCTAAATAACGGTGATTTTGTGGTCATGGGTATGGCGGAGAAAACACTTGAACAAAGACTGCTCGGAAATATTGTCACCAAAACCATCCACCGGCTCAAAAAACCTGTACTAATCATTCCGGCTCACATAGAATATACAGGAATCAGAAAAATTCTTTTTGCCTATGACACCCACAAAAGCATGACCTGGTCTGCCATGGACGATATTTACAATTTCATCAATGAATTCAAATCTGAAATTGAAGTGTTCAATGTAAGTGAGAGACTGGAAGATTTTACAGAGGTCATCCATGATATTGATCTGAACTCCGGATATGATCTTGATGATATTAAATACAGCTTTAAAATGATCCAGTCTATAGAAATCATCAAGGCGATTGAAGAGGAAGTGAAACTTACCAATTCGGATTTACTGACAATGGTTCCTTATAAATACAATCTTGTGGAATCTCTTTTCCACAGAAGCAAAACAATAATAATGGCTTACAAAAACAAAGTCCCTTTATTATCAATTCCCTTAAACATAGATTAAGAATCAATAAAAATCTGCACACATTTGAATTATCCTTTTTGCCTTTAAAGGCTAAATTTTACACTTAATCTTGTTTAACAGGACCGGAAATTTTTCTCCGGTCCTGTTTTTATCACAGTAAAGCGATCAAAGCCTGGTAGTAATTTTCCAGTAAAAGAGTATTACTATTCAGGAATAAATAAGGTTCTATGAGTTCCAGTTCCATTAAACTAAATGAATCATTGATAAGCACTCCATCCACTCTTGCATACAGTGTTGGTTCAGGCAGGCTTTCTACATAAATTCCAGCCTGTTCTATATGTTTCGGATCAGGAGTTGGGTAGCTGATGCTTCCTCCATGATAATGCTGTACCCTGAAGTCTCCCTGCTTAGGAGTTTTTAATGAACAATGGCTGTATTTTCCGTTGAAAAACAGAAATGACCATTCTCCATTTTTGATTTCTTCTACGAAAGGCTGTACCATATAATCCTGTTCCCTCAGAAGCCGGTCTATTTCTTTTGAACGCCCGTTACAATTGCTCATAAATACTGGTTTTATTTTCATCTTGTTTACTTGTTGAAGTGTATCACTACATAATAAACAGTAATTGAATTTTTGTAAAAGGAAGGAGTAACTTCTGAAAAAAGTCTTCAGTTATTTAGTTTCCAGCGTATCAATATATCTTTTAAAAGTATTAATGATGGTCTGCGAGCTAGACATTTTTATGGCGAACTCAAAATGCTGTATTGCTTTTGACCTGTCAATATCAGTATAAAGATAACCTAACAGGGAATAGTAGAAAGGATTGTTGATAAGCTTTAGTTTTTCAGCCTCAATAATTGCGGCAGATTTTCCTCTTACTTTTGCAAAGCTAAAAGTACGGTTAAGGGCAGCCATAGGAGAGTATTCAATCTGTAAAAGCCGATTGTATAATTGCAAAATATTTTCCCATTTTTCATCATTATCTTTCTTTTTTGTGTGCCAATAGGCAATAGCAGCTTCGAGATGAAGTTTGGTTAAAGCATCTCCTGTAGCACTTTGGTTAAGGTGTTTGATTCCTTTTTTTATCAGCTCAACGTCCCATAGTGAATCATCTTGTTCTTCATATAAAATGTTTTCTCCTTTGTCATTAATTCTGGCATTGAATCTCGAAGAATGAAAATACATTAAAGATAACAATGCATGAGTAGCGGGGACATTTGTCAGTTTGTTTTCGAGTAGTAATAAGGTTAATCTTATCGCTTCAAGACAAAGATCTTTTCTAAGAACTGTATGTTGCGATGTTGAATAATATCCTTCTGAAAATAGTAAATAGAGTGTTGTGAATACTGTTTCTGAGCCAGAAAGAATCTGTGAAACTGAGGGCGGTTCAATTTTTATTCCTTCTGTTTTTAATTTTTCTTTTGCACGATTCAGTCTTTTATAAACAGCTTCTTTAGTAACCAGAAAAGCATCTGCAATTTCCTGTATTCCAAATCCGCAAAGTAAATTTAGAGCTAAAGAAATTTGGGAATCTTTTGAAATAGAAGGATTACAAATAGTAAACATCATGGCTAATTGGCTGTCAATGATATTTTTGTCAGAAAGGTCTATTTCAAATTCTTCATAATTACGAGACGAATATTTTATTTCATTCGATATCTTTTGTTGAAATAAGGAGTTTCTTTTAAGGTGATTTTTAGTTTTATTCTTAGCTACGGTGTACAGCCACGCTGTAGGATTTTCAGGAATTCCATTAATGCTCCAGGTTTCAGTGGCTGTAAGAAAAGTATCACTTACTATATCCTCTGCGATTTCAATATGATCAATACCAAATAAAGAACAGAGCACAGAAACAATTTTCCTATACTCTGTTCTGAATAAATTAGGTATTAATGCCTGTTCCTGCATTATATGGTTACATAATTTATTGAGCCGGTGGGATAGCCATTCTAACCTCTACACTTGCTCCCCACTGAAGTATAGGGCAGCCTTTTGCTATTTCTACAGCTTCGTCATAATTCTCAGCTCTTATGATAAACATTCCACCAATTGATTCTTTAATCTCTGCATAGGGTCCATTAGTAACTAAATCATTTTTTACAACTCTTCCATCGAGGTCCCATCTTTTAGGAGGAGAAACCAATTTATTTTGTGCGGCAATACTTCCTAGCCAATCCTGGAAAGGCTGAATAGATGCCTGCATTTGTTCTGGTGAGGGGCTGGCATCCTTATTAATGATATCTCTGTGTATGGCAATTAAAAATTCATTCATGATTTGAAAATTTTAAATATAATGCTTTTATAAATTTAATAATAACTTTTGATTTTATCTCTGGTTTTCCGGATTTGCAATCCACTCATCATAACGGATGCTTCCTAATTTTGCGTCGTTGTTGGGTACAAGGGTACTGTCATTCAATGGGGCTCCGAAATAAGTTGCAGCTGGGCTAGTCACTACTTCATCCTGATTCTTCATTATTGATGTATATTTTCTTACCAGATCATCCAATCTTATTTTTTCTGGTCCTCCAATTTCTACTGTGCTATTTTTGGGAGAATTGATCGTAACATCCGTCATTGCTTTTACCACGTCATCTGAGGCGATAGGCTGAATCAAAGCTGGAGAAACAACTATTTTATGATCAGCTGTACTTGAATGAACAATCCCACCAACAAATTCAAAAAACTGTGTAGAGTGAACAATCGTATAAGGAATTCCTGATTCTTTAATAAGATCCTCCTGAACCTGTTTCGCTCTGAAATATCCGCTTTCCTGTAAACGCTCTGTGCCTACAACAGATAAAGCAATGTGATGCTTTATTCCTGCATCTTTTTCTGCAGCAATTAGGTTAGTTCCTGATATTTTGAAGAATTTCATTACATCATCATCTGCGAAAGAAGGAGAGTTGGCAACATCTACTACAACATCTACATTTTCTAAAGCCTGGTCAAGACCTTCTCCTGTAATAGTATTGACTCCTGAGTTGGGAGATGCTGCCAGAACATCATGTCCCAAGTTTCTAAGACTGTTAACAAGTTTACTACCAATAAGGCCAGTACCGCCAATTACTGTAATTTTCATTATGTATCATTTTATGGGTTTATTACGTAATGACAATCGAGCCTTTTAATTTGGACAAAAATGTTGAAAAAATTTTATTAGTAAAAAAATTCATAGATTTCGAGACTAAACTCTACTTCATTCGATCGATATACTATCCTTCAACATTATAATTGTAGAATACCCTCACAATTCTCAATATTTTAATACATTTGTTATAAAACCTATTCAGCATGAATTTTGAGCAGATCAACCTCCATCTTGAAGCTTATAAAGAACATGACCAGATCCTGGATGCAGCGAAATACCTGATCCACTCTTTTCATCTGGAGCATGAAAACTTTGCGGGGTTTGGATTCAGGCAGGAGCTTTCCCCTACTTCGATGCTTCTTACGGCAGAAGGAGAACTGGGAGGTCCGCAGATGGTCATGATCCCGAAAAATTTATTCGATTTTGATCTGAACCTTGTCTTGAATATGATTGCCCACGAGATGCTTCACGTGAGACAAAAAGCTCCGGGACAGGTAATAGAAGATAAAAATGAGCGGGAATTTCAGGCGTACTACGAGATGCTTTTTCATAAAGCTTTTCCACAGGTACCTGAAGTTTCAGACTTTCATAAAAAATTCTTTGGAGAAAAAGCTCTTGAATATTACAGAAGAATGGGGGAAGGTTCAGAATTACAGCAAAAATATGAAGAACAGAAAACTGAAGTAGAACATTTAATTAACGTATTACCATGACCGTAAAACCAGACATCACTTGGGCAGATTTTGAAAAAATAGATATCCGATGCGGAACCATTCTTTCCGTCAATGATTTTGAAAAAGCAAGAAACCCTTCTTATCAGCTGGAAATAGACTTTGGCGACTTAGGAATCAGAAAATCTTCAGCACAGATCACTTCTCTCTATCAGAAAGAAGAGCTGGTAGGAAAACAGATTCTCGCCGTGGTTAATTTCCCTAAAAAACAAATTGCCAACTTTTTCAGCGAATGCCTTGTATTAGGGCTATATGGTGAAGATAAGCAGGATGTCACTCTTCTGGCTCCTTCCTTACCTACCAAAAACGGAATGCAGGTAGGATAATAAACAAAAAACACATATGATACAGAACATACCATTAGAAAGAATATTGTTTCTTGATATCGAAACTGTGCCACAGGCTGGTTCCTGGGATGAATTATCAGAAACTGACCAATACCTTTGGGACAAAAAAACAAGGTTTCAGAGAAAAGAAGATATTTCCGCAGAAGACTTTTATGAAAGAGCCGGTATTATGGCTGAGTTCGGAAAAATCATCTGCATTACCATCGGAATGGTAGAAAAGAATGAAACATTAAAAATCAAAAGTTTCTCAGGACATGATGAGAAAAAAATGCTTCAGGAGTTTGGGGAGATTTTCAACAGCCCAAGGCTCCGGGATGTCATTCTCTGTGCCCACAACGGAAAAGAATTCGATTTTCCCTGGATTGCCAGACGATACCTGATCAACGGAATGCAGCCTCCGGCTCCGCTTCAAATGTTCGGAAAAAAGCCCTGGGAGATTCCTCATATCGATACCATGGAGCTTTGGAAATTTGGAGATTATAAAAGTTTTGTCTCCCTTGAACTGCTTGCCCATGTCTTTGGAATTCCTACTCCAAAAGACGATATAGACGGGTCAATGGTTTCATCAATCTACTACATAGAAAAAGACTTGCAGCGAATAGTTGATTATTGTGAAAAAGATGTCTTAACTTTGGCAAATATTTTCCGGCGCATGCGTCAGGAAGATTTGTTGAAAAGGAATATCAATCTAGATTAAAAAATGAAATTTACAGACGATCAAATTGCTGACATTGGTGAAGAAATCATCAAGGTACTGAAATCCGTATATGACCCTGAAATACCGGTGGACATTTACGAATTAGGGCTGATTTATGATGTACAAATCTCCGATGATGTAGACGTAAAAATTGTAATGACACTTACTACTCCCAACTGCCCTGTGGCTGAAACCCTTCCACAAGAAGTAAAAGATAAAGTTGGGGAAGTAGAACATGTAAAAAGTGTTGATTTAGAGCTTACCTTTGAACCGAGCTGGAACAAGGATATGATGAGCGAGGAAGCTAAGTTTGAACTGGGAATGCTTTAATCATTATAAAATATAAAACCTCAGAAATTTCTGAGGTTTATGTTTTTTAAATGTCTTTTGCAATTTCTTTTCCTTCTCTCCTGCTCCACTCACTCCATGAACCTACATACAGATTGGGAATTTTAAACCCGGCATAATCTAACGCTAAAATCGTGTGACATGCCGTAACGCCTGATCCACAATGGATAATCAAATGCTCCGGCTTATTTTCTAACCATTTATTATATTTTTCCTTTAAAATCTCAGGTTTCAGGAAGAATCCGTTTTCATCCAAATTTTCTGAAAAAGGAATATTGATTGCCCCCGGAATATGCCCGGCAACCAGATCAATAGGTTCCGATTCTCCCCTGTATCGGTAGGCATCCCTTACGTCAATAACAGTAGCAGAAGTATTTTTCAATTCATTTTCAACTTCTTCCAGTTTTGAAACAGGCAGAAACCAGTGATCTTTTTTCATCAATGGAACCTTTTTAACCTCCTCTTTTCCAGAAGAAAATTCTATGCCTTCTTTTTCCGCTGCCTGCATTCCGCCATTAAGAACCTGTACATTTTCGAATCCAAAAGATTTGAGCATCCACCAGGCTCTTGCTGCTGCATTGGAAGCGTTTTTATCATCATATACCACGATGTGGGAATCTTCAGAGATTCCAAGGTTTGATAACGTTTCAGCAAATTTTTCTATGGAAGGAAGTGGATGTCTTCCCCCAAAAGCTGCATCCTCTCCTATCTCCGCCAAATCTTCATCCAAATCGATGAATAATGCTCCTTTGATATGTTTCTCAAGGTAATTCCCGGCAATATCTTTTCCGGTTCTTGCATCAAGAATGATGAGGTTGCCTGTAGGGAAGCTTTTTAATTCGGAAGGTGAAATTATTGGAGACATTTTGTTGATTTTTTGAGTTAATTATAATTACATTTTGGTTAAAACCATTGATATTTGAATATAGTAAAGCGGGGTATCCATTTATTCCGTAAGGGTAATTTCAATACATTTTAGTCTGAACTCTATCTTATAAGATCAATAGAAATTGCTTTTAGTAGCCTCAAACGGTATTTTTGTCATTCCGCAGGAATCTAAGCCATTATATTTAGTAAAAATTGAGATTCTTACGGAATGACAAACCTAACGCCGTTTATACAGTCTGTATAATTGTTCAAATCTGCTGGATATTTGACTATTAATTCATTCTAAAAATGAAAAATATCCTTAGCCTTATTGTAAGAACTTTCAAAGTTTAGGAGGTTCAGCTTGTGATCTGCTTTTTCAACACTCATAAAATTGATAACCTGTTCAGTAGGCATATTTCCCACCAGATCGTCTTTAGCCATAGGACATCCTCCGATTCCTTTAATTGCACTGTCGAATCTTCTGCAACCCTGATCATAAGCCGCTTTTAATTTCGAATAAGAATCTTCATAACGGTTATGGAAATGTCCCCCGAAATTGATTTCAGGATATTTTGAAGGAATTTTTTCAAATAAAAGAGCAATTGTTTCGGGAGTGGCTACTCCTGTTGTATCAGAAAGCAGAATATCTTTCACTCCGATTTCTGAAAATCTTTGTGCCCAACGGTCTACATCTTCCCATTTCCACATTTCTCCATATGGATTTCCAAAGGCCATAGAGAAATAAATGTTCAGCTGTTTTCCTTCACTTTTGGTCAGCTCAAGCATTCTGATAATTTCCTCAAAAGCTTCTTCCTGGCTTTTATTCGTATTTCTATGCTGGAATGTTTCAGAAATAGAGAAAGGGAATCCAAGAATATCTACTGAAGCATGTTTTAATGCTTTTTCAGCGCCTCTGTAGTTTCCGATAATAGCAGAAACCTGGGTTTTGGAACGGGATTTATCAATATTTTCAGCAACCACATCAGAGTCTGCCATCTGCGGAATTGCTTTTGGTGAAACAAAACTCAGGCAATCCAATACATCAAAACCAACATCCATTAAAGAGTTGATATAATCTATTTTTTTATCAGTGGGGATAAACTCTCCCCATCCCTGCATGGCATCTCTTGGGCATTCAGTTAGAAACATTGGTACTTTTCATTTTCTCAAATATAATAAAACTAAACCAGTTCGTATACGGTACATATAAATCTAACATTATTTTGATTTTCAAAGATTTATATCCGATTTAAAATTTCAATAACTGATATTCAATCGCAAATAACCTATTCTGAGCAGCAAATTTGCTAACTTTGTTAAAATTTATGATTAATCTAATGAGTACAATAGAATTCAACCCTTTGTGGAAAGAGAAATTACTGAACCGTTTTCTTAGTTATGTAAAAATATATTCAACCAGTGATGCCGAGAGTGAAGCAACACCTTCCACTCCAAGACAGTGGGATATTGCCAATTATATTACTGAAGAACTGAAGACCATAGGTTTGGAAAATGTTTCCATTGATGGGAATGGTTATATTATGGGATATATTCCTTCTAACCTGGAAAATGACGACAGACCTACTATTGGATTCATTTCACATTATGATACTTCACCGGACTTCAGCGGAGAGAATGTAAATCCTCAGGTTTGGAAGAATTATGATGGAAATGATCTTCTGCTGAACCAGACCACAGGATTCACTTTATCTCCTTCAAAATTTGAAAGTTTAAAAAAATATATCGGCCAAACGTTAATTACAACAGATGGAAACACGCTTCTGGGTGCTGATGATAAAGCAGGATGTGCAGAGATTGTAACGGCTGCAGAATATCTGATTGCCCACCCTGAAATTAAACACGGAAGAATTGCTGTAGGGTTTACCCCTGATGAAGAAATCGGAAGAGGGGCGCACAAATTTGATGTGGCAAAATTTGGGGCAGAATGGGCCTATACAATGGATGGCGGAGAAGTTGGAGAGCTTGAATATGAAAACTTCAATGCTGCAGGAGCTGTAGTGAAAATCCACGGATTAAGTGTACACCCTGGTTATGCTTACGGAAAAATGGTCAATGCAGCGCTTTTAGCTGCCGAATTTGCACAGAGCCTTCCGGCAAATGAAACGCCTGCTACCACTAAAGGTTTTGACGGTTTCTATCACTTAATGGATATCACCGCTGACATTTCTGAGGCTAAACTTCAGTATATCATCCGTGATCATAATGCTGATAAATTTGAAGCCAGAAAGAAATTCATGGAAGAAAAAGTAGCTGAATTCAACCAAAAACATGGTGAAGGAACTGCTGAAGTGGAGATCAAGGAGCAATACAGAAATATGAAGCAGCAGTTCGAAGGCAAAATGCACATTGTAGATCTTGCTGCGAAAGCAATGACAGAAGCAGGTATTGAACCTAAGATCAAAGCGATCAGAGGAGGAACAGATGGAGCTCAGCTTTCTTATATGGGCCTTCCATGTCCCAATATCTTTGCCGGAGGAATCAACTTCCATGGACCTTATGAGTATGTAGCTTTGGAAAGTATGGAAAAAGCAACCGAAGTAATCATTAATATTGTAAAAGCTTAATTACTGATGAAAAAACTCTCAGCATTAGCATTCATTTTTGTTTTTGTTTTCAGCAGTGCCCAAATTTCTGAATTTCAGAGAGCAGACTCTCGCTATGACAGAAAGAAAACGGCTCTGTATAAAAAATATCCTAAGCCTAATGATCTAAGAACCAAGAAGGAGTGGCTTCTTACTGAGGATAAAATAACATCATACAAAAATGCTTTAGATCAGCTTTCCGCTGAAGACAAGAAAATAATTGCTTTAGACCCACCTACAAAAGGTAAAGTTACCAAGGAAGCAGAATATGAAAAGGGAAAAAGAGCTTTTCATCAGCTTCTGCATGAGGCAGCTGATCTTGATTTTCTAAATTTTGCTTCAGATTCTTACAAAGCAACAATGAGCTTCGTAGTAGATTCTAAAGGAAACGCTCTTGATGCACAGGTAAAGGGGAATAATGAAGATGTAAATGCATTCATTGAAGCCGCCTTCTACCGTATCAAAGATAAAGACAAATGGAAACCTGCCGAAAACAACGGGAAACCGGTATCTTCTACAGTCTCTATTCCTTTGACGCTAACATTTAAAAAATAACAGAATAAACCCGCTACACAGTGGGTTTATTTTTTTCTTCTAGGGGGTAAGCATAATTCAGACATTACACTTATTAACAGGCACTTAAAAGTACAACTCATTTGATTTTTCATTATATTTACTTTCACATACAAAAAAGACTATTAACTTTTAACATCAAATTGCATTATGAAAAAAATGAAAAAACTTTTGAGAAAAGACCTCTCAACAATTCTTGGTAACGGAATAGACAACTGCCATATGGGTGGAGATTCTTATAATTGCCAGAGTGACTGCCAATGTGCTTATGGAAAAGCCTGTGAAATGTATGAGGATGGCAGCCCCGGACAATGTATTGCCGTGGGAGGAGGAACTCCAGGCGGCGGCGGAGGCGGATGTTTTCCACCAATCATTTGTGAAGAGCAACCTTTTTAAATATTTAAAATCGAAAGAAAGATCTTTCGATTTTTTTTATCCCTGCCTTTTCTACTTCTCTCAAAAAAGGAGACTTATCATAACATTTCTACCGTTCATCAAATAAAGTTTCACCTCATCTTTCTGATTTGTTGTTTTGCATCAAGTTTTTAACAACAATCAATTTATGAAACATCAATTTTTAGCAATCAGCTCCCTGTTATTATGCATCACCTACTCCATAGAAACTCAGGCACAGCAGACCCCGGCTTTTCACATTGGAGTAAAGGGAGGCACAAATTTTACAAAAACCTCAACGGAATCTTCCTTGGAAGGAAAATACGGATTTGGTTATCAGGCGGGAATTATGACAAGAATGGATATTGGCCGTCTTTATGTACAAGGAGAAGCATTATTCAACAAAAGAAAAACATCTTACGAAACAAAAAACGGAAGTTCAGCAAAACTGAGCTGGAATGCTATTGATATTCCTGTAGTAGTGGGATATAAAGTAATAAAAACAGACGACATCAACCTAAGGGTATTTGCCGGTGGAGTGTACAGTTATGCTTTTAATAATAAAATATCAACTTCACAAGCTCTTCAGGAGGGTTTTAAAAAGTTTGACAAATCCAATATAGGGCTTACGGGAGGTGTAGGTGTAGATTATAAGAATTTCACCGTAGACCTTAGGTATGAAACAGGACTTTCAAGCATCAGCAAAGATTTTAAATCCAAACCCCACAGTTTCAGCTTAGGAATAGGCTATTTCTTATTTTAAAAAACTTAAATTATCTTTACCATTAGAAACTGCTACTCTGCAGTTTCTATTTTTTTATAACTTTACTTTACATCTTCTCATGACAAAACCTTTTATTGTTAAAGAATATATTTTCACTTTTATTTTCTGGCTTGTTTTTGCGATTGTATTATGGTGTAATTTCCAGATTGCTACAGAAACATACCTGGCTGTGATTCAATCGGTAATCATTACCATCTGTTCTTTTATGTTCACTCATTTTTTGACTGCCAAACTCCTTCCCAAGGCTTTACATTTAAAAAAAATGAGGAGATTTCTGATACAGGCGGCTATAGTTATTCTTCTTTTAAGTATCATTTATTCTGTCATATTCACTTACCTGGAAGTTGCTCCCAAAACAGATCTTCCGCCCACTTTTAAGGGACATCTCCCTATTTTATGGCAAGGATTTTATATGGCGCTTCCCGCTTCTTTTCTGATTAACGGATCAGCCTGTGGCATTAAATTTTATAAGGAACACGGAAGAATAGAGCGGGATCATATTCTTCTTCAGCAGGCTCACCTGGAAAATCAGCTCAAGCTGCTGCAGGATCAGATCAATCCGCATGTGGTATTCAATATCCTGAACCACATTCATATTCTGATGAAAACAGATATCCAGCTTGCTGATTTCTTACTGATGAAGTTTTCAGATATTTTAAGGTATCAGCTCTATCACTGTAATCAAAACCTGGTGCCTCTGGATAAAGAGATTGAATATTTGCAAAACCTGGTTGAAGTGGAGAAATTAAGATGGGGAAATGAACTGGAGGTTGATGCCCATTGGAAAATTGACCATAAAAAAGCTTCTATTGCTCCTCTGCTATTGGTATCCTTTATTGAAAACGCCTTTAAATATGTTTGCCGGCTTCCCGGACAAATTGGATATATCAGAATTTCATGTCAAGAAGAAAACAACAGCCTTTTATTATATGTAGAAAACTCGTATTCTGACAGGGTGATGTATAAAAAGAAGGAAGGAACCGGCGGAATTGGTATTCAAAATGTAAAAAAGCGTTTAAAATTACAATATCCGGATTCTCATGATTTAAAAATTGAATCTGACGGCCATGTTTATAAAGTCACTTTAACCTTACAATTATCTGAATGAGCAATAATATCCCTAAAATGAAATGTCTGATCATAGATGATGAACCGTTAGCCAGATTCCATCTTAAAGCACTGGCAGACCAGATAGATTTTTTATCCGTTGAAGGCACTTGTGCTACTGCATTAGAGGCAGATTCCAAAGTAAAGGAATGTGAAATAGATCTTCTTTTTCTGGATATCAATATGCCCTATTTAAGTGGTCTTGAATTTTTGGAACAGCTTGAAAACCCACCGTTATGCATCCTTACAACAGCCTATTCCGAATATGCACTGGAAGGATTCCGGCTGCAGGTAGCCGATTATCTTTTAAAACCTATTGCTTTTAACCGTTTTTATCAGGCCGTCAATAAAGCCCAGCAACAGTTTATCATCAGTGAGAAACTGAAAAAAAACACGCCTTTGGATGATCCCTTTCTATATGTAAGGCAGTCTGATTCTTTTATCAAAGTTTCCTGGGTGGATATTCTATATGTTGAAAGTATGCAGAATTACACCAAGCTTCATTTTAAAGATAAGTCTCTGATCATCCATCAGACCATGAAAGCCATTGAAGAATCTTTACCTTCCGAACATTTTTTCAGAATCCATAAATCGTTTCTGATTAATATTACCCATATTGACATGATTTCCGGAGGCCGTCTGTTTATGAATAAAATAGAGCTTCCTATTTCCCGTACCCGAAAAGAGGAACTGCTCAATCAGGTGGTATATAAGAAGCTTATCAGCAAATAGAAAAATTGGAATTGAAAGAGGGAATGATGAGATACTTCCCCTCTTCAATTGCTTTATTAAGGTAAGTTCCAGCGTAAGGCAAGAGCCACATAAAAAGTACTTGCAAATTTGGGATCAGCTATCTTTTTCTCCCTGAAGATGCTTTTGATTTTCCTGTCACTTTCGCTAAAACTTCTCAATAAGGCTGTTCCTCCTGTAAGATGAAGGCTCAGTTTATCATTAAGCTTTATTTCAGGCCTTATTCCTGCCGTGATCTGCTGATAGCCGAGCAAGGTAGATTTTCCATCCTTATTCCTTTCTACAGACATCCCGCTGAGGTTTACCACTGCTTTTAATGCAAATTTATCGGTAAACTGATAGCCGGCTTCCATTCCTTCCGGGAAATTGATATTGAACTTAATTTTCCCATTGGTCTTCCAATCGAAGTAAATCCATGGCATAATCATAGGAACTCCAAATGCTGTGGTAAGCACAGGACCTCCACCAAGTGCCAGGTTAGGATTAAAATGTCTGATAAAAAGAATTCCACCCTGCCCCAGTACATCATCAAAACTGATGTTTTCCATATCGGTATATACGCCTACTGATGCGGTCATCATCATGCTCCACTTCCTTCCTAATGGTCTCAAGTGCTGTATTCCAATCTGGGCATTCAGCATCTGATTGGGAAATAGCTGATTTTCATAATTTTTGTGGGTCATCTTTGCATAGGATCCACCGAGGAGCATAGACCAGGCTTTTACTTTACCATTGCTGTCTTTTTTTACAGATAATGGGATACTTAGATTCAGGTCTACTCTTTTAAAATCACTTTTAGAATTTGTTTTTAAGCTGTCTTCCGGACGGATATAACTGGAGGAAGCAATATACTCTGTTTTAAGCTCACCGGATATTCCGGATTGGGCATTGATCCAGTATCCTAATGGCAATACACAGCAGAAAACCGTCAAAAGGTTTCTCTTCATAATTTAAATTTTACGCAAAGAGAGCCCTTTGGCTGTTCTTCACAAAAATTACTTGATTAAGTGCCGGGATAGTATGACGACAGGATCAAATAGCAGGATTAAGAAAACAGCAAACCTTTGAAATGAAGTCTTTATATTCTGTTATATTTGTCTTTATAAAAACATCTGATGCAGTTTAGAAATGATATACAGGGTATAAGGGCCCTGGCCTTCTTTTTAGTCTTTATTTTTCATATAAACCACACCTGGCTGCAGGGTGGTTTTATTGGAGTAGATGTTTTTTTTGTCATATCAGGATACCTAATGACCTCCATCATTATTGATCAAAAGGATAAAGATACTTTCAGCTTTTATGATTTTTACTGGAAGCGTCTGAAAAGGATTTTTCCTGCTTATCTTTTTCTTATTATTGCAGCTACATTTGCAGGGTCTTTTATTTATCTGGCAAGGGATATCTGGACACTTCAAAAATCTGCTGGGGCTTCCGTGGTCTTTCTTTCCAACCTGTTATTTTCCCGTGGAGACTCTTATTTCGGGGCAGCATTGAATGAAAATCCTTTTCTTCATACCTGGTCTCTGGCTATTGAGATGCAGTTTTATCTGTTACTTCCTTTGCTTCTTATTTG
The DNA here is from genome assembly GCF_024586945.1 of Chryseobacterium sp. WG14. Lineage (NCBI taxonomy): Bacteria > Pseudomonadati > Bacteroidota > Flavobacteriia > Flavobacteriales > Weeksellaceae > Chryseobacterium > Chryseobacterium sp. WG14. The sequence goes on from NZ_JALCZD010000012.1 coordinate 103,605, forward strand.
GGTTAAAAGAAAATATTTATCTGCAGCCATAGTATTACTCATTATTGTTCTTACAGCCTATACAAGCATTTCAATGTATATGGAAAACAGCAATACCTCAACTTATTTTTCATTAGTATCCAGAATTCCGGAGTTCCTGATCGGAAGTTTTTACAGCCTTACTTTTAAAAACAAAATTAATTTCAGCAGATTGGGCAATACGATCTTCGCTTCGCTGAACCTGTTGGTATTGATATTATCAGCTGTTTTTATCAGTAAAGATTCTTTTTTCCCGGGAGTAATTGCTTTAATTCCGACGATAGCCACAGCAAACTTATTGGTGACCGGCAACAATTTTATTTCTGATTTTTTTGCAAAGAAAATCCCCGTTTATTTGGGAGAGCTCTCTTATTCACTTTATTTATGGCACTGGCCTATCATCTCATTTATAAGATATTACCATGATGAATATTTTTTAAGCCCCGGTGAAGTTATTTTTACGTGTATTCTAACCTTTGCCTCAGCATGGTTTTCCTATCGGTTTATTGAGAATTTCTTTAGAAAAAAGAATAATACGACCCTCATCCGGTACTCTATTTCAGGAGGGATCCTCTTGATTTTTATGGCTTTTTTAGTTCCGAAAGCAACTGCTGTTTATCAAATTCCGGAAGTATATACTTCGCCCACATTCGGCATGCTTTCCCATAATGAGAAAAATATTGAAATTTTTGGAAATAAAACTTCAAAAAACAATCACATTTTACTTATCGGCGACAGCCATGCACTTACTATTAAACCTTTTTTAGACTATATAGGAAAGCGAAATAATTTTTCTTTTTCCACGGTGACTACTGATGGAGTTCTTGCTTTAAAAGGAGTAAAGAGAGAGGATTACACCAGCAATGAAGTGAAGTTTTATGATGCTGCCCAGCAGCTTGTAGATTTTACCCAGCAGAATATCCAAAAAAACAGGATTATCCTGATTAACAGTTCTTCCTTTATAGAACCCATGTCCGCTTATGAATCTCTGGAAAAACTTGCGGGATCATTACGGCCGGATCAAAAGCTGGTTGTATTCAATACTTTTCCGTCTATTAACCGGGATCCTGTAAAAGTAAACCGGGATTACATCAAAAGAACTTCAGCCTCATTTAAAATCATCGGTAAAGAAAAAAATAAGCTGGCATTGGAAAAGCTTGCTGCCACGTATAAGAATGTCTATTTCTATGACTTGTCTAAAGGGGAGATATTTAAAAGCGTGCCCTTTTACAAGGATACGCTGATGTATTATAATGACTCCCACCTTAATACTTATGGTGCCATTTCTTTGGGTAAAGAGAAGGAAAAAGATTTTATGTCTTTCTTTACCCCTATCATGGCAGAGAAAAAATAATCGCTGTATTTTTTAAACAGCACTTTTCTGGGTTTTAAAAATACGATAGCCGAACCAAACAGCAATCACCGCGATTCCTGTACGAGCAACCACCATCGGCATAATGGAATCTGCCTCTAAGAAACCTACCAATGCTGACATTAAAAAGGTAACCATCAGCTGCATAAATCCAAGTAAAGCCGCAGCTGTACCCCGTCCCTCTTTAAATGGAGATAAAGCATATGCTGAAGTAAGAGGAAATAAAATTCCTATAGCCAGTAATGAAACATACAGCATCGCAATTTCCAACCCAACAGAAAGGTTTCCGGCAGCAATCAGGATATGAAGCGCACAGGTACACAACAACACAAGTGTAGCCATCAATAAAAGCTTTGCATTGCTTATTCTTTTAATCAACTTTGGAGTAATGTAGGCGGCAGTAATCAGCGCTAATGAATTAAAAGCAAATATGAAGCTGAAAACACCGCTGGAAAATCCATGGATCTCCATAAACAGGAATGGTGCGTTAGAAATGTAAATAATAAGCGAAGCAAAGGCTATACTCCCAATCATGGTACTGTTGATGAAATCTTTATTGGTGATGATCATTTTCAGTTGATCCTTCAACCCTTTTTCATTCTCAATCTGATCCGGAAGGTTGATTTTAGCATTGGTTTCAGGAACATACTGATACACCATAAAGAGGGTAATGATTCCCATAATAACTAAAAAAGCAAATGAGCTGTTCCATCCCCAGAACTTAAGAAATACACTCCCCAGTAATGGAGCTACAATGGGAGCAATACCACTGATCTGGGACTGTTGGGAGAAAATAGTAACGGATTTCTGCTTATCATAAAGGTCAATAACTATTGCACGTCCAATAACAATGCCCGCACTTCCTCCAAAGGCCTGCAGAAAACGCATTGTCCATAAAACATAAATATCTGATGTGAAAAATATAGCTGTTGCGCCTACAATAAAAAGTAAAAGGCCACAATACAGCATGGGTTTACGTCCCTTTTTATCAGACAAAGGTCCCCATAATAACTGGCCAAAGGCAAATCCGGCAAAGAAAACAGAAATTGAGATCTGTATATGCCCGATATCCGTGTTAAAAATTTGGGCCATACTTGGGAAAGCAGGAAGATAAAGATCTATACTCAGTGACTCCAGGGTGTTCAGTAGCGCCAGGATAAACACTACAATATTCAAATTCTTCATAAATAGTATAAGCCTTCACAGGCGTTTTTTCTGGCTGCAAAGTTGCTTTAAAAAGTAGAAACACCCAAGACAGGAACTGAAGAAAGACCAGCACAAACTGAGGGTTATTTTTAATGCACTGTGTTTTAGAGCTATTTTTAAGCAAGTAAAAAGTAACATTCTGAAGATTAGACTTTTCCGGACCTGAAGCTATCAGGATTATCACCCGTATGCTTTTTAAAAAATCGCGAGAAATAGGAAGCATCACTGAATCCCAGCTTAAACGCAATTTCTTTAACCGTTAAAGCTCCGAAACTCAATTCTCTTTTTGCTTCCAGAAGAAGCCGCTGGGCAACCATTTTCTTGACCGTAGTTGCTCTCGATAACCGTACAATATCATTAAGGTGATGGGAACTGATTTTTATTTTATCTGCATAGAAAGCGGTATCCCTGTGAACGGTATAATGCTCTTCTATCAGATTGATAAGCTTTTGGATCCGCTGTCTGTCTTTCATTAAAGGATCCTGTAAATTGATCTGGTCTGCAATGATAATACAGAATGCTTTCAAATACGTTTTAAGCAGTTCAATTCGTAAAGCTCTTTTATACTCCTGTTCCATAAGTGATATAATGGCATTACAGGCCTTTTCGCTCTGAGGATCTAAAGAAAAAGGAGCCGTTCCCCCGGTCAGTATGGATTCTATAGCGCAGGCTTCTTTAAATATTTCTCTTGTCACCGCAAGAACACATCCTTTTTCACCTTGCAATCTCATATTAAACACCTGCCCCGGAGCAATGATACAGATCTGTCCGTTACAAAGAAGGTGGCTTTCAAAGTCCAATTCCAGACGGCTGTTTTCCGGAACCTTTTTAAACCATATGATTTCAAAAAAATTATGCCGGTGGACATCATTAAAATTTTCCGGATGTCCTGTCTGCAAGGTACTCAGCTGAAATTCTTCAGAAGTCAGATCATGAACGGGGATATTTTTTTCTGATGAGTTCATAGCAAAAACAATGAGTATATAAACGGAAACCACAGCGAAAAAGCTGCGGTCTCCTACAATATTTACAATTAAATAAATTTTATCCGTTCTGCTGGCTGCCTAAAAAAGCATCCCAGCCCTGAGCTGTAAGGGCCACCAATTGGTTGGATCCTCTTGCTACCATAAAGTTTCCGTCTTCTTTTTCCACAGCATGTCCTATAATCGTAAAATCCGGGTGATTTTTGATTTTATCAAAGTCATTAGGAGAAATTGTAAACAGCAATTCATAATCTTCACCTCCGCTTAATGCCGTCATTACAGGGTTTAAGTTCATTTCATCAGCCGTAGTAATAGTAAGATTATCCATAGGTACTTTTTCTTCATAGAGTCTGAATCCTACTTTTGACTGATCTGAAAGATGCAGGATCTCAGAAGCCAGACCGTCTGAAATATCAATCATGGAAGTCGGTTTAATATCCAGCTGTTCCAAAATAGCTTTCACGTCTGTTCTTGCTTCAGGCTTAAGCTGTCTTTCCAGGATATAATCATAGCCTTCCATCTCCGGCTGCATATTAGGATCAGCAAGAAAAACAGCATGTTCTCTTTCCAGAATCTGTAATCCCATATAAGCACCTCCTAAATCACCTGTCACCACAAGAAGGTCATTCGGTTTTGCACCACTTCTTTTTACGATATTCTCTCCATTTTCGATCCCTACAGCAGTAATACTCATGACCAGCCCTGAGTTGGAGCTCGTGGTATCGCCTCCAATCAAATCGACTTTATATCTTGCACAAGCTGCCTGAATTCCAGCATAAATTTCTTCCAGAGCCTCCACCGGAAAACGGTTGGAAACAGCAAGGGATACAAGAATCTGAGTAGGAACAGCGTTCATAGCTGCAATATCGCTCAGGTTTACCACAACGGCTTTATATCCTAAGTGCTTTAATGGAACATATCCCAAATTAAAATGCACTCCTTCAGCCAGAACGTCTGTTGTAAGAACTACTTTTTTATTTTCAGGATTAATAACTGCCGCATCATCTCCTACCCCAAGTTCCGAAGATTCATTGGATAGTGGAAAATACTCTGTCAGATGTTTAATAAGACCAAACTCGCCTAATTTTGAAATGGGAGTCAGCTCCTGTGATTTATCTTCAAACATAAAATTTCTTTTTTGTACCAAGTTCAATGAAGTCATATTTTAACGACATTAAACGCTGAACTTTGATTATTGATTAAATTCCGCCGGATCAATATTATGTGGGTGAAAAGGGAATTTTTTGAAATCCTCTTTTGACAGCACTACTGTTTCCGGGGTTTTATATTTATTCATGGCCTCCATCACGTCATCCGGTGGAGTGGTCATTTTTCTCAGCATCATATCAATCCATACCCCTGTTGCTTCAGAGGTTGCACAATGGGCACCATCGGGAGTATAGAATTTATGTACAAAGCGGTAAATAGAGGAATCCTCTGAACATCCATCTATTTCCAGACTTACGATAACCGTCTGATCTGCATAGATTTCTTTAAAAAAAGAATATCTTTCGTGCAGGATCACCGGGCCTATTCCCCATCTGCTCAGTTGGGTAACTCCCATTTTTTCTTTGGTCATAAAGGCCATTCTGGCCTGAGCACAGTATTGTACGTATGATGAGTTGGCTAAATGCTTGTTGGCATCAAGATCACTCCAACGTACTTCGAATTTATGGTAAAATATCATTTGAAAATCGTTTTTAAGATCATAAAATTATATTCTTCAAAAATACTCAAATAAGATGGTTTATAAAAATTGTACTTTTGGAAAAATAATCTTCAGCATAGGATTGCATATACATGAAACAGATCATTATTATCGGAGGCGGTGCCGCAGGCTTTTTCTGTGCATCGAACCTTGACGAAAAGAAATATAATATTACCATTCTTGAACAGAACTCGGATGTCCTTCAGAAAGTGAAAATATCCGGAGGCGGACGCTGTAATGTGACTCACGCCTGTTTTGATCCGAGAGAGCTGGTACAGTTTTATCCCCGTGGAAATAAAGAATTATTAAGCGTTTTTACCAAATTTCAGCCGGGTGATACCATGGAATGGTTCGAGCAGCGTAACGTTCCCCTGAAAATTGAAAACGACAACAGAACTTTTCCTGAAAGCAATTCTTCGCAGACCATTATCAATACTTTTTTGAACGAAACCCAAAAGAAAAATGTCTCTGTGAAGACAAAATGTGTGGTAAAAGAGATGGAGAAGACAGAGGAAAAGTATATTGTAAAAACCAGTTCAGGAGATTTTGAGGCAGATTATATTGTTTATGCTACCGGAAGTTCTCCGAAATCATTGAAGATCATTGAAAATCTGGGTCATAAAATTGTGGATCTTGTTCCATCCCTTTTTACATTCAATAGTAAAGATGAGCTTTTACAGGATATTCCCGGGACCAGTTTTGAAAATGCAGAGATTTCGATTCCTGCATTAAAAACAGAGGAAAGCGGACCTCTCCTTATTACACATTGGGGCCTTTCGGGACCTGCCGTTTTAAAAATTTCTGCGTGGGAAGCCATAAGTCTGGCCAAATCAAAGTATCATTTTGAGATCGAAGTGAATTTTATTTCAAGATCTATGGATGAAGCGGAAGAAAGTTTCCAGAATTTTAAACAATCCAATCCGAAAAAGACGATTGGGCAGGCAAAGATCTTTGAAGTTACCAACAGATTCTGGCAAAAAGTACTGGATGTTTCAAAAGTTGATCTTAATAAACAAGTCTCTAATATTTCTGGAAAAGAAATGCAGAAAATCCTTGAAAACCTTTGCAAAAAAAAGCTGAAGGTTACAGGAAAATCTACGTTTAAAGATGAGTTCGTGACCGCAGGAGGTGTTGATTTAAAGGAAATTAACTTTAAAAATATGTCCTCAAAAATCCTTCCCAATTTTTATATTGCCGGAGAGGTTCTCAATATAGATGCGGTTACCGGAGGTTTTAATTTTCAGGCATGCTGGAGTGAAGGGTGGCTGATTGCACAGGACTTAAATACCTTAGAATTATGAAAAAGTTATCAATATTAGTTGTATTGCTGGCATTTGGTTTATGTTTTTCTCAAATACAGCACGAACAGAATTCTACAAAAACTTACACCAACAAAGCAGATACGCAACCTGAATTTCCCGGAGGGATCGCCTCGTTCAGAAGTCTTGTTATGAATAAATTGAATTTTAAAGCTTTATCATCACTAACCGGAACAGTAAAGTCAGAAGCTATATTTTTAATTGATTCCAAAGGAGAGATCAGCTCTGTGAACGCAACTGGAGATCATGAAGGTCTTAATAAAGAAGTGGTACGGGCCATCAGTACTATCAGCAGAAAGTGGAAACCTGCCACTTATAAGAATAAACCGGTTGAGTATTGGTATACCACACAAGTATCAGTAAGTCTTGATTAAAAAATATGCTTTCTGCCAAAAAAAACAGTTCAAAACTCTTCAAGATCCTTTTGATTTTAGGATTCGGATATTTCTTTTGGCTGATGCTGAAAATCACTCTTGAATATATTCCTTTCAATCCAAATGTAAGCTTTCTGATGATCAAACAGACGGAAGTTCAGGACAGACCGGAATATCTCGTTTTTTTCTACATCCACGTGTATACCAGTATTTTTTTACTGTTTACCGGATTTCTGGCTATTCTCAGAAAGGATTTCGGAATAAGAAACTTTCACAGGAATATTGGAAAAGTCTATATTTTTTTAATCCTGATTCTGGCTGCACCCTCTGGAATCTACATGGGATTTTTTGCCAACGGAGGCTACCTTTCCAAAATATCTTTCGTTATTTTAGGGAGTCTTTGGTCGGTTTCTACGTATAAAGCCTATCAGTTTGCAAAACAGAAAAAGTTTAAAGAACATAAGCAATGGATGTGGCGGAGTTTTGCCCTTACTTTATCTGCGATTACCCTGCGAATGTGGAAAGTTATTATTGTATATTTATTCCATCCCAATCCTATGGATGTCTATCAAATCATTGCATGGCTGGGCTGGATTCCCAATATCCTTTTGATTGAATATTTAATTACCAAAAAACAGATATGAAAATTTTAAATTACACCCTTACCGCTTTATTGGCAGTTTCTTTAATGAACTGTAAAAAGGACGGAAAAACCAGTGAATCAGGGAAAGATTCTCTAACCGCAAAAAAAAATTCTGTGGTAATCCCGGAGATCTATAAAGAATACTATGGAATTTATACCGGTGAATTTGCCGGCATGGAGAAAATGATTGACGAGTCGGATGGTTCCGAGTACGAAGGAGGATCTTATAAGAGGATTTCTCTAAAAATCAACAAGATAACAAAGGATAGTGTCTATGGGCAAAGCATTGTAAGTGGAAACCAACGTCCTTTCAGAGGGGTCTTTAATGAAGCTTCAAAATTATTTGTCCTGGATGAGCCGGGAAATGATAAGACCGATGGACGATTCGAAGTTAAACTCAATGGTGACAGCTTAACCGGAAAATGGAACGCTTTCAATAAAACAGCCGTAAAAGCACCTGTTAAAACCCTGAAATTAGCAAAAAAAGAATTTGTTTATAACCCGAATTTCATGCTGGATAAAGATTCCAATCTGGTAGACTGGTCTAATCCGAAAGACTTTGTAGAAAAGTACACCGATGAGGAAACCGGAAAAACAGAAAGCTATAAAACCTCTAAAAACAGAGTGGCCTCTGAAGCCATATTCAAGCTTAATGCTTCCAAGCAGAAACTAACAGAAAAGGATCTTAAAAACTTAAGAAAACTGGATCTTGAGATCATCAAAAATTCTGTATTTGCCAGACACGGTTATTCTTTCAAAAAGGAAACCTATAGAAACTTCTTTGAACAAACAGACTGGTACATCCCTGTTTCCAGTAATGTAGATAACGAACTTTCTCCCATGGAAAAAGAAAATGTTGCCTTATTAAACCGCTTTACCAAGTATGCTGAAGATAAATATGACAGTTTTGGAAGATAAAAGTAAACTCATGAAAAAATATCTGCTTTTATCACTTGTGTTTTTAGATTTATTTTCTGCCAAGGCACAACAGGACCTACTTATTAGCACACGTCCAAAGGCGAATTCTGTTTCTTCTCCCCATGCTCAGTCAAAAGATAAAAATCCTGAGTTTCCAGGCGGATTACAAGCTTTTCGAAAGGAATTTGTAAGCAACTTTCAAACACAGACATTACTTGCATCGGGGATTAAAGAAGCCTCCGCTACCGCAATGTTTGTTGTAGAAAAGGATGGCAGCATGTCTGATATAAAAATAGAAGCTTACAAAAATGAAATCATAAGGGATGAGTTCCTAAAAGCGCTCAAAAAAATCAATACAAAATGGATTGCCGGTGAAAAAGACGGTGAAAAAGTGAGGATCAGAATGAGACAGCCCCTGATTTTTAAGACTGTAAAATAAATGCATCAATCTCAATAGAAAGCCTTCAGTTTTTTGAGGGCTTTATTTGTACAAGGACATATAGAAACAGACAGCCTACGGCGTAGCACAAAATGTCAATCCATGAGAAAGAATTTCCGATCACAATATACATCAGGCTTCCGGGTTTGAAACCCAGTTTTTCTGCAATATTGAAATATTGGGCAAATTCTATCACAAAGGAAAACGCCAGGATGCCGAGAATAAGCTTCCGGTCATTGCTTACCTTTATAAAACTCTTTACGAGGGTATAAAGAAGTATTACTACAATAACATCACCGAGATAGGCCCTAATAAAAAAGACATTCTTCAGTTCGGTAGCAATTACTACTTCTGTCAGGAAAATAAAAATACTAAGAAACAGATATTTCAGGTTCAATTTAAATTTCATATGGATCATGTATACTGGATGCAGCCTTTATTATTATAAAATATAGGCCATAAAAAATCGGCATTCAATGAACACCGATCATAATTTTAGGCAAATATATTATTTCTTTACTTTGATCGTGCATCCGATAGCAACAGTTTTTGACATTTTCACCGGCTCTCCTTTGAGTAAAGCGTTGACAGCATCCTGAACATAATATTCAGATACATCATTCGGGTTATCATAATTATTGTCGATGGCACCAATATATTTTACAATATTTTTTCCATTTTCTCTCTGCATTACAAAAACATGAGGTGTTTTTGTTGCTCCGTACTGAGGATAAATTTTCTGACCTTCATCCACTAAATAAGGAAAGGTAAACCCTTTCTGTTTGGCTCTTTCAATCATCTGCTGATAACCGTCTTCAGGCTGCACATTAGGATCATTGGGATTAATGGCAATTACCGGATACCCCTGATTTTTAAACTTTTTATCCAGTTCTACAATTCGGTCTTCATACTTCTTTGCATAGGGGCAATGGTTGCAGGTAAAAACTACAATGAAGCCTTTAGCACTTTTAAAATCACTTAACGAGACCATTTTACCATCAATATTTTTCAGCTTAAAATCCGCGGCTTCGTCTCCTACTTCATACCCTTTTGAGTTCACTTTTTCATGCTGAGAGGAATGATTCTTATCATTCATTGTGGTGAAACTCAGCAGTCCCAAACCAATGGCGAATGTTGCTAATAAAATTTTTAAATTTTTCATACTCAATTATTTATTGTAGATTTTCTGTAATTATTTTTTCAAGTTCTTCTTTACCCATTTCTCCATCATTGAAATACACTTTTTCTCCATTTTTATAAAAAATAGTAACCGGAATATTTCCATCCCAGTTTTTTTCAAATTTCGGAATCCAGGTATTCATTCTTTTAATATCATCAAGCAAAACAACCTCGGCTGTGATGTTTTTAGTTTTAATAAATTTTAAAACCCTTTCTTTATCTACCAACCTGTCTAATGAAACCAGAATCATTTTAAATTTCGGATTACCGGCATACTGATTATTCACTTCCATAAAATGAGGCAGCTCTTTTACACAGGGAGCACAGGTAGTTGCCCAAAAATTAACAATAAGAAACCGGGAATCCTCCTGATTAATGCGTTTTTCAAGCTCTTCATATTTCATTACTTTCACTTCCGTTTGCTGGGCCTTGAAAACTGAAACAAATAGAAACAAAGTTATTATTGTTATTAAATTTTTCATATCCAAATGTAATAAAATATTATAAATCAGTCTTCTGCTCAGCCTGTTTATATTTAATTCTCTATTTTTTATTTTACACACAAATTGGTGTTTTATTTTTACGATCAGATTCTTTTTTTTGATATTTTTACACTCATTAAATAAAAGATAATGAAAAAAACTTATTTACTTCTGCCAATTTTCTTTTTGGCTTCATGCTCCAGCAGTGATGATGATATTGAAGCAGCGCTCAATAATGGCAATAATAACAATAACAATAATAATACCCCTGTTCTGGTCACCAAGATGGTAGCAGATGGAGATGTATCTACCTATACCTATAACGGAACCAAATTATCTGAATCTAAAAACCTCACGGACGGAACTGTTACAACCTTTTTCTATACAGGAGATCTGATTACCAAGTCTGTTACCTCTGGGTCCAATTCTACCTATACTACGACTTACACTTATGATGGCAGCAGCAGATTAAGTAAAAAAGCAACGGTACATACAGCTACTAACCTTTCATCCACTACAGAAATCATATATACTTATCCATCACCCAATAATGTAAAAATGGTGGTTACTTTATCTACAGGTGGATCCAGTGTGACAAAGGCATATACCAGAAATGCAATATTAAATGCAGATGGTTCAATTAAAAACTGGACAGAAACTGTGACAAGCCCACTCCCATCAGGGGGATTTGATACAGGAAACGGCATCTTACAACCTATCGTTTATGATACAAAAAATGCTCCTTTCAAAAATGTAACAGGGTATTTGAAACTGATGGATCAGGAAGATGAAAACGGATCAGCCCATAATGTCACAGACTACAAAAATGTGATTCAGTATTCTATTTCTACAGGAACCGAATGGACCATATTCAGCTCCATTTACGTTTACAATGCAAGTGGCTATCCTATAAAAGATACCCGGAAATATTATGATAAGACGGGCAGCTCTGTTACCAATACAGAAGTCACCACTTATGAATACAATCATTTATAATACAGGAGAGCTTAGGCTCTCTTTTTTATTGCAAAGAATAGCTATTTTACTCACAATCAGTAGAATTAATTGATAAAATTTGTATATTAGCATACAACCAAATTAAAATTATCATGAAAAAATCAACCCTTCAAAAAAGAAAACTTTCAAAAAAAGAAATGAAAGAAATCAGTGGAGCAAGACCACACTGCCCATTGGTATTGAGCTGTTTTGACCCGAATACAGGACAGGAAATGTCTGGAGTGTATGGCATTCAGGACGGACCTTGCTGTTAATTATCTCAGCGTAAGCAAGAACATGTAAACCTATAACTTTAATCCAAATCATTATGAAAAATTCAGACATTCAAAAGAGAAAACTCACGAAGAATGAGTTGAAAGAAATCAATGGTGGCGCCGCTGCCTGTGCAGAAGGCCTATGTAAACTTAGAGGAGTAAGCCATTTTTTAATTATTGGCCCTAGAGGTGCAGATGGATACTGCTGTTAACGACAATAAAATTAAAAAAAATGATTGGATTACCCTCCAATCATTTTTTTTATAGAATTCAGTTTCATTAAAGCTTCAATAGGCGTCAGTGTATTGATATCTATTTTCGTCAGTTCTTCACGGATATTCTCCAAAACAGGATCATCCAGCTGGAAGAAAGAAAGCTGCATATTTTCTTCTGTTACCCTTTTAATATTCTCAGATGTTCCTCCGCCCTGAGTTCTGCTGGCTTCAAGGGTTTTCAGTATTTCATTGGCTCTGTTGACTACTTTTGCAGGCATTCCCGCCAGCTTTGCAACGTGGATACCAAAACTATGCTCACTTCCACCCGGAATCAGTTTTCTTAAGAAAATAATATTTCCTTTATTTTCCTGAATAGAAACGTGGAAATTTTTCACCCTTTCAAAATTCACGGTCATTTCATTCAGCTCATGATAATGGGTTGCAAATAAGGTTTTAGCCTGTGTAGGATGCTGATGAAGATATTCTGCTATAGCCCAGGCAATAGAAACCCCATCATAAGTAGATGTTCCGCGTCCGATTTCATCCAAAAGAATAAGGCTTCGTTCGGAAATATTGTTCAGGATATTAGCCGCTTCATTCATCTCTACCATAAAAGTAGACTCTCCGGCAGAAATATTATCTGTAGCTCCTACCCTGGTAAAAATTTTATCCAATAGTCCGATTTCAGCATGTTTCGCAGGAACAAAGCTTCCGATCTGTGCCAAAAGACAGACAATGGCCGTCTGACGTAATATTGCCGATTTACCGGCCATGTTAGGCCCTGTAACCATAATGATCTGCTGTGAATCTTTGTCTAAGAAAATATCATTCGGAATATATTTTTCTCCTAAAGGAAGTGCATTTTCAATAATCGGATGCCTAGCTTCCTGCAAGTCAATAGCATATCCGTCATTCAAAACAGGTTTTGTATAACTTTCAGAAACAGCCAGTTCCGACAATCCGGAAGCTACATCAAGCTGAGCAATGATATTGGAATTCTCCTGAATCTGGTCAATATACACCATTGTTTCGCTGCAAACATTTCTGTAAAGCTCATTCTCCAGGACACCTATTTTCTCTTCAGCACCCAGAATCTGGCTTTCATATTCTTTTAATTCTTCCGTAATATACCGCTCCGCATTCACAAGGGTTTGTTTTCTTAACCAGTCATTGGGAACTTTATCTTTATGGGTATTTCTGACTTCAATATAATATCCGAAAACATTGTTAAAGTCAATTTTAAGACTTGTAATTCCTGTTCTTTCTATTTCCCGCTGGCACATTTCATCAAGGAATCCACGGCCTTTGTTTTGAAGACCTCTCAATCTGTCAAGTTCTTCAGAAACATCATTTTTAATGACATTTCCTTTGGCCATGCTTACCGGAAGTTCTTCATTAAGATTATTCTGTAAAAACTTAATCAGCTCTTCCAGGTCATACAGAGGTTCCAGCCAGGCCAATACATCGGCATGAGGATGCAGAAGTCCTTTTATTGTATGAATATTGATTAAACTTTGACGAAGGTATCCAAGCTCTTTCGGAGAGATTTTTTCAGCCGCCAGCTTTCCCATTAACCTGTCCAGGTCAGAAATTGATTTTAACAGCTGACAGATCTCATATTTCAACCCGTCATTTTCATTTAAGAAGTCTATCAGGGAAAGTCTTCTCATAATCTCATCCACAGATTTTAAAGGAAGGATAATTCTCCTTCTCAACAGCCTTCCTCCCATGGGAGTAGACGTTTTATCTATAATATCCAACAGTGATTTCCCCTGTGGATTGCTTGGATACACAATCTCCAGATTCCTTAAGGTAAAATTATCCATCATCAGATAATCTTCCTGAGGAATAACCTGAAGTTTGGTAATATGAGCAAGCAGGTTATGATGGGTATCTTCCACCAGATAGGCAAAAATAGCCCCTGCTGCAGTAATGGCTAAAGGCAGGTTTTCTACCCCAAACCCCTTTAAAGAAGACGTTTTAAAATGGTTCGTCAATTTCTCATAGGCAAAATTATATTGGAAAGCCCAGTCTTCAAGTTTAAAGGCATTTTTATTTTTAAACTGTTCCGGAATCTGAACACTTCTCTGGTATATAATTTCACTGGGATCAAATGTACTGACGATATGTAAAAGCTTCTCCAGATTCCCTTCGCTCACTAAAAATTCTCCTGTAGAAATATCTACCAGCGCAATTCCATATTTCTCTTTCTCTTTGTGTAAAGAAAGCAGGAAATTGTTCTTTTTTGAATTTAATACCTGGTCATTGAATGTCACTCCGGGAGTAACCAGTTCTGTCACTCCTCTTTTTACAATTCCTTTTACCATTTTCGGATCTTCCAGCTGGTCACAAATTGCCACTCTCATTCCTGCTCTTACCAGTTTGGGTAAATAAGAGTCTACGGAATGATGGGGAAATCCCGCCAATTCTATGCTTCCGTCCCCGTTGGCTCTTTTTGTAAGGACAATTCCCAGAATCTGAGAGGTTTTCACGGCATCCTGCCCAAAAGTTTCATAAAAATCCCCTACTCTGAAAAGTAAAAGTGCATCAGGGTATTTAGCCTTGATGGTATTATATTGAGTCATTAACGGAGTTTCCTTCTTCAATTTTGCCATAGTAAAAAATGAGCCCCAAATTTAAAGAAATAAATCCATGGTTACAGAATTGTTTATCGGTAATCTCTGATATACTTTCCCCTATCAGGAATTAATTGTATTTTCACCTTAAAATACAGTCTATGGAATTTCCTGTGTTAGAAACTGAAAGACTTCTGCTGCGCCAACTTACCCCTGAAGACTCAAAAGACCTTTTCGAGTATTTTTCTTTGGAGGAAGTAATGAAATATTATGATCTGGAAGCATTCAAAACAGAAGAAGATGCGGTAAACATTATCCGGCACTTTAACAGTGAATTTGAAAAAGGAAAGGGATTCCGATGGGCGCTGGAACTGAAATCTGAAAATAAGGTAATAGGCACCTGTGGCTATCACAACTGGTATCCGGAACATTTCAGAGCAGAGATTGGCTATGAACTGAATCCCATATTCTGGAGGCAATCCTATATGAAGGAAGCTATTCTTCCTATTTTAACATTCGGGTTGGAGAGTATGCAATTACACCGTGTAGATGCTTTTATCGATCCGGAGAATATCTCTTCCGAAAAACTTTTATCTTCCTTAAACTTTAATGAAGAAGGTACTTTAAAAGACTATTTCTTTGAAAAAGGAAAATTCGTGGATGCGAAACTTTTTGGACTGATCAATAAATAACCAGAATTTAAAGTATAAGATAAAACGCAAGGATCACAAAGAAACTAATTTTCAGCATTTTTTTCGTCTGCAAAGGCGTTACACTTATCAAAGTATTATAATGGTTTAGCTGAGTGTAACGCCTTTGCGAACCCTTATAAAATTAATATATTAGAAATCTTGCGAGCTTAGCGTTAAAACCAAACATTCTAAACTTCGATAGGTTACTTTTCAGTTTTCAAATGTTTTTCCAAGGCTTCAGAGCTTTTTTTATACGCCCATTTTTGTTTATAATTTACCCAATCAGCCTTAAAAAGTTTACGCATAAGTTTATCGGTATATCTCATAATGAAAACATGATACAGCATATTGGCAAAAACCTTCGGTTTATTGGGAAGTGCCCTCAGGGATAATGAAAAGCCAGGCTCCAGATATCTGTTGAAATGCCAGAATGCTCCCGGAATAAAAAGGGCATCACCATGTTCCATGAAAATTTCATATCCTTCCGCATATTTCAATGCCGGAAATTTTTCATAATCCGGATTCTCATAGTCCACATCATAGATGGTATGAACAGATAACGGCACTTTATATAAAAAGGCAGACTGCTTCTGATCAAATAATAAAATCCTCTTCTTCCCTTCAAAATGAATATGCATAAAGTCTCCCAGGTCCACATCATAATGCATTAAAACATGTGCCTCACTTCCTCCAAAAAAAAGCGTAGGAAGTCTTTTAAAAAACTTTATCCCCAAATCCGGATATGTAAAATTCTTAAGCAGTTCCGGAAGCCTGTCTGTAATGATATAAAAAAAAATG
Organism: Chryseobacterium sp. WG14; assembly: GCF_024586945.1. Taxonomy (NCBI): domain Bacteria; kingdom Pseudomonadati; phylum Bacteroidota; class Flavobacteriia; order Flavobacteriales; family Weeksellaceae; genus Chryseobacterium; species Chryseobacterium sp. WG14. Next base: position 119,798 of record NZ_JALCZD010000012.1, read on the forward strand.
CGAAGATCTGAAGGCTTAGTTTTTATGGTATCAATATAATCCTTCATTTTCATCTTTGTTACCGGAGCATCTGAATTTTTAGCAGCATCAGCCGGTTTATTATCATATAACGGAACTTCCTGCTCACCAGCTTTGTCACGGATATAGCCCAGATTCCACTGATCAAAAGCTTCCCATCGGCTGGCAAAATTTTTAATCAGAAGAGGTTTTTGTTTTTTAAAATAATTCTTTTGAAAATCTTCTTTACTGATATCATTGACTACATCTACGTTTTCGAGGATCATTATTTTGATATTTTGTGCGAAATAAAAATAGTGATTTTTTGAAACCTGCGGAAACGTTATAGAAAGTAAAAATGACAAATAACAAAGAGACAGAAGATTAGAGACACTATTTATCCATTACATAAGCCTGCCAGAAAAAGGACAGAATGATGAATTACATGCTTTATTTTAATACATATAACAACACCCAAATTATTCCTCCAAAAATAATAACAGCACAGCCCTGAGGACTTCCAGAGCCTTTTTTTCTGCCAAAAGTATTTACATAATGTCCACTCACCCATGTTCCATTTTTTTTGAAATGCCCTTTTCTATAATAGCTCATTTTATTTTTTTAACAAAATAAAGAGCTTTATCAGAATATATTTTACGGTTTCCCGTACGCGAACACTAATTGAAAAAAAATTATATTTGTAGTATATGCGAATTTATGAGAGCCTATAATACCAAGCATTTCCTTAAAATACTTTTCAGCTTACACAAAAGTGACACTTTAAAAATACTTTTCCCAAGTATGATTCTTATAGGATTATATTCCTGGGGGATTCAATATTTAGAAGTGGAATATTTTCACCTGACTTCAAAATCAGGGATCAGTAATGTAGGAATGATCCACTCCTTACTGGGGTTTGTGCTATCGCTCTTATTGGTTTTCAGGACCAATACCGCGTATGACAGATGGTGGGAAGGAAGAAAATTATGGGGAAAGCTGGTGAATGATTCCAGAAATTTTGCAGTAAAAATAAATACAATTCTGGGTGACAGCCGTCAGGATGCTGAGCAGATCGCAAGATATTTAAAATTTTTTCCTCACTTTCTGGCAAAACATCTTTCCAAAGAATCTACAAGGCTGGCTTTGGATGAGGATTATTCTGAGATTGAACAATCATTAAAAAACCATGGGCCAAGCGAAATTGTTATCCTTTTAAGCCATAAACTGAATCAATTAAAAAAAGAAGGTAAAGTTTCAGAGATTGAAATGGTTTATCTGGATACTCAGCTTTCTGGTTTTTTGGATGTATGCGGAGGCTGCGAAAGAATTAAAAATACTCCTATCCCTTATTCATATTCCTCTTTTATTAAGAAGTTTATTATTCTGTATGTCTTTGCCCTTCCCATTGCGTATGTCATTACTATCGGGCTGTTTATGATTCCCCTTACGGTCTTTGTATATTATGTCCTGATGAGTTTAGAGCTTATTGCAGAAGAAATTGAAGATCCTTTTAATAATGATGAAAATGACATTCCTATGGAGATGCTGGCACAGAATATTGAAAAAAATGTTCATCAGATTATGGGTAGAAAATAAGAAATCAACCTTTTAAAGGCTGATTTCTTTAAGTTCACCGTCTGCTTTAATTTCAACAAACTTACTTTCCCGGTTAGCCGCAGAATATCCGTAGAAAAATGTATTGTATATAGGAGTAGAATACATATAGCCTCCCATACCATTGTAAGTATCTGTTGTGCCTGTTTGTTTCTGATAATTTGCCGTTGCCGTAAAATTGATAATTGTTTCAAGATAATACTTCCCGGGCTTCAGTTTTTCAAACTTAAATCTACCCCGGTCATCTGTTAACGCTTCTACTCTGTATTTAAAAGCATCTTCGGACATATAAACGGTAGTTTTTTTATTTTCATACTTCTTTCTCATATTATAAAACTCCTCAAAATAAGGGGTTACCGGAAAAAGCATAACCACCGTTCCTTGTCTGGCATAATGTTTTTCTCCCAATAGGGGCTTAATGCCAAACGTCGTTTTTTGCTTTGTAGAAGCTACTCCTTCAATGGTAGAATTTCCAAATGCCAGCATATCTCTGGCAAGTTTTTTATCAAAAAAAGCTTGGGGATAATACGTATTCTGAGCGTGCAAATAAATAAAGCCCAGCATCAATATGAATAAAGTAAGTAATTTTTTCATAGTATATTTTTGAACCAAATATAAGTATTTTAGTATTTTTGAAATAAAAATAGCTATGAAATACTTTTTTATATTACTTTTCTCCGCATCTGCTGCTCTTTCAGCTCAGAAACCCTGCGGCTATAAAGACGGATTACAGGAAGGAAGCTGTAAAGAATTTTACGAAAATGGACAGGTAAAAAATGTGGTAGAATGGAAAAAGGGAAAGATAGATGGTGACGCTGTTTATTACCACGACAATGGTAAAGTAAAGGCCAAGGGAGAAAATAAAAAAGGATATAAATATAAAACCTGGGAGTATTACGACAAAAATGGCATTCTTACCTCTAAAGAATATTACAGAAACGGCGAAAAAAATATCTATGATGATAGTTCTACCGCTACATTCTACTTTCCCAATGGGAAAATAAATGAGGTTTCCAATTATAAATTCGGGAAACTGGATGGTGCGAGCACCCTTTATCACGAAGACGGAAAAACGATAAAACAGGTGGGGCAACATGAAAAAGGACTGGCTGAAGGGAAATGGAAAACGTATTATCCCTCCGGAAAACTAGAACGGGAAACGGAATTAGTCAATGATAAACGCAATGGCAACAGAATTTATTACCGGGAAGACGGAAGCATTGAAAAAACAGAGGTCTACAGAGACGGAAAATTAATCTCAACAAAATAATACAATTGGTACAGAAACTAAAGCTGGAAGAGCTTAACAGAATAGATGTTGAAACATTTAAAAAAGTAGAAAAGATTCCATTGGTTATCATTTTAGATAATCTCAGAAGCATGCATAATGTAGGAGCAACCTTCAGAACAGCAGATGCTTTTTTGATTGAAAAAATAATTCTTTGTGGAATCACTCCTCAGCCACCCCATCGTGAGATCCATAAAGCGGCATTAGGAGCTACAGAAAGTGTAGACTGGGCACATGAAAAGGATATTAATATCACTATTGCTGATTTGAAAAGCAGAGATTACGAAATTATAGGGATTGAACAGACTACCAACAGTCAGATCATTACAGACTTTACCATTGACCGGTCAAAAAAATACGCCCTTATTTTAGGAAATGAAGTAGAAGGAATAAGTGATGAGGCATTACCCAATATTGATGTTTTTCTGGAAATTCCACAGCTTGGTACAAAACACTCTCTTAATGTAAGTGTATGTGGCGGAATTGTCATGTGGGAGTTTGCAAAAGCCCTAAAATAAAAAAACTGCATATGTCATTAATAGACAGTGCAGTTTGAAATAAATCTAATAAAAAGTAAAAATGAAAGGCGACAAAGGTACTTTTTTTTTCGGCACGAACAAATTTTGAGGTCATTTTTTTTGACTGATCACAAAAAAAGTCGCGTTTTCAGAAAAAGATTCATTTAATTTTTTATAAATTAGCACAATGTTTATCAAGGACTATATCTCAAAAGACTTTCCGTGTTTTAGCTTATCTGACTCAATAGAGTCAGCAAGGAATATGTTGGAAGACTTTGGATATTCCCATATTTTCATTAAAAAATCCCACCATTTTTATGGGGCCATCGCCAAAGATTTCCTTTATGAGGAAGATGGAGGCACACTGAAGGATCTTGAACACCAGCTTGAACGGTTTGCCATTCTGGAAGACAGCAATGTTATGGATAGCATCCGGCTGTTTTATACTTTCAGCTCTAATGTGATCCCTGTAATCAATAAGAATGAAAAATATTTAGGGTATATTACCTGTGAAGATGTTTTTCAGGACCTTTCCCGGTATCCGTTATTTTCAGAAACCGGAGCTATTCTTACCATAGAAACTCCTGCCAGAAAATATTCAATGACCGAGATCGCCAATATTATTGAAAGCAATAACTCAAAATTTTATGGCGGATTTATAAGCTTTATGTCTGATGAGGTCATTCACATCACCATAAAGATCAGTAATGAAAACCTGGCCTCGATAGATTCTACTTTTGACCGGTATGATTACAGAATTGTTGAGAAATATTATTCTGATGAGAAATCCGATCTGTTTAAAGACCGATTTGGTTTTTTTCAAAAATTTATAGAAATATAACATGAAGGCAGCTATATATTCTCAGAAAAAAGATCTTGATACTTTTTTATACTTAAGCAAGTTTATCTCTGAGCTTGAAAGCAGAGGTGTAAAATCCGTTCTGTATGATGAAATGGCTGAAGCGCTTCAATTTTCAAAAATTTTCGAAACTTTTAACAATAAGCAGGATCTTGTGGATAAAGAAGTGGATCTTTTCTTCACTTTTGGTGGAGACGGAACCATTGTTAATTCTTTAACCTTTATCGAAGATCTTGAGATCCCTGTCGTAGGAGTCAATACCGGAAGACTGGGATTTTTAGCTTTTTTCACCAAAGAAGAAGCATTCAAAGAATTAGATTCTATCTTAAAAGGGGATGTAAAAACAAGCCGCCGTTCTGTGATAGAAGTGGTTTCTCCAAAGCTAGAAGGCTCTTTCCCTTATGCACTCAATGACGTTACCGTTTCCAGGAAAGAAACAACATCAATGATTACTGTAGATTCATTCATCAATAATGAATTTCTGAATGTATTTTGGGGAGATGGCGTGATTATTTCAACACCCACCGGCTCTACCGCCTATTCATTAAGCTGCGGAGGCCCTATAATCTCTCCCAATAATGAAAACTTTGTCATTACCCCAATTGCTCCTCACAACCTGAATGTGAGACCCTTAGTAGTGAATGATAAAGTGGAAATAAAATTCAAAGTGGAAAGCCGTGTACCACAGTATTCTCTTTCCTTAGATTCCAGGTTGATACACATTGAAACAGATAAGGAAATCATCATCAGGAAGGCAAGTTTTCAGCTTCTTCTGGTACAGCCGAATAATTTAAGTTTCTACGAAACCATTCGCCAGAAGCTACTTTGGGGAAGAGACAAAAGAAATTAGTCATTTCCTAAAAATGATTACCTTTACAGGAATAAAAACACCTAATAAATTTATAATAAAAAGTAAAACATGAGCAGAATTTTTCCGGCAGGAGTTGCCACAGGTCAGTTAGTTACTGATATTTTTCAGTATGCTAAAGAAAACAAATTTGCATTACCTGCAGTCAATGTAATTGGATCAAGCAACGTAAACGCTACTATGGAAACAGCAGCAAAATTAAATGCTCCTGTAATTATCCAGTTTTCAAATGGCGGAGCTGCTTTCAATGCAGGAAAAGGATTAAGTAATGACGGACAAAAGTCTGCCATCTTAGGAGCTATCGCAGGAGCAAAACATATCCATACTCTGGCAGAAGCTTACGGAGCAACGGTAATTTTACACACAGACCACTGTGCTAAGAAATTACTTCCTTGGATCGACGGATTAATGGATGCTAACGAAGAATTCTTCAAGCAGACAGGAAAATCTCTTTACTCTTCTCACATGCTGGACCTTTCTGAAGAATCTTTGGAAGAAAATCTTCACATCTCAGCTGAATATTTCGAAAGAATGGCTAAACTTAAAATGACGCTTGAAGTAGAAATAGGAGTTACAGGAGGAGAAGAAGACGGTGTTGACAATTCAGACGTTGATAATTCTAAATTATATACTCAACCGGAAGATGTAGCCTATACGTATGAAAAACTAAAAGCTATTTCTGACAACTTTACTATTGCAGCTGCATTTGGTAATGTACACGGAGTTTACAAGCCAGGAAATGTAGTTCTTACTCCAAAAATCCTTGACAATTCTCAGAAATATGTTCAGGAAAAGTTCGGAACTGCTGCCAAGCCGATCAACTTTGTATTCCACGGAGGCTCAGGATCTACCTTAGAAGAAATCAGAGAAGCTATCGACTATGGAGTCATCAAAATGAATATCGATACTGACCTTCAGTTTGCATATACAGAAGGAGTAAGAGATTATATGGTAAACAATATTGATTATTTAAGAGCTCAAATCGGAAACCCTGAAGGAGAGGAAAAACCTAACAAGAAATTCTACGACCCAAGAGTTTGGGTAAGAAAAGGTGAGGATACATTCTCTACAAGATTGGTGAAAGCATTTGAAGATTTAAATAACGTAAATACTTTAAAATAAATTTGTAAAAAGTAAAATGTATAAAGCACAGAGTAATCATAACACTCTGTTTTTATACATTTTGCATGATACATCGTACATTAATACAAATAAAAAATGGCATTCGACTGGTTTAAAAGAAAAGCAAAAAACATTACCACTTCTACTGATGAAAAAAAGGATGTTCCAAAAGGCCTTTGGCATCAGACTCCATCTGGAAAAGTTGTGGAACACGATGAACTAAAGAGAAATAACTATGTTTCTCCTGAAGACGGATTTCATGTGAGAATAGGAAGTGCAGAATTTTTTGACATCCTTTTTGACGGAGGTAAATTTACCGAACTGGATGCTAATGTTGAAAGTATTGATATCTTAAACTTCAAAGATACAAAGCCGTATAAAGACCGTTTAAAAGAAGTAAAAGCTAAAACAAAACTTACAGATTCCATCAGAAATGCTGTAGGTACTGTAAAAGGAACTGAAATGGTGGTTTCTTGTATGGATTTTGCTTTCATAGGAGGATCTTTAGGTTCTGTAATGGGTGAAAAAATCAGAAGAGCAGTAGATTACTGTATTCAGCATAAACTTCCTTATATGATCATCTGTCAGTCTGGAGGAGCAAGAATGCAGGAAGCTACTTATTCTTTGATGCAGCTGGCTAAAGTTCAGGCTAAACTAGCTCAGCTTTCAGAAGCGGGGCTTTTATATATCGCCTACCTTTGTGATCCTACTTTTGGAGGAATTACAGCTTCTTTCGCTATGACGGCTGATATCATCATGGCTGAACCGGGAGCTCTTATCGGGTTTGCGGGACCAAGAGTTATCCGTGAAACGATCGGAAGAGATTTACCGGAAGGATTCCAGACATCAGAATTCTTACAGGAAAAAGGATTTGTAGACTTTATTGTAAAAAGAACTGAAATTCAGGATACTGTAGCTAAAACAGTTAATTTTTTAGCGGTAAAAGCATAGTATCTTTAATCTAAACAATACAATCTCTCTCTAATTGGGGAGAGATTTTTATTTATGAGGACTTTTAAAATAATTTTTGATACCATCCGGAGTATGAGCTTTAAAAAGATTATGCGTCTTTTATCGCTTGTTCTCCCCCATCCTCTTTTTGCCATATTAAGCTTTCATGCTACCGTTCAGGCTTTCGCCATTGCACAGAAGAAATTCCCTGAAACAGCCTCTAATAATGGCATAGGAAATGCCTTCAGGCATGCATTATGGTCTTGTTTCATCACCTCATACTGCTGTAAGGTTTCTTCCCCTAAAAAAGCACTGGATTTTTGCAAAAGAATGACGGATATGCATGAAGAACTGTTTCCCAATAAACCTTTGGAAACCAAAATGGACCTTCATAATAACAAAATCGGAATGGATTATTTCATGGAGCTCCTGCCTGGTATTCACCGTCAGTTCTTTGAAAAAAGTTTCTTCATTGATGGGTTGGTAAAGAAAATGGACGATGCCAAAGTACTGAAAAATCTGGATGATGATTTTGAAGGTCATCTGGTTTATCTTGAAGAGTAATATTTTTTGTTTCAAACGCAGAGAATACGCAAAGGGATGATAAATCCTTATGCATATTTTCGGTCGCAAAGGCACTTCGTTCAGCAAGGATCTCTAACTTATGAACTCTGCCAAGTGCTAACTCCGCTGCGATCGTAATTTTTACTTCCCAATAAAATCTTGGCGAACATAGCGTTAAAATAAATCAGCATACAAAAGGTGGAAATCAAGGATTTTTAAAGATTAAGGACTTTTCTCAGCTGCATGATATTTATTTTACAGAAACTAAAGTGTTTAATTCTTTTATCCCCTTTGTGGTTTAAAGTATTTTTGATAAGTTTAAACAATTAATTAAATCGGATGGTTCTCAGCAGAATTTGGTCGGCTTTTATTATCATCGCCATTGCCATTGCAAGTATAAAATACATTTCATCAAGTCACTACAAAACCATTTTCAATGATATGGTGGTAGGGAAAGGTGGAGATACAGTTCAAATTGCATCACAGCAGATGAGCGCCCTCACTCCCATTGTCAGAGACAACCTGATGAAGAAAAATGATTTTGCAGACAGCAGAATTCACTATAAGACAGACTCTTTAAAGCAGAATGTAAAGGTTTACCGTGTTCAGGAAGCTGATGGTGTCATCGGAACTTCGGAAACAGCCGTAAAAATATGTATTGGCCTTATTGGTATCATGACCCTTTTCATGGGGTTCATGAGCATTGCTGAAAAAGCAGGAGGAATTAATCTTCTGAGCCGTTTCATTCAACCTTTTTTCTCAAAGCTCTTTCCCGATATTCCCAAAAATCATCCCGCTTTCGGACATATGCTGATGAATTTCAGTGCCAATCTTTTGGGACTTGATAATGCGGCAACTCCTTTTGGGTTAAAAGCCATGGAAAGTTTGCAAAGCTTGAATCCCAATAAAGATACTGCCAGCAACTCTCAGATCATGTTTCTCTGCCTTCATGCCGGAGGAATGACCCTGATTCCCGTATCCATTATCGCCATCAGGGCATCAATGGGCTCAAAAACACCTACTGATATCTTCCTTCCCTGTATGATTGCTACTTTTGCAGCAACATTGGCTGCCATGATTATCGTTTCTTTATATCAGAAGATCAATCTGCTTCGGCCGGTAGTTATTGCCTATGTAGGAGGAATTTCTGCAGTGATTGCTTTACTGGTAGTTTATCTCGTACAGCTAAGCAAGGATGAACTGGACGATTTCAGCAAAGTATTGAGCAACGGACTGATTCTCTTTATATTCCTGGCTATTGTACTGGGTGCCGTTTATAAGAAAATCAATGTTTTTGATGCTTTTATTGAAGGAGCAAAAGAAGGTTTTACCACCTGTGTAAAGATTATCCCTTATTTGGTTGGAATGTTAATTGCCATCTCGTTATTAAGAACCTCCGGTGTTTTTGATGTAATCATTGACGGAATGAAATGGGTTGCCAACATTGCCAGCCTTGATCCCCGATTTGTTGATGGGCTTCCAACAGCACTCATCAAACCTCTATCCGGTTCGGGAGCAAGAGGAATGATGGTGGATACCATGAGTACTTTTGGACCAGACAGCTTCCAGGGACAGCTTGCTGCCGTTCTGCAGGGAAGCTCAGATACCACCTTCTACGTAATCGCCGTTTATTTTGGCGCCGTAGCGGTAAAGAACACGAGATACACGGTAATTGCCATGCTTCTCGCCGATCTTGTGGGTATTATTACGTCTATTGCTTTAGCCTATTTGTTTTTTGCATAACCAGTTGATAGTTGCCAGGTATTAGTTTTAACTGTTAAAAAGTTATTAATGAGCTACGAAAAACTTGATATTTATAAATTACCAAAATATGAAATATATGAGCTGGGCAGCCAGCTAAGACGGTCCGCAGATTCTGTTGTGACCAATATTGCTGAAGGATATGGAAGAAATAATTACAAAAGAGACTTTATCAGATTTCTTACCTACTCTCAAGCTAGCTGTGATGAAACAGTATGCCATCTATCAAAAATAATAAGGCTTTACCCGGAATTAAGTACAGGCTTTAAAGAAAAAGCCGAGCAATACAAACTCTTAGGAGGAAAAATTAACAACTTTATAAAATACGTCCTGCTAAGCTGGCGAACATAACTACATAATCAGCAACTAGCAACTAGCAACTAGCAACAAAAACAAACCATTATGATTACAGATAAAGAATTTACCCTAAGACTCATCCGCCAATTAACCCAGGCACTGGAAAAGCTTATTTTAGATAAACCGGAAGAAAGTTTAATGCAGAAGGAACTGGATTTTGATACCCTGATGCGAGATATTTTTAAGATGAGTTTTACCGAAATCTCTTCAAAAACGAAAGAAGAGCTGATAGACATGGTCAACGAAAGACAGGAAAGAGATCATAAAGATTATTACGAAATGCTGGGTAATCTTTTCTATTTCACAGGAAAACAAGGTCAAAACAATGACCTTCTGGATAAAGCAAAAACATTTTATGAGCTGTATCTTCAGACCAGTGGAATTTTTGCTCTCCCTGTCATCAACAGAATTAATGAAATAAAAAAAGCACTTGAATAAAGTGCTTTTGTATGTTTAGAATGTTATTTTATAAGTTCCGGTTGAAGACGTGCTGGCCTTTTCGGCCTTTACATACTTCTTAACCCATGTAACGGATGTAGAAGATACACAGGGATCTGAAACGCCTCCTACTCTTCTTGCAGAAACTACATTTCCTGCTTTATCTACGGTATAAGCAATGGTAATAGACCCACTTGCAGTACAGCTATGAGCAGGCTGAGCTCCTCCTCTACCCATTGTTCCGGGAATATATCCAACAAGCTTTCTGTCTATTCCTACCTTACTGTCTCCGTTTCCGTCTCCGCCTAAAGGATCTCCGGCGTTTCCAATGCCTTCACCAGTTCCCTGACTTCCTGCTTTTGTACCTCTTCCTTTGATCAGGTTTCCGATAGCGGCATTCCCTTTTCCATCCCCATTTCCTGTTTTGGAATTTGCAGTGGCAGCCCCTGCTTTTTTAGTGTTTTTAGAGGCACTGGTGCTGGTAGTTTCTTTTTTATTTGTTTTTTTTGACTCCTCTTTTTTAGGAACTGTTGTTTTCGAGTTATTTCCTGTGATCACCTTTTCCTTCACTTCAGCTTTCTTTGGTTCAGGTGCAGGTTCGGGCTTTACAACCGTCTTTGTTTCAGGAACGGGTGTTTCTGCCGGCTCGGGAGTAACCTCTTCCGTAGCAGCCGCTAAACTGCCCGGTTGCTCGGCCGGTTCTTCGATTCCTTTTCCGTTTCTATTGTCACCGAAATTAACAAGCATGGTTGTGATGACCTCGGGATCTTTATCCAGTTCGGGTTTTAATTTATATAAAAAAACAAAAAGCAAAACGGCGGACCAAATAAGGACAGTAAGCAAAGCACTCTTTACCCTGTCTTTATTTTCTTCGTTTTTGTTGGCAGTATAGCTTCTCATCTTCAATAATTCTTACTTATTTATCTTTAACGGTTGCAATAGCAATATTAAGCTTGTTTTTTTCAGCAATTTCCATCACAAAAACCACATCCTTATGCAGTGTATTTTCATCAGCTCTGATGGTAAAAGACTTGTTGGTCTGATTAGTTAGCTTATTAACAATAATCTGCTCAAGCTCACCTTTATTTACCGGATTATCATCTACAAAAAATGAACCATCAGGTTTAATGCTTACCGTCAAAGGATTAGGAATATTATCCTCAGTAGCTCCGGCTTTTGGAAGATTCACCTCTATAGCACTTTGGTTGGCGGCAGAGGATGTTATCATAAAGAAGATCAGCATCAACAGGATAACATCTGTCATCGCTGCTAAACTGAATTCCGGATTCGCTTTATTTCTTCTTTGAATTTTCATCTGTTTCTTCTAATAGGTTAATGGTCAGATGGAATCGCTCAATTAATAATTTCCTGAAAAGGTTTTTTGGCAGCGATTTCATAAGAAAGATTTATAAAGGTTTGTTGATAAGATCTAAAAATTCACCAGACATATTCTGAGCTTTCAATACAAACTTGTCAATTCTTGTTAAAAGAATATTGTAACAAAAATTAGCAGGAATAGCAACTGCCAAACCTACAGCTGTCTGTCCTAAAGCGGTATAAATACCTTCTGAAAGTGTTTTAGGAGAGAAAGATCCCGTTGCATGTGATAAATTAAAGAATGCAATAATCATCCCGATCACCGTTCCCAAAAGCCCTAACATAGGAGCAATACTTGGAACCACAGCCAAAAGGTTAAGGTTTTTCTCCATATTGGCCACTTCTACCTGAGCCTGAGCCTCCATTGCGCTTACAATATCAGAAACAGGACGGCCCAATCTTGAAATTCCTTTTTCTAAAATTCTTCCCTCCGGAGAGTTTTGCGTTTTGCAATAATCTGCAGCCGCTTCAATCTTTCCTGCTTTCACAAAGTCTTCAATATTATTCATGAAATTGGAATCTGTTTTTGATGTTAATCTTTTAATAAAGAAAAACCTCTCAAAAAACAGGTATAAAGAAAACACTCCCAACAGCAGTACAATTGCCATCACTATTTTAGCGAAAGCTCCTCCGTGGAACATGATCTTCCAAAATGAAAATTCTAAATTGTCTGTAGCAACTGCAGGTGTAGCAATTTGCGCAAATAAAATCTGAGTAAGTTCCGTTAACAGCATTAATGTGAATTTTTTTATAAAAGTTTTAACGACAAATGTAGTGGAATATTATGAAATGATATCTTAAAAATTGCTTAAAAACAACTTAAAGTTTGTTATCAGATATAAACAGCAAATTTCTTTCCAAAAGAAATTTTGAAAAGAAATTTGATATAAAAATTGAGAGTAGCGATGTTTAGTCTTCGTCTACCACAATATCATCCTGGCTGAATTCGCACTTTAGTCTGAAAGGAATCGGCGTATCTGATCCTGTGTAGAAATCATCAATAGTTCCTTTCCAGATAACCTGAAGCACGTCCTCTTCATTTTTCTCAAATAGAAGCTCATTATCATAGATGTAGGCATCTTCATCATCGAATAGGTCTACTTCTGTGTAAGTTTCCTCATCAGAATCACTGATTGTAATCGTTTTGCCTTCTAATTCCGCTGATTCAATAGGAAAATCGAAAACTTCGAGTGAAAGCTGCGGAAAGTTGTACTGTAATGAATCATCATCTACATGATCCAAACCGTCATCCGTTATAATTTCAACCTCTAAAAAATGTTGCTGGTTGCTGTAGACTGGTTTACAATAAGTATTTCGGATATTGTACTTTAATGTTTCGTCCGGATGGTAAATTTTTAAAATCCCTTTCATTTTTTCTTAAAAAAAGAACTGTAATAATATGATTGTTAAATGCTTTAGACAAAGATAAAAAATTGATTGAAAGTTAAAAGGATTTTGAAAATAATTTTTTAATTCAAGTTTAATGATGAGTCTGAATCACCCAATAATACTTACTTTTGTTTCATAAAGATTCTGAAAATGAAAAATGTTTTATCAAAAAGTATTTTGGGATTGGGATTGATGATAAGCCTTGCTTCCTGCAGGAAGTCTGATTCTCCCCTTACCAAAGTTACTCCTACCAATCTGGATTCTATTGCCTCCAATTATTATGAACAGTATCTTAAACTTTACCCTTTAGACGCTACAGCACAGGGAGATACAAGATACAATGACCAGCTTCCCATTACTATTGATAAAGATTTTATTTCAGGAGAAGTTGCTTTCTATAATTCGGTACAAAAGCAACTGGACAATGTAGATTATAAAAGCCTTTCTGATGAAGATAAAGTCGTTTATGATGTACTGGATTATACCTTAAAGGATAAAATAGAGGCTTATGCCTATCATCCGGAATATATTCCTTTTACTCAGTTTGGAGGTCTTCCTTTAAATTTTCCGCTGTATGGAAGCGGACAGGGAAGCCAACCTTTTAAAACGGAAAAAGATTACAGCGACTGGCTAAAAAGAATGGAAAAATTCCCGGCATGGATGGATGCCGCCGCAGACAACTTCCGTGAAGGGATAAACAATAAAATCGTTCTCCCTAAAAAACTGGTTGCCAAAATGATACCCCAAATGACCTCTCAGGAAATTATCACTCCTGATATGGAAAAAAACATTTTCTACGGACCTATTAAAAACTTCCCGAAAAGTTTCACCCAGGCTCAGAAAGATAAATTTTCAGAACTTTATAAAGAGGCCATTACCAAAAAAATTATTCCTGCCTATACTAAAATGGGTAATTTCCTAGAAAAGGAATACCTTCCAAAAGCAAGAGATAATGATGGCTACAACAGCCTTCCCAATGGAAACGAAATTTACGGCTATTATGTAAAAAGCTGGACTACCACAAAAAAATCACCTGAAGAAATTAATAAAATCGGACAGCAGCAGGTAGCCATGCTTCGTGCCGAGATGGAAAAGGTAAAAAAACAGGTAGGCTTCACCGGAACACTGGAAGAATTTATCAATTTTGTTAAAACAGACTCAAAAGCAATGCCTTATAAAACCTCTAAAGAAGTTTTACAAGGCTTTAACAGCATTTTAGCAAAGATTACCCCGAAGCTTAAAACGATGTTTAACGTTACCCCAAAAACAAAATTTGAAATCAGGCAAACGGAAAAATTCAGAGAAGCCAGTGCCAGTGCTGAATATATTCCCGGAACTCCGGATGGCAAAAGAGCAGGGATTTTTTATGTTCCTCTTCCCGATCCCTCACAATTCAATGTCACTTCGGGAATGGAGTCCCTTTTCCTTCATGAAGCGATCCCCGGGCACCATTATCAGGTTTCTCTTCAACAGGAGAACACAAACCTTCCCAAGTTCATGAGATTCGGATGGTTTGGAGCCTATGGAGAAGGCTGGGCGCATTATTGCGAAACTCTGGGACCTGAATTCGGGTTATATACAGATCCTTATCAGAAAATGGGATATCTGAGTGATCAGATGCTGAGAGCGGTAAGACTGGTAGTTGATACGGGCATCCACACAGGAAAAATGACCAGAGAAGAGGCTATTAAATACTTCTTAAGTAATATTTCTTATGATGAAGGATCTGCTACTGCAGAAGTGGAAAGATATATGGCAATGCCTGGTCAGGCTCTTGGATATAAAATAGGCTCATTAAGAATCCGTGAATTAAGAGAAAAATACCAAAAAGAACTTGGAAATAAATTTAACCTGGCAAGCTTCCACGATGAAGTACTAAGCCAGGGCTGTCTTCCATTGGAGGTTCTGAACAGAAAAATGGAACTTTGGGCTAAAAAACAAAAATAGATTTTTTATCTAAATACCCTAAGAGGTGCTGTTTATTTCAGCACCTTTTTTTCATTCAGAAAATTTCAATAATTTTAAAAATAAAATAAGATATGTTTATAGAAAGTCTGAGATCTCTTTACAATAGAGATTTAAATAAATTAAAAGCAGAAATTGAAGCTTATCAAAATGAGGAAAATCTATGGAAGACTGATAAAAACATTGCCAATTGCGGAGGCAATCTTTGTCTTCATCTGTTGGGAAACCTTAACAGTTTCATTGGAGCAGAGCTTGGAAAGACCGGATATGTAAGACAACGCGACCTCGAATTTTCTTTGAAAAACATTCCAAAAGCTGAGCTTATTGCAAAAGTTGAAGCTACTGTGATAATGGCTGATTCCGTATTAGGCCAACTATCTGATGATGACCTGAAAAAAGAATATCCTCTTGAACCTTTAGGATATGAAATGACCACAGATTATTTTTTGATCCACCTGATTACCCATTTGGATTATCATTTGGGGCAAATTAACTATCATAGAAGACTGCTGGATATTTAAGTCTTACTAATTGATAATTTCGTAAAAGTCTGATGCCCAAATTAAACATATGAAATAAGGGGTGTCCGAAAACATATCCTAAAATAGGTTATGATTATTGGAAAAAATTTGTTTTCGAAAACCCTTTCTTTGCACATTGAGCTTTTTGCCAAAACCTTATAGATTTTTGAAACCTATAAGGTTACGGGCTGTAAAATATATCAGAATAGCCAACTATTTCTGACTTCAATAGATATAGATCGTCTTTTATTTCTCAAACATCATTTTGGTAATGAAATCCTTGTCCCCCTTTCCTCTGGCCGGTGAATATTCTCTACCATAGAAAATGATCTGAAGATGAAGTTTATTCCAAACCTCTTCGGGAAACAGATTTTTTGCATCACGCTCTGTTTCCACTACATTTTTCCCTGATGTCAGTTTCCATTGTGTCATCAAACGATGGATGTGTGTATCCACCGGAAATGCCGGGAATCCGAATCCCTGGCTCATGACTACAGAAGCGGTCTTATGCCCCACTCCGGGAAGCGCTTCCAATTCTTCATATGTTTGGGGAACCACTCCATTATGTCTTTCCAATAAAAGCTCGGCCATCCTTTTCAGGTTTTTAGCCTTGGTATTGGACAGTCCTATTTCTTTAATCAGTTCTTTGATCTGATATTCTTCCAGTTTTGCCATTCTTTGCGGAGTTCCTGCTACGGCAAAAAGATCGGGAGTCACCTGATTTACTTTTTTATCTGTCGTTTGTGCAGAAAGTGCTACTGCAACCATTAGTGTATAAGGATCGGTATGATCCAAAGGAATAGGTGTGGTAGGATATAATTTATCCAGTTCTATCTGAACGAGCTCGGCTCTTTGTTTTTTTGTCATGTAACCCTTAAATTTGAACAAAATTAAATCATTATGCTGAAAGTTGGAGACAAATTACCTGAATTTGAAGGAATAAATCAGGATGGAGAAACAGTATCCTCATCAAAATTAATTGGGAAAAAGCTGGTTGTTTTCTTTTATCCTCAAGCGAACACCCCAACATGTACTGTGGAGGCCTGTAATCTGAGTGATAATTATTCCAGGCTTGAGAAAGCCGGTTTTCAGTTATTGGGAATAAGCGGGGATTCTGTAAAAAAGCAGAAAAATTTTCATAGTAAGCTTGCATTTCCATATGATCTTATTGCTGATGAAAATCATGATATCATTGAAAAATTTGGAGTCTGGCAGGAAAAAAAGACGTTCGGAAAAACCTATATGGGAATTGTAAGAACAACTTTTATTTTTGATAAAAACGGAATCTGCACAAGACTCATTGACAAAGTAACTTCAAAAACAGCTGCCGAGCAAATTTTGGAGGGATAGTTCTTTTAATACAAATAGATTCACGAATATCATTTGTGAATCTATTTGTATTTTTTTATTGTGATTATTAGTCTGTTTCGTAATAGTTTAATTCTTCATCCTCACCGGGAAGAGTAATATGTTTTTGAAATTTCAGCCCCAGTTTCTCAATCAGCTTCTGAGAAGATAGATTATCTTTTGAAATAATGGCAGATATTTTCGACAATCCGAACTCTTCCATTGCAATGGCTTTAACCTTTTGAGCCGCTTCATAAGCATATCCCTGACCTTCAAACTCTTCCAACAGAGAATATCCGATATCCACAACATCAAGACCGTCTCTTTCAAAGATCCCTACTCCACCAATCTTGTTATTCCCTTCTTTAGTCATGACAAGGTAATTTCCGTAGCCTAACCTTTCAATCTGCGGAATAAATTTATTTCTGATATAATCTTCAGCAGCATCAACTGTTTTAATATTACGATCACCAATATACCGGATAAACTTTGGGCTGTTATAAAGTTCAAAGATAAGCTCCTTATCTTCTAAAGACATTGGACGGAGAATCAATCGTTCAGTTTCGTAAGATTTATTTTCGTTTGGTAGTTCTTTTTGGCTCATCTTTCGGTTCTTCTTTTTTCTCGATCTTTAAAAGACGGGGGTTATTAGCACATTTTTTATTATAAAGCTCAATATAGGTCCCATTATCTTTTACATTGGCTATTTCTCCCGTAGATTTATTTACGGTCAATGTATAATGAGTTTTTTGATAAGGGCATTCCTTTGAAGTCAGTTTTCCCAGATCTAAATAATAGTTGGTGCGGTCTTCATGATAATTGCCTGCAAGATCTTTAAATTCCTCATCTACAAGATATCCGTCAGCGGTCAGCACAACAGCTGCCTCTTCAGCATTATCGATCTTACCTACAAATTTTTTCAGGCCATCCACATCCATAATATAGCTGATTTTACCTCCTGCCGAGTAAGCAATATAATAAAAGCTGTCTTCACTTGGAAACAGATTAAAACCTGAAAACTGAGGGGTGTAGCTTATCTTTCCGCCAGAAGTTTTTAGCTCCTGACCTTTGCCATAGCTATTATATACCAGCACCCATGAATCTATTTTGTCATCGGGTTCTATACGTTGTAGAATATTTGGAATGTTTGAAAACTTTTTCTTTTCCTGAGCATATCCCAGGAATCCTAAAAGTACAAATACAAGAATCGTGAATTGGGTGGTAATTTTTATCATACTTTAGAAATCAGCAGAAATATACCAATTTTTTACATAAATTTATCTCCTTTTTTAAAGCTTTTTAAATCGAGAACGTAATCCTTGATCAGCTGATCATTATCGCGTGGGCAGATAAGAAGGGCCTTATCGGTATCTACAACGATATAATTTTCCAGGCCATCAATAATGACCGCCTTATTATTGTTTTTGAGGCGGATAATATTTCCTTTAGAATTGTAGGTCAGTAAATGCTTTAATTTTACAGCATTCCCGTTTTCATCTTTATCCGTATTTTCGTATACAGAGGTCCATGTACCCAGATCACTCCATCCTAAATTGGCAGGAATTACATATACATTTTTTGCTTTTTCCAGAATTCCGTTATCTATGGAAATTTTCTGTACTTTAGGGTAAATGGTTTCAATGCAGCTGTTTTCATTTTCAGAATTATATTCGCAGGCCATAAAATGCTGCATCATCTCGGGCAGGTACATTTCAAAAGCGTGATGAATACTTTTTATATTCCAGATAAATATTCCTGCATTCCACAGGAAGTCTCCACTTTCCAGAAAATTCTGGGCAATTTCAAGAATAGGTTTTTCTGTAAATGTTTTTACTTTAAAATATTCTGAGCCTTTTTTCTCTACAAACTGAATATATCCATATCCCGTATCAGGCCTTGTAGGAGTAATGCCCAGCGTTACCAGGTAATCATGTTTTGAAGCAAGGTCAAAAGCAAGCTCTACTTTTTCCAAAAATACATCTTCCTTAAGAATCAAATGATCTGCCGGAAGAACAATCATGGTAGCATCAGGGTTAATTTCAGCGATCTTATTAGCCATATACAGGTTACAGGCCGCTGTATTTTTCATCAGGGGTTCACCTACAATGTTTTCTTCAGGAATCTCAGGCAGCTGCTGCTGGGAAAGTGCAACATATTCTTTATTCGTAATCACGAATATCTGTTCTTTAGGAATAAGCTTACTGATTCTGTCATAAGTCTGCTGAATCATAGTACGCCCCACTCCTAAAATATCCTGAAACTGTTTTGGAAATTTCTGTGTACTCATCGGCCAGAACCGGCTACCGATTCCACCCGCCATTATCACACAGTATCTATCTGATTTTAACATTCTTAGCTACATTTTTCTACCCTTGCTAAAGGTTTGAAAGAATACTTTCTTCCAGTAGCCAGGTTCTTACAAAGATAGTTTTTTTTAACCAGACCTTCTAATAAATACTTTTCGTTGCGGTATATAAAAAATTCTCCCTTTTGGAGCTCCTCAATAAACTGCAGGCTATCATCTTGTTTTTCAGTATGAAAATATCTTACAAGATCAGGGCTAGCCATAAAATTTGCTTTAGGTGCTTTTGAAAACTTTACAATGATCGGTTTTAGATCCTCATCATAAATATCAAGACTTTCAATAAGCATTTTTCTAAATGTTTCTTTCCATTCATTACCATGGGGAGAAATTCTTCTTCCATATTTCTCAAAAGCAATTAAATGTGCCAGCTCATGCGTCAGCACAAAGAAAAAAAGCTGTGGAGTAAGAGTAGAGTTTACTGTAATTTCATGGGAATTGTCCGGAAGCTTTCTATAATCTCCCAGTTTGGAATTCCGGTTTCTTGTAACTTTTATATGAATATAATGATCTGAAAACCAGACTCTTAAATACGTAAGCGTGTTTGGTGGTAAATATTTTTCTAATGATTTAATCGGCATTTTACAAACTTAATGGAATTCCTGCATAGAAATTCAACAGCTTAAGGCTGAAAAGATAATTATATTTCGCCTGTGCTACTGATCCCTGTGCATTTGCATAATTATTTCTTGCAACATTTACGTCATAAATGGTTGATCTTCCTGCAGCATAGCTTTTATCAGCAAAATCAAGAGCCAGCTTTGAGCTTTTCTCTGCTTCTACAGCAGCCAGATAATTTTCATAATTGGCATCTGCGTCAAACTGGGCTTTCTGTATATTTTGTCTTACTGTTTGTTTCTGCTGTTCAAGGGTAATTTTGCTAACACTTTCATTTAATTTGGACTGCTCAACCTGTAATTTTGTTTTCCCTTTATTGAAGATAGGGATATTAAGTGATAATCCTACATTTTGTCCAAACTGATCTTTATATTGTTCAAAAAATGTTCCCTGCACCACACCTGGAGGAACATTAAATTGCCTATTATAGAAAGTGTTAAGACCAGCACTTGCTGTTAATGTAGGCCAGAATGCCGTTTTACTTACCTCAGTTTGTGCTTCAGCAGATCTTATCCTGCTTTCGGCTGCTTTTATCTGGGGTTGTATATCATAGGCTTTTGTAAGAACCTCGTCAGCCGTTACCAACTGTGAATCTAGTGCTTCAGGAATATCTACATTTTCCACATCAAAATCTTTATAATCCGAAAGTTGCAAAAGCTGAGCGATCGCAAACAGAGCTCTTCCTACATTAACCTCTGCGGTCTTAAGATTTTGCTTTTCTCTCGCCCAGGCTGCCTCTGCTTCCGCTAAAACAGTCTGTGCGGTAGTCCCAACCTGAGTGGTTATCTTTGCTCTGTCATGCTGTTTTTTAGCATTTTCTACAGCGCTTTGAGAAATCTTAACAATTTCTTTGTTCAATAAAGCGGTTAAATATTGCTGTGCAATTTGTACCGAAATATCATTTTTAATTGCTTCAATATCATACTGGCTGGCCTCTACATCAAACTGGAGTTTTCTTACATTCTTCTCCAATCTCCCATTGTTATAAACCAAAATATCGGCACCTACACCAACACTGTTATTGAATCTATCGTTTCTATAACTTCCTGCTCCTAATGATCCTTGCCCGAAACTCACCCCACTCGTAATACTCCCCGATACGGAAGGCAAATAGTCTTTTTTTGCTGCTTTAAGGTTGTATTCTTGGTTTTGTTTGGTATATTGATTTTGGATAACCTGAAGATTATGCTCCACTGCATAGCTTACACATTCTTTTAAGGACCATTTCTTTTGAGCGTTCAATCCCAAACAGCCTAATCCAAAAACGATAATCCAAACTTTTTTCATATGTATATGTTTATTTGTTCTTAATGGTCATATGGAATCGTGTCATCTTCATCAGTATTGTAATTTATAAATCACAACGATTTCATATTAAGATTTTTCCCTATTAGACGAACTAAATATAAAAAAGTTACAGATTGAAAAAATTATTGTTTCATTTTAGTAAAACTTTTGAGAATTTTGCACCATGACACATGAACAATACCAGGAAGCTATAGACTGGCTTTTCATACAGATGCCCAACTATCAGACAGACGGGCAGAAAGCTTATAAACCGGGACTGGATAATATTATTAAACTTTGCGCTTTTTTCGGAAACCCTCAGGAGAAGTTAAAATGTATCCATATCGGAGGGACCAACGGAAAAGGATCTTCAAGCAATATGCTGGCTTCTGTACTGCAGGAGGCCGGCTATACAACTGGCTTATACAATTCCCCCCACCTTATCGACTTTACAGAACGTATCAAAATTAATGGTAAAAACTGTGATCAGGAATTTGTTTTTAATTTTATTCAAAAACTTAAAAAACTCCCTGAAAATATCCTTCCTTCTTTTTTTGAATTTACCACCATTATGGCTTTTGAGTATTTTGCCCAGCAGCAGGTAGATTTTGCTATTATTGAAGTTGGATTAGGCGGAAGACTGGATTCAACAAACATTATAAAACCTCTGATCTCCGCTATCACTAATGTTCAGCTTGATCATCAAAACATATTGGGAGACACTATTGAAGAGATTGCAGGAGAAAAAGCAGGGATTATCAAACCCAATACTCCCATTATTTCAGGCGATGAAAACGAATTGGTAAAAGATATCATCAGAGAAAAAGCGGCACGGGAAAATGCTCATTTTATAGACTCCACATTACTTCCTACTACCCTTACCTCAGATTTAAAGGGAAATTATCAGCAGAAGAACATCCGTGTGGTATTGGCTATGATTGAAGAATTAAAAAAATTAAGTATTAAAATTTCAGATGAAGCCATTGAGAAAGGCCTGCTGAGTGTTCATCAAAATACAGGCTTCATTGGCCGTTGGTTTGAGTTTTCAAAGAATCCGCTTACTATTTGTGATACAGGACATAATCAGGCCGGTTTAGAGTATGTTTTTTCACAACTTAATTCTATAGACAGGCATAAGCATGTCATTTTGGGATTTGTGAACGATAAAAAGATAGATGAAGTGATGGATTTACTTCCCGAGAATTCTGAATTTTATTTTGCAAAACCATCTATCAATAGGGGAAGACACCCGGACGATTATGAAAACCTACTGCGCGAAGCAAAAATTTTTTATAAAATTTTCAATTCTGTACAGGAAGCCTATCTTTCTGCAAAAGAGCGATGTACAAATGAAGAAATGATTTTTATCGGCGGAAGCAACTTTGTAGTTGGAGAATTTTTAGAAAAAAATTTGGAGATTTCTAAATAAGTCGTATATTTGCACCACTCTAAACGAGGAAACAAGTATAGGGGCTCTTAGCTCAGTTGGTTCAGAGCATCTGGTTTACACCCAGAGGGTCGGGGGTTCGAATCCCTCAGGGCCCACACAAAGGTAACTGAAGCCTTTCAAAAAAAGTTCAGGGCTCTTAGCTCAGTTGGTTCAGAGCATCTGGTTTACACCCAGAGGGTCGGGGGTTCGAATCCCTCAGGGCCCACAAAATCTCTCAGGAAACTGGGAGATTTTTTTATGCACTATAGAGATGAATTCCTTCCCTCTAAAATTTTCTTTTACTCTTACATTTTGTTTTCACTTGTTAAAATAAAGGTTATTTCAGATAATTTTAAAATAATACGTCAACTTTTGACGCTATCCCCTACTACCTTTGAGTTAAACTTAAAGGACTAAAATAAATATTTTAACAATTAATACAAAAACAAATGATTTACACGGATGATTTTTTTTCACCAACAAGTAATTATCCAATGGATGATTTAGTAAGCTTAATAGATAGCCATACTTTTGAGAATGTAAATTTCAAAAAAACTGCATATTGGTATGATGGCAGTTTAATGGATGATTCTAAGCTAGACAGCTTCATATATAGAAAGAAGGATAACACGTATTATGTTGATACGGAATTTACTGCAAACAATTCTTTTAATATTAAAAAAATAGGATTGAAAGCTGATGGCCAAGCTGATGATACTTTACCCTTACAAAAAGCAATTGATATAGCAATCAAGCTTAGAGCAAAATTAAAGCTTCCAGGTGGAGTTATTAAAATTATTAATCAAATATCAATAGACATATCACAAACAAATAATCTAAAAAGTTATGAAATTGAAGGAGCAGGTATTGGTGTAACAATAATAAAAAGCGAAAATAATAATGAATGCAATACAGCCATTTACTTCAAAGGAATGAATGAATTTCAGTTCGTAAAAATGAAAGGATTTTCAATTGTAAGACCAGATATAGGAATTAGCAACGGTGGAACCGGTCTTAAATTTGAAAAAGCAGTTTATGTTGAATTGGAAGACATTGATGCTTTTAGGTTTAGTAATGGAATAGAATTTAATGATGTAGCCCTGGGTATGTTAACCAGAGTCAATGCAAGATGGTGCAAAACAGCATTAAAAGGCTCAATGCAACCTGGAGGATTTACTCCTCCGAATTTAATAAATTTTGTCAGTTGTGGATTTCACTCAAACTCTGTTTCTGGCGTCTATTTAGAAAACTGTCACAATGTAAAATTTGACAGTTGTGGATTTGAAGGAAATTCCGGCAATCCATTAGATATTGTATTTAATGCTGCCAATGGAACTGTTGGCCTTAATGCAATTAATAATTATTTTGAAGGTAATAAAGGAGAGGCTGATATAAAAATAACCAATCTTAGAGAGGGAGTACATAATATAACCGGGAATACCTTTAACCGTCTTTCAAATGACCACCACACCTATTATAATATTCTGGTAGCAGCAGAAGCCCAGGGAAACCAGGTTTTAAATATGACAGGTAATGGATTTCTCGCTGGTAATAGTTTTATTCCGGAAGCAGGTAAACCAGCCTGGCATATTCCCTGGAATTCAGAATCTTTTGAAATTACTGATTTTAATTATTATAGTGATGAAGTTTTAAGGCCCAGTTTAAACTTAAAAAACATTATAAAGTTAAAGAAAGAATATAATACCGGAAGGCTGAGTATCAATGCAGATGGAACATATACTAATGGAACAAATGGATTAACGTCAATGAGATACAGCCAGGGAATCTACCTCATTACATTGCCCCATACTATCAATACGATCCAAAGTCTACAGATTACAGCCCAGCAAGGGGATGCAAGCATTACAACCCTGCCTTCTTTTGGCTATGGCATTTTAAACAATAATACTTTGCAGATTTTATGTAGAGACAAAAACGGAGCTATTGACAATGGATTCTTATTTAATATTGAGTACAAATAAAACTATTTAATGTAGAAATCTCTCAGGAAACTGGGAGATTTTTTTGTTTTAAGGATAAAAGGTTATTTCATTTTCCTGAGCAATACACCCAGTTTATAAAAATCAAAACACTTCATGTGAGGGCTTTCCGAAAGAAGGTTCTTTTTTATGCTATCTTCAAAAATTCCATAGGCAAAGAGAAACAGAGAAGCCAGCTTTAATTGCCTTAATTTCATTGCGACCTTATACACTTTGATATCTTTTATAAAAACATTATTTTGGCCACTTTCTGAAAGCTTGAATAAAGAATTCATGCCTATTTCTGCTTTTCTCAGAAAAACGCCATTAGTGGTATCATCAAAATGAATGACAGGGTTGTTAATTGCCAGAAACTTTACCTTATTCAGCTCAAGAAGTTTGGCAAAAATAAAATCTTCATAGCCATAATCCGTCAGCTCTTCATTAAAAGGAAATTTCTCGAAAACCTCTTTTTTGATGATAAAGTTTACGGTTTTAAACAGTGAAAAATCAGCCGACTGATCTCCCGAAAAAATCTCTCTTTCCACAGAGTATCTGTTTCTGAGTGTGTTGGAGTATTGAGATGCAATTTTAAAATTGCCGTATATCAATTCTATATCCGGCTTCTTTTTTAGTTGGCACAAATAGTTCTGAAGAAATTTTTTGCTGTCGATCTTTACATCACAGTCTAAAAACAGAAGATATTTTCCTCGCACATATTGAAGAAAAAGATTCCGGATTTTGGATCTTCCAATATTTTCTTCCAGAAAAATCAAATGATGAACATGATCCTGAAGAGAAGTGTTAATTTGTTTAAAAGAAGTCTCTGAAGCGTCATCAATCAAAATAATCTCCGCATCAATGCCATTGATATCAATTTCTTTTTTTAACCCAACGACGAGTTCACGGACATCAAAATTAAATACGGGAATACATATTGAAAGCTCCATGTCTTCAGATTTTGTCTATCACTTTTTGGATATTAAATTCTTCAAGACATGCCCAATCTCCCCTGTAGCATTCTTTATCGCCAAAAACAGAACATGGCCTGCAGGTAAGATCTTTTACCTGAACCACGTCGTCTTCACTTTGTCCAAATCCTAAAAATCCGGCGTAAGGATGCGTTGCTCCCCATATGGAAACACATCTTGTCCCTACAAGACTTGCCAGGTGCATATTGGCAGAATCCATAGAAATCATCACTTCCAGTCCTGCTATTTTATGAAGTTCTTCCGTAAGGCTCAACTTTCCGGAAAGGCTTTTCGTGTTAGGGATCTGACTTTCCCAGTTTTCAAGCGTTTCTGTTTCCTTCTTTCCTCCCCCAAAAAAATAGACGGTATTTTTTTGCGCCAGTATTCTAGCCAGTTCAAATGATTTTTCCAAAGGAAGCATTTTTCCCTTATGTTGGGCAAAAGGAGCAAAACCTATCCCCGATTTATTTCCGGAAAGAGATCTCAGCTTTTCTGAAAGCGTTACCTGAAAGCCCATAGCACGGAATACATCAGCATACCGTTCCACTGTTTTTTTCAGCTGTACTTTATTCAGGTTCCAGACATCTGTAAGGTGTTCTTTTTCTTCCTTTCCTTTATCTATTTTAAAGACTTTCAGGCCTCTTCTTGCGTAAAATTTATCTAAGACTTTAGTTCTGATCACATCATGAAGATTGGCAATATAATCCGGACTGAATTCCTTGATCAGCTCATTACTTAATCTTCTTAACCCAAAAAAACCTTTATACTCATCCAGATCAATTCCCTTGAATATCACATTCGGAATTCCTGCAAATAAGGCTTCAAAATTCTTCCTGGAAACCATAATAATTTCCACATCAGGATTTTGTTCCAGAAACTCTCTGAAAACAGGTGCCGTCATGGCAACATCTCCAAATGCAGAAAAACGATATGCTAAAATTCTGGTCACGGTTATGATTTCAATTGATAAGCAACAGCGTAAAATTTGATTTGTTTGGTCATTGCCATCAATCCATTGGCTCTTGATGGGGAAAGGAATTCCTGTAATCCTATTTCTGAAATAAATTCAAAATCTGAATCTAATATTTCCTGGGTAGAATGACCACTGTAAATACTCACTAAGAGAGAAACAATTCCTTTTGGCAATATTCCGTCAGAGTCTGCATTAAAGAAAAGTTTTCCTTCTTTAAACTCAGCATCAATCCACACTTTACTCTGACAGCCTTTAATAAGGTTGTCATCTATTTTCTTATCTTCTGAAAGCCCCTTTAGTTCTTTACCCAGGTCAATGATATACTCATATTTCTGCTCCCAATCTTCAAGAAACGCAAATTCGTCGATAATTTCCTGCTGTTTTTCTTTAATGGTCATTTTAATCCAATTTCTTTCTGCAAAGATAATTAATTTTAGACTTTTAATTTTTTAATTCAATTTTCATTAAATTTAACCTGTAAATCATTGCTGATAAATGATAAAAGTATAAAATTAAATAGGATTGCCTCAATGTTTTAAAAAATTATTGAGCTGCCTTTTGGATGATTTGAAGTAATTTTATTTCCTCATTTTCCCAGCATATAGCTTCTGAAGCCCTTTCAAGCTCTTGCTGATAATTGACTCTGCCTTTGTTTAAAACCTTTTTAATAGCAGCGGCTATATGTTCAGGATGGTGGCTTTGAATAATCTCCCCTATATCAAACTGTTTTTTAACATTCTGCATTTCTGGAAAATCTGACAGAATTAAAGGAACCCGGGCCTGAATGCAATCCAGAATTTTATTAGGCAGTGAGTAGAGATAGCTGTCACCTCCATTTTCTTCAATACTCATTCCGCAATCTGCCATTACCGTAATATTTCTTAGCTCATCAGGAATTAATTTCCCAAGAAATTTTACTTTATGCTGAAGGTCTTCTTTAATGACGAGATTTTCATATTCTTTTTTCTTCGGCCCATCGCCTGCAATGTGTAGTATTACATTATCAAGATGATGCATGGCAAGAATCACTTTGTCTATTCCACGAAATGGATTGATTGCTCCCTGGTACAAAAGCTTTTTAGGGTTATTTTCAGGAATTTCAATATCAAAAATTAATTTTCTCGGGGCATTTTGGATCACTACGGGAAGTATTCCGTATTTGTTCTGGAACCATTGGGCATAGCTTCCGCTTGCTGTAATCATAAATTTCAGCTTTGGAATAATTGTATTTTCCAGATACCGCCATAGCTTTTGTGACACTTTACCCTGAACAGCGGGCATTTCTGAAAAAATTTCATGGCTGTCAAAAATCAATGGAATATTTAATTTCTGAGAAAGAAGATAATTGGGAAACAAGGCGTCCACATCGTTAGCATACAGAATGGTGTTCTGATCTGCTTTTTTCTTTATCTGGTGGTACAGTTTCCAGTTGAATTCAAAGTAAGCTGTTTTTAAGCTTTTTGAACCCAGATGAACCCTGGAGAAAGGATATGGGCGCTCCATTTTTCGTGCTCCGTTCCAGTCGTTCCCTATTAAATCTATCTGATATTCATTTTCATACAACGTTCTGCATATTTTTTCAATGCGCTGATCGGTATACAAATTACTGAAAGCAGATATAATGATTTTTTTACTCATCAGCTTTTCTTCCCAAACAATAAATGGTAAACCTGAATAAAGCAAATAAGCCCGTTTGGAATGATAACCGGCCAAAGCATCTCGTTGTAGATACCATAAATGACAAAACAAAAACAGCCAATCATATTAACGACTCTGATTTTTCTTACATCTTTCAGTATGAAACTCAATACAATAAAAACGGAAGCAGAATAGCCAATATAAGTAGTTATCTCGGGATTCATGGGGATTTTTTACGAATAACAAACTTAATCATTTTCAATAAGATAATAAAATTTTTTCTGCCATAAAGTCATTAATTGATTTTTGGTAAAATATTTGTAATTTAGATAATGAATAAAAGCAACGTTGCTTTTATTCTAATGAGATATATTATGGATTATAAGTTTTCACAAGGTTTGAGCCAGGTGTTCAAACAAAGCAAAAGCGAAGCTAAAAGGCTGAAAAGTGAATTTCTCAATACAGAACATCTACTTTTAGGTATTATAAAAACGGAAAACTCTGCAAAAGAAATCCTTCAAAACCTTAATGCGGATTTAACACAAATCAGAAGAAAAATTGAAACTCTAAATACAGCAAGTCTTAATCCTATTTCTGAGGAGGTTACCAATATTTCTTTCACCAAGATGGCAGATCATGCTATTAAACGTGCAGAGTTAGAATGCAGACAGTATAAAAGCAATGAAATTAATACCGTTCACCTGCTTTTGGGCATTCTTTATAAATATGAGGATCCTACTTCAAATATTCTAGGGGCTTATGACATCGACTACGAGGGTGTTTCAAGAGAGTACCAGACTATGCTTAAAAATTCCGGACAGGCACCACAGATGAGTGCTTATGATGATGATGATGAAAGAGAGGAATTTGAGCAGATGAGAAAGCCTACAGGAAATTTAGGCTCTGCAAAAAGTAAAACGCCCACATTGGATAACTTTGGTAGAGACTTAACTTCTTTGGCCAGAGATGGAAAATTAGATCCTGTGATAGGCCGTGAAAAAGAAATTGAGAGAGTTTCTCAAATCTTATCACGAAGAAAGAAGAACAACCCTCTTCTTATCGGGGAGCCGGGAGTTGGTAAATCTGCTATCGCAGAAGGGCTGGCTTTAAGAATTCAGCAGAAAAAGGTCTCCAGGGTTCTTTACGGAAAACGTGTGATCACTTTGGATCTGGCAAGTTTAGTAGCCGGAACAAAGTACCGTGGTCAGTTTGAAGAAAGAATGAAGGCGATTATGACTGAGCTGGAAAAAAACAGAGATGTCATCTTATTCATTGATGAGCTTCATACTATTGTAGGTGCAGGTAGCTCTACGGGAAGCTTAGATGCTTCCAATATGTTTAAACCGGCGTTGGCAAGAGGTGAGATTCAATGCATCGGGGCTACTACGCTGGACGAATACCGTCAGTATATTGAAAAAGACGGAGCATTAGAAAGAAGATTCCAGAAAGTAATGGTGGAGCCTACTTCTATAGAGGAGACCATTCAGATTCTAAACCAGATTAAGGATAAGTATGAAGAGCATCACAATGTCATTTATACTCCTGAAGCGATTCTGGCGTGTGTCAATTTGACATCAAGATATATTACAGACCGCTTTTTACCGGACAAAGCCATTGATGCTATGGACGAAGCAGGTTCCCGTGTTTATATTAAGAACATGAAAGTTCCTACTGAGATCATTGATTTTGAAAAGAAAATTGAGGATATCAAAGAAATGAAGCAGAAAGCGGTAAAAGCACAGGATTATCTTGAGGCAAGAAAGCTTAAGGATGAAGAGGAACGTCTTCAGATGGAACTGAATGCAGCACAGGAAAAATGGGACAAAGATGTAAAAGAGAAGAAGGAAACCGTAACAGAAGAAAATGTAGCGGAAGTAGTTTCTATGATGAGCGGTGTTCCTGTAACAAAAGTGGGCAAAAATGAGCTTGATAAATTAGCTCAGATGGATGAGAAACTGAACGGAAAAGTGATCGGTCAGGAAGATGCTGTGAAGAAAGTAGTGAAGGCTATTCAAAGAAACAGAGCCGGTCTTAAAGACCCTAACCGCCCAATTGGTACTTTTATCTTCCTTGGAACAACCGGGGTTGGTAAGACGGAGCTTGCAAAAGTAATGGCACGAGAACTTTTCGAATCTGATGAATCTCTGATCCGAATTGACATGAGTGAGTACATGGAGAAATTTGCCGTTTCAAGATTGGTTGGAGCGCCTCCGGGATACGTTGGATACGAGGAAGGCGGTCAGCTAACGGAAGCAGTAAGAAGAAAGCCTTATGCTGTGGTTCTTCTGGATGAGATTGAAAAAGCTCACCCTGATGTATTCAATATTCTGTTACAGATCCTCGATGAAGGTCATGTTACTGATAGCTTAGGTCGAAAAATAGATTTTAGAAATACGATCATTATCCTTACTTCCAATATTGGAACCAGAGACCTTAAAGATTTCGGTGATGGTGTAGGTTTCGGAACTTCAGCTAAAAAAACCAATACAGATTCAAGAGCAAGAAGTACGATTGAAAATGCCCTTAAAAAAGCATTTGCTCCGGAATTCTTAAACAGAATTGATGATATTGTCATCTTCAACTCTCTTGTACAGGATGATATTAAGAAAATTATTGATATCGAGCTTAACAAGCTTTATGGCAGACTTGAAAAATTAGGTTATAAAGTAGAATTAACTGAAGAGGCTAAAGACTTTATTTCTGAAAAAGGATGGGATAAAGATTTTGGAGCAAGACCATTGAAACGGGCAATTCAGAAATACATTGAAGATTTACTGGCAGAAATGCTTGTGAATAAACAATTGAACGAAGGAGAAACCGTTGTCCTTGAAGTTAACGAAGCCAAGGACGGATTAATCGGAAAAACTTCAAAGCCTAAGAAAACGGCGGCTGAAAAGTCTTCTCCCCAGTCTTAACATAAATGAATTTAACACTTATAAAAAAGCATCGGAAAATTTCCGATGCTTTTTGTTTTTTCGTAAGTTTTCGTTACATCCTTTCTGATATGGCTATTTTCATTAAAGGTAAGAAAGTACAAACGTCTATATGGTTTTACATTCGCAGATAAGCATCATTATAACCCCACTACAAATCCTATATTAGGAATCAGCCCGCTTGAAAATACACTTGAATTTTCTTTATAAAGCACATTATACATCAACCCGATCTGCATAAAAGAATTATTACCTATTCTCTGCATATATCCTCCTCCAAGATAGAGCGCATTTTCTTCTTCATTGTATTTATAATCGTAGTATTTGTCTTTATAATTAATAAAATAATGTTGAAAATTGGCTCCCAGATAAAACGATCTTGCAATATAATAATTCACAAACGGGCCTACTCCAAACATCGTAGACTTATAATAATCTGAAGTCTGCCATGAAACACTCCCTACAACTCCTCCTTCAAGATCTTCGGTAAGCCTGTATCCTACTCTTGGAGATGCCTGCAGGTAAAAAGAACTGTTGCTTCCAAAACCCACACCTATTCCTCCTCCAAAAGTCCATCTGTTGGTTTCCTGAGTGGGTGTTCCGACTGAAATCTGGGAAAAAACTGATCCTGAGCATATCAGCATCAATGGAATAATAAACTTTTTCATATGTATCTATATTTTGTCTAAGGTAATTTATCAATTTCCTCCTGCATTAGTGTTAAAAACTTCGTTAGTCTTGTTTTCTATCTTAACATCGTTTTTATCAATGTTTAAAATTATGGTTTTTTTACGAATTTTTTTAATTGTATTTTTGCCGCATCAAACTAAGAACTCCCGTTAAGAGTTTCGTAAAATTGAAATAAAATGAAAATAGTAGTAGGCCTCTCCGGAGGTGTAGATTCTAGTGTTACAGCATATTTGCTGCAACAGCAAGGTCACGAAGTTGTGGCTTTATTTATGAGGAACTGGAATGATGCTTCCGTAACGTTAGAAGATGAATGTCCCTGGATTGAGGACAGCAATGATGCATTAATGGTTGCTCAGAAGCTGGGGATTCCCTTCCAGGTGATTGATATGAGCGAGCTTTATAAGGAACGTATTGTAGATTATATGTTTGCGGAATATGAGAAAGGAAGAACTCCGAATCCTGATGTTTTGTGTAACAGAGAAGTAAAGTTCGATGTTTTTATGAAAACAGCCATGTCTTTAGGTGCTGATAAGGTAGCTACGGGACATTATGCAAGAGTGAATTCCACTTTTGACAAAAACGGTAAAGAAATTTTCCATCTTTTGGCAGGAAAAGACAATAATAAAGATCAGTCTTATTTTCTTTGCCAGCTGAGCCAGGACCAACTGTCAAAGGCGTTGTTCCCAATTGGAGAGCTTACAAAGCCTCAGGTGAGGGAAATCGCCAAAGAAATAGGATTGGTAACAGCCGATAAAAAAGATTCTCAGGGATTATGTTTTATTGGAAAAGTAAGTCTTCCCCAGTTTTTACAACAACAGCTGAAGCCTAAAGAGGGGGAGATTGTAGAAATTTTCAAAGATTCTCCTTTATTTTCAGAAGAAATACCGGAATTTTCCTCCAAAGAGGAAGAGCTTCAATTTTTGTCGAGAAAAATCGATTATAAAAAAGCGGACGGAAAAGTAATCGGAAAGCATCAGGGAGCTCAGTTTTTCACCATTGGACAAAGCAAGGGTCTTGGAATAGGCGGCCATAAAGAAAGCTGTTTTATCGTATCAAGAGATATGGAAAACAACATCATCTTTGTAGGTGAAGGAAGCCATTTCCCCGGACTGTACAAAAAGGCTTTAAAAATAGACAATGCCGAGCTGCACTGGGTACGTGAAGACATGAAACTGAAAAATGGTGAATCCATGGAGGTAATGTCGAGATTCAGATACCGACAGTCTTTGCAGAAGGCTACTTTATATCAGTTTGAGGACGCTTTTTACATTGAATTTGAGGAAGCTCAGTCTGCTATTGCTGAAGGACAGTTTGCCTCTTGGTATATCGATGACGAACTTATCGGAAGTGGTGTGATCTATTAACCACATCATTTAAAAGTATAAAACCCCGGAGTATTATCCCGGGGTTCTTTTTTTAGTTACAGTTTTTATGTCGACATATCGTCAAAATTTCTTTTTTCAGGCTTTTTTGTCATCATTTTTTTAGTTTCTACCTGTTCCAGGATTTTCAGTCCCAGTAATCCACTGATTCCTCCGTTAGCTGCATCTCCGCTTCCACCGATCAATACATCCGGCATTATTTTTACATTCTGATTGGCAATAGATTCCATAATTTTTAATTGTGTGAAATTTTCGTCACCCATTGCATCAACAGACAGCTTATATGATTCAGCATTCGATTTACCAATCGCCAGTATTTTCTCTGCTTCGGCATTACCCATTAATGAGATCTGCTCAGCATTGGCTTTGGCAAGCAGCCTTGTTTTTTCGGCTTCACCATTGGCTTTTTTCACCACTGCTGCTGCTACTCTTTCAGCAATTAATACCCCCTGATCGGCCGTTACAATTTCTTTCTGTATATCGGCAACCGCAGTTTCTTTTTCTAAGCTCTGTCGTGTTTCTTGAGCCAGTTTCTGCATTTCAAAGGTTGTTTTCTGTTCTTCCGCAATCTTTCGGTCTGTGAGGGTCTTCATGAGTGTTTCCGGAGGAACAATATCTCCTATCAGTGTATCAACTGCTGAAACGTTATATTGTTCCAGAACGCTGCTGATATGATCTCTGGCAGACTGCTGCCGTTCTTTACGGGTTCCGAGAAAAGCAATTACATCACTGTCCTGAGCAGAATTTCTGAAATAATTTCCTATTGTAGGTTCCAGAACCTGCCCAACAAGATTAATCATATTTCCAAAGCGTGCGATCACTTTCGGGGCTTCATTGGAAGGGATATGAATGATTTGGGAGACATCCAGGTCGAAAGGAAATCCGTCTTTGCTTCGAACGGTAATGGTTGAAAGGTTTTTGTCCAGCTGATGAGCTTCACTCCTCGCTGATGCCCAGTTCAATACAAGATTCGTGGTCGGAACCAATTCTGTTTTCATAATATAAGGATTTATCGGATATTTTCCCGGTCCTAGTGGCTCACCCCAAACTCCTTTATAGCCTCTTTCCACTATATTGCCGTGTTTAAATTCTATTCCACTCAAGTCTTTTCCTTCTTCACCTACATAGCTGATGACCACTCCTACTGAACCAATCGGAATTTCAGTCATCTTTACCATTTCAAGTTTTACAAACCAGGGGTTCAGGAAATAAGATCCTGCAAGGATCACCTGCTCCTGAAGACCTTTATATCCGCCACTATTTAAAAAAACATCTACATCCTGAAATTTATTATGCTCGCCGATTATTTTTCCGGCAATCTGCCCTTCTTCAAGAGGTTTCCCTTCTAAAGTAGTGATAATGCCTACTGCGTTATCAGGAATTTGTGTCATATCCGTAAGTGAAACCTCAAACAATAAGGTATTTATTCTATAAGAGCCGGGAGCAATGATGGCAGTTTGCCGCCCTTTCCGGCCTCCGTTTTTTAAGAAGGCTTCGGCATCCTGAAAAGAATCACATTCTACTTTTCTGCCCAAAATCCGGCCTGTTTCCAGCTCATGTCCATCTCTGGCCAAAATAAGTCCTATCTGCCCCGTCGGCACAATAGTAAAAGACTGAAAGTGAATAGAATACTGCCATATCCATTTCCAGAAATAAATCCCGGGAGCAAGTGTCTGAGCCTGAAATCCTGCTTCTCCGTTGGTCGCAATGATACGTCCTTCCGGTAATTCCTGTTTTCCCAGCAAAACAAACTTCTTGGTAACCAACCCTATTTTATCTTCCGGCACAATTACCAATCCGAAGAAAACCCTTAGTATGAATTTGTAGAAAACAAAACCAAAGAGAATGATAACTGCAGGGATAAACCATACTGACTGTAAAATATTTTCCATGATCATAATTTTTATTATGTATTATTACTCAAATGTCTTTTGATTTAAAAATATAAAAGTCTTTCTTTTATGTTTTTCAGAATTATATTGATGTTAAAACTGTCTTATTGTAAAAAATAAATGCCATTTCTGAAGGAAAATTATCAAGGCGAGGCTATAAAAATTCGTATTTCAGAGAAGAATAATGATGTAATGAAAAAAGAGATTTTTTTTTCTGTAACGTTTGTCAAATTGTTGTACTTACTGAGTAAATAACATTAAAAAATATTCCTATGAAAACGACTGCAAAAAAACTGTATGCTTATGCAAACTATATTCTAATCTCTTTGGTATCTGCCGTTTTTGGCTACAACCTGTATCAGGTCATTGTACATCCGGACCATTCAAATATTGGATTAAGTATCATTTTGATGGTTCTTACTTCTATTATGGTCCGAAAATATGGCTACCACTCAACAAGGAAAGAACAGAAAGACATTTAATCAGTCATATAGATAAGCCCGAAGCTATTGTGTTTTCGGGTTTATTTTTTTTTAAGTCAACTACTTCGTGTTATTCTTGAAGTAATATTGAATAACTGATGCTCCTGCAATACATTCAATGATCAGGATCATCACTAAAAACCCAATAGGCTTGCCCAGCATCAGTCCCCTGATCAGTTTTAAAATGCCTAATCCAAAAATGAAAGCCAGCCCATAAAAAGTTACTTTTGAAACAGCTTCATGAAATAGCCTCAGCATAAAAATGGAAGCATAAAATCCCAGTAAAAGAAAGATATATAATTTTAGAAATTCAGGACCTTTTAAAAAAGTGGGATTCAATGTCTGACATTCTTCCACAAGCCATGTAAAACTGATGATAAACGGAACTAAATGGATGATATATTTTTTCATAATTACTGTTTTAATTGATACTTTTACCCGCCACATCCTCCGCATCCACCACAACCGCCTCCGCAGCCTCCTCCACAACTGCTTCCTCCGCTACAGCTGCTTCCTCCACAACCTGTTCCGGAATCATTGCCGTTTTTAGCTTTATTTTCCTGAAATGTATTAGCAATGGCACTGATGATAAAAATGACAGCTATTGAAAGTATCACCGACCCCAGTGTGATGACAATCTCACCAAGACAGGATGACAGTGTTGTAAGAATGATCAGTAACGGTATGAAGCGAAGCCTCTTCCACCAGCTGCTCCAATATTGCTTTTTTCTTTGCTGAAACCAGATATCGGCTGGGGCTTCCAATTGGAAAATCTCTTTATAGCTTTTCAGGGTTTCTGAAAACCAATCCCGGTGTTTTGTTGTTTCCTTTGTTCCTCCTTTTGAAGGATGATGATGAAGCTTTCTTTTTAAAATGTGAGGACAAAACTCTTCCCAGTAATTTTGGGTGTAAATCAAATGCATGTGCCATACTTTATCCACTATTTTGCTTGGAGAGGCTCCATTGGGAAGAATACAGCAGAGGTAAACAAACTTTTTATATTCTTCAATTGCTTTTCGGGCAAAATCCAAAGTCCAGTTTTCTTCTTTTGCCAGCTTTTTTGAGAAAGGAAAATCGGCATCAGGAGCATCTAAGGAAAATCCCTGGATCCTGTTCCAAAGAAATTCGTCTTGTAATACCATTTTTGTTTCCATTGTCTTTATTTTAATTTTTCTACTCAAATATCAATTGATTTTAAAATATAAAAGTCTTTCAATAGTCTCATTTGAATCGATAAAAATCTTAAATTAGTCTTGCAGAATTTCGAAGTCCATCTGAAACCTGAATAAAGAAAATAAACAGATGAAAAAAGAAGATATTTTACACCTTGAGAAGCTCATGAACTTCTTAAGCCGGCAGTTTCTAAAGAAAAACCATTGGCAAGACGTTACCAAAACGGAATGGTCTTACATCAGTGCTGAAATTAATGATCTCATTATCAACGATTATGCTGAAAAAGAGATAAAAAAAGACCCTGACATCCTGGGGTTAAACTACCTTTATGAGCATCTGATTATCAATAAACTAAAGAAATACCATCACAATGAAAATGCCGTTTTAAGCCGTCCCAATCTGGCAAAGATAAGCCTGATTGTCAGGGTTCTGGGTTATTCAAATTATATAGATTTCATTAATTCCAATACAGAAGCTTTCAATTTTAATGATCTTAAAATTGATATGAATAATACAGTGCTGAATACCACTCTCTTAGACCGTTTAGTGGGCTGTTGGTATTCTTATAACAGAAATCTTCCCGAGAATCCTTTACAGGCAAAAGAAGACAGAATCTGGCGTTCCGCGACAGAGATCTACAAATCTGAAACTACGGGAGAATATTTTGTTGAGAGAAGCGGAGGTGATCACCATAAGTATTTCGGGAAAGTGACCGCTTATTCAGATTATGTTTTTATTATTATGAACAGCAATACTTTTATCCGGCAGAGACACTTTGTTTCAAGAATTAAAGATATCAAGGAAAAGCTTAAAAACCCTGACTATAAACTGCATGAACTTCACTTTATCAGTACCTGTATCAGCTTCAATCAGGAACCTATTGCCTTATT
The DNA here is from genome assembly GCF_024586945.1 of Chryseobacterium sp. WG14. Lineage (NCBI taxonomy): Bacteria > Pseudomonadati > Bacteroidota > Flavobacteriia > Flavobacteriales > Weeksellaceae > Chryseobacterium > Chryseobacterium sp. WG14. The sequence continues at coordinate 157,433 of NZ_JALCZD010000012.1, forward strand.
TGAAATTTTCAGGAAGGCAGACCGGAAAAACTTTATTTCAGATTCCATCAGCTTTCCGATAGACAGTGACGAGATTCCGGAAACCATATTAAAACAGCTTGAAGATACTGAAGCTAACAGGATTGATTACAGATAGTTGAACGAAATCAACACTAGGTTCGAGATTCGGGATAAGAGATTAGGTCTGGAGGTACAAATAGAAAAGTCAGTATAAGGATGTTCTCCTATGCCTAGAATATATTTAAACGCTTAAAATCTGTGTATTACAGTAATAATTACATACATTAATAGTTCTAACTATAAGCCTTAATTATCTTATTATGGAATATTATGAATTATATGAGGTTTTGAAAAGTCATTTTGATTCCAAAAAAGAGTTTACAGAAATAAAGGATTTAAATGTGACCATAGAGTCTATCCCCTTTTTATCAAAAGCCTCAGGTTTACTGTATGGATCTTCTACTGCTGAATGCCTGAGACATCACCCTCAACCGGAGATCAATGAGAATGCTTATTTGGTTTATCATCAGCCATCGATAGATACAAAGGATTTCGACATCAGCTGTAATCAAAATTTTGAGTATTATATTCTTAAAAGGGCTGATATAAAAACAGCGAAAGGAAGTATTATTTTTTTTCACGGGCTGAATGAAAAGAAGTGGGACAAATATCTGCCCTGGGCCTATGAACTGGCTCAAAGAACCCATAAGGCGATTATTCTGTTTCCTATTGCCTTTCATATGAACCGGGCTGATCCTATTTGGAGTGACCGCAAGCATATGACAGATATTGTCAATTTCAGGAGAAAAAGATATCCTGAAAACACTAATTATTCTTTTGTAAATGCAGCAATAAGTTCCAGGCTGGAGGCTCATCCGCAAAGGATTTTCTGGTCAGGATTACAGACGTATTCAGATATCATTGAAGTAATAAAAGACATTAAGAACAACAAAATAAAAAGTATTGCTGCGGATGCAGGTTTAGATTTATTTGGATATTCTATAGGCTCGTTTCTTTCCATGATTATTAAAATGGCTGATCCCGAAGGCTACTTTTCTCAGTCCAGGCTTTTTTGTTTCTGTGGAGGAATGACCATTGATAGAATGTTTCCAATCTCAAAATATATTATGGATGCTCAGGCAGCCATTAAAGTACAGTCTGCGTTTACGGAGTTATTAATTTCAGATTTTAAGACTGACAAACGGTTAAAGCATTACCAAAATGAGGATTTACATCCGCAGGAAAGCTGGTTTAAAAAAATGCTGAGATATAATTATTTCCAAAAAGAAAGGGAGGACAGAATCCGGGAGCTTCAGTCGCAGATAAAGGTATATGTACTGAAACAGGATGACGTTGCCCCTCCTATTGAGGCTTTGAATACGCTACAAGGTGGTTACAGGGATATTGATGTAGAAGTTGAAATAAAGGATTTCCCTTTTGAATATTCTCATATGGTACCCTTCCCGCTCACTCATAAAAATAAGAAAGAAGTGACTAAAGGGTTTCACGAGTTTGTAAAGTCAGCCAGTGATTTTTACGGGCAATAAGCTCTTCAAAATCTATACTTTAAAGGCAGGAAACGGTTTAACTTTGAGGGTAAAAGATCTCAAGGAAAAATTTAAAAAATAAAATAATAAGGTCCATGGTTATGTTTTTAGTTGGTTAAAAATTTACGTAAAAATTCCTGTAAACGCCTGAAAATATTACCGTTCTATTTCAAAAATTCAAATTTCAGGATTAAACAGGCCTAACTTACCAGCCAATCTTTAAAGTCTTTGACACGGTCTCTGCTTACTGTAATTTCATCCTCCGGCTGAAATGTAAGGTCCACTTTATAATATGGTGAAGTATGGATATTTTTAATAAAATCAGAATTGACAATAAACTGCCTGTTTACTCTGAAAAACTTTTTATCTTCCAGAATATCTTCCAGCTCATCCAATGTAAAATCTGAGGGATAGGTCCGTTCCTGGGTCTGGAGGTATACAATTTTGTTTTCACTGAAAAAGCAGCTTATTTCCTCTGTCTGCACAATCTTAAGGTTGTATCCGATCTTTACCAACACTCTGGAAAGGGTAGATTTTTCCTTTTTGATCAGCTGCTTGATATCTTGGGAGCCTGTTGTATTGTCTGCCGGAATAAATGATTTAAATTTCTCCACAGCTGCTGAAAGATCTTCTTCCAATATAGGTTTTAAGAGGTAGTCTATACTGTTTAATTTAAATGCTTTCAGGGTGTACTGATCAAAAGCTGTTGTATAAATAATAAAACCTTTGGTGGGTATTTTTTCAAAAATATCGAAAGACAGCCCATCTCCTAAAACAATGTCTGAAAATATCAGCTGGGGATGTTCATTTTCCGTGAACCAGCCAACCCCTTCTTCCACAGATTCTATTTTAGCAACTACCTCAATATCAGTAAAGTTACTTAGCATTCTTTCTAATTTTCTTGAAGCAGGTTTTTCATCTTCGATAATGACAGTTCTGATCATCGGGTTATTTGTTTTAATTCAGATTTTAGGAAATAAAGTTAAATAAAAGCAGACAGTTTTAAAAATCTATAGGCTTTTTGTTTTTTCCAAGCTCTTTCTCTATGAGTTCTTTCTCCCATTCAGCATCAAAAACAAATAGCTTTACTGCTTTTACTGTAAGAATTACCGCCCATATCACCAGAAAGATATGTCCGCTGAATAGGTTAATTCCTACAAAATGATCTTTCAAAAAATCATTAAAAAGGATGATTCCTGCAATGATACCAAACCATAAAAGGCTTTTATAGAACTTTCTGATCTTGTTAACTCTTTCGTATGCTGTATTGTAATCCATGATTCTTAAATGTTTTAAATTATTATAGTGTTTTTGTTTTTCCTTTCTCCTCAGCCATTAATTCTCTGATCTTTTTTTCTTCCCAATTTTTTCCGATTCCGAATACACTGATGGCATGAAAAGCTATTCCAATTCCCCAACCCAGCATTGGCCATAAAAACCATAGATACCCGGGAGCCGTTAATAGATTCAGTGCTGCCAAAAAAGGAATGACCACGCAGAACGAACTAAGATTGCCATAGAATTCTTTTAATTCTTTTACTCTTTTTGAAGCTTTTTCGTAAGCTATTGTTTCTTTACCGGATGATAAAATTTCCATAACGTATTGTTTTTAAGGTTAGTAATTTGTTTTTGTTGGGTCAAATGTATGATGAAAAATATCTTTACATCAATTTTATATAACTGAATCGTAGAATTTTACAGCTGAGCTGTAAAATTCTACGATTAATGGAAACCAGTGTCAAATACAATCCCTACCCTTTATTATAAAACCTGCCAGTTTGCACCATTATAGTAGACCACTGCTTTACGGGTTACATCATACACCAATGCTCCTTTAACGGGAAGTTTAATCTGCAGATCAGGATAGGAATATTTTGGAAGAATAAGTGCTTTATTATTTGATTCAAGAATTAAAGAGCCTACGGCACTTGAAGTAGACGCCCCTATGATAACACCTCCTCCTATATCTGTTCCACTTACTGTCACAGGAGTAGAAGCACTCCCCCAGTTTGTCCAGACGGTTCCATTACAGGTTGCAAGCTGGCCTGTCAATGCATTACTGGCGATAGCACCACGGGTACCTCCGTTACAGGCTGGCAGGTTAATAGGATTCATTACGATTGTTCTTATCGTTGTAGTACTTGTTCCAAAGTCTAATATCCCAGACCCGTCAACATTTGTTTTCCCGATAGCTACCTGTGCATTTAGCAACATAAAAAAAGCTCCGGACAAGATTAATATAATTATATTGATTTTTTTCATTGTTATGCTTATTTAAGATTAATTACAATATCGGTTGAAATTACCTCCTAAGGCTCTCCACACCGTTCCATTATACACTTTAGTGGTATTGTCTGATGTATCAAAAACCAGCATCCCTTCAACAGGAGACGGAATTGATGCTACAGCAGTAACTCTTGTTAAAACAACCGGTTTTCCTACGGCATTGATCTGAATATATCCGTTTTTGGAAACAGGCTTCCAATTGGCGGTATTTGTAACATCTATTCCAAATGGAGTATCGGGAACATCTGCCACAGTGGTGTTGTCCCAGAGACCAATGGTAAAATAATTAGCAGAACCTGTATTTTGATTGAGCTGTATTGTTGCTGTTCCTCCAGAAACAGCAATTTCTTTGATAGAAACATTGGTAGTAAAGCCCGGGTTATCTGCTACAATCATATAATAGCGTTGGTTGGCTGTAGGATTTGTAATGGAATTAAACCGATAATAAACACAGCCTATTGCATTTCCTGTTTTCTGTGCTTGCCAGATACGGTTACTTCTCCGCATGCTGGGCATCCCTGTAATAGCTGTTGAATAAGTATTTAAAAGACCTCCATTATCAGAAATCATCAGGAAATTATTATTAACTGAAATGTCCGGGTGGTTAGCAGAAGTATTGGCAGCAGTAAAATTATTATTAGTAGACACCGTAATATAAGAACCTGATGTTGTTGTAGTTCCGGAATTATTTACAGAACTGGAAACCCTCTGTTGAAGGCCCGAAGCATCATCTCTTCCGATCCCAAAAATGTTATAAATAAATGTTCCGGCAGATGTAGCACTGGTATTGCTCCAATAAACGGTTGTTCCATCTCCGGCAATATAATTTTGAGCTGTAGTCTGTGTAAGAGTTGTCCCGTATTTTAAGGCCAGATATGAACTTACCCTATTAACCTCAATATTAGATAAATTCCTGTTATACCACAGTACTTCAGGAATAGCATAGCTGGCAAAAAAAACAGGCCAGTATCCTAAACTAAATGTATAGCTTCCTGCGTCTGATAAATTGCCTGTACTGGTAGCGTTCGCTTCAATTCCATTTACAAATCCGCTTCTGTTTGTGCTGCTTACTCTTCTCCCTGCACCAATATTATTTTGTGCTGTTGCTGCATAAGTGAGTCCTACACTTGCATTTCCAAACTGAACGGAATTTGTTCTGAAACCGGAATTACACCTATTTGATCCACATGTTCCGGTTGTATTATTCGACCAAAAATTTGAAAGCAGATCAAAGTTCGAGCTATTAGAAACTCCAAAATAAGTTATACTTCTATCGGTAGGCGTTGTACCTCCATAAAAGCTGCCTAAAGCAAAAGAGTTGCCTGTGCTATAAGCCGACCCTGTTGAACTTCCCGGTCCTGCCGTAAACTGAATAGCATCATTAAAGTTAAAACCCACATTATTTATTCTTGCTGGGGCAGCAACACTTCCTAAAGTGAATTGTGGAAGATTGGCAAATAATGGTGATGGGGCCTGATTGGTCCAGCTTGATGCAGTCCACCCGGTACTGGCTTTCATCCAGATAATCAATCCGGAATTTATACCACCCGGAGATTGTGCCTGTGTGGGCATTAAGGCACACGCAGACAATAACGAAATAATTTTGTAGAAATTCATTAGTGTATGTTTTTTACAAAACTAATCAAAGAATCATACAATTAATTATTAAATAGATAAAAACTATTGAGTTTAATTATCAATAAATAAAAGGAATCAGTTTCTTTGTTCTTTTTCTGTATTCAATGTATTCTTCTCCGAATTGTTCTACAAGAGCCTGTTCTTCAATTTTTATTCTGTAAGCAAAGGCTAAAAACGGAGGAATAAAAGCAAAAATCAATGAAATCCAGTTGTTTAAATACAATCCTAATCCCAAAGATGTCAGCAGGGAAAAGGCATAAGAAGGATGTCTCAGGTATTGGTAAAATCCTTCTTTTTTGATCTGATGATCCTGTCTTATAGTCACGTCTACGGTAAAGTATTTCCCTAAGGACCTGATGATGATGAACCTGAAAAGTATTCCGGTAATAATAAATAACTCTCCTATATACAGTATCCAGCTTCCTTTAACCACCGGAAGACGGATATAATGGGAAATCATTATGGAAGAAGCTATTGAGAAGGGAATGGCCAGCCACAAAATGTTCAAAGTAGATTTATCTTTATTCTTTTGATCTTCTTTATTGGATTTCAATATGTTTTTATACAAGAACTCACTCAGAAACCAAATACCCATAGAAACATTAAATACGATTTGCAGTGTATCCATTTTGTTTATTTTTTTGGATTAAAACCTATTTATACCCTCCCCATGATCAGTCTTCTTTAGAGTGCTGCTTTTCCATCAGTTCCCTGATCTTTTTATCTTCCCATTTTTTCATAAAGTTAGTTTTGGGTATAAAAACCGTTACAGCATGTGCTAAGAGACCAATTCCCCAAAATATTGCTGTAAAGAAGTTTTTAAACTGAAAATAACTTTCTCCAGGCTTCAGATTGGCATAATTATACACAACAATCATCACATTGACAGCAATATAAGCAAATAGATGACCATAAAAGCCTCTTAATCTGTCTACCTGTTTTTTAGCGAGCTGGTATTGAATATCATTTTCGTCAAATGTTTCCATTATTTCTGTTTTTTTGTTGATTCATAATTTCTCTAATCTTCTTTTCCTGCCAGGATTCTCCGATTCCGAAAACCTGAAATGCGTGGGAAGCCAGGCCAATTCCCCAGCCCAGTGTCGGAAACCAAAACCAGTGGCTGCGGCTTCCTGTAAAGAGATTGATAAAGATTAAAAAGGGAATAATAATGCAATAAGAAATAAGGTTGGTATAAAATCCTTTGATTTCTTTTACTCTTTTCTGTGCTCTTTTGTATGCTTTTATTTCCTCATCAGGTTTTACACTGACAATATTAGGCTTAGCGGAAAGCATCGGAAGTTTTACTTTAAAATAATCATCTGATTTTTCAATAAAAACATTCTTTCTGGTAAGGAGAGCATACCGCTGTACAATATTGGAAAGTCCTATCCCCGAGCTTTCTTTGATCTGCTCCCTGAACTGAAGGTTATTTTCAATGCAGAGAATTCCCCCATCCGAAAATATTCTGATGACCAGAGGTTTTGAGGAAGTAGCAAAATTATGTTTGATACAGTTTTCCAATAATAGCTGGAGCGACAGTGGAACTACATATTTCTGATAGTCTTCCTGGGCAACATCGAAGACAAAATCTACGCTGTCTTCAAATCTTGTTTTTAAAAGATTACAATAGGTTTTTGCAAATTCTATTTCGTCTTCTACCGTCACCAGCTCTTTATCTTTCTGCTCAAGTACATAGCGGTAAATCTTTGACATTGAGGCGGTAAACTTCTGTGCCTGCTGTGGATTCTCATCAATCAGAGCACTGAGGACATTTAATGAATTAAAAAGAAAGTGAGGGTCCAGCTGGTTTTTTAAACTCTCAAACTGTGCATTGGCAGACTTTGCAATAAGCTTCTGCTCCACCACTTCTTTCCGGGAAGTTTTCTTCAGCTCCTCCATAAATCCTTTTGCATGGAGAAAGGCCGAAATAAGCAGTGCTACATTGATGGTAAACCAATTGATAAAATTATATTTCTCCGAAAAAAAAACTTCTGTAGTCACCGCTTTTTGGATCAGCACAAAATTGACATAATTACAAAAATAAACCAGCACAAAATTCAGGATAAGAATAGAGGCAATACTTAAAACTGCTCTTTTCGTGGTGGCTTCTGCCCAGGGAACTTTTTTATTCAGAAAGCTGTTAAGTATTCCGTTTCCTCCTCCCAATACGAAAGAATACAGCATAGAAATAAGGATCGTATACAGGAAATTCTCCATGGTCTTTTCTGATGTAAAGGCAAAAAAGAAAAACATAGATACGGCCAGAGAGACCCAAAACAGTGTTATAAAATTATTACGCTTCATGATCGTTTTCTTAGCTCAAAATTAGTTTTTATTAAAGGTATCAAAAATTATTTCTTACCGAAAGGCCTGTTTTTCATCCTGAATGGTATCAAAAAACCTTCATGGGATGAAGGTTTTTTGAATGGTTAGTTTTTGAGACTTAAAGTACAGCTATTTTCAGCTCTCTTCCCGTTGCTTTTTATTTAGCTTTCTCAACGGGAAGACTGATAAAATATTCAGCTTCGGATCTTCCCCAATTAGGATCCAGTGCAGTCCTAGGCTTATAATTATTAAATTTAGCCAATGCTTCTTTGAACATTTCCAGTCCTTTTGTTTTACTTCCTCCATACTGTTCTGGTGTAAAATAAATGTCTTCGGCTTTGATCAATGCAACTCTGGGGTTAGCGGCATCCAGTTTTTCAGCAATATTAAGCTCTTCTGAAGCTCTTGCTCCATCTGTCATAAAACGTTGCGCAGGATTGACCATCATTCTCAGGGAAAAAGCCATTTTCTTCAGCAGATGAATTTCAGCATTATCAGCTCCGGCAAGACTCTGCGCCAGGCCCAGATATTTTTCTGCCTGCGATGCCACTCCATCAAGCTCCTGCATATTTCCGTTTCTCATCATCACTCTTCCTTTTTGAATCTGGGAAAAAGCGGCATAATAGGGAGGCAGCCACTGTGAGCTTTCTTTACTTCCTATTCTCTCAAAATCGTTGGCCAGGACCTGAAAATCCTCAGGTGTTTTACAGGTTTCTATTCTGCCAATTTTTTCAGTCATTATTTTTTCGTAATCTGTCTGAGCAAAAGCGGTTAAACTCATACAAGCTAAAGCAAAGCTTAAAAAGTATTTTTTCATTATATTATTTTTTTAAAGGTTAGTTATATTGTTGGTCTAAGGTATACTTTTATAGGTTATTATTGATAGCATCTTCTGTTTTATCTACTCCAAAGCTGATAAATGCTCCCACAAATACAAAAGTATTAACAGGGGGAACCACCGCTGAACTTCGTGAGCCATCCATGGAAAAATTGTACCCATATACATTTTTCGATCCTAAAACATTGGAAACACTTAATACCAGTACAGTAAATGCTTTTCCATCTTTTTTTCCAAGATTCGGAAGGTAGTTGATGCTGAAATTAAGGGCATTATAATCCTTCAGTCTTCCTTCATTTCTGGTATAATTAATGGCTTTTCCGTTATCAAACGTAGAAGCAATATCGTAGTAGGGACGGCCTTTGGCGTAGGTATAAGAGAGGTTCACTCCCATTTTCCATTCCGGAATAAACCTTTTAACAACAGCTGAAAGGGTGTGTTCCGCGGCAAAATTAGGTTTTAAACTTACCGGATAATTAAGAAAATCTCTTTTTGAATCCAGAAAAGAGTAGGTAATCCAGTAATCAATATTTTTGAATGTCTTTTTGTTGTCTCTCCAAAATAGTTCTAATCCTTTTGCATATCCGTAACCGTCATTATTTAAAGCCGTCTGATTCTGCTGATTTCCCTGGGTTATATTAAATGTTTTAATCAGCTGATCATACTTTTTATAAAAAGCTTCAAGACGCAGGCTTCTTCCTTCTGAACTTCTCTGAACCTGGAAAACAAAATGCTGTGACTTCTGAAAGCCTAATTCTGCCGGGCCATTGATATATTTGCTTTCGGGATTCTGATAAAAAAGGCCGTAAGCCAAAGAGGTTGTCCAGTCTCTTGCAAGGCGGTAAGCCAATGCAAAACGGGGCGCAATATTACTTTTTCCCAGGAAAGAAGAATGCTCAGCCCTCACTCCTATTTTTGCAGACAATGCATTGCTGAATCCAAGGTCTGTTTCTACAAAAGCTGAAGAAATCAGGTCTTTATAATTCTTCTGTACACTTTCAAAATTGAGTTTTTCATCTGCATTATTGAGTTCAAACCCTCCTCTTACTGCGCTGATTTTATTAATTTTTCTTTCGAGGACCGCTTTAAAATTGATATAGTTTCCATCTGTCAACAGCTGTGTTCTATCTGATTCATTTTCATGGGTTTCTGTAGAAAAATTAAGGTTCGATTCGTTATAGGAATAGGATCCTCCTACATTTAACAGATATTTCCCGAATTTCTGCCTGAAGGACAGGTTATGATAGGTATTCTTTCCTTTGAGTCTTACCAGCCCAAAATCGTATTCCGGCTCGAGACTTTCTGACCTCACCCCCATTGTATTGGAATTGTACATTCCGTAATACTTAAAAAAGCCTCCTGATTTTGTTTTAACTCTAAAATTTAAGTCACCGTTAAGTCCATGGGGAGCATCAATAAAATCTGTATTAAAATTAAGGGCTTTCTGCATCAGGCTTAAAATTGAATAGCCTACAGAGGCGCCAAAAGAGTAGTCTTTATTGGTTCCCAATTTTTGAAATCCGGCGCTCAAAAAAATAGGAGAAATCCCAATATCATAAGAGCTTTGATCGGGAAGGTCAACACTTTCCAGCATCAGCACTCCGGAAAGAGCCTGCCCGTAAAGAGCAGAGTATCCGCCACTTGAAAATATATTTCCTTTAAAAAGAGAAGTATTAAACTGGTCTCTTCCTGCAATTCCGGGGATAGAATTAGAGAAATAATTATTGATCAGACTTCCATCCATAAAAATCCTGGATTCTGTTCCTGTTCCTCCCCTGATAAAAAGGCCTCCGGATTCACCTACTTTCTGAACGCCCGGAAGATAGTTTAGTGCTGAAGATATCTGCCCATCTGCTCCTGCTGTGGTATAAATGTCAATAGGAGTAAGCAATGCTGTGGCTCTTTTCTTGTCACTTGCTTCTATAGATCCTGCAGAAACAACTACCGCATCAATTTCACTGATCTGCTCCTTCAGATCTGCATTTACAGCAACATCCTGGTTTTCAATAACAATTGATTTTTCAACGGTTTCGTATTTTGGATGTGTGAAGGTGAGGATATGGCTTCCTTTTTCGGATGTTTCAAAATAAAAATTTCCCTGCCCATCTGTTGTAGCTCCATCATAAGTATCTTTGAGTGTAACGTTTACCTCATTTATTCCCTTATTTTTAAAAGCTACCCTCCCTGAAACTTTTACCTGGGAATATGCCATTATAAAAGCTAAAAAGAAAAATAGGAATAGTAATTTTTGTCCTTGTATTTTCATGGTTATAATTTCTGGATCAAAAATATCACAAGAAATGCCTTTTTGTAAAAAAATTTTTACTGAAAGGCATTGTTTGCTTACTGAATGGAAAATTAATGAATAGGGATACAGAAATCTACAACCATTTTTCCTTCGGGATGTTCTTTAAAACTGAAAGGATAGATTCTAAAAAGATAAATCTGAAGCTGTCATGATATTACTGAAATTATCCTAAGATTTTTCATTTTTTATTGCAGCATATACACAGAAACTCCCAATTGAGGACAAAACAGAAGCTAAGACAAAAGGAGCTCCACTGAAGATCACAGGACTATGGCTAGATGTAAAATAGGCGAATACATTGGTCATTAACAAAGGTCCAAAAACAGCAGTAATACTGCCAATACTCGACAACCCTCCCTGAAGGAGCCCTTGCTTGTTGTCGGGAACCTTTGAAGAAATCACACTTTGGAGTATGGGGGTAGCCATCCCTCCTAATGCATAAGGAACCATGACGGCAAAAGCCATCCAAGATTTATTTACTAAACCAAATAATAACAGACTGACACAGTAAATAAACAAGCAAATTATGATCGATTTCTTCTGCCCCAGCTTATTGATAAATAATCCAATAAACAATCCCTGGGATATCACCATTAAAACGCCAAAAAACCCTAATGAATATCCTATCATATCCGCCTTCCAGTTAAATTTTTCCATCCCATACACATTCCAGGTGCTCTGCATAGCATGACCAGCCAAAGCGATGAATACAAATGCAATAATCAATGTTGGGGCCAGTATCTCTTTTTTAATACTTTTAATAGCTCCTATGGGATTGGCAGTTTTCCAGGAAAAAGGCCTTCTGTTGCTTTCTTTAAGAGATTCGGGGAGAACAAAAACACCATACATAAAATTAAGAAGGCTCAGCCCGGCGGCGGCATAGAAAGGGATTCGTTCACCATATTGCCCCAGCAGTCCTCCAATCACAGGTCCTATGATTAAACCAAGTCCGGCAACAGCACTTATCATTCCGAAATTCTGACTTTTCTTTTCAGGAGTACTGATATCTGAAATATATGCGGTAGCGGTAGTCATACTGGATCCCATAATTCCTGTTATTATCCGTCCTACAAATAACCACATCAGGTTTGGTGCAAATGCAAGAATCAGATAATCTATTCCGAGTCCCAATAGAGACCATAAAAGTACAGGTCTCCGTCCGAAACGGTCACTGAGATTCCCAAGGATTGGGGCAAATATAAACTGCATTAAAGCATATATGGATATAAACCACCCTATATATTGTGTTGTAATACTTAAATCTCCGTTTGAGAGCTTTAAAATAAGGGTAGGCAGCACGGGAGCAACGATCCCTATTCCAATGATATCAATCAGGATGGTAATAAAAATAAAAACTAATGCGTAATCTTTTTTTGTTTGCATAAGCAGAGGTTATTTTTTAAGGTAAGTATGAATATTTTACGATTTCGCCATCGCTGCATTCATTAGATTTTTAATGACTTGTGCCAGGTAATTGAAGTTTTGATTGATAAAGAAATGGTTCCCATTTACGATCTGGCATTCACATTCTGCTTCAGTATAATGGTTCCAGTTTCTTATATTCAATGCATATCGTTCATTTTTTCCCATCACCGCAAAAACAGGAGTCTTTATTTTTTCATCAAACGGAATATTTTCCTTGTCTTCCAGCAGTCCGAAGTCTGCTCTGAGTACGGGCTCAAAAAAATCCAGCAATTCTTCAAATTCCATGACTTCATCCGAAAGTCCACCCAATTTTCGTACTTCGGCAAAAAATTCTGTTCTTGGCAGTCCGGCAATAGGCGGGTTATTTTTTATTTTGGGTCCGGGATATCCTGTGGGGACAAAATAAGCGGGAGCATCCATAGATTCTTCCATTGCAAGGCAAATTTCATGTCCTAAAATAGCTCCCATACTATGTCCGTATATGAGATATGGAACTTCTTTTTTCCGTGCTTTTTTTACCTGACCCAACAGATCTGCTACAGCGTCCTGTTTATTTTTTAAAAAGGATTCTGCCATACGATCTCCTCTACCCGGAAGCTCAGGGGTTTCTACCTCAAAAAAGGGTTCTAGGCCTTCAATTAGCGGGCGAAAAGAATTTTTGTCTCCGCCTGCGTAATGCAGTAAAAATACTTGTGGTTTATATGATGTTGTTCTGTTCATAGGTTTTCTTTAGTGTGTGTAGTTGATAAACATGGGAGACTTTTTACCATCTCCCATGTTTTTTTTAATTACTGGCAGCTGTTTTAAGGATAAGGTCAATAATCTGCTCTTTCTGCTCCAGCATCGTTTGATGGGATGCATTAATAGGATAAACAGATAATAAATCACGGTTTTCAATGACTGAATCTACATTGTTATAGGCTGATCCCTGTACATGGCTGTTAAATGACTCATTAAAGGTTTCTCCCTCAAGCATTGCCTTGAATAAAACCACTTTTGTTGAATTCAGATTGTTTGAAATATTTTCTTTAATAATCGTATACTCTGCCGACATAAAGTTTTTAGTGCCCGCAAACTGATGGTCATCAATAGAAACATTCAGCTTGTCACTCAGCTCTTCATCTGTAGGGAACGAAAGGTATTCCACCAGCTTCTGATCAGAGGCGTAAAAAATAGTATCCAGCAAATAGACTGTAATTTTCTGATGTCCTCTGTTCTCAAGCTCTGCAGCAATTTCCAGAGCAATATTTCCTCCCAGAGACCATCCTAACAGGATATATTCTTCCTGCTGATGATCCTTCTGTATGTCATCAATATGAGCCAGATAATAATGAGCCAGCCCTTTCAGGTTACTGATCTTCTCTTCATTGTATAGGTTGTAGGAATCTACTCCGTAACAGTCATATTCTGCTTTCAATTGTTCTGCCAATGACTGATAGACTTCACAACCTCCATTTCCAGGATGTATAAGGAACATTTTCGGATTGTTGCTCTCCTGATTAAAAGCAACGATTGGCTTATACTCTTTTCCATAGCTCATCACCGTTCTGGAAAGTTTACTTACCGTTTTCTCTTTAAACAATTCTACAATTTTAAGCTGAACATCCAGCTGCTGATGTATCCTGTTGATCAGTTTAATAGCCATGATACTGTTTCCTCCCAATTTGAAGAAGTCATCATGAATACTAATTGCTTCCGGATCCAGATTCAATACTTCTCCATAAATACCGGCAAGTTTTCGTTGCAGGTCATTTTCAGGAGCAGCATATTCTGAGATTCCAATAAACTCAGGCTCAGGAAGGCGTTTTCTGTCTATTTTTCCGTTGATGGTCAAAGGAAGGCGCTCCAGATGGATATACACATTCGGAATCATATAATCCGGAAGTGTTTCTGATAAGAATTCAGAGATCATATGCGGATCTATAACCGGATCAGAAACATAGTATCCGGCAAGATATTTCATTCCTCCTCTGTTTTCTTTGGCCATAACGACTGCCTGCTTCACTCCGGGATACTGGAGCAGCCTGTTTTCAATTTCTCCAAGTTCAATTCTATAGCCACGGATCTTCACCTGGAAGTCATTTCTTCCCATATATTCCAGTTCTCCATTAGATAACCAACGCACTAAATCACCGGTTTTATATAGTCGTCCGTTCTCTCCTTTTTCTTTTTGTTCTAATGTCTGGAATGGATTGTCCAGGAAGCGTTCTTCGGTCAGCTCAGGTTGGTTTAAGTACCCTCTGGCAACACCCGTTCCCCCTATATAAAGCTCTCCTACTGCCCCTACAGGAACAGGACGGAAATGGGCATCCAATACATAAACCGTCATGTTGTTGATAGGGTCCCCGATATTTAATGGGTTACGATCTTCTTTATAATAATGAAGTGTTGTACAGACTGTTCCTTCGGTTGGCCCATATTCATTAACGAGGATAATATCATCAATATTTTTATCTAAGGCGGGGAAGCTTTCCCCTCCTGCAAAAATCAATTTCAAATGGGTTCCGTTATCTATAACCTCCCTCAATAAAGCCGGTGGTATAAAGGAAACTTCTATATTATTTTCTTTGATGTAGTCATTAAGTTCGTTCACTGATGTTCTAAGATCATTGCTGTAAATCCACAAGGTATTCCCGTTACATAATGCCGGAAATGCTTCATAGACAAAGGCATCGAATACATAGTTCGAAAAACATCCTACTTCCTGATATTCTTCAAGTCGGTGAACTTTTATCATTGATTCTATAAGGTTGATCACTCCTGAATGCTCAATCATTACCCCTTTAGGAAGTCCTGTTGTTCCACTGGTATAAATCACATAAGCCAGGTTGTCTGAGCTTACTTTGGCAGCAGGATTATCAGCATTTGACTGATCAAGCTTTTCTATAACCTTTTCGCTGTCCAGTACCATTAAATCTGTTTTTCCTAAAGAGGATTCTATTAATTTATTGACTGTACTTTT
Organism: Chryseobacterium sp. WG14; assembly: GCF_024586945.1. NCBI lineage: Bacteria > Pseudomonadati > Bacteroidota > Flavobacteriia > Flavobacteriales > Weeksellaceae > Chryseobacterium > Chryseobacterium sp. WG14. The sequence continues at coordinate 172,762 of NZ_JALCZD010000012.1, forward strand.
TTGGGTAAGAATAACTTTGCTTCCCGTATCCTTTACAATATGATTAACTCTATCTGCCGGATATGATGGATCCATAGGAACATAAGCCGCTCCGGCTTTCATTACAGCAAGACCTGCTATAATTATATCTTCAGAACGCTCAAGACATAGAGGTACCAGATCATCCGGCTGAAGATGATATTCATTGATAAGATGATTGGCCAAACGATTGGCTCTTTCATTCAGTTCACGATAGGATAATCTTACATTTTGATATACTAAAGCTGTAGTATCCGGAGTCATTTCAACCTGGTTTTCAAAAAGCTGATGAATCGTAAACTTATCCTGATATGCTTTCTGGGTATTATTCCAAACTTCTACAATCTGTTTGCTTTCCTTCTCCGCGATCAGAGAAAGTTCATCAATTTTTGTATTCCCTGTTCCTGATTTTACCATCTGGGTCAGAAGGAATTGATAAGAATCGGCCATACGGACAATCGTTTCTTTTCTAAACAGAGAGGTTGCATAGTTGAAAGTCATCTGTATCGCTTCCGGACCATCATTCACCATTGTCGTCAGATCAAACTTCGCCGCCTGGTAGTCGACTTCACCATCAAAAGAATAGAATAAAGCTTCTTCTTCCTTCACTGCTGAATCTCCACCTCCAAAATTCTGCAGCCCAAACATTACCTGGAAGACAGGGTGTCTGGAGGTATCCTGCTCTACTCCAAGTTCCTCTACCAGCTTCTCGAATGGGAGATCCTGGTGAGATTGTGCTTCTGTTATCGAGCCTGCTACCTGAAGAATAAAGTCTTTCACTTTTTGCTCTGAATCAATTTTCTCTCTTAGCGCCAATGTATTGACAAAAAATCCGATAACACCCTCAAGACCAGCATAATGACGATTGGCAATAGGGCTTCCCACGACTATATCTTCCTGACCGGAATAGGCTGAAAGCATCAGATAATACCCACTCAACATGACACTGTATACACTTACTCCAAGGTTTCTGGAGAGATCTCTGATCCCTTCGGATATTTCTCCTGATATATCAACATTAATCGTTTCTCCTTCATAAGAGATGTCTGCAGGTCTATGGAAATCCGTTGGCAAATCCAGACTTTGATAATCATCGAATTTAACCTTCCAATACTCAATCTGGCTATCCAGACGTTTACCTGAAAGATAATTACGCTGCCATAAAGCAAAATCTTTGTACTGAATCTTCAATTCAGGAAGTGTAGAAGCTATTCCTAATGATAATGTATGATAGAGACTGCTCAATTCTTTTAAAAAGACCTCTGTAGACCATCCGTCAAAAGCAATATGATGAATAACCACAGATAGATAATGCTGCCCTTTGAATCTGAAGATATTGATCTCTACAGGAATTTCTGAATCCAGACGGAAGACTTTATTGGCACATTTATTTATGTGCTGATCCAGTTCTTCTCTCGTCTCTACTTCTGTTATTTTAAATTCAGGAATAAGATCTGTAACTACCTGATAGCCCATTCCATCTACATTCGTTTTGATCAATGTGCGGAGCACTTCATGACGCATTACTACCGCTTCAAGAGCTTTACACAGAACAGAAACATTCGTTTTCTGATTCAGAATAACAGTCATTGGGATATTGTATGCACTGCTTCCTCCTTCATACGCTTCTATAAACCAAAGTCTTTCCTGAGCAAAAGATAAACGCTGCTCTTCAGGTGATGATATTACTATCGGGGTTATGGTTACCTGTTCATCCACATGATCATCTCCACTTAACACATTGGCGAGGGAAGCTATCGTCTTATGAGTAAGTACCTTAGCTACTTTCACCTGTATACCAAGCTCCTGCTTGATCTTATTGGCTAACTTAATCGCCATGATGCTGTTTCCTCCCAATCGGAAGAAATCATCGTGGACACTGATGTTTTCAGCGGCAAGCCCCAACACTTCACCGTAGATTCGGGATAATGTTCTCTGTAACTCATTTTCTACGGCTACATATTCTCTGTCTCCGCTGAATTCCGGTTCAGGAAGCTGTTTTCTGTCGAGTTTACCGTTGATCGTTAATGGTAAAGAGGTTAAATGAACAAAAACATTCGGTACCATATATTCCGGTAAAGATTCTGACAGGTATTCCGTAAGAATTTCATTATCAATATCTTCTTCTGATACATAATATCCGGCAAGGTATTTCATCCCTGCACTGTTCTCTTTGGCTAAGACTACCGACTGTCTTACTTCAGGATATTGAGACAAACGGTTTTCGATCTCTCCCAATTCTATTCTGTAACCCCGGATCTTTACCTGGAAGTCATTTCTGCCAATGTATTCTATATTGCCATCCGGAAGCCAGCGTACTAAATCTCCTGTACTGTACAGCCTTCCATTTTCTCCCTTCCCTTTCTGTTCTTCCGTTTGGAATGGATTGACAATGAAACGTTCTTCGGTCAGATCAGCACGGTTTAAATAGCCTCTTGCTATTCCGACTCCGCCAAGGTAAAGCTCGCCTACGGCTCCCACAGGAACTAATCGAAGATTTCCATCCAGCACATAAGCGGAACTGTTTCCCACAGGACGGCCAATCAGATGAACATCGCCATGGCCTACCTGTTTGTAAGTGGCATAGATCGTTGCTTCGGTTGGTCCGTAAAGGTTATACAACACTTTCTCTTCTGACCAGTATTTTCCGGTTTCATAATCACACGGTTCTCCTGCGTATAATAACCCTTTTAATGAAGGATAATCCACGCGGTGTAGAACCGACAGCATGACTGGTGGTAAATAGGTGTAAGCAATATCATTAGAGATTAGGTATCTGCTGATGGCATCGGCATCTTTCTTCGTTTCTTCATCCAGCAGGTGAAGTTCGTTGCCATACAGTAAACTGTTGAAAAACTCGGATACGGATACGTCAAAAACGTAT
>NZ_JALCZD010000013.1:0-146293 GCF_024586945.1 Chryseobacterium sp. WG14
CGATAAAAACAATACCGAAACCAAATATTCAGGATGGGTATTGGTGAAAAATAAAGAATAAATTTTATTCATAACCTCATGTAAATCACCCCGGACCGGGGTGATTTTTTTTATCAACATAATGAACCGCCTGTTTACAGTATATTCCTGACAACTGATCATAATTTGTTGAATACTATTTTTTAATTATTTTCTAAATAAGCTATCTTTGCACCATGGCGCAGAAAGAAACATTATCATCCTTAACACACGGAAACTTTGCAAAAGAGCTGTCTATTGCGGATGGAAAAATGCCACCCAATGCAGTGGATTTCGAAAGACTCGTTATCGGAACTTTTTTAATTGACAAAAAAGGATTGGATCATTCCATTGATCTCCTTACTCCCGAAGTTTTTTATGACCCGAGACATCAGGTCATCTTTTCCGCGATCTTAAAGCTCTATGAGGGTAACCATCCTGTAGACTTAATGACGATTATCCAGGATTTAAAAAAAATGGATAAGCTTAGCCAGGCAGGAGGAGACCATTATATTATAGATCTGACGATGGGTGTGAGCTCATCGGCTCATATTGAATACCATGTTCGTGTCATTCTTGAAAAATATATTTTAAGAAGTCTGATTAATGTTTCTGCTAATGTGATTGATTCCTCATACAAGGAATCCACTGATGTTTTTGAGCTTTTAGACAAAGCGGAACAATCATTTTTTGAGATCACCAACGGAACGATAAAAAAAGGATTCGACACTGCCAACTCATTAGTAAAACAAGCTATTGATACCATTAAATCATTAAAAGATAAGGAAGGACTTTCCGGAGTTCCGTCTGGTTTTAGAGATATTGATAAAGAAACCGGGGGATGGCAGAATTCCGATCTTATCATCATTGCTGCACGTCCCGCAATGGGTAAAACAGCATTCCTTCTTTCTATGGCAAGAAATATTGCAGTAGGCCACAAGATCCCAATGGCCCTTTTCTCTCTCGAGATGGCCTCGGTACAGCTTATCACCAGGATGATTGCTTCCGAGACTAAAATTTCATCTGAAAAACTGAGAAAAGGAACTCTTGATGATGAAGAATGGCAAAGGCTGTTTTCTAATGTTTCCGAATTGGAAAATGCACCTCTATATATTGATGAAACTCCATCATTATCAATCTTTGACTTCCGTGCCAAATGTCGAAGACTGGTAATGCAACACGGGGTGAGGCTGATCATGGTCGATTACCTTCAGCTGATGACAGCCGGAAGCAGTGGAAAGGGTGTTGGAAACCGTGAGCAGGAAATCTCTATGATATCCCGTTCACTAAAGGCTATTGCAAAAGAATTAAATGTTCCCGTTATTGCACTTTCTCAGCTTTCCAGAAGTGTGGAAGCCCGCCCGGGAAAAAGACCTCAGCTTTCTGACCTGAGGGAATCCGGAGCTATTGAGCAGGATGCGGATATTGTATCTTTTATCTTCAGACCTGAGTATTATAAAATTACGGTTTGGGATAATGATGATGAAGGACAGGAGACTTCTACAGAAAATCAGGCTGAGCTGATTATTGCCAAGCACAGAAATGGTGCTACGGCTGATGTCCGATTATCTTTCCTGAAGCATTTTGCGAAATTTGGTGATATTGAAGCAGCATTTGATGGTGCCGGCGGAGGATATCCTTCCAATTTTGGTTCTCCTGACCCAAGTGGCTTCGACAAAATCAAAACAACCATCCAGCCTGGCGCAGCATTTGATTTGCCGGATAGTTCAAAACTTTCAGGATCGTCAATGAATGATTTTGATGACGATGATGATTTTCCGTTTTAAAACCAGAGCTTAGCTTTAGAAAGCAAATCAATTTAAAAAGATCAATTTGAAAATCGAAATTTATACGGACGGAGCCTGCAGTGGAAATCCCGGTAAAGGAGGATATGGCATTCTTATGCGTGTTCCTGAAAAAAATTATCAGAAAACTTTCTCCATGGGCTTCCGAAAGACGACCAACAACAGAATGGAACTTCTGGCAGTGATTACAGCGCTGGAAAAGTTAAAGTCTGCAGAAAACGACATCCATGTTTATACAGACAGTAAATATGTAGCGGATGCTATCAATCAAAACTGGATTTCAGGATGGATAAAAAGAGGATGGAAAAATGTAAAAAACCCTGATCTTTGGAAAAAATTCATTGATCTTTATAACAAGCATCAACCCAAAATGCATTGGATAAAAGGACATGCGGGACATTTTGAAAATGAACTTTGCGATAAGCTGGCCGTTGCGGCTGCAGCTTCCCAAAATCTGGAAATTGACACCTATTTTGAGGGGCTGGAAAGCAATTCCCTATTTTGATCCAATCAATATAAATTTAAATACCCGCTAAAAACATTCATTATTAACTATAAATATGTATCATATTTTGAATAAAAACTATAAATTTTAGTAAAATTAACATTAAATACATATTATTCAGTTGGGATTTAATATCTTTACCTATTAATCAAAAGTCCCACTTAAATGAATAAAAATTTATTTTTTTTCCTTATCCTTCTACTAGTTTGTTTACCGGGAAAATCTTTCGCCCAAACTTATCAACTTACCGGAAATCCCGTTAATACTACAGGATGGACCATGGTTTCTCCTACTCAGGTAAATGGTGATTTTATTCAGCTCACACCTGATACCAACAACCAATCCGGATCCATCCGGCTGAATGATCCCATTAACTTAAAATACTGTGACAAATGGAGGGTAGAATTCGATTTCAGAATGGATTCTAACCAGACTTCAAATGGAGACGGTCTTGCTTTTTGGTATCTGGCCAATCCACCGGTTGCAAGTGTACTGGGGTCCGGTCTTGGGGTTTCCCAAAATGCAGTTGGCTTTATTGCAGGGTTTGACACCTATAACAATACAACTACCGCTACCATGAGTAAGGTTCATGTTGCGTACGGCCAGGTTATCAATACAACCGACACCAACAACGTAGAGTTTTTTAATGTTCCGGGAAGTTCTTTTCACTCACCGGATATGAATACCACACTCCCTTTTCAAGGCACCGCCTTTAAGCACGTTGAAGTAAGTGCGCAGGTAGATCCGGCCGCTCCTACCAACTGGATTGTCACTATAACCATTGACGGCACCTTAATCTGCAATCAGTCTTTCGCTCCTTCGGGTACTGCCGCGGCAATGACGGTAGGCTATTTTGGATTTTCAGCTTCTACAGGAGGGGCAAGATCAAGACATTCCATTAAAAATGTAAAAATCTACACGGATAAAGTTCCTATTCTGCAGAACACGGCAACTCAGTCTTTTTGTCCTAATCCAACTACAGGATATGGAAATGTAAATTTAACAACATTCAATTCTCAGTTCGTCAGCAATCCCGCTAACTACACTTTCACCTATTATCCCCTTGGCAGCTCTACTCCAATTGCCACTCCCGCCAATTATGAATTCAATGCCAACACCACTGTTACCGTTGTCATCAAGGATAATGCAGGAATATTGTGCGATAATCCCGATGCCCGGATTTTACTGGTTCTGGCTCCTTTTAAAGCAGAAGATAAAACACTTACGGCATGCAACAATAATAAAGCCGGCACTGCAGTTTTTAATCTAACTACAGCTAATGTAACGGGTGTTCCAGGTGCTGTAAAAAAATATTATAAGACATTAAATGACCTGAACGCCGATATCAATGAAATTGCTTATCCTGATAATTATTTATCGGCTCCCGGAACCGTATTTGTAAAGGTAACAACTCCACAGGGATGTGTAGGTACAGCAAAAATAACTCTGACATTCTATCCTGAAACAGAAGTAAAAGAAGCAAGCCTCCGGTCATGTTTTATTGAAAATAATATTACAAATGCCCAGTTTGACCTTACATCAGCTGATGTCACTCCGTTAACAACGGCAAGCAAGAAATATTACACTACTTTAAACAATGCACTAGACGGAACCAACGAGATTGTAAACATCCTTCAATATATCTCACCAAACACTACTGTTTACGTAAAAGTAACGGATGCAAATGGGTGTTTTGCCATCACTAAAATCAACCTCATCGTACTGCCACCTGTCACATCTGCTGTTTTAAAAGATAAAATAATCTGTATAGACAGTAAAACAGACTTAGATGCCGGGCCAGGCTTTGATGGATATCAATGGAGCACCGGAGCAACAACCCAATCTATAAAAGATGTGACCGCAGGACTTTACTGGGTACTTCTGAAAACAGGAAACTGTATTACCAAACAGATTGTAAAAGTAATTCCTTCTGCAAATCCTGTTATTTCAACGATTGACATCAATAATAACAGCATTGCTGTAAATGTATCGGGAGGAAATCCACCCTATCAATATTCTCTAGATGGCACTACATGGCAGGATTCAAACACTTTCACAGGGCTTCCACGAGGTGAAGTAAAAGTTTTTGTAAAAGATTTCTACAATTGTACTCCTGTCGAAGTACAGATCACAGTTCCGAATCTGATCAACGCCATTACTCCCAATGGAGACAACATCAATGATGTTATTGATTATTCTGCACTGGCTTATAAGAGAAACTTAGTTTTCATTGTTTATGACCGATACGGAAACAAACTCTATGAAGCCAGCAAAATAAGAAACTTCAAATGGGATGGTACTGCTTCCGGGAAAAAAATTCTTACAGGAACTTACTGGTATACTATTTCCTGGAATGAAAATAATAAAAACAATACTGAAACCAAATACTCAGGATGGGTATTGGTAAAAAACAGAGAATAAATTTTAAAAACTATCCTTTTTAAAGGGATAGTTTTTTACATGAAAAAAGCACCCTTCCACTTTACAATCACTAATAATTACAACCAAAAGATTATGAAAAAAGATATACTTGTTTTTTTATTTATTTTCATATTTTGCTTACCCGGCACAATATATTCCCAAACCTATCAGCTTGTAGGAAATCCGGTTAATACAGCCGGCTGGAATCTTGTTTCAGATGCTACTGTAAGTACGGATTTTATAAGACTTACAACTGACCAAACAAGTAGATTTGGCGCTATAACCTTGGCAGATCCCATTACGCTAAGCTACTGTGACAAGTGGAAAGTAGAATTTGATTTCAGAATTGACGGAAACGGAACAACACAGTTTGGAAGAGGTGACGGATTCACATTCTGGTATCTTGCCAACCCACCCACAGGTTTTGTATCAGGAGGAGGGTTAGGAATTCCAGCCAATGCATCAGGACTGATGGTAGGATTTGATATTTTCAACAATACTACCGAGGGTCAGATGAGCAAAGTACACCTCTTATATGGAACCAACAATACAGCAGGCAACAATATAGAATTTAACAATACTGCCGGAAGCACCTTTCATTCACCTGACCTTAACGCTACCCAACCTTTCGTGGGTGACACCTATAAACACGTTGAAGTGAATGGAGAAACAGATCTTACCAACCCAACCAACTGGATCATCAAAATAAAAATAGACGGAGTTCTTATTGTTGACCAGTCTTTTGCTCCTTCCGGTGCAGCAGCGGGAATGTCGCAGGGCTATTTTGGATTTTCCGCGGCAACAGGAGGAGCCAGTGCCAGACATTCTATTAAAAACGCAAAGGTATTCGTAGACAAAGTGCCTATATTAAGCAACACGATCACCCCATTTGTATGCACCAACCCGGCAACAGGAAATGGTGTTGTGGACCTTACTTCTTATAATTCTCAATTTGTCAATAATCCCGGAAATTATATTTTCACGTATTATGTTTTAGGAAGTCCAACATCTATTGCCAATCCTGCCAGCTTTCAGTATTCAGGAAATACAACCATTAAGGTAATCGTTAAAGACCCTACTTCCACTCTCTGTGACAACGGAGATGGAATTATACAGCTTAATCCGACACCATTTGCCGCAGATAATGCCAATCTTACAGAATGTAATAACAACAATGCAGGTACGGCTACCTTTGACCTTACTTCAGCAACGGTAACTTCTATCCCCGGAGTCATTAAAGAGTTTTACCCTACCCTGTTTGATATGAACGCAGGAACTAATCAAATAACTAATCCTACAGCCTATGCTTCTGCAGCAGCAACTATCTATGTAAAAGTGACGACTCCCCAGGGATGTGTAAGCTCTTCCAAGATCACATTGAACATTCACCCGGTAGTTGTTGTTAGTGATACTGATATAAGGTCCTGCTTTATAGAAAGCAATCCGTCAATGGCTTCATTTAACCTTACCGGAGCTGTAGTGACCACTCAAAATGGAACAACAAAAAAATATTATCCTTCATTAACTGATGCTATCAATGAAACCAATGAGATTACCAATGCATCTACTTACATAGCCCCTACCGGTGTTGTGTATGTAAAAGTTTCGAACTCAAACGGATGTTATGCAATAGCTAAAATTAACATAACTGTTATACCACCAACCTTTTCTACTATTTTAGAAGACAAGATTATCTGTATAGAAACCAAAACGACTTTAGATGCAGGGCCAGGGTTTAAAAGTTATGAATGGAGCACTGGCGCCACTACACAGGCTATCAATAATGTAGGAGTAGGTATGTACTGGGTAAAATTAAAGACCGGAGACTGTATTGTCACACAAACTGTAAAAGTATACGCTTCGGAAAACCCGGTAGTAACGAGTATTGATGTATCAGGAAGAACTGTCACAGTATACGTTAACGGAGGAACGCCTCCCTACCAATATTCTATGGATAATATTAACTGGCAGGATTCCAACGTATTTACCAATATTGCCAGAGGTGAGGCTAAAGTTTATGTAAAAGACAGCTATAACTGTACACCTATTGAAATCACCATTACTGTTCCTAATCTCATTAATGTAATTACCCCTAACGATGATGGCGTCAATGATTTCGTAGACTATTCTGCATTATCAGGCAAACGAAATCTCGAAATATCAGTATTTGACCGGTATGGTTATAAAATATTCCAGGCCGATCAATCTAACGGATATAAATGGAATGGAACCATCCATGGAAGCAAAAAAGTTCCTACAGGAAACTACTGGTATTCTGTAACATGGAATGAAAACAACCAGAAAAATACACCGATACAATTCTCCGGCTGGATCATGGTAAAAAACAGAGATTAAAAATAACTGACCTATATTAAAAAAATCACTCCCGATAAAGGAGTGATTTTTAGCATTATTTAAGAGGATATATTTCATTTTAAACCCATTTTATTCATATTCAATTCTTAAATTTGCCTTATGAATTATTTGGAAGCTTTGAGCAGAAGATATTCTGTAAAAAAATTTAATCATCAGGTGATTCCTCAGGAAACACTTTATAACATTCTTGAATCGGGAAAACTTTCTGCCAGCTCACTGGGACTTCAACCCTATAAAATTTTAGTTGTTGAAAGTGAAGCTATGAAAAAGAAACTGATTCCGGCTTTCTATAATCCATCACAAATCTCTACCTGTTCTCACCTTATTGTAATCATTTCAAAAAAAACAATTGATGAGAGCTATATCCGGGGGTATTTCAATCATATTTCTGAGGTAAGGGAAACTTCTCTCGAGAAGCTTGAGCCATTCAAAAACAGTATTAACCAGCATATTGTACAGAAAACACAGGATGAAATTTTCAACTGGGCAGAGAAACAGTCTTATATAGTACTGGCCAACTTAATGTATGCAGCGGCTATAGAAAATATTGACTCTTGTCCAATGGAAGGTTTCCGACAGGACATCATAGAAGAAATTCTCAACATAAATCCAGAAACAGAAAAAGTAACCGTTACTCTCGCTTTAGGCTACCGTTCTGAAGAAGATTACTTCCAACACATGAAAAAAGTAAGAAAACCAAACGAAAAATTGTTTAAATTTATGTAATATTTAAACGATTGTACCTAAAGCAAGCATATGATAAAAGCGGATGTATTAGTAATTGGTTCCGGCATTTCCGGACTTTCCTATGCCATTAAAGTTTCCGAACAGCTCCCTGATGCCAAGATTATTATCGTAACAAAATCTGATGAAGATGAAAGCAATACCAAATATGCTCAAGGCGGACTTGCTGTAGTTACAGATTTTCAGAATGATAATTTTGAGAAGCATATTGATGACACCATGAGGGCCGGAGATGGAGAAAACAAACGGGATGTGGTAGAAATGGTAGTCAGGGAAGCTCCTGCAAGATTCAATGAAATTGTAGAGTGGGGAGCCCAATTCGACATGAAAAATGGCAAATTTGCTTTGGGAAGAGAGGGAGGTCACACCGAAAACAGAATTGTCCATCATAAAGATATCACCGGATTTGAAATTGAAAGGGCCTTATTGGAAACCGCCAATAACAGTCCTAATATTGAAATTTTAGATCACCACTATGTCATTGATATCATCACTCAGCATCATGTTCCCGGAAAAGAACTGAACGAAGGAGATATCCATTGCTATGGGGCCTATATTCTGGATGAAAATTCCAAAACGATTAAAAAAATCACTTCTAAAATAACATTGGTAGCCACCGGAGGTGCCGGACATGTTTATAAAAACACAACCAATCCCAAGATTGCAACAGGAGATGGAATTGCTTTCGTGGCCCGTGCGAAGGGGAAGGTTTCCAATATGCAGTACTATCAATTTCACCCTACAGCTTTATACAGCAAGATTGACGGAATGCTATTCCTTATTTCTGAAGCCGTAAGAGGTGATGGTGCCAAATTAAGAACAAAAAGAGGCGAAAAGTTCATGCAGAAATATGATGAACGTGAAGAACTTGCCTCAAGAGATATCGTTGCCAGAGCCATTGACAACGAAATGAAAATTTCAGGGGACGAATATGCAGGTCTTGACTGTCATGAGATGAACCAGGAAAGATTTCTGGAACATTTCCCGAATATTTACAAAAAATGTAAAGATGAAGGAATAGATCCGTTCACTCAATTGATACCCGTAGTTCCTGCCTGCCATTATCTGATGGGAGGAATTGAAGTAGACAGAGACGGGCAGTCTTCTATTAAAAATCTTTTTGCCGTAGGGGAATGTACCAATTCCGGATTACACGGAGCCAACAGGCTGGCTTCCAATTCCTTACTTGAAGGGCTTGTTTTCGGACACAATGCTGCGATGAAAACAATGGCATTGCTGAACGAAAACAATTTCAATTTTGACGATCTGAAGGCTGTTCCTGAATGGAATGAGGAAGGAATGAAAATCATGGATGAAATGGTGATCATCAGCTACCTTAGAAAACAGCTTCAGGAAATGATGAGTGACCTGGTAGGAATTGTGAGAAGCAACAGACGTCTGAATATGGCATTGCAGAAGCATCAGGAAATTGCAGCAGCTGTAGATGAGATTTACCACTACTCCATTCTTTCTCCCCAACTCTCAGAACTAAGAAATTTAACTACCGTGGCCCATCTTATCATTACCCAGTCTATGGAAATGACAGAAAATAAGGGCGCATTTTACAATAAAGATTTAGCTTAAAAAAGCATACATAATGAAAAAACCAAGTTACGTTACCGATAAAGCATTAAAGACATTTATAAAGAATGCGCTGGAAGAAGATATCCAGGATGGTGATCATTCCACTCTGTCCACAATTCCCCAAGATCTGAAACAAAGTGCTAAACTTCTGGTAAAACAAGACTGCATCTTAGCAGGTGTGGAGCTGGCTGAGTTTATTTTCAAAACTTTTGATAAAGATTTAAAAGTTGAAATCTTCCTTAAAGATGGAGATGCTGCAAAAGTGGGAGACATCGCCCTTATTGTAACTGGAAGCGCCAGGTCTATTCTCTCTACTGAAAGGCTGATCCTTAACTGTATGCAAAGAATGAGCGGCATTGCCACCCTTACCCATGATTGGGACTCAAGATTGGTAGGTACGAAAACTAAACTTCTGGATACCAGAAAGACCACTCCCAATTTCAGAATATGTGAAAAATGGGCTGTAGCTATTGGAGGCGGAACCAATCACAGATATGGGCTCTATGACATGATTATGCTTAAAGACAATCATATTGATTATAACGGAAGCATTACCAATGCTGTAAAGATGGCAAAGGATTATATTAAAAAGACTAAGAAAAAATTAAAAATTGAGGTGGAGACCAGAAACCTTAAAGAAGTTCAGGAAGCCATCAAAGCAAAAGTGGATAGAATCATGCTTGATAATATGAATGTGGAGATGATGAAGCAGGCAGTGGAAATGATCAATGGATCATGTGAATCGGAAGCTTCCGGTGGAATTACCCGCGATATGTTAAAAGAAATTGCCTCTACAGGAGTTACTTTTATCTCTGCCGGAGCCCTTACACACTCGGCTGAAAATATTGATCTGAGTCTCAAAGCTGTGAAATAGCGTTGTATTTTTAACAAAAACAACCCTACTTTGTTAAAAATACAATAACATGACTTTTTTCATACAAAAATTCAATTTTTATTTATAATATTGAGAATCAAGTACTTGATATTATTAAGATTGATTAAAAATTAACATTGAGTTAATAATGGTTAAATTTTATTTTGCGAATTTTGCAGAAAATTAAATCTAACTATTACTAACGATTATGAAATTAATCAACAAATCGATACTAACTGCGGTTATTACTTTATCTACAGCTAGTGTTTATTACGCTCAACAAGTTCAGGATACGGTGCAAGCCAAGTCAAAAGACATTGATGAGGTAATCCTAAGAGGTGTTACGGATATCGCCAAAGATAGAAAAACACCCGTTGCTGCATCTACAATCAAAGCAGCGCAGCTGGTAGAAAGATTAGGAAATCAGGAATTACCTGAGATTTTGAATACGACTCCATCTGTTTATGCTACTAAATCCGGAGGTGGTTTTGGTGATGGAGGTCTTACCATTAGAGGTTTCGAATCAAGAAACATTGCAGTAATGGTAAACGGTATGCCGGTTAACGACATGGAAGGTGGGTCTGTTTATTTCTCTAACTGGACTGGTTTAGCTGATGTAACAAGTACATTACAGGTTCAAAGAGGTCTTGGTTCATCTAAATTAGCAATTGCTTCTGTAGGAGGTACAGTAAACTTCCTTACCCGTTCAGCGGATATGAAGAAAGGAGGAGCAATAAGATTAGGAGTTGGTAACAATGATTATTTAAAGACTTCTTTTGCTTATAACACCGGAAAATCCGAAAACGGAGTTTCTGCATCATTCTTAATGAGCAGACAAGCAGGAGGTACTTATATCCAAAATACAGATTATGAATCCTATGCTTACTTTTTAGCACTAGGATATGAAATCAATCCAAAACATAACTTACAGTTTACGATCACTTCTGCTCCTCAATGGCACGATCAAAGAACATTTGCTCCAACAATTCAAAATTATATCAACTACAATCCTGAATATGATGGAACAAGTCCTTACAGAAAATATAACTCTGACTTCGGATACTACACAGATGCTGCAGGTAACAAAGTTGCTCTAGCCAACAGAGCCAACTATTACTCTAAGCCGGTAATGATGTTGAACTGGGACTGGACAATGAACGAAAAATCTAAGTTAAGTACTGTTTTATATATGTCAAATGGTAGAGGTGGTGGAACTGGTGACCTAGGGAAACTTGGAACTAAAACCATCAATGATGTGAGCTTTACTGACAACTCAGGACACATTAACTATGATGCTATTTTTGCAGCTAACGCAGCAGTTAATTTAAATACAGCAGGTGCAGGAAGTACGATCGTTCGTAGATCAAGCATTAACTCTCACAACTGGTACGGTATCCTGGCAAACTTCCAGCATAAAATCAATGACAACTGGAACTTCTCAGTAGGTACAGATGACAGATATTACTATGGTTACCACTATCAGGTTCTTACTGACCTTTACGGAGCTGCAGGATATAAAGATAATGCTAACAAAAATCTAGCACCTAGAATTGTAAGCAATGTATATGATTACAAAAAACTTGCATGGAATCCTTTCGGAGGTAAAATGGCCCCAGCTGAAGATCAGGTAGGATATAGCAATGACGGAGAGGTTCTTTGGTATAGTGGATTTGCACAGGTAGAATATACTAAAGATAAATTATCTACATTCTTACAAGGTTCCGTTTCTAACCAGGCTTATCAAAGAATTGATAATTATGTAGTAGACGGAAGTACGTTAAAAGGGCAAACAGTTAATACTAAAACAGGATTCAAAAACCTTTTTGGATATAACATCAAAGCGGGTGCTAACTATAACATTAATGAACAGCATAACGTTTTTGCAAACATTGGTTATTATAGCAAACAGCCTTTCCTTAACACAGTTTATCCAAGTAACCAACAACTTATCAACCCAACTTTAACTAACGAGAAGATTTCTTCTGCTGAAATTGGTTATGGATTCAGATCTGCAAAATTCAGTGCAAACGTTAACGTGTACAGAACACAATGGAAAGACAGATGGTTAAGAAAAACCAGCCAAACATTTACATTGCCTGACAATACAACAACAACAGGTTATTCTGAAATCAACGGTATTACTGAAGTTCACCAGGGAGTAGAATTTGACGGAGTTTACAAACCAACTACATTCTTGGAATTCCAGGGGATGTTCTCATGGGGAGATTACTATTACAAAGGAAATGCTAGCGTAGCATCATTTGATGATAACAACAATCCACTTACTTTAGCTGGAGCTTCAGGAAATACATTATATCTTGATAAAGTAAAAGTTGGTGGAACAAGTAACAACAGTATCCCTCAGATGACCGCATCATTGGGTGTAACTGTAAAACCGGTAAAAGATCTTAATATCTTCGGAACTTGGAGATATGTAGGTAAACTATATTCTACTGTAGATGCTGGAACATTTACCAATGTTTCTGCACAGGAAAGAGGTGTATTACAGTTACCTGACTTCAATTTATTTGATGTAGGATTCTCTTATAAAATTAGATTAAGAGACCAGGCTCAGTATTTTACTATTGGAGCTAACGTTTACAACCTATTTGACAAAGTTTATATCTCTGATTCTGCAACAAGTGTATTTTCTGATGACAAGCCAAGATTTTTAGCTGATGGAAAAACACCTAACTCTAAAAATCAGACTTACGAACAATTAGGTATGATGTACAATGGTATTGCAACTGGTAACCGTGCTTACTTCGGTTTCGGAACTACTTGGGCAGCAACATTATCATTCAATTTCTAATAAATCATAATATTAGATTTTATAAATATGAATCCCGGCTTTGAGCCGGGATTTTTGTTATCTTTGTGTACAAAAAAATAGGATTATGGATTTTTACAAGATTTTTCTTAGTGCACACAAAGGATTTGGATACTTAGAACTCCTTTTAGTTGCATTATTTATCATTGCACTTTTAGCTACTATGTTCGGGTTCAGTGGAAAAGTGAATAAGTTTTTAAAGAAAACAACTTTATTCACCATGATTTTCTTTCACGTTCAGTTTTTAATAGGAATATGCTTGTTATTCATATTTTCTCCAGGTTTCAAAGCAGCCTTAGATGCAGGAACCTTAATGAAGGATGCCTACAGCAGACAAACATTTGTTGAGCACCCTTTTTCTATGCTTATTGCGGCTGTATTGATGACCATTATCAATAAAAAGGTAAAATCCAATGATACTATTTCTTTAGGAATCGTAATTATGGGATTGATTGCCGCAGGTTTATTTGCATTTGCCTTCCCTTGGACAAGAGTTTTTGGGGCATAAAATACAATAAGGAAATTATGCATTATGCGTTATAATTTATAAATAGTTTAATCTTTAAATTTTTAATTAAATCAATGAAAGTAGCTGTAGTAGGTTCAACAGGAATGGTTGGACAAGTTATGCTTAAAGTTTTGGAGGAGAGAAACTTCCCTGTAACAGAATTAATTCCGGTAGCATCCGAAAGATCTGTAGGCAAGAAGGTGAAGTATAAACAGAAGGAATTTACAATTGTAAGCATGAAGGACGCTATAGCTGCCAAACCGGATATTGCGATCTTCTCTGCCGGAGGTTCTACGTCTCTTGAATTTGCTCCTTTATTTGCAGAAGCAGGAATAACAGTCATTGACAATTCTTCTGCATGGAGAATGGATCCTGATAAAAAACTGGTGGTTCCTGAGATCAATGCTGATGTTTTGACAAAGGAGGACAAGATTATTGCCAATCCAAACTGTTCTACCATTCAGTTGGTAATGGTTCTTGGACCATTGAACAAAAAATATGATTTAAAAAGAGTAATTGTTTCTACGTATCAATCCGTAACAGGAACAGGTAAAGCAGCGGTTGACCAGTTAAATGGTGAGATCAGCGGTGATGATTCTGTTGCTAAAGTATATCCTTACCAGATCTTCAAAAATGCATTGCCACACTGTGATGTATTTGCGGAAGATGATTATACTAAGGAGGAAATTAAATTGATGAAAGAGCCTAAGAAAATTTTAGGGGATGACACATTTAATTTAACGGCAACAGCCGTAAGAGTTCCTGTTCAGGGAGGGCACTCAGAAAGTGTAAATATTGAATTTGAAAACGAATTCGAGCTGGATGAAGTAAGAAAAATCTTATCTGAGACTCCGGGAGTAGTCGTAATGGATGATGTAAAAAACAACCACTATCCAATGCCTCTGTATTCGGAAGGGAAGGACGAAGTCTTCGTCGGAAGGATAAGACGGGATCTCTCACAGCCGAAAACGCTTAACCTCTGGATTGTAGCAGACAACCTGAGGAAAGGAGCGGCAACCAACGCCGTGCAAATCGCAGAATACCTAGTAGCAAACAACTTAGTATAAACTAACAAAATAAAAAAGAGTCTCAAATTGAGATTCTTTTTTTTATCAAACTCCATATGAATACCCAGAAAAACACTCACAAAGAAAAAATAGGATTCCAAAAGATCATTGCTGCCTTTGGGGTTATCCTTTTTGTCGGAAAAATTATTGCCTGGAAACTTACCAATTCTGATGCTGTATTTTCTGATGCCATGGAAAGTGTAGTCAATGTCATCAGTGCATTTATGGGCCTCTACTCTCTTCATCTTGCTGCAAAACCTAAAGATGAAGACCACCCATATGGCCATGGGAAAGTAGAATTTGTAACGTCCGGAATAGAAGGTGCCCTAATTGCCATTGCAGGAATTATGATCATCTATGAAGGAATTAACAGTCTTATTGTAGGTAAAACCCTGAGCAAAATTGATCTGGGAATATGGATCATTGCCGCAACAGCTATTGTTAATTATCTTTTGGGGTATATTTCGATAAAAAAGGGAAAGAGGGAAAATTCCCTGGTACTCATTTCTTCAGGAAAACATCTTCAGTCTGATACCATTACCACACTGGGAGTTGTTGTCAGTTTAGTGATTGTTTATTTTACAAAAATCTATTGGCTGGATTCTGTAGTAGCCTTAATTTTTGGTCTTTATATTATTGTTGTAGGATATAAGATTGTCCGCAAGTCTTTAAGCGGTATTATGGATGAACAAGATCCTGAAATATTAAACCAGATCATTAGGATCCTTGAAGAGCACAGAAGGACAGAATGGATTGATGTACACAACATGAAAATCCAGCAATTTGGCGCTTCTCTTCATATTGATGCCCATATTACCCTTCCCTGGTATTACAGCCTTCGCGATGCTCACAATGAGATGGAAAAAGTAATCCTCCTCTTGGCAAAACATATGAAACGGAGCATAGAATTTAATTTTCATATGGATGACTGTAAACCGATCTCATGTCCGGTATGCCAGATTAAAGATTGCCCTGTTCGTGAAAAAGATTTCGTAAAACGTGTGGAATGGACCCCTGAAAATGTAACCAGTGTAGATAAGCATACCGCAGAATAGAAATAAATAGGCGAACCCCTTACTCTATTTCTCAGTCTAGTTTATTCATGTGCTTTCTGTAATAAAATATAGGAACCACTAATAGTATAATCAACGGTTGGATCACAAACCGTCTCATATAAAAGGAAAAAAGATATCCTATTTCAAATTTGTTATGGATACAGTATAGATATACAGGAAAAGTAATAATGAAAACAATACTCATTAAAACAGCGCCCTGCAATGTCCATTGTCTGTTTTCAAATAACCCCTGAACAATCAGGCATGAAAAAAGAAGATTTAAAATAAACCTGAACAGGTAGCCTACAATTAATTTCCCCCATTCAAATTCCGGGAACTCAATATTTTTATTGGCTTCGTGAAAATACGCAAGAAAAGGATCATAAAACAGGCTGTCCTCAAGCACTCTTATTCCTATAAGACCGCCAATACCGAGTATAACCAGAAACCAGTTAAGAATTTTCATTTTTTAAAGCAAAGAATTTAATCCAGATTAACCAAAGCACCACAACACTCCCATAAATTATAGCCGGAAAAATAAAATCATGGAACATCTTACCATACTCCGGATAGTCTGACATGACAATATTCAATCCTACTATTCTCAGGAGATTCATGATATAGAGTAAAACCAATCCTACTCCCACAAAAACAAAGGTTTTCGCTCCTTTATAAAAAGCAAAAACAAAAGACATAAATAGAATGATTACCGAAACAGCATTACAGCCCTCCACCATTCTGGTTACGTACTGCCCTTTTACATAAAACCAAACCTGCTCATTCTTTACATCATCATAAAGAGCCGTTTCATAACCCCCTTTATTTTGAAGATAGCTGACCTGGTTTCCGATCATTCGTGAAAAAGAATCCAGCCCATGATCTTCCTCACTGTTCAGATAAAACTGATAGGCAAGAAGCAGTACCAGATAAACGATGATGAATCGCAGCAAAATACCCAAAACCGGCTTGAAATCTTTTAACATAACTACAAAGATAAAAATTAGGCTGTAATAACCTGAACACTAATGAAAAAAGTTAAGATGGGAAGCCGTAATAATCTCTTGTTTCCAACTCATGTTAAATTAGTATATTTGTTTTTATATTATGACTTCTGAAAACGCAAAACAATTTTTTGAAAACCATTGTGGTAAAAAATCTTCCGAATTCGTCACATTAGCTCAAAGTGGCTCTGCCAGGGTGAATTTTCTGGCTACAACAGACCTTGAAAAATACATTATCACTTATAATGAAAACATTCCCGAAAACGAAAGTTTCCTTTACTATTCCAGTGTTTTCTCTGAACTAAACCTTAATACCCCAAAGATTTTGGCGGTTTCAGAGGATAGAAAAATGTATATACAGGAGTTTTTGGGGGAGCAGACCCTTTCGGAGGTGATTACAAAAGAGCAGCTATCGCCTGATGTAAAATACCTTGTAAAACAGACTTTGAAACAGCTGTTCAGACTGCAGATTCAAACCCAGGGAAGAATTGATTTTACAAAAACTTTTGAATATGAAAATTATGATGAACTCCCTGTTATTCATGATTTATACTATTTTAAAAACTTTGTAGCAGATATTTTAGAGCTGGAGTACAACAAATCTACCCTGCTTAAGGAATTCAAGCAAATTGCCCTTCTTATAGAAAATCTGGAGCCTAAAGGAATAATGATCCGTGATTTTCAGGCCAGAAATATTATGGTGAATAAGAAAAATGAAGTTTCATTCATTGATTATCAGTCTGCCATGAAAGGTCCTTTGATGTATGATGTCATCTCCTTTCTTTATCAGGCAAAAGCTGATTTTCCGGAAGATTTCAAAAATGAAATGCTAGCGTATTATATTCAGCAGTTTGAAGATCCGGAGGCAAGGACTCAGCTACACAATGCTGTGAAACCTATCCAGATGATGCGGTTTTTACAGGTTTTGGGAGCGTATGGATTCCGGGGACTAATCCAAAGGAAACAGCATTTTATGGCAAGCCTGGAAAAAGGAATCCAAAATATCACTCAGCTTGCTGATGCCTGGGAGGGTATGAAAAATTATCCTGAACTTAAAAAGGTTATTCAACACTTATCCCATGAAAAATCAAAAATAAAAATTAAGGAAATTTTAAATTTAAACCATTAAGAATGTTTTTTTGATGGATCAAAATCTTACCTTATCTTAAAAACTTTAAATACCTTAATGGTAAAAAAATAAAAAAGAAGAAAAATGCTACACATAGACATACACAGCTTTTCGTATAAAAAAGGAGGAATTCCAAAAGACAGCTCAGGAAACGGAGGTGGTTTCGCCTTTGACTGCAGAGGAATTTTAAATCCCGGAAGAATTGAGGAATATAAAATACAGACCGGAAATGATATCGGAGTTCAGGAATACCTGGAAACAAAGACAGAAATGCCTAAGTTTTTAGAATTGGTAAAATCCATCATCTCCATTAATATCGAGGACTATCTGGCTAGAGGGTTTGAAAATCTTCAGATCAATTTCGGGTGTACCGGAGGACAGCACAGATCAGTATACTGTGCAATTAAAATTGCTGAATTCATCAAGGAGAAATATCCTGAAGGGACAGAAATAAGCCTTCATCATGATGAACAACATCAACTGAACATTGGTAATCAGTAATCAGCATAAGGAATACCCTTATTACTCATTCCCTATTTTCGATTACTCATTAACTCATTACTCTTACTATTATGAAGGCTCTTATTTTCGCAGCAGGAAAAGGCACAAGGCTTAAACCGTTTACAGACCATCATCCGAAAGCTTTGGCCAAAGTGAATGGTATTCCTCTTTTGGAAAGAAATATCAAATATTTAAAAAGTTTTGGAATACAGGATTTTGTAATCAACATTCATCATTTTGGAGATCAGATTGTTGATTTTTTACATAAAAACAATAACTTCGGCTGTAAGATAGAAATCTCTGACGAGACCAATGAACTTCTGGAAACCGGAGGCGGCTTAATTTTTGCAAGAAAATTTCTTGATCATGGTGAAGATTTTTTAATCATGAACGCTGATATATTAACCAATATAAACATCAATACATTGGTAGAATATCATAAAAAGATAAAAGATTTTGCTACTTTAGCAGTTTCGGACCGTGAAAGTTCGAGAAAACTCCTTTTCAACGATGAGATGGTTTTACGAGGCTGGCTGAATGTACAAACAGGAGAGCAGAGACTTGCAGAATTCAATAAAGGATTTAAAGCTCTTGCCTTCAGTGGTGTTCACTGCATCAACCCTCTTATCTTTGAAAAAATAAAAAGAACAGGCAAATTCTCTGTTATGGAAGAATATCTGGATCTGATGCTTACCGAACATATTCACGGTTTTGTACATGACAGTATTCTCGTAGATGTCGGAAGACCGGAATCTGTAATAGAAGCCGAAAAACATTTTAAATAATTTTTTGCACATGGAAATTGAGGGAACCAGGGATGAAAGTTTAGTAAATCCAGAGCTCGACATTAACGAAACAAAATTGCTTAACAGTTTCAGGCAAAAAACCTGGGACGAAACAATCGCTAAGGACAGCTGGATGGTTTTCAAGGTCATGGCTGAGTTTGTAGACGGCTATGAAAAACTGGCCAGGATAGGCCCATGTGTTTCGATATTTGGTTCTGCCCGGCTGAAACCGGAAAGCCCATACTACGAAATGGCTGTAGAAATTGCTGAAAAGATCACCAAATTAGGATTCGGAATTATTACCGGAGGAGGCCCTGGAATCATGGAAGCAGGAAATAAAGGAGCTTTCAATGCTAAAGGGAAATCCATAGGACTTAATATTGATCTTCCTTTTGAACAACATTTCAATCCTTACATCAATAAATCCTATTCCATGAATTTTGATTACTTTTTCGTGAGAAAAGTAATGTTTGTAAAATATTCTCAGGGCTTCGTGGTTATGCCGGGAGGTTTTGGTACTTTGGATGAGCTTACAGAAGCAATGACACTGATTCAAACCAATAAAATAGGGAAATTTCCCATTGTTCTGGTAGGAAGTGAATTCTGGGGCGGATTGCTGGATTGGTTCAAAGCAACCTTACTGAAAGAAGGGATGATTGCCGAAGATGATCTGGATCTTTACCGGGTGGTAGACACTGCAGATGAGGCCGTAGCGCATATTAAAGCATTTTATGATAAATATTCTGTAAATGTTAATTTTTAATTGGCATATTATTTGTGACTTATAAATAGCAAGTATGATTGTAAATCTATTAATTAAGATGAAAAAACTTTTATATATATCAGGAATTTTAACATTTTTTGTGTTAATGAGTTTTATGTATGTAGACTTTTTCTCTTCAATGACCAAGGTGGATTATATTGATGGAAGCAAAACATTGAAGTTTACCACAAAAATGAATACAAGCCATATCTCTGACGCTATTAAAATAAATCCTAACACAGCAGGATTTGAAGCTGAAGTTAAAAAATATGTGAATAACAATTTTGATGTATTTGTCAATGGTGCTCCCAAAACAATAACCTTCACCGGAAGCCAGGTAAGCGGAGAAACTGTATGGGTGTATTTTGAAACCGCAGGAGTTTCAGATATCAACACCTTAAAAATTAAAAACACGATCCTTTTAAGCTCCTTTCCGAAGCAAATCAACCTGGTGAACATCGCCTATAAAGGCAGCCAGAAAACAATGAACTTCCAGAGAGGAAAAGAAGTGAACGAGGTTTCTTTTTAAAAAGAATTAAATTTAACCAGTATAAGTACCCTAAAAGTTAAACTTTCAGGGTATTTTTTTATAATAAAAATCACCAATAAGGGATTAATACGTAAAAATACTGACTGCAAATTCCGCACTTATACGCTAACACACGTCTTTTTAACGTCCTACATTTGTCATGTAATTACAATGTTGAAGCCGACATCACATAAAAAACGGGGCGGAATCTGAAAAGCCAACGAGTAGGAAAAACAATCATTAAAAAACAAATCACATGGACACATCACAATTAGCATCAAGCAGGGAAATAGACATTATGGTCGTAATAGACACTGATTATGTAAAAGAATACATGAAATTAAATAACCTTACCCCTTGTACAGATGACAGCACTAAAGCGGTACCTATTGATCATGCAGGAAAGTATATGATCGTTCCCACTGCCAACGTTGCCGGTGGGCAGGCAACAGGAGACTTAAACTTCACCGCAAGAGCCGGAGATACTGTATGTTTCAGAGGCTGTTCGATATATCAGAACTCAGATGATGCTATTATTATCTACAATGTTCAAAACTATGCCGGAGTGGATGTATTTAATGGCAATACTATTCAATATGAGGGCGTAGAAAGAAAGCAAGCTGCAATACCTGATCATACAAAAGCCGATGGCCTTCCTGCTTTATCTGCCAATATTCTTTTTCAAAGCCTGGATGCAAGGGTAGGCAGCACCGGACAGGGAAGCTATTATATTTATTTTGCTTTATATACTTTAAATCCAGAAAACAGTGATAAACAAAATCTTTATAGTTACTGTCGTTGGGACCCTACAATTACGGTTAAGTAGTACCTATTATTTTATATGGCATAAAAAAGCCAGCTCTTGCGAGCCGGCTTTTCATATCATAAGCAATGATTATTGTGCTTTTATCTTGAAATCATCTACTTCCCATGTTGCTGCGGCAGCAGTAGTAGAAGTATATTTAAATGCAATTCTTACGTTTTTCCCTAGGAAAGCGCTTAAGTTTACGTTACCTGACCCAACCCAGTCGCCGAATGCATTGGCGTTGGTATCTAAAGTAGCCGGTAACAGAGTCCACGTTGTGGTTGCAGGATCGCCGGTATAGTTATCTGTAGCATACACCTGTAATGCATTTCCTGCGTATCTTACGTCTGTTGAAAAGCTTACTGCAGCTTTAGTTTTTCCAACCAGGCTCACCGCTTTGGAAACCAACCAGTCTTCGTTCACAATATTATTTCCGGCACCTCCGGCATTACCATTCATCATTGCGTAGTAATTCTGCCCGTTTCCTTGGTTAGATGTCTGCCAAACCTGAGGACCCGTCACATTCTTTACCGTCCAGTCTGAACTGAATCCACCTGCTGCAAAATCATCACTGTACACAACCGGAAGTGGCGTATATACGCTTCCGTCACATCTTGGTGCATCAAAGTCAATATTCGCCAGTTTAGTGATCCACAACTGATAGGTTCCATTATAGATACTTAAAATAGCGTATGCATCACCTTTTCCTCCTTTTACTTCGTAACCTCCCGGAGCAACAGTACCAAATTTTGCCTGTCCGCTTGTTCTCAGGACAACAGTATTTCCTGAACAATCCTGAAGCGTTCTGCTTGTTACGGCACTTCCATCAGTTAGTGTTCTTCCCAGGTCTCCATCAACAAACTGAAGATCTTTAATTTTAATCCATCTTCCTACATCACCGGCTGTTAACTGAGAAATTGTTTTTTCGGTAGGTACCACCGGTCTTGAAGCGGTATTGCTGTCGAAGAAATATTTATACATATTTATTTCCTCTATCTGTCCGAACTGTGTATCATTATTGAATAAAGCCCCTAACTGAACTTCTCCGTTTACACTTCTTACATACAGGTTTTTAAGTTTGATATTCACATCTTTACCTAATCTGAATCTGCTGTCAAGATACAGGTTCGTTTTGTTCATGTTTATTCTGATTCCTCCTGTAGCATCTTCTACATACATATACTTATAAAGGTTTCCTGTTTCATCATTAGCTACCACCTGAGCTTTAAGGTAAGAATCTGAAGTGATCTGTACCCAGTTTGTAGTGCCTGCAGCCAACTGTTTCACATCAGCCACTGTTTTAGCGGTAAGTGAACCTGGATTAAAGTCACATGGTCCTTCTGTAAGACCGTCTAAACGTGGGAACTTCTTCATATCAAGATCTTCCGACTTGTTTACATATAATTGATAAGTAGGTGTATTTCCAGATTGGAATTTACTGTAAATCCCAACAAATTTACCATTACCAGAAGGAAGAAGCTGACCTGCAAATGCAGCATATCCACTGTTTCTTACCACCGCAGTTTTTGCATATTTTCCAGCTGTCCATCCTTCACCTATTGTTTTATCTACCGTTACTCCATTGGGTGCATACGTAGTACATAAAGCTCTCGCATCAAATTCTACATCATTTACCTGAATAAGACATCCGAAATATTGGTCATTGGCAGGAACCATGTCAGCCAGTTTCATTATTTTCGGTACAATCTTTCCTTTTGGAGCACAAGATCTGAAGATATGCTTTCCAACAAGTTTTTCAGGAATTCTTGATACAGACGAAGGAGTGGTTTCCGCCCCTGTTTTCATACCAAGCTGTACAAGGTTTCCATAAGCACCTACAGCAAGGCCGTTAAGCTTGATATATACTTTTGATCCCTGAGGATACTTGGTATAAGTACTTACTGCATCTACACTCACGGTAAACCCCTGTGTAGGATTTTCCAGTGCATCCTGAACGTAGATCGTCTTATAAATATTTCCTGTTTCATCCGTAGAAGAAACATACCCTACCATATATAAATCATCTTCCTCATTATTGGGTGTGGTATCTTCCGGGAAAACATAGGTTACATTATTCTGAAACTTAGCTTTAACGTCGGCAAAAGGCATTATAATCCCATTTTTGTCGGCACAGTCATACCCGTCAAGATTGGGTTGGTCGTATTTATCATCATGCACACATCCTGTCGTTATGAACAAGGAAGCTGCTGTGATAAAAATATATTTTAAAATTGAGTTATATTTTTTCATTGTAGTCGTTTTAGAATCTTAAATAAACATTAGTAAAGAAAGTTATTCCTCTGTCATACCAAAGTTTTGGTCCGAAATAAGGAGTTTCTCTCTGCGCATCAGCAAGTGCATCACTAAAGTTTACATTTCGTCCTTGTTCAAATCCTCCGGTCACATAATTCCTGTTGTTCAGGATATTATTTACAGAAACACTGATTCCCATTCTGTATTTTCCAAACTGGAAAGATTTGCCGGCATTGGCATTCAGCATAAACTGGTTATCAAATTTTTTCTGCTTGGTAATAAGCTCAATCAGTTCAGGAGTTACTCCGGCAAAAGGATCATTAGTCTGTGGATCCGTATACATATAAGGCGTCTTATTCAACGCTGAGAAATCAAGATACTGATCCATCAGGTAGTTCGCAGATGCTCCTACCCACCAGTATTTCGGAGAATTATATTTTAATCCCAAAGAGAATGCTTTTTGAGGTGTTCCGGCTACTTTATATCCTTTAACATTAGCTTTACCCCAAACGTCTGTTCCTCTGAACCCGTTTAAGTCATCAAAAGTGGACACTTCAGGATTGTTGGTGTATTTGTACTCTCCTACACTGGCTACCCCTACTGCATTTAAGGTAGGTGTAATCTTAACATCGAAACCTAATTCAAGCCCCATGTATCTTTTAT
The DNA here is from genome assembly GCF_024586945.1 of Chryseobacterium sp. WG14. Lineage (NCBI taxonomy): Bacteria > Pseudomonadati > Bacteroidota > Flavobacteriia > Flavobacteriales > Weeksellaceae > Chryseobacterium > Chryseobacterium sp. WG14. The sequence continues at coordinate 24,217 of NZ_JALCZD010000013.1, forward strand.
TAACTCCACTCATCGCTTCATTAACCAAAGTACTGAAAGAATTTCCCAGGGTACCGTCGTTTACGTCAGCATAATATCTTGAAATCTCCGTGGCGTTTTGAATCGTTGTTAAATAACCTGATAGTCTCAATTTTAAAATCTGTCCTCTCATTACGTAGCTCAGATCATTAGAATTGATCATCTGGTTGGTAACTCCCGGAGTTTGGTAATCCACCATCCTAGGGTTGATATAGATTTCATTAAGTGTAGGTGCTAAGCTAAAGAATGCCCCGTTGTAAACAATAAAGTTCTTACCGTTGATTTTATAGGTAATCTTCCCTTTAACCCCGGCATCCAAGGCATCATATACTGTACTTTTACCTTTGGAATTGTCTCTGAATCTGGCAATTCCACTTCTGAAGTGTCCTTCTCTGTATGCTTCAGAATAAGAAGAGAATACAGAAGCCACTACATTCCATTTATTGAAATCTATTTCAGAAGAAATGTTCAGTGAATAATGATTTCTTGTCAGCTCGTAAGAATATTGAGTTCTGTCTCCTTCTCTTACTTCTGCATTAGCATTATCTGCATCATATCTTGTATCACCGTTGAATGCATTGAGATTACTGGCAAAATTAGCTCCTAATAAATCTTTAACTCTTCTGAAGTTATCAGATTTTAAATTCTGATAGTTGAAGTTTACATTCAATTTCCAGTTATCTTTCAGCCTTGTATCAAAATGAGATGAAAAGTTGAATGTTTTATCTTTATTAACATCTTCTACAATAGTATAAACAGCTCCTCTTGGCTTTCCTTCACCATCAACAAGGTTAAGACGGTTGGCATTATAAAGAGAATTCCAGTCTATTTGTGACTGCTGTCTGAATTCATCAGCAGAAAGAAGTCCGTAACTTGGCAGTTTTCTGTAATAAGTAGGATTTGGGTCTGGAGCATGGAACCAGTCGAGTCTGCTTCTTGCATCGCTACCAAACTGATAAGATACAGTGTTTGTCCAGTTAGAGTTTTTACCCACTTTCAGGTAATCTGTTAAGATGAACATAGGTTCAAAAACATTTCTGATTCTGGAGTTTCTTTTCTCTCCATCCTGCCATCCCCAGTACGAATTATAATTTTTACCCATCAGGTCGTATACTTCCTGAGTATTCGGAGCGTTGGAAGCCCTGTACGTAGGAGACCCAAAGGCTGTTAAATTAATGGAGTGTCTATCCGTGAATTTTTTCTCAATAGATGCAAAATAAGCATAGGCATCCTGATAAACACCATCAATAATTGCCCTGTCTCCCCATCTTCTGCTTGCAGAAACAGTTACAGCCCATCCGTTTTTAGTAAGACCTGATGAATAGGTAGCCATGGCTCTGTGCAGGTAACTTCTGTTCGTAAATGAATAGGCTAATGAAGTTTGTTTTCTATAGCTGGAAGCTCTGGTATTATAATATACTACCCCACCTAAATTACCAAAGGTATATTCTGAAGGAGTAATATTGTCTACATTCTCATAAGGATATCTCGTCACATCATTCATCCCTCCCCAATTGTTGAAGTCTATTCTTCCGTCATCATTCTTAGACATGGATACACCGTTAAAAAGAACATCTTCAAATCTGTTGTCTACCCCTCTTGGTCTGAACCAGTAAGCACCGAGTTCAAAAGCAGAAACATTCTGAAAAGCATCTCTTCCTGAGCTTAAAAGTCCTACAGTAGGCTGCATAGATGAGCCCCCGTCTTCAGAATCACTTGCAGAGTCATCAATGACTATTACTCCTGCATCTGATCCCAAAGTGTAATTAAGTGTAATAACACCTAAGTCTTTTCTCTTCTCATTTTCAGCTACATCAAACTCTAAGATTTTTGACTCAAAGTTTGGTTTTGCCACTGTAATAAGATAGTGTCCAGGTTTTAAATCCACAAACTGGAAGTATCCAATTTTATCCGCAGTCACATCGTCAACGGATTGTGCCAGATCTACTTCTGCTTTCTCCAAAGGCTTACCATCCTGATCTTTAACATACGCATATACAGTGGTTTGCGCAAAATAAAAAGATGCAGGCATTAAAGTAAATAAAGAGATTAGGGATAGTTTTTTAATCATAATAAACTTATTTTTAACTCCTTCTTTATTTAAGGGGCAACAAATTTAGAACTATTTTCATTAAGTCAAACAGTTTTAGCTGTTTATTCTATTAAATTTTCTTAACGCCCCGGTATTATCATAAAAATATATGCTAATTTCCATCGATTACAAAAAATAGAATAATAATATTCTTATAGTTAAACTTATCTTAAAAATGAAGGCCTTTTTTCGTATATAATATAAGAAATCCGGAAGCCGGGAAAGGTAAAATAATAGCTTTTCTTAGCTCCAGCTTTGGCTTTCAACCTAATCCTTAATTTCTTATTAAACTGAACTCAAATTATTTTAGTCTTTATTCTTATATAAAATTAGTAATTTTACCCCCTCAGTTTTTTTGAATATACTAAGAATATGAAAAAATATTTAATCATCGCCGCTCTGTTTTGCTTCAGTTCTGCTTTTTCACAACAAAAGCAGGTCAAAAGAGCAGCTATTGCCTTCCTGAACGTAGAAAACCTTTGGGATACCATTCCTTCTGCAGATTATATTGATGGAACTCTTCCTCTTTCTAATCCTAAATTTCACAGAAGTGTACCTGTAGATTCTTTAAAGTTTCTTGAAACAACGGAAGATTATAAAGGAGAATGGAGCGATGATCTGTTGATTGGAAAAAAAGTGATCAGAAAACAGTTTTTATCTGAAGACTTTACAGCCAACAGCCCTAAAAGATGGGGAACAAAATATTATAATCAGAAACTGGCTAATGAGGCTAAGGTGATTTCGGAACTGGGAAGACAATACACCAATGACAACCCTGCAATCTGTGGATTAATAGAGGTTGAAAACAGACAGGTCATTGAAGATTTAATCAAACAGCCAGCTTTGGCAAAAAGCAATTATGGGATTGTTCATTTTAATTCTTATGATTCCAGAGGAATTGATGTAGCCATTATTTATCAAAAAGGAAGATTTTCCGTATTGGATTCTTATAAAAAAGAGATCAAAATTTACGATGAAAACGGGAGAAGAGAATATACCAGAGATATTGTTATCGCTATTGGATTACTGGATGGAGAAAAAGTAGGTCTCTTTATGAACCACTGGCCGTCCAGAAGGGGTGGTGAGGCAATTTCTCTTGCCAAAAGAAATACAGCTGCCACTGTCCTGAAAAGTGAAATGGATAAAATAGCTGCTGAAAATCCGGGAATAAAGCTATTCTCAATGGGTGATTACAACGACGACCCTGTAAGCCCGAGTTTGAAAAAACACTTAGCTGCCGTAGGTGATCCAGGTGAGTTATCAGATAAGACTCCTTATTACAACCTGATGTATAAATTATATAAAGCTGGCGTTGCTTCACTGGCATACAGAGATGCTCCGAACTTATTTGATCAGATTATCGTTTCAAGAAATCTTTACTCACCGGAAAAAATAACGCCTACCTATACCATCTATAAAGCAGAGATCTATGCTCCGCCTTATCTTGTAAACAAGGAAGGACAATGGAAAGGATATCCATTACGTTCCTGGGATGGAGACCGGTTCACAGGCGGATACAGTGACCACTTCCCTGCGGTTTCTGTAGTTCAGAAAGAATATATTAAAAAATAAATATAGAAAGGCACTCTTATTGGAGTGCTTTTTTAGTATAAATAATTGAATCATGAAAAATTTTGTTTTACTGCTGCTTATGGCCATTCTTCCATACAGTTGCTATTCTCAGAATACACCTAAAAATAATAAAGAACATGCAGAAATGAAACCTTCTAAAAATGAAGATGGAGAGTGGGATATTGTTGTCATAGACACCCAGTTTGATTATTTTTTGAATGCTATTGCCAAACCTATGAATCAGTATTCAGAATCTTATCTGAAAAACAAGAATACATTCCTGGTCAATGAATGGAATAGTTATTACAACACCGGCAAATACAGAAATGTTATAGAATCAGGAATAGATTATGATCCACGGGAAAACTACGGGATAAAATTTGAATATAAACTGTATCAGGTCTTTGCATACGTAAATTGGAAATACGGCCTCAAAATGAATGGCCTGTCCGGAAGTGATGCAATAAGATAATAACATCCAATAAAATAATAAAGGTTCAGAAATTTCTGGACCTTTATTATTTAAACCATTCATTACACAGCATATTATCTATAATACCAGAATAAAATTAATAAATTATCTAGAAATTCATCATAAGATTTAATTATATTTGTATATCACTGAATTTTGATTTTCAGTAAACTAATAACCTATAAAACTAATTTAACTCATGAAGAAAATGTTTTCAGCACTGTCTGTGCTATCCGTATGCCTGCTAAGCGCTCAGCTTTATGTTCCGGGAACACTGTCTGCTTCCACGAATACAAATGTTGGAATTAACATTTCAACTCCCCAAGGGTCATTAGATATTAACGCTAATGGAAATATCCCCATAATAAGAGGAAACGGTGGGTATATTCCCACTGGCTTAAGGTTTATTGATGATTCTTACACTCAGCAGGGAACTGTAAAAGAATGGGCAATATGGAAAGGAAATCAATGGGCAAAAGGATTAGCTTTCATGAGGTATGATGCTATTTCTCCCTGCTCAACAGGAATCTGTGATGCTCCACTATTCCTTCACGACAATGGAAATATTGGAATGGGTTCCTTAAATCCGGATGCCAAGTTAACTGTAAAAGGAAAGATCCATGCTGAAGAGGTAAAAGTGGATCTTAACGTGCCTGCTGATTATGTATTCCAGAAATATTACACAGGAGCTTCCAGCTTACAACCGGAATATACAATGCCTACTCTTGAAGATGTAGAAAAATTCACCAAGGAAAACAACCACCTTCCGAATATTCCATCGGCAAAAGAAATACAGGAAAAAGGACTGAATATAGGGGAAATGTCCAATTTACTGTTGCAGAAAATTGAAGAACTTACTCTTTATACGATTGAACAGAATAAGCTGATTAAGGAACAGCAAAAAAGAATCGAGGCTTTAGAACAAGCTAAAAAATAACCTATACAGTATTATTTATGAAAAAAATTCTAATACTATTAACCTTGTGCCTGGCTGTAATTCAGATTACCGCACAAAGTTATGAGGAAACTTATCTGAAAGATGAGAAGAAAAGGCTTGATAAAGTAACTCTTACTGAAATAGAAATTGAAAACTTTATCACTCAGAATATCAATACATTTGATTTTACAGAAGTCATCAACGCTACAGATACTACAAATAAAGAAACCGGACAGCCTCTTTCTGTCTCAGACTACAACACTGCACTTAATACGGCAAAGCGGCAAAAGCTAAGAAATGAATATTTCAAAAGAAATCCTGAAAAAGTAAGCCTGTATTTCGCACAGGTTCTTCAGCAGTGTACCAATGGAGGTTTTGAAGATAATGGCGGCTCTACAGCAGGCTATGGATTTGCCAGTGATGTATATGATCAGTCTACCTGGGCACAATACACCCTTACACCGACCACTGTGGTCAACCCTGCGCCCAACTCCAACGTTACATTAGTAGATACCAGTTCTGCAGATCCCAACATTCCAAGTATTCCCAGGGTATATTCCGGAAAATATGCCATTAGGCTCAACCAGCCTACCAGTGTGTTGTCCAGAAGAGCCTCATTGCTAAGAAGGCAGTTTATTGTTAATGAGAGGAGCATCAGCTATGCCTATGCTTTATTTTTCCAAAATCCTGCAGACGGAGGCCACACAAACGATACGAGATATCCCTATTATCAGGTAAGACTTAAAAACAGCAGTGGAAATATAGTATACCAAAGAACCGTTGACGGAGTCTCCAATCCTCTTTTCAATTATAATCCGGCAAACAATATTTTATACTCAGGGTGGAGATGTGAAAACATTGATACTTCACAATATATGGGGCAGTTTGTAACACTGGAAATCATTATGTCAAACTGTGGAAACAGCGGCCATTACGGATATGGTTATTTTGATGATTTCTGCGGGCTGCCTCCTAACTGCAATATTCCTACTGTTGGAACAATCAATCTTCATCCCCGAAACCAAACAGGATGTCCCCAAGACCCTATGTATATCACGGGTAATTATCAGCTTCCTCCCAATGCAACGTTTCAAATGCCCGGAGCCGGCATTAAGCTAGATATCTTAGAAGCAAGCACAGGAAATCTTGTAACGACCTTAATTTCTCCCAACTTTCCAAATACTAATAGCTTCAGTTTTTATGTAAGTAGTTACTCCTTTTACCCCTCAGGAATGACCTCTAATACAGAGTTCAACTTTAGGGTAAGAATGGTTTATAATATGGGAGGAATTAACCAGCCGGAAGTTTCGGCCAACTACACCAACCCTCCTGGTCCCGATGTTTCATTTAAAAACTGTAACAGCCCATGTTTTGAAGAAATGTACATCAATGAAAAGGTAGTTACGTCTCAAACTTTTCAGGCAAGCGGAGGAATCTATGCGAGCTCACAGATTTATCCTAACCTTGAAGTTACTTATAGAGCGGGATATCAGGTTCATCTATTGCCAGGCTTCTACGCTACTGGCCAGGATGTTGGAATATTTCATGCATATATCGGCCCCTGCGAAGAAAACAATACGTTTACCAAAATCCCTCCTGTAAATTCAATGAGGACCTCTGAAACTCAAATATTACCGGCAGAGATTAAAATCCATCCCAATCCTGCCTCAGGGTATTTTAAAATAAGTACAGGCAATGAAAAACTTCTTTCATGGGAAATGTATGACCTTTCCGGAAAGATGGTACTGAAAGGAAATACTTCTGAAGCCCATCTTCAGAATCTTTTAAAAGGTAATTATTTCTTAAAAATAAATCTTGAAAAGAGGCAGGTGAGTAAAACCGTTATCTTAAAATAATACACAACAAAAAAGGTTCAGAAATTTCTGAACCTTTTGTTTATAATAGCTGAAAATTATTTGTTGAATAACTCCTCTACTTTATCCCAGTTTACTACATCGAAGAATGCAGAAACATAATCAGGTCTTCTGTTTTGGTAGTTTAAATAATAAGCATGCTCCCAAACATCTAATCCTAAAACCGGAGTTCCTTTAACGTCTGCAACAGGCATTAACGGGTTATCCTGGTTTGGAGTAGAAGAAACAGATACAGAACCGTCAGCATTTTTCACTAGCCAAGCCCATCCTGAACCGAATCTTGTTTTAGCAGCATCAGAAAAATCAGTTTTGAATTTCTCTAAACCACCATAGTTTTCAATAGCAGCTTTTACGTTTCCTACAGGTTCTTTACTTCCTCCAGGAGTTAAAATAGTCCAGAATAAAGAATGGTTGAAGTGTCCTCCACCATTGTTTCTTACTGCCGGTTTATCAGTTCCTGTTTTACAGATTTCCTCGATAGTTTTCCCTGCCAGCTCAGTTCCTTCAATTGCTTTATTTAAGTTGTCAATATACGCCTGGTGATGTTTTGTATAATGGATCTCCATAGTTTTTGCATCAATAGTTGGCTCTAATGCATCGTATGCATATCCTAGTTTTGGTAATTCAAATGACATAATCTTTATTTTTAATGTTATATCCAAAATTAGCCAATATTTAAGGTATTATCAAGGTTTGGGGATTACTTTAATAAATCTTTAACATTGATATATTGATTTAGAATGAATTAAAGTTTAAAATAAAATACCCGCATGTACTTATTACCCTCCTAAAAATGAAAAAGCACGAATCCCAAAACAGGATCCATGCTTTTTCTATTTAACAATAATTAAATTTATTTATTCATAGACATCAGGAATTCCTCATTATTAAGAGTTCCTTTGATGTTTTTATTTACAAATTCCATAGCTTCTATAGGATTCATTTCAGAAAGATATTTTCTAAAGATCCACATTCTCTGAGAGGTAACCTCGTCAAGAAGAAGATCATCCCTACGTGTACTTGAAGAAATCAAGTCAATAGCCGGATAAATTCTTCTGTTAGCAATTTTTCTGTCCAGTTGAAGCTCCATGTTTCCGGTACCTTTGAATTCTTCAAAGATCACTTCATCCATTTTGGAACCGGTATCAATAAGTGCTGTAGCAATAATCGTTAAAGAACCTCCTCCTTCAATTTTTCTCGCTGCTCCAAAGAATCTTTTCGGTTTGTGAAGTGCATTCGCATCAACTCCCCCGGAAAGAACTTTACCTGAAGCCGGAGTCACGGTATTATATGCTCTTGCCAGCCTTGTGATAGAATCCAGCAGGATAACAACGTCATGCCCACATTCTACCATTCTCTGAGCTTTTGCAAGAACAAGGTTAGCTACCTTTACATGCTTTTCAGCCGCTTCATCAAATGTAGAAGCAATTACTTCTGCATTCACGCTTCTTTCCATATCAGTAACCTCCTCAGGACGTTCATCAATCAAAAGAACCATCATGTATACTTCCGGGTGATTCGCTGCAATAGAATTGGCAATATCTTTAAGCAACATGGTCTTACCAGTTTTAGGCTGCGCAACAATCATTGCTCTCTGTCCTTTTCCGATAGGTGCAAATAAATCTACAATTCTTGTTGAAATGGTAGATTCGCTCCCTGCAAGATTAAATTTCTCTTGTGGGAAAAGTGGTGTAAGATATTCAAAGGCAACCCGGTCTTTGATAAAAGCAAGATCGCGTCCGTTTACTTCCGTAGGTTTTAGTAAAGAAAAATATTTTTCCCCTTCTTTCGGAAGTCTTACAATTCCTTTCACGGTATCTCCGGTTTTTAAACCGAAGTTTCTGATCTGTGCTGTAGAAACATACACATCATCAGGTGAAGAAATATAGCTGAAATCTGAAGAACGAAGGAATCCATAGTTATCAGGCAGTATCTCTAAAACCCCCTCAATACTTACCATACCGTCGAAATGAAATTCTTTCTTATGGTCAGTCTGTTCCTCTGCCTTTTCAGAATGTCTGTTTTGATTCTGGTTCTGGTGTTGGTGCTGTTGTTGTTGATTTTGTTGCTGATGCTGATTTCTATGTTGATTTCCGCTGTTCTGCGGATGGTTGTGTCCTTTTGGGGATCTGTTAGCCTGTTGCTGAGGATTCTTAGGCTTCTCTTCTGCCTGGGCAGGCTCCTGAGATGGAGATTCTGTATTTTTAGGAGCTTCTGTTCTTTCCTGAGATACTTCTGTATCACCTGTATTTCCAGAAACCCTTTTTCTTTTCTTTTTAGCTTGTGATGCAGCAGTCACTTCTTCTGTTGCTGCGGCTACCACTGCTTCGGGTTTAGGTTCTTCGGGTTTTATTTCTTCAGAAACAGGAACCGTTTCCTCTGCCTTTTGCTCCACTTTCGGTTCAACCGGAGTTTTGGCATTCACTTTTGGCTTTGCTACCATTTTCCTTGGAGCAGCTTTTTTTGCCGGGGCTTTTACAGGTTTATCTGCTGTGGCCTCTTCCGTATTTGGACTGGTTTCTGTGGCGTTGAAATAATCTTTTGCAACTTTAGGGTTGGAAGCCTGAAAGTCAAGAACTGCAAAGATTTTATCATTCTCATTGCTATTTCTTGCAACTTTAACGCCTAAATCCTTTAAGATTTTCGTCAGTTCCGTTACGGATTTTGACCTTAACGTTTCTATGTTAAACATACTTAATGTAAAAATGTAATTAATTGTGAGTAAGAAAAGTAAGTCCGGTGACTTTGGTTTTCAAGTACATTGTATAATGCAAATCTACACTTATTTTTGAATTGTGCAAAATTTATGTTATTTTTGCCAAGAATTTAATATTCAATGCTACAGAGAATACAAACCATATGGACGTTACTGGCAGTTTTATCTGCTGTTTTTCTTTTCATTACAGGACAGGATGTTGTTATTTTGAACAACATTCCGGTGCTTACTATAGGGTGTATCCTGCTGGTTTTAGCCGGAGCATTAAGTATTTTCAGTTTTAAAAACAGAAAAAGACAAATTTTGCTGAATTCTGTCAGCATCATTATAAACGTTTTGTTGATTGGTGTATTGGCGTACTGGCTGCTAAGCTTATCCGGAGGAATTCAATTTCCTGAGAAGGGTATTGAGCCGATTTTCCCATTAATCGCGGTGATCTGTTTGCTTATTGCAAATGTATACATCCGTAAAGATGAGAGGCTCGTGAAATCTGTAGACAGACTTCGGTAACCTTACAACGATTTTTTGAGTGAGAACAGCTTCTTTTTAGGAGCTGTTTTTTTTATCAGAAACAGGTTCTGCCTCTTATAAAACAATTTCTACAAATTAATTATCTTTATTGATGTAATCTCATGCAACATTTCACTTAAATGTACGACAGATCATAATAATATTAATAAAAAAATAATGAAAAAGCTAACCTACCTCGCTCTATCAGTGTTCTCTATATGTACTTTTGCACAGGACGTTTCACAGGAAAGAGTGAAAACCATCCTTTCTACCCTTGCGTCAGACGAAATGAAAGGACGTGAAATAGGAACTCCTGAAAATGAAAATGCAGCCAACTATATTGCCGCACTTTTCAAAGAAAATAATCTCGAATACTGCACAGGAAACTCTTACCTGATTCCTTTTCAATACAAAGGCCAAAAAGCATACAATGTATGTGGGGTTAAAAAAGGAACATCAGATCAGTATTTAGGGTTTTCCGGACACTTTGACCATATTGGAACCAGCAATAAAAGTGGCGATAATATTTATAACGGCGCTGATGATGATGCCAGTGGAATTACAACTTTGGTAGGTATTGCCGATTATTTTAAAAATAAAAAACCTCAGTTTTCAATGGTTTTCATGGCCTTTAACGGAGAAGAAAAAGGAATGCTCGGTTCCACAGCAATTTCTGAAGATAAAAATCTGGATAAGATCTATCATAAAATGACCGCTCTTTTCAATTTTGAAATGGTAGCCACCGAATCTCAATGGGGGAAAAATGCATTATATATGACCGGTGACAGCTTCTCAGACTTAGATGAACTTTTCAATAAAAATGCCGTAAATGGATTGGCAATAAAACCAGACCCCTATGCAAAAGAACAGCTTTTTTACCGTTCAGATAATGTGAGCTTTGTAAAAAAGAAAATTATTGCCCATTCATTTTCAACGGTTGACATGACTAAAGCATCACACTATCATCATGAAAATGATGATATTAACATTGTTGATTTTAATAATATGACACAGATCATCAATAACTTCGGAAAAACATTAGACCAGTTAAATCCTAAGAATTTCACTCCGAAATATAATGACCAGGTTAAATTTAACTAATCTTTAACAGCAATAAAACCGCCGTAATGGCGGTTTATTTTTTATCATACCGTCATTTCATTTCAATACTTCCATAGTATTATCCCCCTTATTTTGCTTCAAAAATAAAAGAGAACATTTCCCTGGTGTAACAAAAAGGTATTTTTTGAAACATATAAGATAAAGTAAAATAGGATTAAGAACGTCTTATCTTTTAATTTTACGTAATTTTGCTATCCAATTTTTTCATTGAATGAACCAATATATTAAAATACTGAAGTTCGCAAGACCTCACCAAAAATACATCTACGGAAGTTTATTTTTCAACCTTATGTACTCTGTTTTTCAGATTGCTTCCCTGGGAACTATCTTACCTGTTTTGGGGATGCTTTTCGGAACCATTGAGGCTAAAAAATACAGCAAAGCACCTGTTTATTCAGGAGAAATTTTAGATTTTTTCTCTTACGCAAAAGAATATGCCAATTATTATGTTCAGAGTTTAGTAACAGAGCATGGTGCACTTAACGTTTTGGCTTGGCTTTGTGTGATAACGGCTTTTATGTTTTTACTGAGAAACCTTTTCAGATATTTAGGTTCATTTTTATTGATCAATTATCGCGTAGGCGTTACTAAAGACCTTCGTGGAGCAATGTACAGAAAGATTCTTTCTTTGCCTGTTTCCTTTTTTACAGAAAGCAGAAAGGGAGATCTGATGTCTCGTATGTCAAATGATGTGGGTGAAGTTGAAGGTAATATTTTGGGAAGTTTAGTTGAATTAATCAATGCACCTTTTATGCTGATAAGCACACTGGTTACTCTTTTCTTTTTAAGTACAGAAATGACTCTTTTTTCACTTCTAGTATTACCTGTAATGGGGACGATGATTGCTTTAATAGGAAAAAGCCTGAAAAAAGACTCTCATCAAGCTCAAAATGAAATGGGAAATATTTTCTCGATTGTAGACGAAACATTAAAGTCTACAAAGGTGATTAAGATTTTCAGTGCAGAAAAAATAATGGACAATCGTTTTATGCAGTCAATGCAGAAATGGATTAACAGCTCTATAAGCTTAGGAAGAAAAAAAGAATTGGCATCTCCAATGAGCGAATTTTTAGGTTCGGTTACTTTTTTAATTATCGCTTGGTACGGTGGAAAACAAATCATTGTAGAACAAAGTATTTCACCTGCGGACTTTTTGGTTTTCCTGGGTATTTTTTTCCAGATTTTACCTCCTGTGAAAAGTTTATCTCAGTCAATTTCGAATGTGCAGAAGGGAGAAGCTTCTCTTGAAAGAGTTCTAGCAATTCTTGATGCTGATGTGAAAATTGACGAAATAGCAAATCCTGTTTCTATATCAACATTAAATAATTCAATCGAGTTTAATAATATTGGCTTTTTCTACGATAAAGATCATACGATTCTTAAAAACTTCTCACTTTCTATCCCAAAAGGAAAAACGGTCGCTCTGGTTGGGCAAAGTGGAAGCGGCAAAACAACAATTGCCAATCTTTTAGCAAGATTCTACGATGTTTCTGAAGGAGAAATCATGATTGACGGAACCAATATTAAAAATTTAAAATTACAGGAATATCGCAAGCTTTTAGGCATGGTAACGCAGGAATCTGTATTATTCAATGATTCCGTTTACAATAATATCCTGATGGGTAAGCCTGATGCTACAAAAGAAGAAGTTATTGCCGCAGCAAAAATTGCCAATGCAGACGCATTTATCACAAGACTTCCTGAAGGATATGATTCAAATATCGGAGATGATGGCGGTAAGCTTTCCGGAGGACAGAAACAAAGGGTCTCTATTGCAAGGGCTGTTCTGAAAAACCCACCGATCATGATCCTGGATGAAGCCACTTCTGCGCTGGATACGGAATCTGAAAGATTCGTACAGGATGCCCTGGAAAAAATGATGGAAAACAGAACTTCCCTTATTATCGCCCACCGGCTTTCAACGATCCAAAAAGCTGACTGGATTGTAGTTATGGAAAAAGGTGATATCGTAGAACAAGGAACCCACCATGAACTGATTGCCAGAAAAGGAATGTACAATAAGCTTGTGGAGCTTCAAAACTTCGACTAACTATTTTAAGTAATTTAAAATGAACCCTATACAAGAGTATTTCTACAGAATCGAAGAGCCTGAAAGAAGTACTCTTTTATTTTTGCGTGAAAAAATATTAGCATCGGATACGGAAAACATTACTGAGACTTTCAGCTTTGGACTTCCTTTTATCAAATACAAGAAGAAGATGCTGTGCTATTTCTACTACAGCAAGAAATATAAGAAACATTATATCAGTTTTTATCATGGTGATAAACTGGATTATCCCGAACTTACTCAGGATGGCAGAAAGAAGTTTAAAATCCTTCTAATTGACGTGGAAGAGGACTTACCCCTGGAATTTATATTGAGCCTGCTGGATGAGATTAAACAATACATCAGATAAGAAAGATTACAAAACGCTTGATATAAAAAGAAAGATGAAAAGCTGTCCCGTTTTTTATGACATTTGTACATCCATTCGTGGTATTTGTGCTTAAAAATAAAAAAGACCGTTCTCTTTCGAACGGTCTCATTTATATGATTTATTGTAAATCTTAATGTTTTAATTTGGCAATTACATCCAACCCTCCTGTTGTTATATCTCCGATCTTACAAGTAATCTCAGTATCCAACGGCAGGAATACATCCATTCTGGAACCGAATTTAATAAATCCGAACTCGTGTCCTGCTTTTGCCTGATCTCCTTCATTACAGTAGAAAACAATCCTTCTTGCCACATATCCTGCAATCTGTCTGAAGACTACTTTATGATGCGTCAGCGTTTCCACAGCAACGGTAGTTCTTTCATTTTCTGTAGAAGACTTTTCATGCCATGCTACCAGATATTTTCCTGGGTGGTATTTTTTGTAGATCACTTTCCCCGTTACCGGATATCTGCAGATGTGAACATTAAGAGGAGACATGAAAATAGAAACCTGGATTGCTTTTCCATTCAGAAATTCGCTTTCTTCCACTTCTTTAATCATTACTACTTTTCCGTCCACCGGAGCTATTACATTTTCTTTATGGTCAAGGATACTGCGGTCCGGAACTCTGAAAAACCAGAATACAAGACAGTAAATAACCAATAAAGGCATAATGATCACTAACGACCAGATTTTAAGAAAGTAAATCGCTAACACGCCCAATACAATAAAAAGTAGGGTTGCTACGGTAATCGTTCCTTTTGATTCTCTATGTAATTTCATGAGACTAAATAAATTTTTCTAAAATAAAGTACAAATATACGACAGGAACACAGATTATGAAACTATCCAGCCTATCTAATACTCCTCCATGCCCGGGAATGATGTTTCCACTGTCTTTTACCCCGAAATTTCTTTTCAATTGGCTTTCTACCAGATCACCTAAAGGAGCGAAAGCAGCCACTAAAAACCCGACTACCATCCAGTTTCCTCTAAGTTCCGGCTGATACTGTTCTATGAAGTATGATAAAACCAATGTTAAAACTACGCCTCCAGCATAACCTTCCCAGGTTTTTTTAGGAGAAATTTTAGGAGCCATTTTATGTTTTCCAAAGAATTTTCCTACAAGGTACGCAAAGGTATCACTGCTCCAGATCAGGACAAACAGAAAAAGAACCTCCAGAGAGAACGTATCGTTATAGCTGGAGAACTTAGGCAGCCCCAATGCAAAACTAAACGGTAAAGCTACGTAAATGACTGTAAAAATCAGTTTTCCGCTGTCGTAGTATAATTCGTTAGAATATTTAAATAGAGTGACTACAGCAATCCCAATTAAAGCAAGGGCCAGTATTTCACTCAACCTGAAATCAAAAAAGAAATCATGATTGAAATACCGCTTGGAAAAAATATAAAATATAAAAATGACCAGTGGAAATACCACCCATTTCTCATATCCTTTTCCAAACTTCATAACTTTAATACATTCCCATGATCCCACCACCAATAAAAGGCTGATCAGCCCATGGTAAAGGTATTGCTGTTTAATAAGTCCCGGGGAAATATTGTTGATCAATTGTGCTCCAATCGGAGTGGTACAAAGAATGATTATAGCTACATAAGCAATACCTGAGATCGTTCTTTGAATAAGGTTTTTGTCCAAAATTTAAAATTTAGAATTGCGTGCTTAGTCTTCAAGCAGTAATAGAAACAGTTTAGGACTGGAGGAAGAAGAACCGTCTAATTTTGACTGCCCTCCACTAATGGAAGTAAGGTTCTTGATATTTCCGTTCCTTTTTATTTTTCCCATTGCATCATTAAGGTTGTTCACAATCTGTGAAACATTGGCAATGATAATAATCTTATCTGGCAACCTTGAAGAATGGTAGTGAAGGATATTATTGTGTGAAAGCATAATTCTTCCGTCATAGGCAATCAGATATTCACAAGTGATAAATGCAGCGTTGTTGGATGGCTGTAATTCTGATGTGTAAGAAGACCTCACAACGTTCAAAAAGTTCTGAAGTTCTTTATCCCAACAGAACAGGCTATCAATACCTTCTATCTTAATAATTTGATTTAAAGTTTGTAGAGCCTCCGCTTCATCTGCACAATAATTAAAAAATCCCCCCGAATGCGTAAATAATTGCGCAAACTTATAGTCGAGATCCGCATTTTTCAGCGAGTCCCCAAGCTTCTCCAGACTCTGTTTGTCCTCTTCTTCAGGCTGGTTGGTAAGTTTGCTTACAATTCTCTTGAATAAATTCAACTTAATCTATTTTTAGTCAACTTTATACAAAAATAGAAAATTAATTACAATAGATTCTAAAATATCTCCTTAAATATGAAAAAACCTGACAATTTTAAAATTGTCAGGTTATATTTATCTTATTTTAAAGATCTTTAAAGTTGTGTCGGAGTTTCCGGAGCCTGTATTTCGCTCTCTTCTTCCTTCTCTTTTATTTGAGGAATATCCAATATTTCCTGTTTGTCTTTCTCCGGAATTGTATTGGTCACAGGTTTCTCTGTCAGTTCAGGATCCCATGCTCTCTTTCCAAATATGTCTTCCAAATCTTCACGGAAAATAACTTCTTTTTCTAAAAGCTTATTGGCTAAGGCATCAAGCTTATCTTTATTTTCTGTAAGAATTCTTACAGCTCTTTCATACTGATTTTCGATAATCATTTTGATTTCAGCATCAATTTTCGTAGCCGTATCTTCAGAATAAGGTTTTCCAAAAGAATATTCAGACTGCCCTGAACTGTCATAGTAAGAAATATTACCAATATTCGGGCTTAATCCGTAAACTGTAACCATTGCCTGAGCTCTTTTCGTCACTGTTTCTAAATCTGATAGTGCCCCAGTAGAAATATTGTTAAAGATTACTTGCTCTGCTGCTCTACCTCCTAACGTAGCACACATCTCATCCAGCATCTGTTCCGTAGTGGTAAGCTGCCTTTCTTCCGGAAGATACCATGCTGCCCCTAAAGAACGTCCTCTTGGGACAATCGTTACCTTTAAAAGTGGAGAAGCATGTTCTACCAACCATGAGATGGTAGCATGACCCGCTTCATGATAAGCCACTCTTTTCTTTTCAGAAGGCTTAATTGCCATATTTTTCTTTTCAAGACCTCCGATGATTCTGTCTACCGCATCAAGGAAATCCTGTTTTGTAACAGAGGTATGATTGTATCTTGCTGCAATAAGAGCGGCTTCATTACAAACATTAGCAATATCCGCCCCACTGAATCCAGGAGTTTGTTTTGCCAGGAAGTCTCTGTCTACATTGTCATCCAGTTTGATTTTTTTCAAATGAACATCAAAGATCTCTCTTCTCTCATGCAATTCAGGAAGGTCTACATAGATAGAACGGTCGAAACGTCCGGCTCTCATCAAAGCTTTATCAAGGATATCCGCTCTGTTGGTCGCTGCCATTACAATTACATTCACATCTGTTCCGAAACCATCCATTTCTGTAAGAAGCTGGTTCAGGGTATTTTCTCTTTCATCGTTACCTCCTGAGAAATTATTTTTTCCTCTGGCACGTCCGATGGCATCAATCTCATCAATAAAGATAATCGCCGGAGATTTTGCCTTTGCCTGGGCAAAAAGGTCTCTTACTCTTGAAGCACCTACTCCCACAAACATTTCTACGAAATCAGAACCTGAAAGCGAGAAGAACGGAACTTTAGCTTCACCAGCAACAGCTTTTGCCAATAATGTTTTACCGGTTCCCGGAGGGCCTACCAAAAGAACACCTTTAGGGATTTTACCACCCAGTTTGGTATACTTTTCAGAGTTCTTCAAGAAGTCTACAACTTCCTGAACTTCTTCTTTAGCTCCTTCCAATCCTGCAACATCTTTAAATGTTACCTGAATTCTTTCTTTTTCGTCAAACAGTTTTGCTTTAGATTTTCCGATGGAGAAAATTTGTCCGCCAGGGCCTCCGCCACCTCCCATCTTTCTGAAAAGAAGGAAGTAAAATAATCCTAAGATCGCAATCCAGATCAATGCAGACACTAAGATATCCATGAACGGGTTTTTACCTGCTCCGTAATCTTTTGTCGTTTTAATAGCTGGGTTTGTTGCTTTAACCTGATCAAATTTCTGAAGGAAAAGCTGGAGATCTCCATATTTTACAGAAAAATCTGCTTTAGGAGCCATTTCCAACGCCGAAAGTGGGTTACTTTCATTGGCAGATTTAGTTACCGTTGCTGCTTTTGCTGCTTTTGTAAGAAAAACGTCTGCTTTCTCTGTGTCTTTGTATATAATTACATTCTGGACTTTCCCCGCCTGCATTTCTCTAAAGAAACCATCTTCATCAATAGATTTTGCACTATCTCCTCCTAAAAAATTGGAGCCGAAAAATAGCAAAAGAGCTATGATTGCAATAGGAAAGAACCAGTTGAATCCTTTATTATTCATTTATACTTTTTAAAATTTTAAAATTCATTTTCTATTTTGGTAATGACTGCGTCACCCCAAAGTTCTTCTATGTCATAGTACTCGCGTACATCTTTTTGAAATATATGAACTACCACTGAAACATAATCTACAAGTATCCACATTGCATTTTCCGTACCTTCTACGTGCCAAGGTCTATCTTGAAGTTCGTTTCTTACTTTCTTCTCTACACTTCCTGCCAATGCAGATACCTGTGTATTTGAGTTTCCACTACATATTACGAACGTCTCTGCTACGGAGTTTTCAATGTTTGAAAGATCGAAGATCATGATATCTTCTCCCTTAACATCCTGGATAGCTTCAACGATTTTATCTAATAATGCTTGTTTTTCTGCTGTTTTATTCATTAAAAAAATACTATAATCTGCAAATTTATTGTTTTTTCTTTACTTTACCCTTACTTTTACCCCTTTAATGTCTTAAAGTTTTCTTAAATGAGCCAACTCTTCTACCTGAAAGAATGTTCTTCTACTAATGACGAAATATCCAAGTTTTTACTTTATGAAAATTCAGATTTTATAGGACTTCATACTTTTAACCAAACGAAAGGCCGCGGTCAGTATGGAAATGTATGGACTCAAACTGCCGGAAAAAACCTGGCTTATACGCTGGCAGTAAAGTCTCAGAGCATCTTGTGCTCTGACTTTATATTCAATTATTATACCGCAATTATTATCAGGGATTTCCTGGCCAAATTGGCTGATCATGACATCAGAATAAAGTGGCCGAATGATATTATCCTTAAAGGTAAAAAAATCGTTGGAATTTTGATTGAAAAGAAAAAAATTAATCAAAATAATTATTTCATTATCGGAGCCGGAATTAATATCCTTCAGGAGAAGTTTGACGAGATTTCCAATGCAGGATCCCTTCTCACGCAAACAGGACAGCTATTTGATCTCGAAAATGTAGCGGTAAACCTTCATGAATATGTATCTGAAAAACTGAAAAATATTCCTTCTGACCAGGAAATTCTGGACCTGTTCAATGCAAATCTGTTCCGGAAAGATGAGATCTCGGTTTTTGAAATTGAAAAAGAACGCCAAAATGGCATTATCCGTCATGCTGATGAAAAAGGTGAACTTTGGATAGAACTGGAAAACGGATTACGCTCTTTTTACCACAAAGAAGTAAAGCTCCTTTACTGATTGGCTCTTTTGATATATAAATAAAGAGTAAGCGGAAGGAATACCAGGTTCGGAAGCCACATCGCCAAAGCCGGCGGCAGGCTTTTATTCTCAGAAACCACCTTTAAAGCTTCAAATGAAAACACAAAAAGGAATGCTAATGAGATCCCAATCGCAAGGTTAACTCCAAGCCCTCCTCTTTTCTTCTGCGAGGATAATGAAAGCGCTAAAAAAGTCAGGATAATGATAGAAACAGGCATAGAAGTCCTTTGATACAGCTCATTCAGATAAGAATTCAGGTTACTGTTTCCTCTGGCTTTTTCTCTATCAATAAATTTTAAAAGCTCCGGTGTAGTTTTATTCTGTCCTAAAAGCTCATTAGGGAAAAGCTCTTCCGGGGAATGCCCATAGTTTTTCCTTAGCTCTATTCCATTACCCAGTTTTTCGGTATTGTCTTTATTAATGGTTTTTTCAAGATAATTGTTCAGTACAAACTGCTTCTTGGTAAGATCCCAATATACCTCACTGGCTTTCAGCTCATAAACCATTCTTCTGTCTTTATCATACTTCTGATATATAAAACTGGACCCTCTTTTATCCCTTTTATTCCATGAAGCAACAAAAATATACTCCGTTTTACTAAGCTGTGAAGATGCCGGGGCTGTTCCTAAAATCTTTTCCTTATTGGCAGCATTATAGGTATATGCCTCCAGTTCGTTTTTCTTGATATTGGCCCACGGAAGAACCAAATGATTGACCACCAGAGACATCAAGGCAATCAGAATGGAGGTATAAAGATAAGGTTTTGCAAAACGGTGAAAACTGGCACCACTGCTTATAATGGCTACAATTTCCGTATTATTGGCCATTCTGGATGTAAAATAAATCACTGTAATAAACACCAGAATAGAGAGAAATGTTACCACAAGATTAATAATCCAGAAAGGATAAAAATGAATAAGGAAGTACACCAGATCCAGCTTGGCATCAATAGCTTTTGCATTTTCTATCCTTGGAATCTTTTGCTGAACATCAATAACGAGTACTACTATAGACAGCAGTATCAGCATGAAACTAAAGGTTCCAAGATATTTTTTGATGATATATCTGTCTATTATTTTAAGCATAGTCTTCTACAGTCTTTGTCTGAGAACCGGAACTACAGAGTTTTTCCACTCATAAAAATCTCCTGCAAGGATGTGCTCTCTCGCTACTTTAACCAAATCAAGGTAAAATGCCAGATTATGGATAGAAGCAATCTGTTTTGCTAAATATTCTTTGGATACAAATAAATGACGAAGATACGCTTTTGAATATTCCCTGTCTACGAAGCTTGTACCAAACTCGTCTAAAGGAGAAAAGTCCTGTTTCCACTTTTCATTTTTAAGGTTCATTACCCCCTGCCATGTGAAAAGCATTGCATTTCTTGCATTTCTTGTAGGCATTACGCAATCCATCATATCAATTCCTAATCCAATAGATTCGAGGATATTCCAGGGAGTTCCCACTCCCATCAGGTATCTTGGTTTTTCTTTTGGAAGAATATCCGTAACTTCATCTGTAATCCGGTACATTTCCTCTTCGGGCTCTCCTACAGAAAGACCTCCAATAGCATTACCTTCTGCTCCGGCTTCTGAAATAACTTCAGCAGAAATTTTTCTTAAATCTGAATAGGTAGATCCCTGTACAATAGGAAAAAGCCTTTGTTTATGTCCGTATAATTCAGGATTATCATTGGTCCACTCTATACATCTTTTTAACCAGCGATGGGTAAGCTCCATTGATAATTTGGCTTGATTATACTCACAAGGATAAGGAGTACATTCATCAAAAGCCATAAAAATATCGGCTCCGATCTGTCTTTGGATCTCCATTGATCTTTCCGGTGAGAACATATGATAACTTCCGTCAATATGAGATTTAAATCTCGCTCCCTCTTCCGTCATTTTTCTGTTGCTCGCCAATGAAAATACCTGAAAACCTCCTGAATCTGTAAGAATAGGAAGATCCCAGTTCATGAATTTATGCAGCCCTCCTGCAGCCTGCATTGTTTCCATACCCGGACGAAGATACAGGTGATAGGTATTTCCCAGAATAATCTGGGCCTTAATGTCTTCTTTTAATTCTCTCTGATGAACTGTCTTTACACTCGCTACTGTTCCCACAGGCATAAAAATGGGCGTCTGTATTTTCCCATGATCTGTGGTAATTTCTCCTGCTCTGGCCTTTCCTTCGGAGGTTTTTTCTATATTAAAAAATTTCATTAGTATACTTTTAACTGATCGGGTCAGTAATTCATAATTTTATCAAATAGGGACTCCAATACCATCACTACTTCATGATAGGTGGAATTCCACTATTCTTCTGCTTATCTTTTATATATTTATCTGCTTTCGGATCTTTTTTCAATAAAATCTCCTGAGCATTATTGGCAATATCCTGCATCTCGTCTTTGATCACATAATATTTAAAACTTTCAACAAAATCATTGGGTTTTACCTTATGAGACTTAAGAATGAATCTTGTACCTGCCTCTAAATTACTGTTCTGATACATAAAAGTTGCCTGGTCATTGATCGTAAGATCTACCAGAATTTCAGCCATCAAATCTTTATCGACCAGATTTTTAGGCTTATCGATATAATCGTTGCATGAAAACATGCTTAACAAAACGAAAATAAACATCAGCTTTTTCATCAGCTTATTTTTATATTTTTTAACGATCTGATGGAGCTTCACATGTAAATTTCCCTCTGTATGAGAAGAACTAGTCATGCGTTGCTTCATAATCTGTTGATAATTGATTTCCACTTTAAGTTTAAAACACCAAAAACAGCTTCATGAATGATGCCACCGTTCATTTTACTCTCTCCTAAAATTCTATTGGTAAATATAATAGGAACTTCTACAATTTTAAAGCCTTTTTTATAAGCCCTGAATTTCATCTCTATCTGAAACCCATATCCCTTTAGTTTCACATTCTCCAAGCCTATATCTTCCAATACTTTTCGGGAAAAGCAAACGAAGCCGGCTGTAGTATCATGAATTGAAAGTCCCAGGATAAATCTCACATATTTTGAGGCAAAATAAGAAAGCAACACTCTTCCCATGGGCCAGTTGACCACATTTACCCCTTTGGAATAACGGGATCCAATCGCCATATCTGCATGAAGACAGGCTTCATAAAGCTTAGGCAAGTCATTCGGATTGTGAGAAAAATCGGCATCCATTTCAAAAATGTAATCATATTTATTTTCGATGGCCCATTTAAATCCATGGATATATGCTTTTCCCAAACCGTCCTTTATACGCCTTACAGACAAATGCAGATGATGGGAAAATCTTTTCTGAATTCCTTTTACCACCTCGGCAGTACCATCCGGAGAAGAGTCATCCACCACTAAAATATGAAAGTCATCTTCCAATGCAAAAACTGCGGAAATAATATTTTCAATATTTTCCTTTTCGTTATAAGTGGGGATAATGACTAGTTTTTTCATTTCAGTTTGCAAAGATAGTTTATTTAACCTTTTTATTTTATACAAAATAATCTATAATTTTGCAAAAAATACTTCTCACAGGTTTAACCGAATTTGATATTCACTAAATCTGAATCATATATAATATTATGGAGGAATATATTTTAGCTACAGATGAAGTAATAATAAAAATCTGTGCCAAGCTGTGTTATTTGTGGTTACATAAAAATTAAAAAAAATAAACTTTGCTATCGTCACAAAACTTTATAAATCAAGTAAGAATACCCGAGAATAATGACTGGGTCATCTTCATTCTTGTAGGCTGCATATTTTTATATGTTTTTATGATGAATATCATAGAAAGAGATGCTAGCCTTAAAGATTTTCTGCTTCAAAAGTATTTTGACGCAAGCAATAACCTGCCAAGCTGGATTATTACATCATGTGTAACAACGCTTACACTGTCTGTTTTAATTTCCCAGTACATTCCGCTGGTGCCTAAATATATTGCAGATGTACAGCTCTTAGGGTACCAGCTCAATAAATTTGGGTATACATTACTGGCGGTTCTGTTTTTTTATCTCATAAAATCTGCATTGGGCTTTTTATTTTACCAAAGTATAGGAGATGGAAAAAAATGGTCTATTTTTTATTTTACCTCCACTAAATTTTATTTTATCCTGTCATTTTTATTAATAATTCTTTGTGTAACCCACTATTACTTCCCTATTGACAGAAATAAAATATTTGTTTACTATTTTTTCTTCTTTTCTTTCGTGTTCATTTTCAAGGTCTTTTTCTATTTATTTCACAAGAACAAGATTCTTCCTGAGAAATGGTATTATAAATTTTTGTATATTTGCACCCTCCAAATAGCACCATTATTACTGCTTTGGAAGTTGTTATTTTTTTAATAAATGTCAATGATGAGAATAAAGTCTATATTGGTTTCTCAACCAGCGCCTAGTGAGTCTTCTCCATATTTGGATATAGCGAAGAAGGAAAAAATAAAGATTGATTTCCGCCCTTTCATCCACGTCGAAGGAGTTGACAATAAAGAACTCAGAACTCAGAAGATTGATCTGACGCAATATACCGGGATTATTTTTACCAGTAAGAATGCGATTGATCATTACTTCAGACTTGCAGAGGATCTGCGTTTTGCAGTTCCGGACACGATGAGATACATTTGTCAGTCCGAAGCCATTGCCAACTATCTTCAAAAGCACATTGTGTACAGAAAGAGAAAAATCAGCTTTGGAGAGAAAAATTTTTCAGACCTGCTTCCTCTTTTCAAAAAATTTCCTACTGAAAAGTATCTGCTGCCATCTTCAGATGTTTTAAGTCCGGATATTGTAAAAACTCTCGATTCTTCCAATGTAGAATGGACAAGAGCTATTATGTACCGTACGGTATGCAGTGATCTGACAGATATCACCATTAAAGATTATGATATGCTGATCTTCTTCAGCCCACAAGGAATTAAATCTTTACAGCAAAATTTCCCTGACTTCAAACAAGAGGAAACAAAAATCGGTGTTTTTGGAAACACTACTTTAGCAGCAGCTGAAGAAGCGGGTTTAAAGGTAGATCTAATGGCCCCCACTAAAGAAACTCCGTCCATGACAATGGCTCTGGAAAAATATGTTAAGGCTCTGCATAAATAGTCTATACTAAGAATTTAAAAAAAACCATCTTTTCCATAGGGGAAAGATGGTTTTTTTATTTTAAAAGCAATTAAGCATAAAAAATATACTGCTTAAAATCAAATATTTAATACATTATTCTTTTTCACAATATTGGGATTTTTTATAATTATATTTATTAAAATTTTATTATGAAAAAAATATTATTCTCTTTATTTTTATTCGCAATTGTATTTGTAAATGCACAAAATGACGACTGCTCAGGAGCAATCTCCCTAACTATAGGAACAGATTTCACTTCGGGAGTAATTACTTCCAATAATACAGGAGCAACTACTGACGGCTCTTTACCTTCATGTAATTCAGACGCTGTAGAAAACGTTTGGTTTACAGTTGTAGTACCGCAAAGCGGAAATCTTAAGATAGAAACAAAGGAAGCTTCCGGTTCCGGTTTTGATGACACTGTACTTACAGTTTACAGTGGAAGCTGTGGGTTTTTAACAGAAATTGACTGCAACGAGGATGATGGTGACGGCTATTTTTCACTTCTTTCGTTAACCGGGCAAACTCCAGGGGCTACTTTATACATCAGTGTTTGGAAATATGATGACACTACAGATAGTGGTGATTTTCAGATTTCAGCTTATGATCCTGTTCCACCAGCCAATGATGACTGCACAGGAGCAATCGCTCTAACCGTTGGAACAAATTTTGCTTCGGGAGCAATTACTTCCGATAACTCAGGAGCCTCCACTGATCAGTCTTCCCCTTCCTGTAATCCGGACGCTATTGAAAATGTCTGGTTTACTGCGGTTGTTCCGCCAAGTGGAAATATTGCCATAGAAACCAGAGAAACTTTCAACTCTGCATTTTATGACTCAACAATTTCTATTTATAGTGGAGACTGCAATTCACTGACAGAAATTGCCTGTGAAGATTATTTTTCTCCCATTACATTAACCGGACAGACTCCCGGAGCCACATTGTATATAAGTGTATGGAAAGCTGCCGACTATGCAGATAATGGAGCATTCGAAATCTCAGCTTATGATCCTATTCCACCAGCCAATGATGACTGCACAGGAGCAATCGCTCTAACCGTTGGAACAAATTTTGCTTCAGGAGCAATTACTTCCGATAACTCAGGAGCCTCCACTGATCAGTCTTCCCCTTCCTGTAATCCGGACGCTATTGAAAATGTCTGGTTTACTGCGGTTGTTCCGCCAAGTGGAAATATTGCCATAGAAACCAGAGAAACTTTCAACTCTGCATTTTATGACTCAACAATTTCTATTTATAGTGGAGACTGCAATTCCCTGGCTGAAATTGCCTGTGAAGATTATTTTTCTCCCATTACATTAACCGGACAGACTCCCGGAGCCACATTGTATATAAGTGTATGGAAATATGACGACTATGCAGATAATGGAGCATTCGAAATCTCAGCTTATGAACTTATTCCACCAGCCAATGATGACTGCACAGGAGCAATCGCTCTAACCGTTGGAACAAATTTTGCTTCAGGAGCAATTACTTCCGATAACACAGGAGCTTCCACTGATCAGTCTTCCCCTTCCTGTAATCCGGATGCTATTGAAAATGTCTGGTTTACTGCAGTTGTTCCGCCAAGTGGAAATATTGCCATAGAAACCAGAGAAACTTTCAACTCTGCATTTTATGACTCAACAATTTCTGTTTATAGCGGAGACTGCAATTCACTGACAGAAATTGCCTGTAAAGATGATTTTGGTTCCATTTCATTAACAAGTCAGACACCGGGAGCTACATTATACATAAGTGTATGGAAATCTAACGACTATGCAGATAATGGAGAATTCGAAATCTCAGCCTATGAATTTATTCCTCCTAGTAATGATAATTGTTCAGGAGCATCACCATTAAACGTGGGAACAGATTTTGCGTCGGGTTCAATTACTTCCGATAACACAGGAGCAACTATTGATGGCTCATTGCCTACATGCAATTCATATGCCGTGGAAAACGTATGGTTTACAGTTGTAGTACCACAAAGCGGAAATCTTAAGATAGAAACGAAGGAAGCTTCCGGTTCCGGTTTTGATGACACTGTACTTACAGTTTACAGTGGAAGTTGTGGTTCTTTAACGGAAGTTGGCTGTAACGAGGATGGTGGTGACGGTTATTTTTCACTTCTTTCGTTAACGGGGCAAACTCCTGGCACTACTTTATATATCAGTGTCTGGAAATATCGTGACACTACAGACAGTGGGGAATTCCAGATTTCGGCATATGATGACACGTTATTATCCACCCATGAAGTTTCTGAAAATGGCAACAAAATTCAGGTATTTCCTAATCCATTCAGTGATATTCTTACCATTTCTGATGTATCTCACGTAAAATCTATTCATATAACAGATATTTCAGGAAGATTAACCAAGGTAATTAAGAAACCTTCATCTTCGATATATTTAGGTGATTTAAAACAAGGAATGTATTTAATCACTTTAAATATGGAAGATGGAACTTCAAAAACCATAAAAACCATAAAAAAATAATTTCTTCAACGATATTAATGGTAAAGGCTATCTGATTTTTGATAGCCTTTCTTATATTTGAATAAAAATTAACATTGAATGAAATGTCCGTATAAAGCTCCTTTCAAAATGAAAGGTATCAGGATTTATTTTCTTCAGTAAAAAATCAAAATATTCGGATGAAAGCTCCACAGGCAAAAAAAATAGAAAAAATATTAGAA
This sequence comes from Chryseobacterium sp. WG14, assembly GCF_024586945.1. NCBI lineage: Bacteria > Pseudomonadati > Bacteroidota > Flavobacteriia > Flavobacteriales > Weeksellaceae > Chryseobacterium > Chryseobacterium sp. WG14. The sequence goes on from NZ_JALCZD010000013.1 coordinate 51,419, forward strand.
ACTCACGGCGATAAAAGGACCGACAATTACTTTTGGCTTAACGAAAGGGAGAATCCTGAAGTTATCCGGTATATTGAAGAGGAAAATGCTTACGAAGAATTCATCATGAAAGACACTGAAGAACTTCAGGAAGCGCTTTTTGAAGAAATGAAGGCCCGTTACAAAAAAGACGATGAGTCTCTTCCTTATTTCTTTAATGAATACTGGTACATTGTACGCTATGAAGAGGGTAAAGAATATCCTATTTTCTGTAGAAAACATAAGAGCCTGGACAATCAGGAAGAGATTATACTTGACGTCAACATACTTGCCAAAGGTGAAGACTTCTTTGAAGTGGGGAGTGTAGCAGTAAGCCCGGATAATAAGCTGGCTTCTTTTTCTGCGGATAATGTAGGGCGGAGAATTTACACCCTGCAATTTAAAAACCTGGAAACAGGAGAGATCCTTCCGGACAGTATTCCCAATACCACAGGAAAGGCCGTATGGGCCAATGACAACAAGCATGTTTTTTATATCAGGAAAGATCAAAGCCTCCGCGCGTTTCAAGTATACAGACATGAGCTGGGAACTGATTCATCAGAAGATATTTTGATTTTCCATGAAGAAGATGACACTTTTGACGTAAATGTTTTCAAAACAAAATCATTAGAATATATTTTCATTGCAAGCTCAAGCACTATTTCTGATGAACACCGTTTCATTCCTTCTGATAATGTATTTGCAGAATGGACGATCATTCAGCCAAGAATAGATGATCTTGAATATTCTGTAGAGCATTATGAAGATGAATTCTATATCATTACCAATGCTGATGATGCCTTCAATTTCAAAATCGTAAAAACAAAGATCAGCAATTGTGGTATGGAAAACTGGGTTGATGTAATTCCTCACCGTGCTGAAGTTTTATTGGAAGGTTTCGAAATCTTTAAAGACTATCTGGTTCTTGAAGAAAGAGAAAGAGGATTGCTGCAAATCAAAATTATTGATGAAAAAACGCAGGAATCATATTATTTACCTTTCTCAGATCCCACTTACACTACCTATATTGGTGTGAATCTCGAATTTGACACCGAGATTCTGCGTTATGGCTATACTTCACTGACGCAGCCAAGCTCTACCTATGAATATAATATGAAAGAAAAAACAACCAAACTTCTTAAGCAGCAAGAAGTTTTGGGCGGAAATTTCTTCCCTGAAAATTATATTTCCGAAAGAATATGGGCTGATTCAAGAGATGGGGAAACAAAAATTCCAATTTCTCTGGTATATCATAAAGACACCAAAAAATCTGCAGACACTCCCCTTCTTCTGTATGGTTATGGAAGTTACGGACATACCGTAGATGCCAGCTTCTCCAATGTGAGATTGTCAATTCTGGACAGAGGATTTATTTATGCTATTGCCCATATCCGAGGTGGCGAATATCTGGGAAGAGAATGGTATGAAGATGGAAAAATGCTCTTTAAGAAAAATACATTTTTTGACTTTATTGATGCCGGAAAATATTTAATAAAAGAAAATTATACTTCATCCAGACATATGTTTGCAATGGGTGGAAGTGCCGGAGGGCTTTTAGTGGGAGCTGTTGTTAATTATGAACCTCAGTTATTCCATGGAATTGTAGCACAGGTTCCATTTGTGGATGTAGTGACAACTATGCTGGATGATACCATCCCTTTAACAACCGGGGAGTATGATGAATGGGGTAACCCAAATGATAAAGAATATTATCATTACATGAAAGAATATTCTCCTTATGACAATGTGGAAGCAAAAGATTATCCACATATGCTTATTACTACAGGGTTTCATGATTCACAGGTACAGTATTGGGAACCTGCAAAATGGACAGCAAAGCTGAGAGAATTAAAAACAGATGATAATATTTTAGTGTTCAAAACGGATATGAGCTCAGGACATGGAGGAGCAAGTGGAAGATTTGAATCACTGAAGGAAGATGCGCTGGAATATGCGTTTCTTTTAAAAATCAATGATAGCTTATAAATGATGGATGGTGTAGATTATAACAAAATTTTCGGCTTTAAATAAACAGTTAGCCATCACCATCATTAAAGGAATTATCAAAACTCTTATAACGAAGTTTTTTTGGGTCATAAAAAAATATTACGATCTAAAAAGAGATAGTAAACAGATATAAAAAACAAAACGGAAGAAATACTAAAAATTATTTCTTCCTAAAGAAAAATGCTAAAGAATTAACTTTATCATTTAGCACTTATAATTTATCATTTATAAAGGTATGAACGAATCCGAATATTGGAAAAAAATAGAACAATTCTTTGAAGATAATTTCCAGACAGAAAAAAATCCACCAATTGAAACCATATTATTTTTGATTGGGCTTCAGGAACTGGGGAGTGGCCAGCAAAAATATACGAAAGACGATAAACTGAATATCCTTCATATTGCGGTATGCAGATTATTAGAACCTTTTGGATATTATAAATTTACACATTACGAAGATGGATGGCCCCATTTTGATAAAGTAGAGGGCCTGCCTGAATTAAGACCCAATGAGCAGTCTCTGCTTATGAAAAAGGCGATTATTCAGTATTTTCAGGATGAAGAATTGCTATAAAGATAAAAGCTTGGATGTTTTCCAAGCTTTTTTTACTCACCAGCTTCATTAAGAAGAACACTGATTTTATACCAGGTATATTAGATTCTTAACAGCTAAATAAATCTTTAATTATTTTAAAATTTCCTCAAGCTGATTCAGTCCCATTTTAAATCCTTCTTCAAAGCCCATTTCCAATTGTTGTTTTAATGCTTCTGCCGACGGAAAATGAATATTGACAGTCACTTTTGTACCCTCTTCTACTCCGGTAAACCCGATAAGCCATTTTGACTGCCCGAAATTTTCATTTATATTGCCATTTTCATCACAGAAAGCATCGACTCCATCAAAACTTCTATGTTCCATAATTTCACCATATTTTACCTGCGCATAATGTCTTTCCCCTTCCGGTCCTACCATAGCGTATAACCAAATTCCACCTTCTTGAAAATCCTGCCTCTTTGTTTCACATTTCCAGGGCTTGGGCGCCCACCACTGATCCAATAATTCGGATTGAGTAAAATAGTTCCATACTTTTGAAACATCTGCTTCGTAAACTTTCATTACATAGACAGCATTTGAGTCAAAATCTTTGTTGAAAATGATCGTTGATTCCATAATTAATTATTTTTAATAAAGTTACTTCTTTATTTATTTACCGTACTTTTCATATGACAAGTATTATATAATTCATAAATAATTGTTAAAAAACATCCTTTTAAGAAAAAAAACACAATTTTCTGGCTCGTTTTTTGTTTACCTTGTCTTAAAACAATTAATTTTAACATTCATTTTTCCAAAACATATAAAATAAAATAATGAATAATAAATTCATCCCAATAATTTCGGTGTTTATGACGATCTCACTGATTGTCTTTGTTACGCTCCAATTTTATTGGCTGAAACGTTATTACGGCACTCTTGAACAGGACTTTTCCAACAAAGTTTATTCAGCTCTGGAAAACGTATCCAAGAATATTGAAGAAATTGAAGCTGATAAATACCTGAATAAAGAAAACAGAAAAACAATTCTTGCCAACAGTAGCCAACCTTCTTTGACAACTATTCAACAGGTAGAGGACTCTGGCACCCAGAGACAGATCATCTACTCTAAAAATATTATTTCAAATACCCAGCTTCCGATTTCTAAAAAAGGAGACACCGTAAAGCTGACTACTTTATATACTGACGAGGCAGCCTATAAGATCAAGAGAGATACCACCAACCGGGAACTTCTTACGGCTGATCTTAATACAGATATTGAAAATGGAGACTATGCCATTAAAGAGTTTGTAAAAGTATACGGCAGCAACTTACCGATTGCGAAGAGAGTGGATCCCGTTATTCTGGATTCCGTTATTGCAAAAGAATTGAAAATAAGAGGTATTACAGCAAAATTTGGATATGGAGTTATTGACAAAAACAATAAGCTCACCAGTATTGCCAATAAAACATATAAAGAGAAAAAAGACAGCAATACGTATAACTATCCACTTTTTACCGACAAAAAGAATACCTTATACAGTCTTGCCCTGGTTTTTCCTAAAAAAGAATACTCCCTGGCGATGAATAACTGGCCTATGCTGCTGGGAACTTTTCTATCGTTACTTACGATTCTCGGGATCTATATTATTTCCATCAACTATATGATGAGACAGAAGAAACTGGCTGAAGTAAAGACAGATTTCATCAATAATATGTCTCATGAGTTTAAAACACCTTTAGCTACTATTTCCGTAGCTACAGATTCTTTAGCCAATGATAAAATTGCCACCAATCCCGATAAGGTAAAATATTACTCGGAACTGATCAAACAGGAGAACCTAAGGATGAAAAAGCAGGTAGAAAATGTGCTTAATATGTCTAAGCTTGAAAGAAATGAAGTAAAGCTGTTCCTGAAGGAAACCAATGTAAGGGAACTCATCAAAAGAACTACAGAATCCTTCAATCTTATTGTAGGACAGAGGAATGGATCACTTACCCAGAAGTTTACAGCGACGCATTATACTTTTAAAATAGATGAATTTCACATCTCCAATATGCTGGTTAATCTATTGGATAATGCCAACAAATACTCTCCCGAAGCTCCTGAAATTCATGTAGAAACGAAAAATGAAGGAAACTGGTATATTATTGAAGTTTCTGATAAAGGAATGGGAATGGATACCCAGAACAAAACCAAGATTTTCGAAAAATTCTTTAGGGAAGAAACCGGAAATATACACAACGTAAAAGGGCAGGGATTAGGTCTCTCGTACGTTAAGAAAATTGTAGAGCTGCACAAAGGACAGGTTATTGTAGATTCCAATAAAGGAAATGGAAGCACATTCACCATAAAGCTGCCCATGAGCTAGCATTAAATGAAGTAAAAAATCAAATAACAAAATATAGAAGAGAGAGTGAGAAAGTTCATTCTTATTATTAATTTTTAATTATTGAAATTATGAGCAACAGAATATTATTAGTAGAGGACGATCAGAGTTTTGGAGCGGTGCTTAAAGATTATTTAACAATCAATAATTTTGAAGTTACCCTTGCCACTGACGGAGAGCAGGGACTTAAAGAGTTTACAGAAAACGAATTCGACATCTGCATATTTGACGTAATGATGCCTAAAAAAGACGGGTTTTCATTAGCTGAGGATGTAAAAAAGATTGATAAAAACACCCCTATAATCTTCCTTACGGCAAGAAATATGAGAGAGGATATTTTGAAAGGATACCAATTGGGAGCTGATGATTATATCACCAAACCTTTTGACACTGAACTTCTTTTATATAAGATCAAAGCTATTCTTCAGAGAAGCTCTACCCTTGAAAATGAAGAACAGGAACAGTTCAAAATCAGTAATATTTTCTTTGACTCTATGCTGAGACAGCTAAAAGTAGGTGACAAAGAGTACAAACTTTCTCCAAAAGAAAATGAGCTGTTAAAACTTCTTTGTATCCATAGAAATGATTTCATGCCGAGAGATCTTGCTTTAAGAAAAATCTGGAAGAAAGAGAATTACTTTACGGCCAGAAGTATGGACGTATATATTGCAAAGCTTCGTAAGCTGTTAAAAGACGATGAAGGATTGGAAATTATCAATGTTCACGGAGAAGGTTTCAGACTTTTAGTGAAAAATTAGTTCTAAAATCAAACTATAAATATAAAATTAGCAAAACAATTCAAAATGTTTTGCTAATTTTGTTTCATACCCATGGATATGAAGAATACATTTGTAGGTTTAATGACCGCATCATTACTTATTGTTTCCTGTAAAAAGGATGAAAGAGCAACCTATATAAAAGAAGCAGGCTCTCAGCCTGAAGTAGCATTGAATTCTCCAAAAGCATCCCTGCTGAATCAGGCAGGAATTCAATCTAACCCCACTCCTTCTCCTATTGCAGCAGCTCCGGGAATGAACCCGCCACACGGACAGCCGGGACACCGCTGTGATGTTCCTGTAGGACAGCCTTTAAACAGCAGCCCTACTCCGGCTTCTCAAAACATAACAGTAAACGGAAATAATGCCATTAAAATTGACCCTAATGCTGTCTCTCCCGGAAAAATTACCATTGACAATAACGGTAAGCAGGTAAAAACCGCTCCGGGGATGAATCCTCCTCATGGGGAGCCGGGGCACCGATGTGATATTCCTGTGGGACAGCCTTTAAACAGTAAGCCGGCACCGGCTCCTCAGCCAACGGCCAATGTACAGACTATTCCAACTCCAGCACCGGGTCCGGCCTCGCAGAACCTGGCTATGGGAGAAAAACCAAAGGCCAATCCTGCTCATGGTGAGCCCTGGCATAACTGCGCGGTAAAAGTTGGTGATCCTTTGCCATAAATGTTGTATTTTTGCAGGCATGAAGCTGCTTCACCTATTTATAATAGTATTTTGTTTAGGAATTTTTTTGGTTCCTAGAGACAGCTTCTATGCCCAATCCATGCAGGATACCTGCTGTAAGGCAGAATCTAAAAAGAGCGACTGCTGCAAAAATCATTCTTCTAAAAAAGACAGCAAAGACAGCACAACAAGATCTTGTAATGACGACTGCTGCTCATCATGTATTGCCTGTTATACTTTTATAGAAACTCCATTTTCAAAAAATTTACGTCTGGAACTGTCTTATTACAAATCCAATAAGAATCCTCAGTTTCAACACTCAGATCCTTATCTTTCTGACCGTTTAAAAGAAATCTGGCAGCCGCCTAAAATAGGTTAATTAAACAGAGCCTGTTCATTACATGATGTAATGAACCGTTTTTTAATTAATCTAAACTTTTAAACAAAATGAAATTATATATTTCCAGGTTACTGCTTGGTACCTTATTCCTGTTTACACAATTTATGGCTGCTCAGGGTCTTTCAAAAAATCAGTTCAAAGTAAAAGGGAACTGTGAAATGTGCAAAACCAGAATTGAAGGAGCCGCTAAAAAAGCAGGGGCAAAAACCGCCGTATACTCAATTGATCTACAAACTTTAACATTAGAAACAGAGCATGTTTCAGCAGATGAAATTTTAAAGAAAGTGGCTGATGCAGGTCATGATAATGAAAAATACAAAGCTTCCAATGATATCTATGAAGGACTTCCGGGATGCTGTCATTACGATAGAGATCTTCAGCCTGCTGCTACGGAATCTCACAACCATCATGCTCCTAAGAAAGAAAACGAGTTTTATGTAAAAGGAAACTGTGCCTCCTGTAAAGCAAGAATTGAAAAAGCAGCTAAAGATGCGGGAGCCGGATCGGCGGAATGGAGCGCAGAAAAACAAACCGTAACGATGGATTTTGATGCCTCAAAAACCTCATCAGATAAGATTTTAAAAGCAATTGCTGATGCAGGTCATGATAATGAAAAGTATAAAACTTCCGATGCCATTTACAAAAACCTTCCGGGATGCTGCCTGTATGACAGAGCTATTCCGTTTGGAGAAGCAAATCCTAATGTGCATTATGAAGAAGGAACGAAGCATGAGGATCATAAAGAGCATCAGCAACAAGCCAATACCGAAGATCACAGCCAGCATGAAAAGAATATTGACGGTGTAGTGGTAACAGGGTATAAAGCCGCGACATCTTTAAGTAAGAAAGAAGCCGGACTTGTTTTTAATATTGATAAAAAAGAACTTTTAAAAGCTGCCTGCTGTAATCTCTCTGAGAGTTTTGAAACCAATGCCACGGTAGATGTATCTTTCAGTAATGCAGTTACAGGTACCAAGCAGTTAAAAATGTTGGGACTGGATCAGAAATATACCAGTTTAACAAAAGAGCAGTTGCCCGAAATCAGAGGATTAGCTTCTGCCTATGGGCTGAATTTCATCCCAGGAAGATGGATTGAAAGTATTCAGCTGACAAAGGGAGGAAGTACGGTAACCAATGGGTATGAAAGTATTACCGGGCAGATCAATACCGAGCTTCTGAAAAATGCAAAAACACCCGAAACGTCCCTGAATCTTTTTTCTGACTTCAATGGAAGAGCTGAAGCCAATATTACAAGTGTTTCTCCTATCAATGAGAAATGGTCACAGACATTTTTACTTCATGGAAACGGAACTTTCGGAAATACAGATATGAATGATGACGGCTTCCTGGACAGGCCGAAAGGGACACAGATCAATGCGGCTTACCTTCTTAATTATAATGATCTGGAAAAATCCGGATTCGGATCTCACTTTGGAATTAATTTTATCAGAGATGAGAGAACTGCCGGGCAAGTAGGTTTTGATAAAAAGCGGGCTCAGGATGAGCAGTATCTGTATGGGGTGGGTATTGATATTTCAAGATTCCAGGTTTGGAACAAAACAGGATATGTTTTTAAAGGAAAGCCTTACCAGAGTATTGGATGGATGAACCAGTATGTATATCACCAGCAGGACAGCTTTTTCGGATTGAGAAATTATAACGGGAAACAGCATACCTATTATTCCAACTTAATTTTTGAAAGTATTATTGGAAATACCAACCACAAATACAAGGCTGGGGCAAGTTTTTTATATGATGGCTATGAAGAAAATTACCTGACAGATCATCTTAAGAGAAACGAAATTGTTCCGGGAATTTTTGCAGAGTATACTTTAACGGGCTTAAAATATACCTTAGTAGCAGGAGCAAGAGCTGATTTTCATAATTTGGCAGGAACTCAGTTTACCCCCCGACTTAATTTTAAATATGATTTCACTCCCCAGACGATCTTAAGGCTTTCTGCGGGAAGAGGATTCAGAACAGCTAATGTTTTTGCAGAAAACCAACAGTATTTTGCTTCCAACAGAGCCATTAATATTCTATCAAACGGAGGAAACATCTATGGTTTAAAACCGGAAATAGCATGGAATTATGGAGTAAGCCTGCAACAGGAATTCAAAATTTTCGGGAGAAAATCAACCATTATTGCAGATTTCTTCAGAACGGATTTCCAGGACCAGGTGTTGGTAGATTTGGATAAATCGCCTCAGCAGCTTACATTTTATAACCTGGAAGGCAAGTCTTTTGCCAACTCATTCCAAACGCAGTGGGATTTTACACCTTTCAAAAACTTTGATGTAAGACTAGCTTATAAATATTACGATGTGCAGGCAGATTATATCGGTGGAAGAAGAGAAATTCCTTTTATGGCCAAACACAGAGGATTTGTGAATTTAGCCTATGCCACCAATAAAAATGATAAAGGCGGATTCTGGAGTTTTGACACTACTTTAAACTGGGTAGGAAAACAGAGACTTCCGGATACATCAAGTAATCCCGCAGAATTCCAGCTACCGGTGTATTCTGAATCTTATGCCATACTTAATGCACAGATTTCAAGAAACTTCAATAAAAAGATCAGAGCTTATGTAGGTGGGGAGAACCTTACTTCATACTATCAGAAAAATGCAATTATTGATTTTAAAAATCCTTTTGGAAGTTATTTTGATGGAGGAATGGTGTACGCTCCTATTATGAAAGCTAATTTCTATGTAGGATTGGATGTTACTTTTTAAAATGGTTTCGACCTAAGAAAAAATATATATTTAACGGAAAAAATATAAAGCATTAGCTTCCTTGTTCTGGAAAACTGGCACTTTTCAAAGGCAAACAAGGATAGGCAATGCTCACGCTAGGCGTGGGCTTATTTATTTGTTTGTCGGGTAAGCCAGTACCTCCAGAGCAGTAAACAAAGTACCACGCTTTTTCTATTGTATCAAGTTTACCTGCTTTTATTATTTTATTCTGTTTTTTTATTGGTTTTGTAAAGGTTACAATAAAATACGACATGTTCTGTCGCTTTGCAAATATATCTTTGCTACATAACAATAAATCAACTATATAATGAAAAAAAATATTTTAAAAATAATTCAACAGATGTTGAAAAATTATATTAAATTCGCGAAAATTTTAATTAACTAAAAAAACAACAACAGATGAAAAAACTCTACATGAGTATACTTACAATGTGTACTATTAGCCTGTTTTATTCGCAGGAAGTGGTTTGGCAACGAGATATTAAATCCAGTACCCACAGGATTTTCTAAGCCAGGTTACAACAACCATTGATAGTCAATATTTGATTACAGGCAGCTCGATTCAGAGCAGTAAGCTACAAGACGGTAAACAGAACAATGGTTATGATTTCCATTTAATAAAACTTGACCAGCTAGGGAATATAAAGTGGGAGAAGTATTTCTCCGGTCAGAATCATGATTATTTGTCTTCTACTGTGGCAACTGAAGAGGGAGGATTTTTGATTTCAGGTACCTCCTATTCAAACAAAGGTTTGGATAAGAAAGATGAATCTAAGGGAGGATCAGATATCTGGCTTATCCGTATCAATTCGTTTGGAGACGAACAGTGGCAGAAAACCTTGGGTACTTCCTCAGATGAAGAAGCCAAAGCTGTCATTCAGACTACAGATTTAGGATTTTTTGTTGCCGGAAATATACAAAACTCATCGAAAGGCTACGGTTCAAAAGATGTATGGATTACGAGATTGGATAAGGACGGAAAAGAACTCTCTCAGCTTATTCTAGGGGGAAAAGGACTAGACGAAGTGGAAAAAATGATCCCAACAAAAGACGGAGGAGCATTATTAGGTATTTATTCCAGAAGCAATTTTGGAGGATCAAAGAAAACAGAAAATTACGGAGAAGGAGATTATTATATAATCAAGCTCAATAAGGAGGGCAAGGTTGAATGGGAAAAGAACTTTGGAGGAAAAGGCGATGACCATATCAGAACCTTGGCCTTAACTTCAACCGGTTTCATTATCGGAGGAGAATCCAGATCCGAAAGATCCGGAAATAAATCAGTAGGTATTGAAGAAGGAACAGACCTTTGGCTGATCTCACTGAATGAAAGAGGTGATGAGCTGTGGCAGAAATCCTACAATTTCAAGAACAGGGATATTTTGATGGGGATGAATGTGATTCAGAGCCAAGAGTCAGGAGCCAAGAATCAAGATGCCACCAAAGGAATATTGCTGGGAGGGTATACTCAGGCGGAAGGAAGAATAGAAAAGGACGATGAAACTTTCTGGATGTTGTATCTGGATGGCAATGGCAATGAACAGTGGAGAAAACATGTAAATGGAGACTCCAGAAAAAGAGAGGAGAGACTTTCGGATCTGAAACTTAACAGAGACGGCTCAATTATTCTGGCCGGAACCAGTGCTGAGGAATTAGGAAAAGAGAACTGGAAGATCGTAAAGCTGGGAGACAAACAGGTGGATCAGCTGATCGAAAAGCATGATATAAAGATCTATCCGAATCCGGTTTCAGATTATGCTTATGTAGAAATAGGCTTTGATTTTAAGGAAGCTGACATTATGCTGTACGACATGAGTGGAAGACAGCTTCAGAATATAAAAACTAAAAATAATGTTACCAAAATCAATACACAAGCGCTTGTTCAGGGTGCTTATCTGGTGACCATAAAAACGGATACAAACAAAACAGCAAATGCTAAGCTGATTAAAAAATAAAAAACTAGAAATCATGAAAAAAATAAATGTGCCCATTTGTATGCTTCTGGCATTTCAATTATACAGTGGGCAGGCGTCATCCGAGCCCAATAATAACTACGGATTACCCAAAATAGTAGCGCCATCCCAGGAAACTTTTGCCAGTAGCAGGATCAGCTTTGAACAATCTTCCAATGGTGATTTTACTCATCAGATTCCCATTTATAGCCAGCTTAGAACGCCAATATCTTTAAGCTATTCCAGTGGTGTAAAGGCAGATGATATTGGTACAAGTACAGGAATGTCATGGATGTTGACTGCTCCGGGCGTTATTTCAAGAGTGGTAAAAGATGAAACAGACGAAAATAACACCAATTGGAAACCCGAAACGATTAGTGAGACAGTTGATTTATTCGCCATAAAAGAAGCTGCAAGAACAGGTAATGGAATAGATACTGAATACGACTGGTTTAATTTTTCTGTGGCCAATGGATTATCCGGGAGCTTCTACATTAACAATAATTTACAGGTTTTTACGGAGTCAAAAGATAAAGTTAAAATTGAGATTTTTGACCTGAATGCACCAATCATGGGATACGGAAAACTTTTCCGTTTTAAGCTGACCGATAAAACCGGAACAGAATATTATTTCGGAGGGTCGGTAGAGAATATTGAAAGGTCCACTACTCAAAGCGCCGGACCCGATCGTAGTGCTATTACAGGCTGGTATTTATACAAAATCATCAGCCCCGACAAACAGGAAACTAATTTTACCTATATCACAGAAAATGTTAATTATTATTCCTCATTGAATGCCGGGTTTAACTTACTTCAAAAATGTCCAAGTGCTCCAACTGGTGATCAATATACCTATAATGATATCGTTAAAAACAAAGTAAGCCAGCAATCCTATAAACCAAGACTTACTCTTATTTCAGAAGATAATAAAAATGTGTCTTTCATTTATGGAAAAGCACGAAATGATTTATTTATCAGCAATGCTGAAAATAACCTTTTGACTTCCATCGAAATAAAAAACGGGAATTTACTGGTAGAAAAGTATAGCTTGGAATATCAGGATGTCCAGGCACTAACTGCAGCTACTTATTATGGCCTTCCTTCTAACGAAATAACTACCAGAAACAGGCATTTTTTAAAATCATTAAAAAACGTTACTAAAAATATCAGTACAGATTTCAGCTATTACAGTCTGGAAAAGCTTCCGGCAAGATTCAGTTTAAATACGGATTATTACGGATATCCCAATAATGCCAGTAATGTTTCCCCTTTCCCTGTTCCCGGACCTACCAATAACTTTGGTATTTTTAAATTGATGGGAGCTTATATGCCTTTAACAATGCTTTCTGCTAACAGGGAAGTGCTGCCATCATGGGCTTCAACAGGGAATTTAAAGCAGATCACACATTCCACCAAAGGAATTTCTGAAATTTTTTATGATCCCAATTCGAGCGCTGCCCCTATCACCAGAGTGGTAGAAGAAACAGGTGGTGTAGAAGCCCGGTATAATCCTTGTAATGCACAACAAAATTATCCCAAGAAGTCATTTACGTTTGTTTCCAATGGAAAGCCTATCCATTTTTATGCATCGGCATCTTATGATCCGGTAGAAGCATGCGGTGAGCCGGATCCCGTAAGGGACAGGCATAGTTTGTCTATCAGGGATGAAACAACGGCAACGCTGGTGTATTCAGTGAGTGGTAAAGCTTCTGTCTACTTCGATTCTGAAGCTAGCGGAGCTTATCATCCTGTCAATACCGTAGCCGGACATACTTATAAAGTGGAATATAGCGTCGGAGGAACCGGGGCAGTATCCGGAGCTGCTAGTACCAGCTATAATGCCCATGATGTTACAACCTATGAACCCATATATTTTGGAGGAAGTAGGGTTTCATCCATCAAAGAATCCGATGTAGAAGGTCATAGCTATACCCGGAAGTTTTATTATAATCCTCTTGCCAATATTGCGAGCTCCCAGACTTCGGTTGCAGATTATAACCCGAATTATATAGGAGCAGCGCTGCGTGAAACTTCAAGGTCATGTCTGTCCGGTACATTTCCATCTGTAGAAATAGTCAATATCTATACAGCCAGCCAGGACAACCTGGTCCCTAATTTTAACCATAGAAAAAATAAGGTGACCTATACAGAGATTACAGAGATTATAGAAAATAAAAGTGCGGTAGAGAAAAAGTTTAGCTATATTCCCAACTCAGGATACAGTATAGGAAGGCCACCTGCGATTTATAATACCGCGGATACCAATTCTGGAGAGGAAAAATCTTATTTACTATTGGAGGAAAACAGCTATCAATATGAGAATGCAGTTTTTAAAAAGCAGCTTACAAAAGCTTATAAGTATGATTACGGCCAGCTAAAAAGCCTTAAAAACTATGTCTTTAAGGAAAATTTTACTTATTATCCAGACCCTACGGAGGATCAGCTCCTCAATGTCTCATATGGATTTTATGACAATTATTATGGTTTTTACAATCCTACGGAAGTAAAAACAACAGAATACTTGCCGGACAATTCTACCATGACTACCACCAGCTTCAGTAGTTATGCCAACCCGAATCATTATCAGGTAACTTCTTCAAAAACTGTATTTACGGACGGCTCGGCTCAGGAGACAAATTATAGTTATGCCCATGAAAAAGGAAATCCACTGATGATCAGTAAAAATATGATTGGTATCCCTTTGGAAACGAAAACGGTGCAAACAGTAAATAATGTAACAAAAACCCTTTCCAGAACAGAGACCATTTATCCAACGGTTTTACCACACGTTTCCACTGGAAACCTCGTACTTCCTGTTTCTATTTTAAGTTATGATAATCTAAACAATGCAAGTTCTAAAGAGGTCAGCTTTGATAAATATGATGAACAGGGGAATATTCTGCAATACACGAAAAAGGATGGTATTCCAGTTAGTATTGTCTGGGGATATAATAAGACTGAACCAATTGCAGAGATTGTTGGAGCGACCTATAGCCAGGTTGAAAGCCTTATCTCTGATATTGTAGCCAAATCGAATGAAGATGCCACAGATCCTACAAAAGAAGCGGCCTTGCTTATAGCGCTTGAAAATTTTAAGCCGATCGGTTCGGTCACAAAATACACCTATGATCCGTTGGTGGGTGTAACGCATATTATCCCTCCATCCGGAATCAGAGAGCAATATATTTACGATACTACCAATAGGCTCAAAGAAGTAAAGGTCAGGGAAAAAGACGCTTCGGGAAATTACATCATGAGAACCGTTAAGCAATTCACGTTTAACTATAAACCGTAACACCAATGAAAAAGCAATTTATTAGAAAACTATTGGCAGTAACAGGTTTATTGTCTATATCAACCTTATCATTATCCAATGCACAAACCCAAACGGAAAACTATATCCAGTCAAAAACTTGTCTGAATGGTGATTGTACACAAAAATCAGAAACGATTACGTACTTTGATGGATTAGGAAGAGCTAAGCAGGTCATCAATGTAAAAGCCACGACAACTGGAAAAGACCTAGTTACACCAATAACCTATGATGTTTTCGGCAGGCAAACCAAAGATATACTTCCGGTTCCAATAGCTACACAAAATTCATCCATCCATTCAGGAGTAACGAATGAAAATACAGCTAATTCTTATTATGGAGTAAGCAATGCCTATGCTGAAAAAGAAATAGAAAACTCTCCCCTGGACAGGGTGCTGCAACAGGGACAGGCAGGCGATGTTTGGAAATTGGGATCAGGACATTCCACAAAATACAAATATGAAAGCAACACCGGGAATGAAGTAAAGCAGTTTGTAACAAGTACCTCTATAAGTACGGCAAATGGCATTTCAACTACTGTTAATTCTATACCTGTTGCTGCTGGTAGTGGTTTTCATAATGCAGGCACACTTTATAAAAATACGGTAACCGATGAAGATGGAAATCCTGTCACTCAGTTTGAAAATGCGCGTAGACAGACATTACTTATCAGGAGGAATGATGGAACACAAAATATTGATACTTACTATGTTTATAACGAATACAATCAGAAAGCATTTGTAATTCCGTCATTAGCAATCAAACAAGTTGAACAAAATAATAATGTGATCAGCCAGCCGATTCTTGATGACTTATGTTATCAGTATCGTTATGACGGACAGGGCAGAGAGGTTGAAAAAAAGCTACCAGGAAAAGGCTGGGAATATACAGTCTATGATAATGCTGATAGGCCTATTCTTTCACAGGATGTTAACCTACGTGCCCAGAGTAAATGGATGATCACAAAATATGACCAGTTGGGCAGAGTGGCCTATACGGGGTTGATTACGGGGGGAGAAAGAACAACCTATCAAAATGCGATTAATAATTTAAATGTTACCGAAACACAGACTACCTCCGGATTTAATAAGAATGGGATAATGGTCTATTATACAGACAATTATTTTGCAGGTACAATATCTACGGTATTAACAGTTAATTATTATGATAGCTACCCAAGGGATACGAAAGAATTTCCACCTTCCAAAATTCTTGATCAATTTGTAATTAATGCCGATGGTACTGCTAATGGAGGGGTGTCCACTTCCAGTATGCCCACTGCCTCTTATGTAAAAAACATTGAAGACGACAACTGGACCAAAACTTACTTTTATTACGATACAAAAGGAAGAAAAGTTGGGGAAAAGAGCTGGAATCATCTTGGCGGGTATACCAAAAGAGATTTTAAGGTTGATTTTTCCGGTATGGCGGAAGAAAGCTACACCTGGCATCTTAAAAGTCCTTCAGACACGGAGGTGAAAATCAAGGAAAGATTTGTTTATGACAATCAGAAAAGAATTCTCAAACAATATCATCAGGTAAACAGTCTGCCCGAAGAATTACTGGCAGAGAATACCTATAATGATCTGGGGCAGTTAGTCAATAAAAAAACAGGCAATACTACAGGGATCCCTTTGCAGTCTGTAGATCTTTCTTACAATATCAGGGGATGGCTTAGCAAAGTCAACGATCCTGCCACTTTAAATGGGAAGCTTTTTGCCTATGAAATCAAATACCATAATCCTTCTTACTCTAATGTTTCTACAGGGAAGTACAATGGAAATATTGCAGAGATCGACTGGGCAAGCTCGGATGATGGAAAACTGAAAAGGTACAATTATCAGTATGATGGATTGGATAGGCTAAAGAATGGAATATACTCAGAACCTACTGCCACGGTTCCACAGAATAACTACTATAATGAGACCCTGACCTATGATGTAAACGGAAATATCCAAACCCTTAAAAGAAACAGGTTGTTATCAAATTTAGCTGTAGTGATGGATAACCTCAGCTATACCTATACCGGGAACAGGCTTAATACAGTAGCCGATACTTCAGGAAATTATGGAGGCTATCCAAGTACTTCCGGCAATCTTATCACTTATGATAATAATGGGAATATGACGAGCCAGATTGATAAAGGCATATTGCAGATTGATTACAACTACCTTAATCTTTCCAACTCCATAAAATTTAATAAAGAGTATTTCACTCATGATGGCGAAAACACATATAATGTCAATACAAAATATCTCTGTAATGCAGCGGGAGCCAAACTAAAAAAGATCTATACTTATGGACCGGGAAGAGCACAAATTGAAACTATTGAAACTACGGATTATCTGAATGGGTTTCAGTATACTAATAATGAATTAAGTTTTGTACCTACCTCAGAAGGGTATTATGATTTTAAAAAGTATTCTTATATTTACAATTACACAGATCAGGTAGGAAATATTCGTCTCTCTTACACTAAAGCATTAAGTGGCAGCGCAGAAGTTCTTCAACAAAACAATTACTATCCGTTTGGGATGCGCCATTCCGGGTATAACAGTTTGGCCAACAATCCTGATTATAAATACCGTTTTAACGGGAAGGAAGATCAGGACGAACTCAGGGCTATAGATTTTGGGGCAAGAATGTACTCTCCGGATGCTCCGCACTTTTGGCAGATAGATCCTGCCAGTGAAAAGATGCCGTTTATCTCGCCCTATGCTTTTGGGCTTAATAACCCATTGAGATTTATTGATCCGACAGGAATGATACCGGAAGATATTAATAAAAAACCTGATTGGCATGAAGATGGCAAAGGGAGTCTGATTAAAGATAAAGGAGATAATGCAAAAACGTTACAGACATATGTTAATAAAAATTATAAAGATGCAAAGTTGAGTGAATCTGCGGCTAAAACTTTATACTCTTCATTAAAAGACGGTAAAGTAAATCTTGATAAGTTAAATCCGGAAACCCTAAATCAGAATATATTCGGATACAGCTATCCAGGTCCTGATAATCCGAGAAAGTATAATGGAAAATCAGATTATTCTGTCCCTCCTACAGAAATTGAAGTTCCTGCTTATCTTCACGATAAGGATTATGATGCGCTGGGAGCAAAAGGTGCAAATGGTCTTTTTGTGAACCCTGCGACTATATCTGCTGATAATCGTTTTGTTGAGCGAATGGGAAAACTATCTGATAAGTATGAAAAAGAAGGTAAGTATAAATTGATGCTTCAGTCTACCGTAATAGGAAATGGGTTAGGTAGCGCTTCAGCTCCAAAACAAATAATAAGTAAAGTAAGAGAAGCTATAACAGTTCCATCAATATTAACACATCCCTAGGTATGAAAAACAGAAAAATTTTATTTAATACAATGTTGTTTAGTTTGATTTATGTAATATTAGGTACTATTGCAGTAGTTGTAAGTTTTCCTAAATATTCAATTTTAGGCTTTGATTATAACAGTCCATTATGGATGCCATTAGTGATAGTGACTTTTCCTGTAAATATCACTTTATTTGGGTTGGTAATGGTTGATAACTCAATTCTATCCATTTTCATACTTCAATCAATAGTTTTTTTAATTCTATGGTTTGTCTTATACAAGCTGGTTTTATATTACTTTAAAGTGAAAAACAAGAAAGGAAAATAACTACCATCCTTTTGGGTCAAGGCATGGTTCAGGCGGAAATACCGGAAATCCTTCTTATCGATACCGTTTCGGAGCAAGGATGTACTCTCCGGATGCTCCTCACTTCTGGCAGATAGATCCGGCTGCTGAAAAGATGCCGTTTATCTCGCCGTATGCTTTTGGGTTAAGTAACCCGGTTTCATTTATGGATCCCGATGGAAGAGAACCCTACAAACCCACCCCTAAAGAAGCCGCAGCCATGGCAGCCCATGTGTATGGGGATAAAAAAGATAATATTCTTACTGGTGGGTGGAGAGTGTCGCAAACGAAATTTGAAGGTGTTGAATTAGAAAATCAAAAGACAGGATTTAAATCTCAGATTTATGAACGGGTAGTAAGTGGAAAGGTTACAGAATATTCTTATGTTACAGCAGGAACAGAGGATTTGAAAAAAGATGGCCTTGCGGATGCGGCGCAGCCTTTAGGAGCCTCAAAACAATATTCTATATCTGCATCAAATGCCAGAGAAATTTCCAATCAGGTAGGTGATAAAGAACTTACCTTTACCGGACACTCTTTAGGAGGAGGATTGGCTGCACTTAACTCTAATCTTACCGGAAATGCGGCAATGACCTTTAATGCTGCCGGCATTGGCAAAATGACAAAGTATCTGAATGGTGCAAAAGAAGGAGGCTGGTTTGGCGGCGTTACAGCAGTTCTTAGAACAGAGGGGAAAATAAATGCCTATATTATGCGAACAGATCCGCTTAATAATCTTCAAAACAGCAGCGCACTGCCTAGTGCTAATGGCAAAAGGTTTTATATCACTCCAACAACAGCGGGTTCTGTGTATAACGGGCATAGCATGGACAATATGCTGAAAGAATTTGGTATTAATCCCGATAAATACAAAAATAAATAATGAAAAGAATTATAATATTATTTGGGCTGCTATTATTGGCAGTATCCTGCAATAAAATCGACAGGGATAAAAAAGTAGATAAAAACAAGATTTTAGCGGGAGATTACAGGTTATTCCAGGCTACCCCAGCGTGGGAATTAGCAAAAGCGGTGCAGGATAATGATGTTGATAAAATAGATGAAGAAGTGAAAAAGAATCCTGAAACATTAAATTATCAGGAAAGCAAATATGGAAATACTCTTTTGCATTTGGGTATATATAATGATAACTATAAAGGGTTTAAAGAACTATTGAAATTAGGAGCTAATCCTAATATATCTGATTCTATGCAATGTAGCTCTCCTTTAATTGTAGTTTGTGCAAGTTTTGATAATAAAACAAAATATGTAGAGGAGTTGATTAAATACAAAGCCGATGTTAATTATGTAGAATGTAACAGTGGTAAAAATGAACAGAAGATGTATAGAACCCCGCTAATTACAGCGTCGGGTAGGAACCAATTGGATATAGTAAAACTTTTAGTCCAAAATGGAGCTAAGATTAACTATAATGATGGTAGGCAGGCGGGTTCAGCTTTGGGTTCGGCAACTTTATCTCGTAATTATAAAGTTATTTTATACCTTTTACAACAGGGAGCGGATTGTAGTAAAGTGTTATACAAAAAAGACAGTGGTGATAGTTTAAGAAGTATTTATATGCGGGACTGGATAGAAAATGAAGCAAAGCGTTCTGCCAAGGAATATCCTGAGATTGTAGCGCTTCTGAAGAAAAAAGGATGTTTATAATTATAAAGAGGCTGTTTTTACAACAGTCTCTCTTTTTATAATTAGGTCACTCTTTAGGAGGAGGTGAGGCAGCTCTTAATTCCAATCTCACCGGAAATGCTGCCATTACTTTTAATGCTGCCGGTGTAGGAATGGGAACCAAGTATTTAAATGGGAAAAACCAAGGCGGTTGGTTTGGAGGACTTACAGCAGCCTTAAGAACAGAAGGTAAAATTAACGCCTATATTATGCGGACAGATCCTCTTAACAATCTTCAAAATAACAGTGCTCTGCCTAATGTAAATGGAAAAAGACTTTATGTAACACCTACGAGTGCAGGTTCTCTATATAATGGACACAGTATGGACAATATGTTGAAAGAATTTGGTATTAATTCGGATAAATACAAAAAAAATAAAATGAAAAACAAAATAATATTATGTATCCTGCTCCTTTCGACAATAGCTTGTAATAAAATAACTAGGGATAGAAAAGTTGACAAAGGTAGACTTTTGGGAAAAGATTACAGATTATTTCAGGAAACGGCTGCTTGGGAACTGGCAAAAGCAGTTTGGGATAACGATGTAGATAAGATAGATGAAGAAGTAAAGAAGAATCCTGAAATATTAAATTATCAGGAAAAAACATATGGGAATATATTACTACATTTAAGTATCTATAATGATAATTATAAAGGATTTAAAGAATTGTTGAAATTAGGAGCAGACCCAAATATATCAGATTCTATGCACTGTAGTTCTCCTTTGATAACTGCTTGTGAAAATTTTGATAATAGAACTGAGTATGTTGAAGAATTAATTAAGTATAATGCAGATGTTAACTATGTTGAATGTAGTAGTGGTAAAGAAGAACAGAAAACTAATAGAACACCTTTAATCTATTCATCAATAAGAGGAAATATTAATACTGTAAAGCTGTTAATAGAAAATGGAGCGAAAATAAATTATGTCAGTCCTAATGGTGAGTATGCCTTATCAGCCGCCTTAAGTCATTATGATATTGTTCTATATCTTTTAGAAAAGGGAGCTGATTGTAGTAAAGTATTATACAAAAAAGACAGTGGTGATAGTTTAAGAAGTGTTTACATGCGGGACTGGATAGAGACTGAAGCAAATCGTTCCGCCAAGGAATATTCTAAGATCGTAGCACTTCTGAAGAAAAAAGGATGTTTATAATTATAAAGAGGCTGTTTTTACAACAGTCTCTCTTTTTATGATTAGGTCACTCTTTAGGAGGAGGTGAGGCAGCTCTTAATTCCAATCTTACCGGAAATGCCGCCATTACTTTTAATGCTGCAGGTGTAGGAATGGGAACCAAGTATGCATCTGAAAATACATTCGATTACAAAGAAGCTTGTCTTTCAGAAACCCATATAAGCAATCTATAAAATTCAGTAACAGTTAGTTTATTGGTTATAAGCTAATTGTTTTATAAAAAAATCTCATTACTTCTAATCGATTCATAAAGTATATTCATCTAAGATTTAATATATGAAAGTAATAGAACATTTAGAAAAGTATATTGGTGAAATATCCAGAGGTGCAGATATTGTAGACAAAAAATATGACCTGACAATATCATTATATGACAATATTCCTTTTGAAGGAATTCGAACCTTTATAACATTAGGGCTCAACCGTTATTTTATTGACTATTATTTTGAGTTAATTTTTGTTTGTAAATCCAATTATGATGAAAATGAAATAGCCTCATTTCTAACGAGTTTTTCAGAATACCTTATTGATGGTAAAAAAGGAATACTTAAAGGTGATGTGATAACATTTGATTTTACTCTGACTTCGGAGACTAAAATGAATTCATTATATTTTACTTTGCCTTTTTATTTTGATTATGATTTACAAGAACTGCAATTGGAAGATAGAGCAGTGATTTTTCCATTAATCATTCCCATTTATAATGAAGAAGCTGAATTGATAAGAGAAAAGGGATGGAATAGTTTTGAAGAATTTTTGGAAGAAAATGAAATAGACGATTTATGGGATTTAAACAGAGAATCATACTCATGGTAAATTAAAAAATAAAGAAATTAACATTAATTGAGCATCATGCTCGTGCCTTAGAATAAAGATAAATAGGCTGCCATTTTCAAAGCAGTCTGTTTCGGTTATATCAACCTATCAAAAGGCAGATCTTTTTTGTTGTAGAGTGAATCCATTCTAATTGGTTTTTGCTTTATACTCGTAAGGATTAACTCTTTATCTCCTGGTTTTAGCTCTTTGTAAATAACCTTTTCACGTCAGGAGCAATCATACGGATAAAAAATGCGTGGTTTGTACTGATAGATTACAGTATCTTTTTTCTTTTCCTGCGCAGAAAAATACATGGCAGGAAAATAAGAATTGAATGTTTAGCATCTCTTCCTGAATGAAATAAACATATCCCATTTTAGACATCAAATGATCAGCTAAAATGGGATATTTATTTGTACTTATCCTGAACTATCTTCCGAAGTCATCCTGTACTCTTACAATATCATCTTCATCAGAAGGATGAGAAGCATCGGTATGCTGCCAGATTTCAGCAACAACTCCCCAACCGTCTAAACCGATTAAACGGTGTCTTTCTCCCTGCTGAAGTTTTACCTGATCTGCCGAATGGTAGGTTTTCAATTCTCCTTCTTCATCGGTATTGCTTCTTTTAATACCTACTGTTCCTTCCACTACCTGCCAGATCTCGGCTCTTCTGTGGTGATACTGCCAGCTTAATCTTGCTGCAGGAGCCACTATAAGAATTTTAGGACTTAATTTTCCTCCTATTCTTAAACGGTCTACATCAATCCCATCAAAATATTGGTTGGCAAAATCCTGTGCCTGGGTTTCATCAATCACAAAAAAACCACCCCATGGTCTTGTATCATCTTTTGCGGCAAGATTAAAACCTTGCGTCGCCAGCATTTTTTCTACTCTATCGAATATTTCTTTCTTTTCTGTACTCATACAGTTATATTTGTAGGTTAAAATTATTTATTTGATTCTTCTTTTGACATTGAATATGGAAAATCTTTTTCCTGTGAACCTCTTTCTTTATTAGGTTGGCTATCCATTTTAAAATCCAGCACAGCACCATTCATCAGCTCTTTATGGCTTAACCAGTTTTTGGAATAGGGCTGTTGGTTTACATTCAATGATTTTACATACAGGTTTTCGGAATTATTTTCCGGAGCTTTTATTTCAATTTTTTTGCCATTTTCAAGATGAACAGTAGCTTCTTTGAACAATGGAGCCCCTAAAACATATTGATCTGTGGCCGGTGTCACCGGATAAAAACCTAATGCTGAGAAAATATACCAGGCGGAAGTCTGCCCGTTATCTTCATCACCACAATACCCATCAGGTGTTGCCATATATAATTTATTCATAACCTGTCTTACCCAATATTGTGTTTTATAGGGAGAGCCGGCGTAATTGTATAAATAAATCATATGCTGAATAGGCTGGTTTCCATGGGCATACTGTCCCATATTCATAATCTGCATTTCTCTGATTTCATGGATCACACTTCCATAATAGCTATCATCAAAAACCGGTGGCAGAGAGAAAACCTCATCCAGCTTCGCTTCAAATTTCTTTTTACCTCCCATCAATGTGGCAAGCCCATCAATATCCTGAAAAACAGACCATGTGTAATGCCAGCTGTTTCCTTCTGTAAAGGCATCTCCCCATTTGAAGGGATTGAAAGGTTTCTGGAAGTTACCATCCTTATTCTTACCACGCATTAGGCCCGTTTCCTTATCGAACACATTTTTATAATTGTAGGCCCTTTTTTTATAGATATCAATTTCTGAAGCCGGTTTTCCTAATGCTTTACCCAATTGATAGATAGAAAAATCATCATAGGCATATTCCAGTGTCCGGGCTGCGTTTTCGTTAATCTTTACATCATAAGGAACATAGCCCAGCTTATTGTAATACTCTACACCTGCACGTCCTACAGCTTCTATAGGTCCTTCATTATTGGCTCCGTGTTTTACCGCCTGCCAAAGGGTTTCTGCATCATACCCACGAAGTCCTTTTATATAAGCATCTGCCACTACGGATGCAGAATTGTTTCCAATCATAATATCGGAATATCCCGGACTGCTCCACTCCGGTAAGAAACCTCCCTCTTTATAGGCATTAGCCAATCCTTCCTGCATTTCAACATTGATCCCCGGATATACCAGATTCAGGAAAGGATACAAGGCACGGAATGTATCCCAGAAACCGGTTCCTGCAAACATTCTCCCATCCAGCACTTTGCCATTGTAAGGGCTCCAGTGCTTTATTTTATTCTGAGCATCAACCTCATATAATTTTTGTGGGAAAAACAAGGTTCTGTATAAAGAAGAATAAAAGGTTCTCATCTGTTGGTCCGTTCCTCCTTTCACCTCTATTTTTCCTAATGTTTTGTTCCATACATTTTTAGCATCGGTTTTTACCTGATCAAAATTTTTGCTGCCAATTTCTCTTTTCAGATTCAGCTCAGCCTGCTCAAAGCTTATGAATGAAGAGGCTACTTTTGCATAAACAGCTTCTTTGTTTTTGAGTTTAAATCCAACTACTGCACCAGCGTGATCACTGGTAATTTCTAACTGATCATTGACCAGTTTATCATTTTTCCAGGCTCTTGTCAGCTCGAAATCTTTATCAAACTGAATCACAAAATAGTTTTTAAAATTCTCATATTTCCCTGTTGAATATCTGGTCGTATACCCCAGGATTTTTTTTTCTTTAGGAAGAATTTTAATGTAAGAGCCTTTATTCAAAGCATCAATGACTACGTAAGCACTGTCTGTTTTAGGAAAATCAAACTTAAAGAAAGAGGCTCTTTCTGTAGGTGTAAATTCAGTAGTTACATTAATATCAGCTAAGTATACACTATAAAAATAAGGGGTTGAGACCTCAGCTTTATGGCTGAACCAGCTTGCTCTGTCGTCCTCTTTAAATTTTAGCTGACCAACACCCGGCATAATAGAAAAAGCGCCATAATCATTCATCCATGGAGAAGGCTGATGGGTTTGTTTAAATCCTTTTATTTTGTCGGCATCATAAGTATACGCCCATCCGTCACCCATCTTACCTGTCTGTGGAGTCCAGATATTCATTCCCCAGGGAAGCCCGACTGCCGGATAGGTATTTCCATTGGATAAAGAAGGCTTAGACTGAGTTCCCATTAACGGGTTCACGTAATCTACCAGAGATACGTTCTGGCTGAATGCACAGACCTGTAATAAAAGAAAAAAAGTAGAAAATAGAGACTTCATTGTATCGTTTTATTATTTATTTAAACTTTTTCAAAGCATAACTAGCTGCACCTAAGATGGCTGCATCTTCAAAAATAGCAGAAATTCTAACGGGCAAGTTAATATTATTCTTTGTTAAATTCTGAATAAACCGTTTCTCAAAGTAAGGATATGCTTTCGCAATATTCCCTCCTATTACTAAAACTTCGGACTCATAATGGCTCACATATTTTACGACAAATTCGGAAAAAGAATCTGCATATTCATCAAATATTTTGGTTTGTATTTCAATGGGTTTATCTAACAGTTCTTTGGTTCCTGAAATCTGCTCCCCCGTTAATTCAGCGTAATAATTAACAAACCAACGTGTTGCCAGATAGTCTTCACAAATAGAGTTTTTAAACGGTGAATCCCACAAATCTTCGTCAGTGGCAAATTCCCCGTTATAAAAAGTAGTCCCCAGCCCTGTTCCCAATGTTACTCCAAAAACCTTGTTGAAATCCTGCACGCAACCTCCAAAAACTTCACCTTCCATAAAGGCTGCAGCATCATTCGCAAAATATATCCGATCCTGAGAAATAAACAATCTTTTGGCCAGTTCTTCTTTGATATTAACCTGATAGATGTCTATAAATTTCCCTTGCTGCATCAGAGATATTCCATTTTCATAATCGAAAGGCCCGGGCATTGCAATTCCCAATAAAAGATCCTCTTTATTCAAATCATGAGCTGCTTTATCAATCGCTGAAACCCATGCAGAGAAAATAATTTCTTTAGATTCAAAAGAATCGACGTGCTCCCGCACATATGTTGAAGAAATGATTTCGCGTTTTTCAGGACTTACCTGAGCCAGCGTAATATGAGATCCTCCAATATCTATTCCTAGTATATTTTGCATTATTTTTTTTGTTTATCTTCCTTCAAAAGCTATCACAACATCTGGGTTTTCATTATCCACAGGGTAACTATCAAATGTTAAGATATTATTTTTTAAATTATATTTTATTGATTTTTTATCTTTCAGCAAATAAGCAGAGCTAATCTTTTTAAAGGGAAATTTCTCCAAAGTAATTGTTTTTCCTCCATTATTATTAAGAATATGAACATAGATTTTACCCTCCTTCTGAGTGATTGCTCCCCATTTCTGTTTAGGCATATATCCTCCTCTTGTCCCATAGATACTTTCTCCATAAACTTTCATCCAATCTCCGATTTCTGTAAATGAGCGAATAAAAGGTTCCGGAATTTTACCATTAGGCATAGGTCCTACATTCATGAGTAAATTGGCGTTACTTCCTGCTGCATTGACCAATAAATCTAAAAGCTCTTTCCCTGTTTTGTTCTTGTTATCTTTTAAGTCGAATCCCCAGGAGCCGTTTAAAGTTTCACAGGTTTCCAAAGGTAGCTGTGAGGTTTTCTGAAAGCTAAGTCCACCTTTATTTTCTCCCGGAATATCTCTTTCAAACATCTGAAAGTCTTCTCCCGCCAAAGGGCTGATATGATGGTTATTCCCTACAAGACACTGAGGCTGAAGCTTATGAATAAGTTCATAGATCTCCGGCATTTTCCAATCTACATACGTTTTTTCGTTTCTGCCTGCCTTCTCTTCTTCCATCTGATCCCAATATCCATCAAACCATATTCCGGAAACCTCACCGTATTGGGTTAATAATTCCGTCAGTTGATTTTTCATAAACCGGATATAGTCATCCCAGTTGCCTTTCTCAGTACGGCCGGTTCCTTTCCCGGTGCGGCCCGTCCAGTAGGAATAATCAGTTCTTGTCCAATCCAGCAGTGAATAATAAAAGACTATTTTTATCCCCTGCTTATGGCATTCATCCGCCAGTTCTTTTACCAAATCTCTTTTGAAAGGGGTATTCATAATATTAAAATCTGAATACTTGGTATCCCACATGCTGAATCCATCATGATGCCGCGTAACCAGTGTAATATATTTTACCCCTGCATTTTTAGCCATTGAAACATAATCTTTGGCATTAAATTCAATAGGATTAAAGAAACCTTTCAGTTTAGCATAATCATTCACCGGGATATTATCATTATTCATCACCCATTCTCCCCTGCCCAATTCACTATATAATCCAAAATGGATGAACATACCAAACTTTTCATTCTGAAATTCTGTTCTTGCTTTAAGATTAACCTGCGAAGGCTGGTCTTTCTGCTGTGAGAACCCTACATAAGAGCTCATCATCAGTGTTATTAATAGTACTTTTTTTAACATGATTTGGTTTTTTAAATTATTTTCTAAACTTCAACGGGTAAAACAGGTAAAACTGCCTTATGCCATAAGAACATAACGCAGTTTTTTTATTATATTTTATTTTACTTCACAAGTATTTTACCGGAAGATATCACCTTACCATTGGCTGATGTGATTTTGTAAAGATAAGTACCGGCTGGCAAATCCTGTGTATTAACTACATTATTATTTTGATTGATATTCTGTTTTTTAGACAATGTTCCGGAAGCTCCATACACTGATATTTCGCTTGCAGACCTGTCGTCAATTCTAAACTTAATATCTTCTCCTCTTTTAACAGGATTCGGATAAGCTGTACCTTCCTGTTTATTTTCAATTCCTTTTGCTGTTTTTACAGATAAAGATGAAGGACAAGGAACTTCTGTTTTCCAGTTCGCATCCGACATACTGATTAAAGTAGCGGAATGACCGTTTGGAGTAGCATCTACCGCTCCGTTTCCACTTCCGTCATCCATTTTCCAGTTGGCCTCCAGGCTCGTTGAGCTAGCCGCAATATCACATTTGTTATCCAGGATTTCCTGAGCGGTCAATGCTTTTTTCCATACTCTGAATTCATCCAGCAATCCGTTAAGTGCACGGGAGTTATCATAATTTCTGCCCATATAAAGGATACCGTTTGCTGTAAAATTGCCGGTAGCCACAGTACTTGCATCAAGATTACCATTGACATAGAGCTTCATAGCTGCACCATCATAAGTAGCTGCCACATGATACCATGTATTGGCATTAAGAGCTGTATTTCCGTTCAATTTTATCTGGGATGAACCAAAACTTAAGGTGAACTGCAGTTTATTGTTGGCAAGATTAGCATCTCCCAATCTTAGTATTGCGGAATTATTATCTCCCACTTCAATCCCGATTACTGACGAAATATAAGGGAAGGCAGTTTTGAATGCATTTACTTTTACCCAGCCTTCAAAGGTCACAGCATTTCCACTGAGATTAAATTGTCCGCCATTAAGGTATTGGCTGCTGCCGTTAAAAGAAAGAGATCTCGGACCAGGACTGGTAACAGGAACGATCCCACTATTGAATGGAGTATCTGCTGAATAGGCACTGGTGGTTGTTCCTCCGCATACAGACTGTATTTTCCATACATAGTTGGTATTGGCAGTCAGATTCTGAAGAGTATGCGTATTGGCGGTAATATTGGGAACCGTTGTCCATGTTGTGGCTGCTGAAGTTTTATATTGTAAAGTATAGGAAGCTGCTGTTCCTACGGTATCCCAGGATAATTTGGTGGTCGTTCCAAGAGTATTGGATGCCGTTAAATTGGATGGAGTGGCACATCCGTTTCCTGAGTTAAATCTTGGGGCAAAAATGTAGGTGCTTTTTGACGTTGAAGAACAGTTAGACTGTATTCTCCAGTCGTATTCTGTATCTGCTGTCAGATTATTTACTACAATATTGCTTCCCGTGTAATTACTTGTTACATTTGTCCAGGTTGTTGAACCGGCCGGCTTATAATCTATATTGTAAGTCTGGGAACCGCTGGAGGTCCAGTTTAATTTCGCAGAAGTTCCTGTAAGATTGCTGGTTCCTAATCCTAGCGGCGGATCACAGGCGGCTCCCTGAGTCCATGAATAAAGCTGGCCAGACAATAATGTATTTTGGTTATACAATATATTGGATCCTGTACTTAAATAGCTGGCCATGTTCGTTCCAGGGAGGTCATACCACATAAATACGCCATAGCCGTCATTTTTTGAATTGGTAGCCAAACTGGAAAGCGTAGAAGTAGAGGTATTATTGATCCATGTTGCCGCAGCAGAAAGCTTAGCTTTGGTAAGAGGAGGTACACTGGGCGCGCTGTAGGTTCCGTAATAGGCATTCCAGCTGTAATCAATATAATTTCCGGCCTGATCTCCATTGTAGCTCTGTCTTGAAGTTGCAGGGCCCAGATAATAGAAGGTAATCAGTTTATCAGGCATTGCCGCTTTAAGCTCCTGCAGCAGCATTACAAAAGAGCTGCTGTTGGGCTGTCCTGTTCCGTTATTTCCATAATCAGCATACTCATCGTCCAGGTCTACCCCATCCAGGCCGTATGTATAAACAGTATTTGCTATTTGTAAGGCAAAATCTTTCGCAGCTTCTCTGTTCGGGAAATTGGAGATCCCAGCTCCCTGGTGATTTCCCAGAATATCAAGTAACACCTTAATTCCTTTTTGCTGTAAAGGTTTCACATACGTATTGACATCATTCAATACTTTAGTAACATTGTTATTGTTTGAGATGTAGGCTCTGCTTTTGGACACATCATAATTAATGTTGGCTGCAAAAATAATAGCGACATCAAAGAGCTGTTTTCCACTGTTCTGCAGGGTATAGGATCCTGCATTCAGCATATTGTTGTTATTTACTTCCACATAGCATATTCCGACAGGATTATTAAGCTGTTGTGCATTGAGAAGAGAACCTGACTGAAGCATCATTGCCATCAGCGCCATAAAAAAGGATTTTTTTTTCATAGTATACATTATTTTGATGTTTTTTGGTGTTTGGATTTTATATACCACTCCCCGGGTATGCCCATTTTAAAGAAACATACCTAATATAGAAAGGCAATATAAAATAAGGAGGCTATGTCAGCAGCTCCGGGTTTTCGTTAAAGGTTTTCCATAATAATTCTCCAAATAAAGTATTCGACCATGCGAACCATTCTCTGGTGAATTTTTTGTCGTTGTCTTTATGGAAGGACTCATGCATAAAGCCTGTCCCACCGTGCGTTTTCTGTAAGGTGTCTATGCACCATTTAATCTCACCCGTATCTTTAGTGGTGAGTGCTTTCATAATGATACTCATCGGCCAGATCATATCAAGTCCAATGTGTGGTCCTCCTATACCTTCTGCCAGTTTACCTTTGAAAAAGAATGGGTTATTTTCTGACCAGACGAATTTTCTTGTGTTCATATACACAGGGTCATCTGCCTTTACAGCATCTAAATAAGGCAGACCTAATAAACTAGGGCAATTGGCATCATCCATCAGGTTATAACTTCCAAAGCCATTGACTTCAAAAGCATATATTTTTCCATATTCAGGATGATTATAAATTCCATATTTTTTAATGGCAGCATCCACCTCATCGGCAAGGCTTGTAAGTTGCTGAGCCAATCCTTTTTCATTTTTGATCTGAGAAACCATCTCTGCTGCCTGACGTAGGCTTACCACCGCAAATAAATTAGAAGGAATTAAAAATCCATAAATCGTAGCATCATCACTTGGACGGAACATGGAACTGATCAGTCCAACCGGTTTTGTAGGATATCCATATCCTCCCATAGGAACCCCATCTGTAGCCCAAGCCGTTGTACGCTCAAATTTGTAAAGCCCCAGATCTTTTTTCCTCTGCTGCTCTGTAAATGTCTGCAGCGTAAGTTTAATGCCCTGCAGCCAATTAGCATCAAAAGGTTTTGTATCTCCTGTTGTTTTCCAAAAATGATAAGCCAGACGGATAGGATAACACAATGAGTCTATTTCCCACTTCCTTTCATGGGTACCGGGTTTCATATCTGTATGATCATATTCTTTCCACTTACTTATTTTTTTGTCATCATTATAAAATGCATTGGCATAAGGGTCTTTAAGAATAAACTTCGTCTGTTTATAGATAACCCCTGAAATAAGTTTGTGAAGTTTTTCATCCTTCTTTGAAAACTGCAGATAAGGAAAAACCTGGGCAGAGCTGTCACGGAGCCACATGGCATCAATATCACCCGTAATCACATACGTATCCGGAGTTCCGTTGCTTTCACTGTAAAAAACAGTCGTATCTAATGTATTCGGAAAACAGTTTTCAAAAAGCCAGTTTAATTCTTTATTTTTTACTTTCTTTTTAAAAGCTGCAATAGCACTTTCTACGGATTCACTGGTAAAATGTCTTTTATCCTTTGGAACACGAACAATAGGAAAATCGTCCACAACCAGATTCTTAGCAAAAACATTCTGTGTAAACAGCAATCCGGCTCCTGCCAGTGCACTTGTTTTAATAAAATTTCTCCTTTCCATTGATACTTTTATTTCGTTTATTTTTATGAGTCTTATTTTACAGGCTTACTTCCCATTACAAATCTCAGCTCTCCGCCATTCATAATATCACTGTGGTTCAATTCCCAGCTCTTGTACTCTTTCCCATTCAGGAACATTTTCTGAACATAGATATTTTTATCGGATATCTTGTCCGCTACCACGGTAAATGTTTTCCCATTTTCCAGCTGCAATGAAGCTTTAGGAAACTGAGGAGCGCCAATTGCATAGACTGGTTTCCCCGGTGTCACCGGATAAAATCCTAATGAAGAGAAAATATACCATGCTGACATTTGTCCGCAGTCTTCATTATTCACAATTCCATCAGGCTTAGCTGCATACATATTATCACGGATATATTTGATCATTTTCTGAGTCTTATAAGGACTTCCCGCATAGTTATACAGATATGGAACATGATGCCCAGGTTCGTCTCCAAATCCTAAAGATCCGATGAACCCTGAGATATCCACATGTTGCTCTCCCTGCATATTAAGAGCCTCAGTAAATGTTTTATCCAGTTTTTCTTCAAACCCTTTTTTCCCTCCGTACAGGTTCATCATTTCATCAATCTGATGAGGGGCAAAAAAATCATATGCCCAGATATTCCCTGAAACCCAATGCGGCTGAAGCTTTTTCCAGTCGTTCAGTGTAAAATCTGCTAAGAATTTTCCATCTTTCTGTCTTGGCCAGAAATGGTTATTTTCTTTATTGAAGGTGTTCAGGAAGTTCATAGAACGTTTTTTATAGACTTCTGCATCCTCTTTTTTACCCAATTTTTCTGCAAGCTGCTGAATACACCAGTCATCATAAGCATATTCAAGGGTGGCAGAAACAGAAGCTCCATTCTCTGAAGGAGAATATCCCAGCTTAATATAATCGTTGAGGCCTCCGCCGCCGTCACTGCTGCTCATTTTATCTGTTAAAGAAGCATCTTTCATGGCAGCAAACGCTTTTTCAGCATCAATACCCGGTACCCCCTTTGAAATAGCATCCCAAATGACCGATACACTGTGATAGCCAAGCATACAGAAATTATCATATCCGCATAGTTCCCAGATGGGCATATGGTCTTTACGGTCTGTATATCTGCTGATCAGGGAATTGGCAAATTCTTTGGTATGTTTCTGATCCATAATGGTCAGCAGAGGATGGGTTGCTCTGAAGCCATCCCAGTAAGAATAGGTGCTGTAGTTGGTAAACCATTTGGTATTCATGTTTTCCTGAGCTGCCACATAATCTCCGTTGGTATCCATATAAAGGTTAGGAGCTATAAATGTATGATAAACCCCTGTGTAGAAAATCTTTCTCTGACTGTCTGTACCTCCTGCCACCTGAAATCTTCCGATAAGGTCTCTCCATGTCTTTTGTGCCGTTTCTTTAGCTTTTACAAAATCCACATTCGTAGCCTCAGCATCAAAGTTCTCCTGTGCATTTTCTGTACTTACCGGAGATAAAGAAACTTTCACTTCGATACTTTCATTATCTTCTGTAGAAAACCTTACAAAAGCTTTCGCGTCCTTAGCAAGGGCAATTTTTTCGTTATTTTTTATTTTCCCTTCCGCATACACCCCGTAAGATTTAAACGGTTTTGAAAACTCCATCACGAAATAAGCAAATCGCTTACCTCCCCAACCATTGCTGTAGCAGTATCCTTTTATTTTATTATTGCCTTCTACACTCACCAGGGTATGGTAAATATTTCCAAAAATTTTATTGGTTGGATCAATAATGATATTGGATTCATCACTCTTGGGGAATGTATACTTATGAAATCCCACTCTTGGGGAAGCGGTAAGCTCGGCTTTGATTCCATAGCTGTCCAGCATTACAGAATAATATCCCGGTGCCGCCGTTTCTTTTTCATGGCTGAATTTTGAGCGGTAGCCTGTCTCAGGTTTATCTTCTGATCCCGGAACCATCTTTACCTGGCCCACAGTAGGCATAACCAGAATATCTCCAAGATCTGCCCATCCTGTTCCGCTAAGGTGATTATGACTGAATCCCATGATCGTCTTACTGCTGTAATGGTAACCGGAACACCAGTCCCAGTCTCCACTTTTTGTATTCTGATCCGGGCTTAGCTGAATCATCCCAAACGGTGTGGTAGCTCCCGGAAACGTATGGCCGTGGCCTCCTGTTCCGATAAAAGGATCTACCCAGGACAAGATATCACCCTTTTGTTGTTGGGCATTCACCGTAGAAACCAGGACTGTAAAAAAACAGATAAGCAATTCTTTTTTCATGATAAGAGTATCAGTATTTTTTTATTTTAAAAATTGGTTTAAAAATATGAAAACCATTACAAAGATCCCAATAATAAAGGGAATTAAGCTGATCAACATATTAAAGAACCTCATTTAGATTGAATTTTTTTTCATAAAATCAATAATTTCTGAAATATATCCAAACGCTATAGCCACCACTGTATCTGCAGCACCATAATATACGCTTACTTTATCCCCTTCAGTTAGTGCAGCACATGGGAAAACCACATTCGGCACGTCTCCTGTCAGTTCATACACTTCTGCCGGAGCCAGCAGATAAGGCTTTGTTCTGTACAATACTTTTGTAGGATCTTCAAGATCCAGTAATGCCGCTCCCATTGAATATCTGAACCCTCTGCAGGTATTGATTACCCCATGATAGAAAAGCAGCCATCCTTCTTCTGTTCTGATAGGAACCGGACCTCCCCCGATTTTTGTACACTGCCATGCACTGTCTTCAAAAGGCGTTACTTTCATTACGCAACGGTGCTCTCCCCAGTATTTCATATCAGGACTGTAGCTGATATAAATATCTCCAAAAGGTGTATGCCCGTTATCACTCGGACGGCTCAGCATCGCATATTTTCCATTGATTTTTTCAGGGAAAAGCACTCCATTTCTATTGAACGGCAGAAAAGCATTTTCGCACTGGAAAAATTCTTTAAAATCAAAAGTATATCCAATTCCGATGGTAGGTCCGTTATATCCGTTACACCATGTAATCCAGTAACGATCTTCGATAAAAGTAACGCGGGGATCATATTTGTAGTCAGATTCAATCATCTCTGTGTTTCCGGCCTTCATTTCAATAGGGTCATGATTGATTTTCCAGTTGATTCCATCTTTACTGAAACCTGCAAAAATATTCATCTGTACCGCTTTGTTATCACAACGGAACACCCCTGCAAATCCATCTTCAAAAGGAATCACTGCACTGTTGAATATACTGTTTGACGTTGGTATTGCATATCTGTTAATGATCGGGTTTTCGGAAAACCTCCACATGATATCATTGCTACCTTCCGGGCGATCCTGCCATGGGATCATTACTGATTGAGCTGTCATAAAGTATTTTTACTTTTTTATTTAAATTTGTTTACTAATTGATTTATTGTTCTTTTTGATTTTCCGAATACGGGAACGGCACCCATAATGTGACAAGAAATGCCGGAATAGTGGCCACCAGTACCCAGATAAAAAACATTTTATATCCTATCCAGTCGCTGATCATCCCACTGAACATTCCCGGAATCATCACCCCAAGATTCATAATCCCCGTTGCAAATGCATAATGGGCAGTTTTATGTTTCCCCGGGGCAATCTGCTGCATCATATACAGCATAAGTCCCACAAATCCAAAGCCGTATCCAAAATACTCCACCACCACCGCAATTCCTACCGGTAAGAGGTCTGCAGGCTGGTAGTATGCTAATAAGGCATAGACTATAAATGGAATATTGAATGCCGAGCATAGCCATATCAATGATCTTTTCAATCCGCGGGCTGAAATAAAATAGCCTGCCAGTACAGATCCTAAAATAAATGCTGCAGAACCATACGTTCCATAAATAAGTCCAATATCTGATGTTGATAATCCTAATCCTCCTGAAGATCTTGGTGCTTTAAAAAATAACGGAGCAATTTTTATAGCAAATCCTTCAGCAAAACGGTACAAAATAATGAACAGTACAGACCATAGGATATTCTTCTTTGTAAAAAAGGAAGTAATAACTTCCAGCAATTCTTTACGGACATTTCCTGCTGTTTTTTTATCTTCCTCTGATACTTCTTTGGTTTCTTTTGGAAGGATCAGGTAGTGATATATGGCTAATACAAAAAACAATAAAGCATAAATCACCATAATGATCATCCATGCATGGGTTACCCCTTTTGTTTTTTCTAAAACTCCTGCAAAATAAACTAATGCCCCACTGCTGATAATTTTGGCCAGATTGTAAAAAGCTCCCTGCCAGCCTATATATTTTGCCTGCTCTTTATTGGTCAGGAAACTGATATAGGTTCCGTCTGCTACCACATCATGAGTAGCTCCACAAAAGGCAATAACCGCAAAAAGAGCAATACTGTATTTGAAAAAATCCGGCAAAGGAAGGCTTAATGCCACCAAAGCAAATAAAATTCCTATCGCAAACTGGGTAACCACAACAAAGAATTTTTTGGTTTTATAGATCTCCAGAAAAGGACTCCAAAGAGGCTTCAACGTCCATGAGAACATAACAAGAGCTGTCCAAAATGTAATTTGGGCATCTGAAACTCCCATATCTTTATACATAATCCCGGAAACTGCATTAATGGTTACAAAGGGTACTCCCATTGCAAAATATAATGTGGATATCCAAAGGATGGGTTGTATTGAACGGGGTTCAGAGTTGTTTTTTCCCATATTAAAATAAGATTCTAAGAAAAAGAGGACATCTCAAAATTTCATTCCGACTTAAAACGAAACTATAGAAGAATAAATTATCGGAGATTCTCCTCTCCTTGAAATGAATACTCAGGTACAACCTGATTTTTTGAGATGCCTCTGTATATAAATGATTCTGATTAATTATAATTTCTTATCCCACCATAATTTTGTTCCTCCATTATCTGGTCCATTAAGCATTTGTGAAGCCTGTTGATAATTATAAAGAGACGTTTTTGTATCTGTAGTGAAAGGAATTCTTCGGATCATTGCCTCTGTACTGATCAGTCCGCCACTATCATTTTGTCTGATTTTGAACAAAATAGGGTAACCCGTTCTTCTTTGTTCAGCCCATGCTTCAGGTCCGTTGGGATAAAGGGATAACCATTTTTGGGTAATAATTCTTTCTAATTTTCTTTCAGGAGAATCAGCATTGTTCCAGGCAATGGTAATGGTGCTCAGCTGAGTATCTCCGATATTGATGTTGTTGGCAGCATTCTTAGGGTCAATATAAGGCGCTTCGGTAGCCGTCGTGTTGGTAAGATAAGCTGCTACATCTGCACTTTTACCCCATTCTCCAAAAGATTGTTTTACACCGCTTTCATAATTGGTTTGGGCATCTCCAGCGCCTGCATAACCTCTCAAAGCAGCTTCAGCCTTCAGGAACCAACCTTCCGCAGCAGTAAATAATTTAAGTTTTCCATTTGTTCCGGAGAAATAATCTCCATTAGCTGATTTTGCCTGTGGCTGAGAAAAGCCTCCGTAAGTAGTTTTTCCATTTAACAAATCTATTCCCTGACGAATTCCGATATATTTTCCCTGAACCTGGCTGTCTGTTGCAGGAATTGCATATGCAGGCAGCCTTGGGTCATTATACCCGTTCATATAGGCCATTAAAGGAGCTCCTATCAAACAATCTCCCCAAGAGTAGATGATAAAACTCAATTCAGATTGTCCTACACTGATCAAGGCATTATCAGCATTATCAGTAATCAATCCTGCAGATGATGCAAGCGCTTCTTCAGCATATTGCTTTGACTTTGCAGGATCGGCATAGCTCATTCTCATAGCTAATCTCAACTTAAGAGAGTTTGCAAATTTTGCCCATTGGCCAATATTTCCATTAAACACCAAGTCTGCTCTTTTCAGTGCAGATTTATCTCCTTCATTTTCTCCAGCAGGCATATTCTGTACTTTCTGCAAATTAATAATAGCCGCACTAAGGTCATTGATAAAATATTGGTATGCATCCTGCTGGGAGTCAAAATCGGTTACTCCGTTAGCATTCGGTGTTTCATATTTACTGTATACTACCGGGCCATGGTTATCTGATACTCTTGCAGCAGTGAATACTTTTAATATTTTTTTAACCGCAAATGTAGCGGTAAAGTCTACATCCGGGTAGAAATTTTTAGCAGCATTGTCAATGATGATAGAATAATTAAAAATATCCTGTTGTCTTGCAATAATCCTATTATTCCACCCATCCATCATAAAGTAGGACATATTATTTTTTCCCCCATTAAACTGAGTTGCCGTACTGAACATGCCACTGAACATATCTGCACTCAGATTGGGATACAGCTGATAATCTGATTGCAGACCTCTTTGAATGGATTTCAGAGGATTTACAACCGCATTATAATCTGCATAAAAGTTTTCAGGATCTCCCAGCTTTTCCTGGTTATATTGATCTAGATCACCACATCCTGAAACGGAAAACAATACTATTGCTCCGAATGCCAATGTTTTAATATTATTGAATTTCATTTTCGTTAAATTAGAAGTTAGCCTTTAATGATAGTCCGATAGATCGTGTAATAGGAAGTCCGAATGAATCAACTCCCACTCCCCCCGGTGTATTTCCGGATACCTGTTCAGGATCAAATGGTGCTTTTTTATAGAAGAAGAACAGATTAGTTCCCACCAAACTTACGGTAGCATTTCTCATATATTTTGTATTAATATCAAAAGTATATGAAATAGATGCCTGACGCAGACGAACTGTTGTAGCATTGTACATATAGGCTTCATCAATTCCGGTGCCCATACCTCCGGCACCTCCGGTTCTTTTATAGTAAGCTTTTGGATCGGTTATTCCAGTATAGGCTTGTCCTGCCAAAGGTGTTCCCGGAGCATAAACAGCATTCGGGATAGACACTCCTCCGGCATCTCTTGCATCAGCAGTAGTCTGGCTTACACCATACAAATCATTTGCTTTCTCCGTAAGAGATAATACTTTACCTCCAAATTTACCATCAATAAGGAAAGATATTCCCAGTTTACCAATATTAAAAGAGTTATTAAACCCTAGAATAAATTTGGGATTTGGATTACCTAAATATTGCGGATCTCCTGTAGTGCCTAATGGAACTCCATTGGCATCTACTAAAACACGGCCTTGATCATCTCTTTGGAATTTAACTCCATAAAGATCTCCAAAAGACCCTCCCAGCCTAAGCTTTGTAAAATCTCCTCCTCCTGTTAGTGAGAAAAGCTGTTTTTCTGAAATAGGTAAACTTGATGGAAATAATTCAACAATTTCATTTTTGTTTGCTGAAGCATTTAATGTAGTTGTCCAACCAAATTTTTCTGTATTAAACACTTTGTATGATACGGATGATTCAAAACCTGTATTGCGTATCTTTCCGGCATTAATGTAATACGAACCTGATGGAATTCCTCCAAAGTTAGAACCTATCGTGGTCTCTAACAATTGATTGGTAGCATTGGAATTATAATAGGTAATATCAAAATTTAACCTGTTATTAAGCATTCTTAGTTCCGTTCCTGCCTCAAATGTTTTATTAAGTTCCGGTTTTGGTATCAGTTCTGCTCTGTCGGTAACAAACGAACTTTTTGGATATACAATAGTTCCTGCATCTACTCCATAAGAATAGGCATTATAATAAGCAACCATTGCATTAGATATATTCGCTGGTAACCCCAACCCCACACTGGCATAAGAAGCCCTTACTTTCCAGAAATTAAATATTTCCGGAAGCTTAAAAACTGAAGATAATATAGCATTAGCACCTATAGATTCGTAGTCAAACCCACTTCTTCCGGTTAATGCCAAAGTAGAATCCCAATCGTTTCTAAAGGTCATATCAATATAGAACATATTTTTATATCCTACAGAAGCACTTGCAAAAACTGATCGAACCTGTTTCTTTAGGTTCCAATAAATATTGTGGTATCCATCCCCTGGACTTCTGTCTACGTTCCATTGCAGGTTGTTTAATGCAAACAAATTTGGATTTGCCAAGTAAGCATTATCAACCTGTGTTACTTTATTACTGGTAGAATTTACACTTCCTCCTATCGTAAAGTCCAAAGAAATAGATTCACTTAACTTCGGGCTACCGATAAGCAAAACATCGCCGTAGGTAGAAGAATTTTCATATACATTCTTAAGAATTCTTCCATTTTCACCTCCAGCCAACAAACTTGGTGCTGAAAATGCAGAAATATCACGCTGGCTATCCGAACTATTCCAGCTATAGTTTCCTCTTACCCTTGCCGTCAACCATGGATTGATTTCATAAGATAACGTAACTGCACTGTATGCATTTTTATTTTTAACTGCTACCTGATTTCTGTTTAAAATCCAATAGGGATTCTGTGTTTCCGGATTCCCTTTAAAGGCTCCGTCAGGTTTTACCTCCCACCAGTTTTGTGCAGGTAATAGCCTGCTTTTATTTAAATAGGAATAATTATCTGGCCCATACTGATCAAAATCCACTCCTCTCGGCAACCAATATAAACTTACCAACGGTGAAAAAGAAGCCCCAGGAGTTTGTCTGTTTTTAGAATCCTGTAAAGAGCCTATGAAGTTAGCATCCAATGTTAATTTATCATCCAAGAACTTGCTTGAGTTTCTGAAAGAGATGTTATACTGATCAAAATATGACATTGGAATAACTCCTTTATTAGTTGTATTTCCAATAGAAAAGTAGTTGGTTGATTTTTCATTTCCTGACTGAAAAGAAAGGCTGTTAACCCATGTCGTTCCTGTTTGTAAGAAATCTTTAAGGTAATCCTTGGAACCTCCTTTTGCACCCCAACTCTCAATATTATCCCCCGGAACCTGGCCAGATACAGATGGATCATAAGATAAATAGCTGTGCTGCAGTTTTGGAAGACTGTATGCGCGTTCTACAGTTAAGCTGGTGCTATAAGAGATAGAACTCCTTCCTATTTTTCCTTTTCTTGTGGTAATCAATATGGCTCCATTCCCTCCTGCAGAACCATACAATGCTGACGCAGAAGCCCCTTTTAAGAAATTGATACTTTCAATATCGTCCGGATTAATCGAGCTCAATACATCTCCGGGATCCGGCATATTGGAATACTGGCTTATATCCGCAGATTTCCCTGATCCGTTAATAATAGGAATCCCATCGATTACATACAATGGCTGGCTGTTAGAAACGGACTTATTCCCCCTCATAATCACCCTTACAGAACTTCCTACTCCGTTTGTTCTATTGATCTGCACGTTAGAAACTTTCCCATTGATAGAATTTAAAAGATTGGGAGTTTTCACTTCTGTAAGCTCATCTCCACCAATCTGCTGGCTGGAGTAAGTAAGAGACCGAGCCTGTCTTTTTATCCCCAAAGAAGTGACAACGACCTCCTGAATATCGGTTGCCTTCGTGGTGTCGGCTGCTTTTTTCTCCTGTGCGCTTGCAAAAAAGGAAAAAACTAATAGAACCGGTATAACTGCTTTTCTCATAAGGTTTAGATTAGTTAGATTTATTTGAAAATCAATCACATCCCTTTAAATAGTTCCTTAGTGTTTAATACAAAATTCTTTTATTTTTTAAGCAATAAAATGCTCTTTATGTATTAAATAATTTAAAGTTTTGTTAAGATTTAATTCATATTAGCAAATCTAAATTTTGTTGGCAGTCCGATATAATACTATTTTGTCATAAAACGATATTATTCTTTCATACAATTTTAAATTCCTATCACAAATAAGTGATTTACAACAATATACAATACTCTGAAAGCATGTAATTAAAGAGAATTTATTTCATTTTTTATTTAAAAAAAAGATCCGATAATCAAATCCGGATCTCTGATAAAGTATTTTATTAAGTTTTAATAGACTATTCAATTTTTTTAACTCCCTTAAACTGCTCTTTAAACTCTGTAGGAGTTGTTTTCTTAATAGATTTAAAGACTTTATTAAAATTGGCAATATTATTAAACCCTGCCTCAAAAGCGATTTCAAAAACGGTAAGATTTTTTTCCATCAGCCAGCGGGCAGCATAGCTGATTCTTATTTCATTAAGGTAATTAACAAAAGTTTTCCCTGTCCTCTTTTTAATAAACCTGTTAAAAGTAACATTACTCATATTGATAAGGGAAGCGACATCATCCAGAGTTATTTTATTTTCAAAATTTTTGTGAACAAAATCATGAACAATCTTCATTTTATCATTATCCGCGAAACTTTCAAGCTCTATGCTGTAAGAGGATAAAAACGTTTTATCTTCCGCAATTGCCAGTTCATTAAGGATCTTCATCATTTCTATAAAAGATTCAAAGCTGTTCATTTTTGACAGGTTAAGAAACGAGTCCTTTAGTTTTTCAGCTGTCTCAGTAGAAAAAAGAATTCCTCTGATGGAATCCTTTACCAGGTTACTGATGGGTTTCAGGATATTTTTTTGCATTAAAGACTGGCTAAAGAAATCCTGATTAAACTGTATGGTAATCTCGTGCGTTTTCCTGTTCTTACAATTATGATTTGCCCAACAATGCGGCAAATTGGGACCTATAAGTACCAATTCGATATTACCAATTTCCCCGGTATGGTCTCCTACCATTCTTCGATATCCTTTTCCTTTATAGATAAAATTGATTTCAATTTCGGGATGATAGTGATAGGGAAAATCAAAGGAAGCCTTGATCCTGTCGAATACAAGAAAACTGTCTTCCGGAGAGAGTGGAGTTATTTCTCTCAAAATATTTTCTAATTCACTCATGCAGCAGTTTTGAAAATAATTAAGCAATAAGGGTGTAGTACAAATCTTTGTAAAAGTGATAAAATAATATCAATGTAAAAATATATTTTTGATTTTTTTTATTCGTAAAATAGTTCCGATATCACAATACAGCACTGTTTAAATAATTAATCCTTTCTTTGTAACATCAAAAACAATTAGTATTAAAATAAAAAACAAACATTATGAGACGTAACGCAACAGCCGTTTGGAACGGTACTATCAAAGAAGGTAAAGGACATTTAACAACACAAAGTACTACTTTAAACCAGACTCAATATTCTTTCAACAGCCGTTTTGCTGATGGCGTGGGAACAAACCCTGAAGAATTACTGGCCGCAGCTCACGCAGGATGTTTTACGATGAAGCTAGACGCAGAACTTTCACAAGCCGGCTACAATCCTGAAGAGCTTAAAACAACTTCTGTAATCACTCTTGATCCAAACATTGGGAAAATTACAAAATCTGAGTTGACTTTAACAGCTAAAGTTCCGGGAATTTCTGAAGAAGAATTCCAGAAATATGCTAAAATTGCTGAAGAAGGATGTCCTGTAAGCGCCGCATTCAATTTTGAGATTACTTTGAATGCTACTTTAGAACAGTAAAATTCAAATTTATCATATATTAAATCTGAGTCTTATAAATTCTCAGATTTAATCTTAAAACAAAATATACCGAGTGGTATATTTTTGTATATTTGTATTCAGGATTATACCAATATGTCGAAGGCAGCAAAAACGAAACAGCACATCATCGAAAAAACAGCAACTTTATTTAACACAAAGGGTTATATTTCTACATCCCTATCGGATATTACGGAGGCCACCGGCCTTACCAAAGGCAGTATTTATGGAAATTTTGAAAATAAAGATGAAGTGGCTATTGAAGTTTACAAATACAATGCTGGACTATTAAGTAAAACAATTAATTATTCTTTTGGGGATGAATATCCTACGTCAGCTGAGAAATTACATGCTTTTGTAGAGTTTTACCGAAAAAACTGGAAGACGGTCTTTTCCAATGGAGGCTGCCCCCTGATGAATGCAGCAACAGAAGCAGA
Source organism: Chryseobacterium sp. WG14 (assembly GCF_024586945.1). Classification (NCBI taxonomy): domain Bacteria; kingdom Pseudomonadati; phylum Bacteroidota; class Flavobacteriia; order Flavobacteriales; family Weeksellaceae; genus Chryseobacterium; species Chryseobacterium sp. WG14. The sequence continues at coordinate 94,906 of NZ_JALCZD010000013.1, forward strand.
TGACTCCTTTCCGGCTCTTAAGCCTTATGTCAGAAATTCTTTTAAACTATGGATGGCAAAAATATCAACAGTCATTTTACAGGGCCAAAAAAACGGAGAAATCAATGAGAAAGTAGATGCTGAAAAATATGCTTCACTATTTATTATGCTTATTGAAGGTGGAATCCTGCTTTCAAAAACCATGGGTACTCAAAGTTTTCTGAATGACGCCCTGGATAAAATCACCCACATGATTGACCATGAACTAACTATTCTTCCATCATAAATTTCACCATATGGAAACAAAAAGAGTGGCTATTGTAGGATACAACAGAATCCCATTTGCCAGAATGAATACAGCCTATACAGAACAGGGAAATCAGGATCTTTTACTGGCTGCCCTCAATGGTTTGATAGACCGCTACAGATTAAAAGGTAAGCTTCTTGGAGAAGTTGCCGGTGGTGCTGTGATTAAACATATTTCAGAAAGTAACCTCATCAGAGAATCCGTCATGAATACCTCTCTTGATCCTGCTACTCCGGCTTGTGACCTTCAACAGGCTTGTGATACCGGGATTGAAGCTGCCATTTATATCGGAAATAAAATTGCTCTTGGTCAAATAGAAAGCGGTATTGCCTGTGGTGTAGAAGCTATGAGTAATATTCCTTTTGAGTCTTCTGACAGATTAAGAAAAGCACTCTTAAAAGCCAATAAAGAAAAATCTGCATTCGGGAAACTGAAACACCTGCTAAGCCCAAAACTGAAAGACTGGATGCCTGTTCCCTATAAAGGACAGGAACCCAAAACAGGGCTTGTTATGGGTGAACACACAGAAATTACGGCCAAATATTATCAAATTTCCAGAGAGGAACAGGATGAGCTGGCATTTAAAAGCCATCAAAATATGACAAAAGCTTATGACGAAGGATTTTTTGATGATATGATTACTCCAGCTTTTGGTTTGGATAAAGACAATAATCTTCGCCGTGATACCAGCCTGGAAAAACTTTCTCAGCTAAAACCAGCTTTTGATAAGCAAAATGGCACTCTAACAGCCGGAAACTCCACTCCTTTTACCGATGGAGCCTCCGCCATTTTGCTGGCCAGTGAAGAATGGGCCAAAGCCAATCATCTTCCAATTTTAGCCTATATTACTTTTTCAGAGTTGGCAGGGATAGAATATGTTGACACTAAACAGAATCTACTTTTAGCTCCTGTTTTTGCAGCAGAAAGGATGCTTAAAAAAGCCGGGATAGGCCTTGAAGATTTTGATTATTATGAAATTCATGAAGCTTTTGCCGCTCAGGTATTAGCCACTATAAAAATCTGGGAAGATGATGAGCTTGCTAAAAAGTTCGGCTTAGAAAAGTCTTTAGGAAAGATTGACAGGAATAAACTGAATGTGAAAGGAGGAAGCCTTGCAGCAGCGCATCCGTTTGCAGCAACCGGTGGGAGAATTATTGCCACATTGGCCAAACTTCTTAATGAAAAGGGAAGCGGAAAAGGATTTATTTCTATCTGCGCTGCCCGTGGGCAGGGCATCACAATGATCTTAGAAAAGTAACAATATAATAAAAGAGTTTTTAACGGCAAAAATTCTTTTGCTATGCCACAAATAATATGTCTAAATATTCGTGTATAGCGAAAGAAAATTGATAATATTGCAGGTTAAAACTAAATTGATACAATAAAGAAGCAAAACAGACTGTAGATACATTGATAGTAGTCTATAGAGATTTTGCCTATTTAAAATTAGTAACTAGATATGAAAAGAGTTGTCATTACAGGATTAGGCGCCGTGACGCCTTTAGGAAATAATGTCGAAGAATTTTGGCAAAACAGTATTAACGGGGTTAGCGGTGCTGGATTAATCACTCATTTCGATACTGAAAAGTTTAAGGTACACTTTGCCTGTGAGGTTAAGAATTTTGATCCGAAAGCTTACCTGAACCATAACGAAATCAAAAGAAGCGATCTGTTTACACAGTATGCTCTGTATGCATCCTCAGAAGCTATTCAGGATTCAGGTTTGGAGCTTGAAAAAATGGACCCTTTTGATACCGGAGTAATCTGGGGTACAGGACAAGGCGGTATGTGGACCTTTGAAAAAGAGGTGATGGATTTTGCTCAAGGTGATGGTACACCGCGTTTCAATCCATTTTTTGTCCCTAAGTTCATTGCCAATATGGCATCGGGAATGATTTCCATGAAATATGGGCTTCAGGGGATTAATTACACCACTATTTCTGCTTGTGCTACAGGAAACACAGCATTAATGGATGCATTTAATTATATCCGTCTCGGAAAAGCAAAAGTGATCATCAGCGGAGGATCTGAAGCAGCTATTTCGCCAGCTTCTATTGGTGGTTTCTCTACGATGAAAGCGATGTCTACAAGAAATGATGACTTTGCTACAGCCAGCCGTCCCTATGATGCGGAAAGAGACGGTTTTGTAATGGGTGAAGGCGCAGGAGCTTTGGTTCTTGAAGAATATGAGCATGCAAAAGCCAGAGGAGCCAAAATCTATGCAGAACTGGCAGGAGCAGCGATGACTGCAGATGCTTATCACATGACAGCCCCTCATCCTGAAGGAGCCGGAGCTATCAAAGCAATGCAACTGGCAGTGAAAGAGGCCGGTATCAATATGGAAGATATCAACTATATCAACCCCCACGCAACTTCCACTCCATTGGGAGATCTTGTTGAATTGAAAGCAATCAACAATGCATTTAAAGGAAGTAAAAACCTTGATATCAGCGCTACTAAATCAATGACCGGACATTTATTGGGTGCTGCGGGAGCTGTTGAAGCTATTCTTTCTATTAAGGCTATTCAAAATGGTATTATACCTCCAACCATCAACCTTCATAGTATTGATGAAAATATTCCGAGGGATATCAATATTGTTTTCGGAGAGGCAAAAGAAAAGGAAATCAACTTTGCACTAAGTAATGCCTTTGGATTTGGAGGTCACAATGCAACTGTTGTATTTAAGAAATTCAGCTAGCCTTCAACTAAAAATAATTTTAAAATCCCCTACATGATAATAATGCAGGGGATTTTGTTTTTTTATTGCAGATTGGGTAGATTACCACATAAGAGATTATTACTTTGGATCCGGAATAAAAAAATCTTCAATACTCTCTGTCATTGGGATATAGAGCCTTTCCCATTCATTACTCTCTACCATCTCCCAACTGTGTCCGTCTCCTTTAAGATCTTCTGCTAAAAGAACAATTCCCGGTTCAATCATAAATGTTGAACCATCACTTACTTTAAATCTTATATTTCCTTTGATTGTAATAACGTACTGTTTTCGGGGAGCAACATGTGCATTTTTCTCCCATTCTTCGGTTCTCGTACTGAACCAAAATCCTGTAGTGGGTATAAGTTTCAGGCTGGGCATTTTCCCTTTTTCGAATGTACATGAGCCATCGGCATTATTCAAAAGCCTTACAGCGGGAATAAATTCTGTGAAAATTTCCGAAGTCAGGTTTATATCGAGGTTATTTTCGTGCTCTGCATTCATATTCGTCAATACTTACATAGTTGGCTTTGATAAATTTAATTATTTAAAAATAAAAACAACCATTTCTTACATAAAACAGGAAGTCCCTACATAATTTTCATACCCGGAAGATTTCACGGAAATTGATAAAAAAAGCAGTCAAAATTGACTGCTTTTCTCTTATGCTTTTAACCATTCTGAGGAGGAAAGGTAATTCTGATCAGGATAGTAAATGAACAGAAGATTTCTCCCTTTTATACTGTTGATGATAGACTGTGTAAGTTCTTTAGGAACAGCAGGGCAACCCCAGCTTCTTCCAATTCTCTTATGCATTGCAGCAAAGTCATCACTTACATAATTGGCACCGTGCAGTACAATTGCTCTTCTGTATGCTGCATCATTAAAGCCTTTATCCATTCCTAACAATTTAAGAGAATATCCGTTGTCCCCTTGATATGTTGCATCCGTGATATAAAATCCCAGGCTGCTCTGCAACGAACTTTCCCTGTTAGAAAAATTCGTCGCAAATTCTTCACCTGTATTTTTTCCGTGAGCAACCAGTGAGTTGAACAGCACTTTCTTGTCATTAAGATCAATTACCCAAAGTCTTTTTGTATTGGAGGACATAGAAAAATCACAGATTGTTAATAAATGCGACTCCTCAGTAAGCAATCCCGCTTTCTTTAAATTTTCAAATCCCGTCAATGCTTTTGAGAACACTTCATAGTTTAATTCATGTTCCGGGTCAAATGCAATTGATTGGTATAATACCTCTGATGAAGATGCAGCTGCCTTCTTCTCAGATTTCATGTCAGTTACTTTTTCAGTTTTTGTCGTAATACCGTTTTCATTCTTTACCGCCAGTCTTGGAGAAAGATAGAATGAAGTCGTTACCATGTATACAAGGCCGATCAGGCCATAAAATCCTTTCATTCAATAATATATTAATTCCAAATTAGTGGGGCAAAATTATAAAAACATAACTGTCAGACACTTATAAATCCAAAAAGTTTAACGCAATTTAAGAAACTTTAACCTAATAAAAACAGCGAGATTTTAATAGAATCTCGCTGTTTTTATAAAGAATGTGAAGTTAAAATCTTATCAAAATCTTTCGATTTTATATAGTTATTCTTAATTTTATTTACTTTTATAATTTGAAGAAAACCTAGTTCTGTTAACCCATTCAGATCTTGTCTTGCAGTGAAACTTGAGATTTTAAAACGGTTTTCTATTTCCTTAACATTTAAGATCCTATCAGAATCTTCATTAAGTATTTTAAGAATTTGGGCTTGTCTTTCATTTACATTTGGAATTCTTAAAAATTTTGAGGCCTGAATAACTTCTCTTTGCTTTTCTCCTATATAATTTTTTAAAGCAACAAAAGCCTTATCCATAGTCTTAATATTATAATTAATGAAATAGGTTAAATCATTTTCATCATTCTCTGTGTATAAATAAGCTCTCTCATATTGATTCTTTGTATCTTTTATAATTCTAGATATTGAAAGATATTCTGTAAGCCAATAACCTCTTTTCAGCATATACCAATAAAAAACCGAACGTGCAGTTCTTCCATTACCATCACTAAATGGATGAATCCAACCAATCATAAAATGGATAATAATACCTTTAATAATTGGATGTATAAAATCTTCACCTTCGTTATTAAAAAACAGGCATAAATCAGCAATTAACTCATTAACTTCTTTATGATCGGGAGGAATATGAACAATATCTCCATTTGAAAAATTTGCGACAAAAATTTCATCATTTTTTCTGAAGTTTCCTTCTTCCTCTTCATTTTCAAGAGTACCATTAGTAATCAATTGATGAACTGTAAGTAAATTGTCAACTGTTAGATCCAAGTTCTTATTCTGAACAATATGGCGCATAGTTATAAAATTATTTACAATCATTTGCTCAGATTTTGTTCTTGGTTTGAGTTCTTTTTGAATAATCTCTTTTGCTTTCCTTCTAGTTGTATTAGCTCCTTCCATTTGACTGCTTGCAATAGCTTCTTCCATAATAGAACTAATAACAAATTTATTTTTATCTGTTTCTGCAATACCAATGTTACTACCTAAACTCCCCCCTATATTTAAATCAAATAAGTGCAATGACTTTTGTATATATTCTGTCAAGAAGTATTTAAAATAATACTTCCCAAATTTTATTTTATTTGTTCTAAGGTTACGATAAAATTTTACAGCATTCCAATACTTTTGAGGCTCTGTTTCTTTTGATAAATATTTAACTTTATCCCAATATAAATAATCATCATCAATTCTCTTCATTTCCCCAGAAAGTCTAATTTTAATAGATAATTCCAAGGCTTCAGCATCTTCTATGTATTGCGGAGTTTTCTCTATCATACCTTAATTATTAGTAAACCAAATATATATAAAAATTGCGATATTCTATCGAAATCTCGCAATTTTTACTCATTAGCAACAAATTCCAGACTCACAGAATTCATACAATACCTCAATCCGGTAGGCTTTGGGCCGTCATCAAAAACATGTCCCAGATGGGAATCACATCGTTTACAAAGCACCTCTACCCTTTCCATTCCGTAGGTCTGATCTTTTTTGTAATACACCCCTTCTTTGTCTGCTTCAAAAAAACTTGGCCATCCGCAGCTGCTTGCAAATTTTGATGTAGAGCGAAACAGGTGGTTTCCACAAACGGCGCAATAATAATCTCCTATTTCATCAAATTCATTATATTTTCCGGTAAAAGCTCTTTCTGTTGCGGCTTCTCTGGATATTGCATACAGGTCCGGAGCCAGAATTTTTCGCCATTCCTCATTGGAAATGCTCAGTTTGGTGGTATCAGTTCTTGAATAATATGGATTGTTTTTTGCTTCTTTATTTTCCATAGAAGTAATTTTAATAGGTTGATGTTTCTGCTTACATCCCAGCAGAAAAGTTAATATGATGATTGAAACTAAAAATTTCACCGTCAATTTTAATTGCTCATATCTTAACCACAAAAGTGATAGGAAATGTAAACACTTAAGTCAATAGGGTATTATTCTCAACCCACTAAAGTGTTCAAAAGTCTTAAAAACAAAAATTTTGTGTCTATTGTGGTTTAAATAGTAAATGGTTTAATAGCCAAATTTAGTAAATTTGAGAATATGAATGACGAAGCAAAAAGAAAACAGCTAAGGAAATACAAGGCATTTGCCACGGGATTATTTGTTCTGATGGCCGTTATTTTCATTATTACCACAATTTTACAGAAATCTAACCATTCTCATTGGATAGGCTATGTCAGGGCTTTTGCTGAAGCGGCAATGGTGGGTGCACTGGCAGATTGGTTTGCTGTAACGGCTTTATTCCGTCATCCACTCGGGCTGCCGATTCCGCATACCAACCTGATTGAAAACAGCAAACAAAGGCTCGGTGATAATCTGGGAAGTTTTGTGGTCAGTAATTTTCTTTCGCCTCAAAATATACGTCCCTACATTCAAAAAATTAAGGTCTCAAACTTTGTGGGCGAATGGCTGGGTAAGGAAAAAAACCAAAATATCCTGATCAGAAATATTTCAGATATCGTACTGGATATCCTTAATAAGCTTGATGATTCTACGGTAAGTCAATTCATCAGTAAGAAGGTATCTGACATGACAGATGATATCAAGCTCAACAAAGTCGTAGGAAACGGAATTCATTATATCCTGGAAAAGAACGACCATCAGAGAATTATCACCAATCTTTCTAAGCAGATTAAAGATTATATTATTGAAAATGATGAAATGATCAAAGAGCGGGTAAAACAGGGAAGCTACTCATTTGTTCCCTCTTTTGTGGATAATAAAATAGCAGACAAGATTACAGATGGGCTTTCTGATTTTTTCAGGGAAATTGAAGAAAATTCCCAACATGAAGTAAGGGCATTAATCACACAAAAAATATATGAATTTTCTGTTGATCTTAAAGAAGATCCGAAATGGGATGATGAGTTTAAAACCATCAAAAACGGACTTCTGAAAAATGATAAGCTGGATGAATATTCCAGTGATATCTGGATTTCTATCAAGAAAACACTCATGAAAGAACTTCAGGAAGAGCAGTCAGCACTGAAAAATTATCTGTATAAAAACCTGGATGAATTTTCACAAAATTTAAAGACTGATGAAAACCTTCAGAATAAAATAGATCATTGGGTTCGTGTCACCGCTTATAAATATATTCTTAAAAACACCCACCAATTTGGAAACCTCATCAGTACAACCGTAGGAAACTGGCAGGGAAAAGAACTGAGTGAAAAAATGGAACTGGAAGTAGGAAAGGATCTACAGTTTATCAGGGTAAATGGAACTTTAGTGGGCGGCCTGGTAGGGTTGATTATCTATACCGTAGCCAACTTTTTCATTTAAAAAATTAAATCCGCCATCTTCCAGCCATGAAAAAAATATGCACCGCAGTATTCCTACCCTTTTTCATCTTTTGTGTGAGTCAAAAAGTTGAATTGAAAGCTATAACAGATTCTTCCCAGGTTTTCAAAGGAGCAATTTCGGGAGTTCCTATTACAATGCAGCTTAATTATACAGGAATTGTTGATTGTAATCAGTATCAGCATTTTGTAGAAGGCTGGTACTATTATGACAAATATCAAAAGAAAATTCCACTTACAGGAATTTATGATTTGGGAACTCTTTATCTCTATAATTTTGGAAATAAGCATACACTGTATGCAAAAGAATTAAGGAAAGTGATCACTTCTCCGCGTAAAGTAGAAAAAACAGACAGCATTGCCCGCACTTTAAAGCCCAAAGAAGCATTGCTATTTGAAAAAAATGATACTAAACAGGATGTTTCCGGAACTTTTTATATGGGAAAGCAATCCCAACCCGCTAAATTATACACCGGCAATCCGACAATCTACCGGTATAATAACTATTTACTTCTTCCGGACAATAAGAAACTCAATACTTTTGATTTTATGAACCGGCTGGGAGGAAATACACTGTTATCAACAGCCTCTTATAGTACAGGAAACAGGGTGTTGCTTTATTTTGAAAACCTGTCCAATTTTAATTTTTGCGGAATATGCGGAGCCAGTGATGGTGAAAAAGGATACAGGGTTTTGTATTTTACCAAGAACTGGAATTATAAAAACTATGAAGAATTCCTTACTGAAAGTTGTCTGGAAGGAATATCAGAAACACAAAAGATAAAGACCAAAGATCCCAATGTATTACAGTTTAATGTTAAAAAATCATATGCTGCTGCTCCTTATATTCTGACCGTGGATATAAAAAATGCTTCGGTTTCCAAATCAAAGTAACGGAAATATAAAAACAAAAAAGAGAGCTGTTCAAACTCTCTTTTATATTTATCTTGGCAGTCGGCCTGCTCTCTTCAACAGTTCCTGATTGATATCATTGATCAGTTGTGGGCCTTCATAAATAAACCCTGTATACAATTGTATCAAGCTCGCTCCGGCATCCAACTTTTCAATGGCATCTTTTGCAGAATGTATTCCTCCCACCCCAATGATAGGGAAAGCTCTGTTGCTTTTTTCAGAGAGGTATCTGATCATCTTTGTACTTCTCTCACGAATTGGTTTTCCACTTAAACCTCCATTTCCTATTTGTTCTAAAACTTCAGGAGAGGTTTTCAGACCTTCTCTGTTTACTGAGGTATTGGAAACGATTACTCCATCTATTTTTGTTTCAGCAATCAGCTCAACAATTTCATCCAGCTGAGTGTGATTAAGGTCCGGAGCAATTTTCAGTAATATCGGCTTCTGTACAGATTTTGACTGGTTGATTTTCTTTACTTCCGTAATCAGCTCACGCAGATATTCTACATCTTCAAGTTTGGCATGACTTCCCACATTCGGGCAGCTTACATTCAGTACAAAATAGTCTACATGAGGATGGAGACCTTCAAAACAATCCAGATAATCCTGTGTATAGTTTTCCGAATTTGTATTGGTGTTTTTTCCGATGTTTCCACCGATAATTATTTTTCCTTTGTTGGATTTTAATTTTTCGATTGCTGCCTGAAGCCCTTCATTGTTGAAGCCCATTCTGTTGATGATTCCGCCATCTTCAATAAGACGGAATAATCTTTTCTTAGGATTTCCTGCCTGAGCTTTTGGTGTCACAGTTCCTATTTCCACAAAACCGAAACCTAAGTCTCCCAATTCATTGAATAAAACAGCATTTTTATCAAAACCGGCAGCCAGTCCTACAGGATTTTTAAATTTTAATCCGAAAACTTCTCTTTCCAGACGTTTGTCTTCAATAGGTTTTGGGAGAAATAATTTGGTGAGAAATCCAAAATTCCTGAGCATTGAAAAAGTAAAGTGATGCACTTCTTCAGGATCAAATTTGAAAAGAATCGGACGAATGAGCGATTTGTACATTGAAAAAAAGTTTTACAAAATTACTCATTTTAAAATTAATCGTGGATTAACATATGTCCTTTTATCAAAATAGCTGATAAACAGTATCTATAAAGCAGGAACATTTGCAAGATACAGTTGTATAAAAATTTTTAGCTGAAGCTATTTCCCGCTTTTCATTGCAATCTTTTTTTGCAAAAAAAGGATTTTCATTACAATCGGGGCTAAGGTTGCGGTCTTTTATTCCAACATGATGAAATAACCACAAAGTTTGTCATTCCGCAGGAATCCAGACCTAGATCTTTCCATACTATTTTCTAATACAATCTTAAAATCCTTACAGGATGGCAAACTTTGTGGTGATGTGGTAACGGAGCCTTGCCAAGGTTTAAAACCTTGGCAAGGCTCTATCCTGAAGATTCCTTTATAAAATGTTTAAAATATCTGGTTAAATTAAGAATAGGGGCTCAAATCAAAGTTCAGAATCTTCCCTACCCTTTCAAACTCATCATCTATAGTAGCATTTACCGTAATCCTGTCATTAGAAATAGGATGATTAAAAATCAATTGATGGGCATGCAGCGTCATTTTGCTAATCTCAAATGTTTGAAGCCACAACTTATTCTGTTTATTGCATCCATGTTTACGGCAACCTAAAATAGGATGCAGAATATGCTTAAAATGTTTTCTTAACTGGTGAAATCTTCCTGTTTCAGGAATGGCTTCTACCAAAGAATATCTCGAAGTCTGATGTTTTAAAAAGGGTAAATCTATTTCCGAAGTCTGCAAACGACGGTAGTAGGTAACTGCATTTTGCTTGACTTCATTTTCATTAACTAAATCATAATCAATTGTTTCTTCTTCTTTTGTCCAACCACGAAGAATTGCCAGATATTTCTTCTCCACCTCGCGTGAGGCAAACTGCTCGCTCATGATTCTAAGGGTCTCTTTATCTAAAGTAAACAGCAGAACACCTGAAGTTTTCCGGTCTAAACGATGTACAGGAAACACTTTTTGTCCAATCTGTTTCTTCAGCTCCTGAATAGCGTAAGTATCAGCTTCTCCCGCATAGAAGGATTTATGAACCAGTAATCCGCTGGGTTTGTTGATGGCAATAATATGTTCGTCACGATAAAGAATTTCTAACATGGGACAAAAATAGAAATTTTCGACCGATCTAGCCCTGATTGAAGCGGTATGTTTGAGCTCATTTTGTAGGAATTGGCGCGGCGGCTCTGCCGCCGCGCCAATTCCTACAAAATAGCGAGTAGTGAAAGCAGGTTCCCGGCTCCTAGGAATTAAAATGTAAATTTTTGAACTTTTATTTACTGCTTTTTTTGTTGAATTTCATGGAATTGGAATTCAAATTCATATTTTTGCACATCAGACGTTAAAAAAATTATGGCAAAGCAAGAAGATGTTTTCAAGAAAGTGATTTCTCACGCTAAAGAATATGGTTTTATTTTTCCATCGAGTGAGATCTATGATGGTTTATCCGCTGTTTATGATTATGGACAGAACGGGGCTGAACTAAAAAACAATATCAAACAATACTGGTGGAAAGCTATGGTACAGCTTAACGAAAATATTGTGGGTATTGATTCAGCAATCCTTATGCACCCTACTACATGGAAGGCATCGGGCCACGTAGACGCTTTCAATGATCCATTGATTGATAATAAAGATTCTAAGAAGCGTTTCAGAGCAGATGTTTTGGTAGAAGACTACTGCGCTAAAATTGAAGATAAAGAGAATAAAGAAATCGAAAAGGCGGCGAAAAGATTTGGTGATTCTTTCGATAAAGCTCAGTTTGAAGCTACCAATCCAAAAATTTTGGAATACAGAGCAAAAAGAGAGGCTATTCTTTCAAGGCTGGCAAAGTCTTTGGAAAACGAAGACCTTGCTGATGTAAAATCTTTAATTGAAGAGCTTGAAATTGCTGATCCTGATACAGGTTCTAAAAACTGGACGGAAGTAAGACAGTTCAACTTAATGTTCGGAACCAAGCTTGGTGCTTCCGCAGACAGTGCTATGGACCTTTACCTGAGACCGGAAACAGCTCAGGGTATTTTTGTGAACTTCCTGAATGTTCAGAAAACTTCACGTCATAGACTTCCCTTCGGTATTGCACAGATTGGTAAGGCATTCAGAAATGAGATTGTTGCCAGACAGTTTATCTTCAGAATGCGTGAATTTGAACAGATGGAAATGCAATTCTTCGTTGCTCCCGGAACTGAATTAGAGTTCTACGAACAATGGAAGCAAAAACGTCTGAACTGGCACCTGGCTCTAGGATTAGGGAATGACAATTACAGATTCCATGATCATGAAAAACTGGCTCACTATGCGAATGCAGCGGCTGATATTGAGTTCAACTTCCCGTTTGGATTTAAGGAACTGGAAGGGATTCACTCAAGAACGGATTTCGACTTAAAGGCTCACGAAGAATTCTCAGGAAGAAAACTTCAGTTCTTTGATCCTGAAAGAAACGAAAACTATGTTCCTTATGTGGTGGAAACTTCGGTAGGTTTAGACAGGTTATTTCTTTCTATCTTCTCTCATTGCTTAAGAGATGAAGTATTGGAAGATGGATCTGAGAGAACGGTCTTATCTTTACCACCAGCCTTAGCACCAATTAAAGCAGCTATTCTTCCATTGATGAAGAAAGATGGTTTGGCAGAGTATGCAGAAAATATCTTCAACGACCTGAAGTATGATTTCAACTTATTCTACGAAGAGAAAGATGCAATCGGAAAACGATACAGAAGACAGGATGCGATTGGTACGCCTTACTGTATTACCATTGATCATGACTCTCTAACGGATCACACTGTAACGATAAGAGACAGAGACACGATGAAGCAGGAAAGAGTTCCTGTTTCTGAACTGAGAAGGATCATTGATGAGAAAACCAACTTCAGAAATTTACTTTCTAAAATATAATGTAAGAGCCCTGATTTTTCAGGGCTTTTTTATTTTTACACACAATAGATAAATATATTACGGAAATTATTATTTTTGGAGAACTTTTAAAGCTAAAAAAATAATAACTATGAAGAAATTAATTATTTCATCACTGGCTATGGCAGTGATCGTAAGTTGTAGTTCATCCAACGATAATCCGGAAGACAACAACAATACTAATGACAATACCCCTTATCTTTTAAAAAAATTTACCGAAGTTACACAAGACGGGCAATCTTATGTTGTGGAATATAAGTACGACGGAAATAAAATAACTGAGGCTTTTGACGTTACAGACAACGAAAAGGAAGTATACACTTATGACGGGGATAATATTGTAAAAACAGAACTGTTCAGGAATGGAGTCATGAAATTCATGAGAGAATTTACCTATTCTAACGGAAGGCTTGCTTCTGAAAAAGTGACTGATAAAGAACAGGCTGGAACGTTGGTATACACAGAAAACTACCAGTACCTGAGCGATAACCATGTAAGGTATAATAAGTATAGCTCCGCTACATATAATCCGTCAACAGGAACTTATTCCAATATACAATACGTTCAGAAAGATGTTTATCTTAATTCTAACGGGAATATAGCTTCTTCCAGCTATACGAGCAATGGAACTACATACAATGCCACATTTATGTATGACTCCAATAACCATCCTATGAAAAATGTAAAAGGTTTCGTAAAAATGGAGATGTTTTCGCTTGATGATGGTGAAATGGCTTACAATAACCTGTTAAGCTACAACGGAAGTTATTCAGGAACCGTAAGTGGAACACGTGGAACCACCGGGGTTCATACGCTTAACAGTTCCGATTATCCTACCAAATCGGTTATGACATATACCAGTTCTGCTTTGGGAACCAATAAGCATACTTATCTTTATGAGTATAACAAGTAATGATCTTATTTATTACCATACTTAGCCTTGAATAATTTCAGGGCTTTTTTTATTTTCAACCTTATCTCTTAATTTATTATTTTAGATCTCAAAAAATTCAAATATGAAAAAAATAACTTTCTTAATGTTTGGGCTCATCCAAACATTAGTATTTTCCCAAACTCAGGATTTGACAGCATTGGCCACAGGAGACCATGTGGGCATGAATGCCCTGTTTGACGATAAAGATAATCTTTATGGCTATATTTCACTATATTCTTATGGGAAATCCGGAGACAAGACCAAAAAATTTGAATACGTAGTATTAGACAAAAACCTCAACCCCGTTGCCAATAAGGAATTCGAAGGAGATATTACCGCGGCTTCCTATATGGGCTATGTTGACTTCAAAGGACAGATTATCTTAAAACCTTCCATGATCGATTATTCTCTGATAAAAAGCAGAGAAGTATTTACACCTGTTTCCATGATAATTGATCCGAAAACCAATACCATTACCCGAAAAATTTATTATGATTATCTCGAAGACAGAAGTTTCAAAGAGATTAACGAACCTAAAAGCTGGAAAGAGCAGCGTAAAGAAAATAGGGAAGAGAAAAAAGAAAAAGGCTACAATTACATTTCGGCGGTGGGAGAAATAAAAGAAGGCGGCTACTTTGTTATTGAATACAAAGATTACGGAAAGTATGTGAACAACAATAGCCTGATGAAATTTAATGAAAACAAAAAAGAAGTATGGAAGTATCAGTACAATACCAATGGCGACAAAAAGGTTTTCTCTACGTTGTCTCCTTTGGAAAAAGATGACAACTATATGTACTGCATCATGAAAAAAGTAGATGACAGGAAGAAAACGTTCAGCCTTCTTGTGCTGGATATGAAAACAGGAAAGGAGGTTGTGAGTAAGCCCATCACAGGAGTTTCTGACAAGACTATTGAATATATAAATACTTTTGTCGCCAATTACAGTCCCATTGATAATGATAAAACTTTTGATGACAAAATAGTATTAACAGGCAGAAATTATGGGATCGACGACTATGATACAGGATTTGCAAGATTAATGATTAATAAATCCGACTTCACCGTTAGTGTAAAAACACTTGATTATAAACCGGATTTTGTGCCTTATCTCCCTAAAATTGATGGACATGGGTTTGTAGAAAGTGGATATTATCTTCAAACTAAAGATTTATATTTTATGAGTGATGGCAGTGTGGGTATCCTTACAGAAAAATATAAACCTGCAGGGCAATATAACGCTCCAAAAACTACAGATCTAGTGTATGTTTACACTGATAAGGATTTTAAAATCAAAGATCTTAAAGTTTTTGAAAAAGAAAAAACAAAATGGAGTAACAATGATTATCTATTCTCACAATACCTCAATGGAGGGAAAGATGTAGTATTTTTCTACCGCGACTATCAAAAAGACGAAGTAACGAGACAGAAAAGATGGAACCTTTTCATCAACACCATTATCGACGGAAAGTTTAAGCAGGAGACCATTCCTATTTCAGAAAAAGATAATTACACGGTAATCCCGTACGTAGGAAAAGAAGGTTATATTTTACTTCGTGAGTTTAATGAAAAAGAGAAATTCAATAAAATCCGTTTGGAAAAACTGAACTACTAGATAAAAAGAATACTGATGACATCAGGATTCTTTTGTTTGATAATAATCTGCAATATTTTTTATTTCATCCAGACTCAGATTCCACATAAAGCTCAGGAACTGCTGATAGCTTTCACTTTGGTTTTTGGGATCTACTCTATCTAAATATCTGTTGAGATTATAATTTTTTCTGGCTTCATATATTTTAGAAAAACATTTCCCCAGCCAGCTTTTATAATATTTTTCTTCTTCACTATCCTGTAAAAACTGCATGGCTACATAAATCCCTACACCGTAGTCTTCTGCATGAAAATAATTGGGCAAGACTTCCGCCCTCGCTGTTTTCTTTAACGCAATAAAAGAATCGGCAGGGTCTCCCGATGGATCTAAAGCTGTAAGTTCTGTAAACGTTTTTTTCAGCATAGTTATTCTTCTCGACATTTCAGGATGGGAGGCCAGAGAATCTTTATCCAGTTTTTCTTTATAAAAATTATAATTGTATAGCGAAAAGTCTTCTTTTTTCATCCACTTATCATTGAAAGTCTGCTTTGGAAGATTAAAAAGTTTTTTATATGTTTCCATCTTAAGTTCCCTTGGTGAAATGGTATCAAAATCCTGCAATCTCTGAAGTGCATTCACAAATTCGGACTTCTTAAAATTACTGTTTTTAAAAATGATATATCCCAAAGAATCTGCCTGCATTTCCTGCTGCCTTCTTTCTACTCCTTTTTTGTAGACTTTGTTTTTCAAAATATCAAAAGCTTTCTGGTTCTGACTTTGGCTGCGGCTGGAAGTGGTGGCCTTTATATCCTGAACTGTAATTTTATCAAGTTTATCCTGCTCAATAAGCTTTAAAAAAGATTTCAGGGAATGCTCCTGTATTTTGTGCCCCAATTCATGTGAGATCACTGCTGCAATCTGTTCTTCATTTTTAAACCAGCTGTAAAGTCCCATATTAATAACAAAAGTTCCATCTGGAAGACAGTAAGCATTAGGGGTATTATCTCTTGCTATTAAAATTTTCAGATCTTGGGGAATCTGGGGATTATTCTTTTTAAGGCGCTGAATCAGGGACTGTATACTGGTTTCAAATTCAGATTTAAAGATGAAGTCTTTATTCTTCACCTGCTTTTCAAAGTCTGTTTCAAATTCATTATAAATCTTAGATAACGCTGAACCTGTTTTCCCGGAATACTGTGATTTTAATCTTTTAATGGTAGATTCGTTATTCCCGGCAAAACCCTTCAAAAATTCTTTTCTCTGTAAATAATCTGCTGTGTCTATCGCTTTATAAGCTTGTGCCATTCCCATTATCGAAAATAGGAAGCCCATCGATACAATAAGTTTTCTGATCATATTTTTTCATCAATAAAACAAAAATAGCTTATTTGACCATTCATTTTCATTTTTCTAACTAAATTATTTTAAATTTGTTAGAGACCGATTCACGTGAATATGAGAATATTAAAGTATATGATAGGTGGAGCGGCAGCAGGTGCTGTGGCAGCTTATTTTTTGGGATATGATTATTTGTTTAGTGGTATTTCCAAAACCTACCTTAAAGGAAAATCAAGCGCCTATATTGATGACGGAGATCTTTTCCCCAGCAACCCTATTGATACTGAAGCACCCGAGCTCTGGGAAGAAGATTCCGGTTACAACCAAAAGGAATTACCGAAGCATTTAATTGATAATTTAAAAGCGTCTAAAACGGCTGCTTTTGTGGTAATCCGAAATGGTAAAATTCTGCACGAGCAGTATTGGGCCGGCTATAATCAGCTTTCACAAACCAACTCTTTCTCTATGGCAAAAGCCGTTACGGTAATGCTTCTGGGAAAAGCTCTGGAAGAAGGTATTATAGGAAGTATTGATGAAAAAATTTCAGAATTTTATCCTGAACTCAAAGAGAAAACATTCGGAAATACAGTCACACTTAAAAATCTGGCTCAAATGGAAGCCGGACTCGACTGGGATGAGAATTACAATAATCCTTTCCTTCCCAACGCTAAAGCCTATTACGGGAAAAATCTTGTAAAAGCCGTGCTCACAAGAAATTTTAAAGAAGAGCCGGGAACAAGGTTTGAATACCAAAGCGGATCTACACAGCTTCTGGGTTTTGCGGTAAGAAAAGCATTAGGAAAGCCTCTGGCAAGCTACCTCTCTGAAAAATTCTGGATTCCGTTGGGCATGGAACAAAATGCCAAATGGAGCACAGACAACCACGGAATAGAAAAAGCATACTGCTGCATCCACTCCAATGCGAGAGACTTTGCCAAACTGGGACAGCTATTTCTGAATGATGGCAAAGTTGGGGATCAGCAGATTCTTAATACAGATTTTATTGAACACATGAGAACTCCTACAGAAAAGTCTGAAAACATTTACGGAATGGGCCTTTGGATCAATCACGACAACCCAATCAAACATTATTATTTTCTGGGACTTCAGGGGCAGTATATCATTATGATCCCTGAATATAATATGGTCATTGTAAGAACGGGAAGCTACTTCAACAGCCCTAAAAATGACAGAGGAAGGCCGGACCAGGTAGGGTTCCTGGTGAATGAAACCGTACAATTATTTCAATAAAACATGGAAAAATACAGCATCAAAGTTGATGAATATATCGATAAATCTCCGGATTTTACTCAACCTGTCTTAATTTATCTTCGTGAAATAATTCATGAAGCCTGCCCTGATGCAGAAGAAGCTATCAAATGGAAGTTTCCCACCTTTATGTATAAAGGAAAGATTCTCTGCTCTATTACTTCTTTTAAGCACTATTGCAGTCTTGGGTTCTGGCTACACCAGGAAATGAAAACTTTAAAGGAAATAGAAACTACAGCCGAAAAGAGTTCGATGTTCAGCTTGGGCAAGATCACCAAAATGGAAGATCTTCCTTCAAAACTTCAACTTAAAAAAGCCATTAAAGAGGCTATGGAGCTTACGGACATGGGAGTTACCATGAAGAAAGCAGCTCCTTCTAAAACAGAAATGGAGGTTCCGGAATATTTTCATGATGCTTTACACGCTAATGCAAAAGCATTGGACGTCTTTGAGAAAGCTTCACCGTCCTTCAGAAAAGAATACATCACCTGGATCACTGAAGCTAAAACTGAAGCCACCCGGAATAAAAGGATGGAACAGGCCCTGGAATGGATTGCAGAAGGGAAAGGGCGGAATTGGAAATATGAGAGGAAGTAGAGACTTCGGGAAAGAAACAGAATTTTCAAGACATTTAAACATAAGACAGGAATAAAGACTAATGAAACCTAAAATTAGCTTCAGGAAGTGTATTTTTCTTTAAGAAAGCTTCATATTCAGGGGACAGCTGTGCCCGGCCAAAGGTATTTTCGCCGCTCATACTTCCAAGACGCACTTTATCTTTTCCAAACTTCCTGTTCATAGCATCCATGGCTTTCATTACAGGAAGGTGTTGGTTTTGGGTATCTTCTTCAAAAAGACCAATCTGTCTTTGATCTTCGGGAACAAAATCATTGACCATAACGCCGGCTCTTTTATAATGAAAACCATCTTTATAAATTGATTCAAAAAGCTCGTTCACCACTCTTCCTATTATAATGGAGGAATTGGTAGGATTGGAAAGGATCCGGGTCACTGCATTTCTATATTCGGGAAGATCTTTTCTGAAACGATTGGTCTGCACAAAAACGGTGATCATTTTACAGCATGTGCTTTGTTTCCGCAGTCTTTCTGAACAGTACATTCCAAAAGTTTCTACTCTTTCCCGTACCTCCTCTTTTTGTGTCAGCATTTCCATAAAGCTTCGGGTAACGGCTATAGATTTTTTCGGCGATGGTGCATCCAGTTCCAGCTGGCGGATTCCTTTCAGCTCGTTAAGCATTCTTACCCCATGAATCCCCATAATCTTGCGGATCCACATTTCAGGTTTCTGAAGAAGATCCCAAGCTTTGTAAACCCCATTGTCATTCATTTTTACAGCCAGCTTCCTTCCTATTCCCCATACATCACCTATATTGAGCCATTTCAGGGCTTTCTCAATTTTTTCAGGCGTATCCAGAATATATACCCCTTTAAACTGAGCAGGAAAGTCTTTAACGATTCTGTTGGCCACCTTACACAACGTTTTGGTGGGGGCAATTCCTATGCTTACAGGAATACTTTCTTTTTCTTCAATTTCTTTTCTGATGTTATCGCAGTATTCGTGGATATCAATATACTTAAAGCCTGTCAGATCAAGGAAAAGCTCATCAATGCTGTATACTTCGTATTCAATAACGTAAGATTTAGCAATATTGATCACCTGCTGGCTTTTGTAGTTGTACAATTCAAATTTTGCCGAAAAGCTTTTCACATCATACTTCTGGAAGAGTTCTTTATATTTAAAAGCAGGAGCTGCCATAGGAATTCCCAGCTCTTTTGCTTCTTTGCTCCGGGATACCACACATCCATCGTTATTGGAAAGAACCACAACGGGTTTGTTTTCAAGGGAAGGGTCTAAAGTCCTTTCACAGGAAACAAAAAAGTTATTGCAATCTACGAGGGCATACATGATGAAGTGTGAATATATACTGCAAAATTATAACTTTTAAAGTATAAAATCAGTTTCAGTTAAACATTAACATCACTTTTAACATACTGTATTTTAAATAATTAATTTTTTATAATACGACAGGTTTTGTCGCATCAGCGCTTTAATTTGGTCTTCAAAAACAGTATCCGTTGCATATTTAGCCTTAGATCATTTTCAGACGTTCTTCTTCCAGATCAAGCTGGAAAAGCTGATGACGAATGATTTCTTCATCAATCGAAATATCCTTGTTAAGCTCTGTGAGAAACTGCCTTTGACTTTCAAGCATTTCAATAAAAACAGCTTTGAATTTTTCGTTCATCCAGTCTGCATCATTGGCTTTATTTTTTTCTTCCCAATGTCTCAACAGCCGTTCTATTCCTGCATGACTGTGAAGTTCACTTTCATGCTTATTTTTAAGAAAATGATAAACGTGTTCTCTTAATTTTTGTTTGACTTCCTTCCGGGCTAGCTCTTCTTTTTCTTCATCTATAAAATCCTCAAATACCTTTCCATATTTTATAAAATAAGGCAATGTAAGTCCTTGTACCAGAAGGGTAAGCAATATCACTACAAAAGTGATAAATAATATAAGGTTTCTGTTTGGAAAAGGGGTCCCATTTTCAAGACTTATAGGAATAGCAAGTGCTGCTGCCAGGGATACTACTCCCCTCATTCCCGTCCATCCAAGT
This sequence comes from Chryseobacterium sp. WG14, assembly GCF_024586945.1. NCBI lineage: Bacteria > Pseudomonadati > Bacteroidota > Flavobacteriia > Flavobacteriales > Weeksellaceae > Chryseobacterium > Chryseobacterium sp. WG14. Next base: position 115,490 of record NZ_JALCZD010000013.1, read on the forward strand.
AAAAGAGGCATCATCAGGCGCCTTCCCGTGGAAGATGCCCTGGGAGTTACAGAAGGGCGAAAAATAATCGTGGCAATCATTGCGGCATAGGAGCTTATTATTCTGGCAGCGATAAGAGTGACGGTTACTAATACTCCATAATTAATAGCAGTCTTTAAGGCGATTCCTTCGGAACGCAGCCCACCTACAATTTCCGGAAGCTCCAATCCGATAATTAAAAATACAATCCCATTCAGAATAAATACAAAACTTTCCCAGACGCTATATCCTCTTATACGGCTGGTACTGTTTAAAAATATCAATCTTTTACCTGACATATATAATCCACCACATACCACAGCCAATACTCCGGAGCTATGAAACTGTTCGGCTACCCAATACATTAAGTAAGGTTCAATTAAGGTGAGTGCAATATCTGAAGAAGCCTCCGTAGGAAGACGTTTGTGGGCTTGTACAAAAATCCAGCCCAGTAATAATCCAATTCCTGATCCTCCAATCATCATCCATAAGAAATCTAAAGAAGCATCCTGCCATACAAATTGTCCGGTTCCTACAGCGATTAATGCAAAACGGAAAATAATAAGTGAAGAAGCATCATTAAGTAAACTTTCTCCTTCCAGAATAGCTGACGTTGTATTGGGAATCTTCACAAATTTCATAATGGCACCTGTACTTACGGCATCTGGCGGAGACACTATACCTCCCAGTAAGAATCCCAGAGCAATAGTAAATCCCGGAATAAAATAATTGGCAGCAATGGCCACTGAAAATGCGGTAAAAAATACCACAAGGAAAGCAAAGCTTCCAATAATCCGCCACCATCTCTTCATTTCTTTAAAGGAAATTGACCAGGCGGCTTCAAATAACAGTGGTGGTAAGAATATAAAAAAAATAAGATCCGGATTGATCTTTACAGCAGGTAAACCGGGTATAAAACTGACAAGAAGTCCAAATACAACCAGTAAGATAGGATAAGCAATTTTTAATTTAACAGCCCACATATTTAATAATACAATAGCGGCTATCATCGCCAATAAAAAGGGTAAAACGGTGTGCATTGATATTGTGTTTTTTTTAATTTTCCATCTGTTATCTTCATTATTATCTGAAGACAATTCTTACAAATATACAATCAATCTGCATTTTCGGAGCCATTTTTTCAACCTTATCAAAACTTAATGAGAAGTTGTATAATAATATCCCAACAGTATCTTTTCTCATAAAGAAGGAGATTTAAAATAGTAAAAAATCAATTAAAACACGTCAAGTTTCGTCGCTTCCGTCCTATACCTTTGCTCTATAATAGTAAAAAATATGGACAAAGTAACATCAGAAAGAATCCAGACACTTCACCCACTGATCAGGGATGAAGTAAAGCAGATCATTAAAGAATGTGACAAAGCACTTACCGGAAGAGCAAAAATAAGGATCACCCAGGGTCTGAGGTCTTTTGAAGAACAGGAAAGGCTTTATGCCATTGGAAGGCTTACTTCAGGAAAAAAAGTAACTAATGCCAAAGCCGGGCAAAGTATTCATAATTATGGTCTTGCTGTAGATATCTGTCTGATTACTGATGGAAAAACCGTAAGCTGGGATACTGCAAAAGACTGGGATAATGATCAGGTTGCCGACTGGTATGAATGTGTAAAAATATTTGCCAGACACGGCTGGGATTGGGGTGGAAACTGGAAAACATTCAAAGACCTTCCCCACTTTGAGAAAAAGAATATCCCTTCAGGGAAAGACCTTATTAAAATCAATTGGAAAACCCTTTTAAAAATGCCCAGAGATCAACAGAATTATATCCTATTTTAATTGTCTTTTATTTAAAATAATTATAATACGACATGTTCTGTCGCTTCCCCCGCCTACCTTTACCTGACAAGAAAACAACTAAAAAAGCAATGAAAAACCTAAATACAGAATCTCAATTTTCCCAGTAAATAAAGGATTCTATAGATTTAAAATTGCATATGTCCCTTTAAAAAACAATTAAAACATCACATGAAAAAGACAACCATTCTTTCTTTGGACGGGGGTGGAATAAGGGGAATTATCACCTGTATTATTCTACGTTACATAGAAGAACAGCTCCAGTATTATGATAAACCGACTGCAAGGCTCGGGGATTATTTTGATCTGGTAGCAGGCAGCAGCACAGGAGGTCTGATTGCTTCTATTATCTTATGCCCCGACGAAACCCGAAAGGCAAAATATTCTATCCAGAAAGGCTTAGAATTATATGCTGAAAAGGGTGGAGACATCTTTCAGGTATCTTTTTGGGAAAAACTGGTTAATCCATTTGGATTGCTGAACGAAAGGATTTCCCAGGAAGCACTTGAAAAAAATCTGAATGATTTTTTTGGAAATTTAGAATTAAAAGAATTAATAAAACCGTGTTTAATTACAAGTTATGATATAGAAAACAGAAGAGCCAAGCTTTTCAATTCCTGGGAAGCCAATCTCAGTACTGATAATTTTTATGTAAAAGACATTTGCAGAGCTACTGCTGCAGCTCCTACCTATTTCAGCCCTGTACAGATCAAATCGATGTACGGACAGATCTTCAGCCTGATTGATGGAGGAATGTTTGCGAACAATCCGGCTCTTTGTGCTTATGCAGAAGCCAGAAAGATCCCTTTTGCAGAAGTTTTAAGAAACCATCAGAAAGCCAATCATCCCGGCGTCAATGATATGATCCTCATTTCTATAGGCACGGGAGTGGAATCCCGCCCTTATCCGTTTAAAAGATTAGAAAAAGCAGGAAAAATAGGATGGGTAAATCCCATCATTGATATTCTGATGTCTGCCAATGCAGAAACGGTAGATTATCAGCTTTCCCAAATGTTTCAGACATTAGGCTTAAGAAATCAGAAAAACTATTACCGTCTGAACCCGTCTCTGAAAAATGCTTCACCGGCAATGGATAATGTAAGGCGCTCCAATATTGAAAACCTGATTCAGGCCGGCTTGAGTTATATTGATGATAACAGGGAAGTTTTAAACCAGATTGTTCAAAAGCTCATCAGAAACAAAATATAAGCTTAAAAACTTATAATGCCTCCAAATAAGCTTAAAAGCTTATATTATAAAATTCTCACTGAATTAAAGCAGTTGGCCAGGTTAGTTTATAATATTCATAAAAAATTAAATAAAAGTGAAAATAAATTATAACACGACAAGTTTTGACGCTGCGGCCAACTATCTTTAAATAAACAAAATAACCACGGAAACCAAAGTTAAATAAGCTTATTCCAAACTTACAATATCCCAATTATTTTTAATAATAATTTTCAGCTTATAAATGCTGAACAGGATAGCTATTGCTCAATATTGAATATTAGTCTGCTAGCACTACTATATATTATTAACCAATTAATAACCTTTAACAATTTTAGAATTATGGCAAATTTAGTACAAGAATTAAACAGTTTAGATTTCAGCGTTTACATCGGAGGGCCTATGCAGGCTGCTATCAAAGCTCAGCATGATGCATCTATGTCACAGGTAAACTTCATTAAAGAGGTCGGTTTTGAGGAAGAAGCCGCAGAAGGAGGCGCTAAAAAGCTTAAGTATGTGGATTTCACGTATACAAAGTCAGTTCCCAGCACCGTTGAGAACAGTGATAGCGTAGTAAAATCAGAAGTTAAATTAAGCGTTCCATTGCTTTCTATGCTGACGATTCCGGCTTTAAGAATTGATGAAATGACGATTGATTTCAACGCCAAACTTAATTCAGTAGAAACTCAGAGTATTGCCAGTGAATTCCAGGGAAGCGCTTCTATCAGTGCTAAGTTCTGGAAGGTTAAATTCAACGCTTCAGCTTCTTATAAAAAAACCAACTCAAGTACCTCAACGACAGAAAAAACATATACGTTGGGAGTACATGTAAAAGCTGTAAATGATGAATTACCTGCAGGGCTTTCAAAAATTATGGATATGTTAGAAGATGCTATTGTTGCTTCCGCAACACCCGTGGCTACTTCTTAATAATTTTCAGGATGGCTGCTCCGGCAGCCATCCTTTTAAAAATTTTTATCAATTAAAAAAAACTTATCATGCCAAAATTGAATGAATATTTAGGAGGTATTGTCTCTGAAATTGCTGCAGCCAGAAAAATGACCGATTTACAGACTGTACAGATAGCAAAAGAATATGCTAAAGATGACCTGTTGAAACATTTTTCCATTCCAAGAATGAAAGTGGGAACAGTAGACCTTACCATTCCTTTTGCAGCAGCCGGAAGTTCCCCTGTCCTGCTTTTCAGAGACTTTTCTTATGACGAGATTACAAAAGTAGCCTCAACAGATTATAATCCTGCTGACACAAAAAATGATCAGAATTTAAGGAACTTTCTAGCCAATCAGGAGCTTAGTTACAATGATTACATAACGAAGATCAAAGCTGAAAACAAGCCTACCCTCACCGATTCACAGATACAGTATTTTGAACCTATCTCAAAATATACAGTAGAATACTGTCGTTCCCTTCCCAATTTTACATGGAATAACACAGATCCTCAGTTGCTGCAGCAAAGTCTTTTCAGCAGAATTGTTTCCGAAGTCCGAAGGATTATTGAGAAAACAGATGACCGCGAGATTATTGTAGAGGCAAGCAAATTGATGCAGCTGGATGCAAAATGCCTGATTTATGCTAAAATGAGTGTGAGCGAAGCAGGAATGGAGTGGTCAAGATATGAAGATATCAATGGAAATATTATAGAAACGCTTATCCCTGAATAATAGAATGAAAAAGTCACAGTTTATATTGGTTTCCCAGTTAAAGAATCAGCTGCTGGAATTTCCGGGTATTGTTTCTTCTTTGGAGAAAAAAGACCCTTTTTTTGTTGAGAAAATGCTTTCCTGGCTTAAGTCTGTAGAAAATATTCTTTCTACAAACACGATCAGTGAAGTTTCGGAAATAGCAGGATTCAGAAGTAAGATCCTGGCAGGTAAAATCAGCGATGAGAGAAGTTTTAATGCTAAAAAAAATCAACTCAAGGTTACTGCAAATCTTCTTCATGATGCACAAAACTGCGTGCTTAATGTACTGCTACCTCATGAAACAAAAATGAATGAATGCAGAGATATCACCAAACAAATATTGGCTTTAGCTGCACAAACGACAAACAGCCTTTATACCTCAGAAATTACATTCGAGGACTTTATACAGAGAGTCTGGTTGCATATTATTTCGGATGATGATTTAAAATTAGGTGGAATCAAGCTCAAATCCATGCTTTCTGAAATGGACATCATTATGCTTATTGCTGATGAAATAGATATCAAAGATTTTTCTTAAAACTAAAATAGCTCAAAATTTTTTTTGAGTTATTTTTTTTATGCGTCAAGTTTTGACGCCTCCTTCGATTACTTTTGAAATATAAACAAGAACACAAAAACAATTAATAAAAAACTTTAAAAAGCCCTTGAATTCAACATTGATCTATGCTGAACAGCCTGAAATATGTTCAAAAATTAACCCACACCTTAAAACACAAAACATGGAGACACCCAATCACCACACAGATATTATCTTCGATGAAGATCTCTATACTATAGAATGGAGTGACATCGAAAATGCAGAGATGGATTATGAAAACTATCTCAACGACATTGAAAACTTCTTCAGACAAGATTTTGAAAATGATGTTCTTGAAGAAGATACACTATAAATATAACATAAACACTATATGTTCTAAAGCTGCCCACCATCCTTTATGCATCCACTGCAATCTCGCCAATTTTCAAAAAGCCTTTGAATTCACCATCACAAACGAGTGGGCAGCCAGAACTGTGTTATAAAAACAACACCGAATCATTTAATAATACAGCTTTAGTGTAAGCAATTATTTTTATATCAATAACCTTACATTTATGAAACCAGCAGTTTACCTGATCCATAACAGGAAATAGCTGGTTTCTCTTTTATCTGATACCTATACAAAGGTTGGCAACCTTCCTCACAGTATTAAAAATAATAGTGATGCTCAGTAAGCGCTAACCTTCTATAGCAGAATATTTATCATTCTAAGGCCGCTTTTTCTTTCGGAAATTTCACAAAAAAATATAACACGACACGTTTTGTCGCATTAAGCCCATATATTTGTGGTACAAAATTTTACCATGAAAAAAGATTTTTATTTAACGAGATATGCCTTAATCATTAAAAGATTGGAAAGTTCCCCAGCTACTTATTCACAGTTGGAGGAATACCTTTTAAACTCTTTTGAGTTTCAGGATGCCGGAATCAAGAGTTATTCCATACGCACGCTGCAAAGGGATATCCGTGAGATTTCAGATCTTTTTAATCTTTCTATTCACAACAAAAAAAAGGGAGATAACCGGTATTATATTGAAAGTCGCCCCATCATGGAGGTGGATGAATACAACCAAAAATTACTGGAGTCTTTCCAGGTAAGCAATGCCCTGAATCTTCACCCGGATTTTTCAAATTTTATCTTTTTTGAAAGCAGAAAACCAACCGGTGTGGAGCATTTTTATGATCTGTTCTTTGCTATCCGTAATAAAAGAGTGGTTAGTTTCGAACATTACAATTATAAAAATAAGCTGATGACCTCCCGAAAGGTACACCCACTCGCTTTGAAGGAGTCTAAAGACAGGTGGTATCTTATTGCTATTGATACAAAAGATAAAGCCTTAAAATCATTTGGACTGGACAGGATTAATTATCTGGATGTGGGCAAAAATAAATTCCGTGAAAAATACAGTTACAATTTCAGAGAGCATTTCAAAAATGCATTCGGGGTGATGAATCTTACGGAACAGAAACCGCAAAACATTGTGTTGAAATGCAGCCGCCATCAAGGAGAATATATCAGAAGCTTCCCTCTTCATCAGTCGCAGAAGGAAACCAAAGAAACGCCGGAAGAGATCTATTTTGAGTTCTTCCTTCATCCTACTTATGACTTTATGCAGGAAATTCTTTCCTATGGAAAGGAGGTGACTGTTTTAGAACCTAAATGTTTAGTTGATGACATACGCACCCATCTTCAGGAGTCTCTGAACCGTTATCTTGAAAGCTAACCGGGAATAATTCTATCTCATATTTTTTAATTATATTTACATAAATATACCTGTATTGAGAGCTTTATTTATTGGCATCAGCTGCTTTATTTCTTCGTTTCTTCTTTCCCAGCAGAAAGAGGAATTCAGGGCTGTGAAAGGCTATTACAACCAGCATAGAACTATGCTGAATAAAGAATTCAGGAAAAAATTTGATGCAGAGTCCAATACCTTTAAAAAAGCTGCTATAAAAGGAGATTTTCTTTTTTTTATGAAAAAAATGGACAGCATTGAAAATACAGCATTAGTAGGAGCTTTATTACGGGTAAGAAATCTGGAAGACCTGGAATCTATAAAAGTACCGAAAGATATTTCCATAGATCCCGTTGACAAGTCTGTGAATTTGGAAACAGCACCCAATTATCCCGGAGGACTCAATACATTAAGGAAGGAAGTAGCTAATCTTATGTATACAGACGGAGTGTATTCTGAAGTAAAGATGATTAAAACAAGTGTGGCTTTTATTGTTGAAAAAGACGGAAGCATCAGTAATGTTCATGCACAGGGTGATAATTTCACGTTTAACAGACAGGCTGAAATTGCCTTATACTCTCTTTCTGAAAAATTTGTTCCGGCTATGGCTAAAGGGGATCCTGCAAGATTCCAGTTCAGACTTCCTTTAACATTAACTATGGAATAATCAATGTTTACTGACGAATATTACATGAAAATGGCCCTGCAGGAAGCAGAAGCCGCCTTGGAAAAAGACGAGGTACCTATAGGATGTGTAGTTGTTTCTAATAACCGAGTTATTGCAAGAGCCCACAACCTTACTGAAACCCTAAATGATGTTACTGCCCATGCAGAAATGCAGGCCATAACTTCTGCCGCTAATTTCCTTGGCGGTAAGTATCTTAAAAACTGTACACTCTATGTCACATTAGAACCCTGTGTCATGTGTTCCGGAGCACTTTCGTGGTCGCAAATTTCAAAAGTAGTAATTGGAGCAAGAGATGAGCAGAGAGGTTTTATCAACAAACATCTTTCCCTGCATCCAAAAACGGAAATCGTAACAGGAGTTATGGAAAATGAATGTTCTATGATCGTCAAAGAATTTTTTAAAAGTAAAAGATAAAGGAACAATATATACTTGTTCCTCTTTATATTTCCGGGGTAAAATCAATACGTTAGTGTATCTTATTTCATATCATTAAAAATAGAATACATTACGAGATCGAAATATTCTCCACCTTTCTTAACATCCTGTTTCAAAACGGCTTCTTTTTCCATACCAATCTTCTCCATAATTTTTCCGGAGGCAGGATTTTGATAAAGATGGGTAGCAAAAATTTTATTGAACTTCAGTTCTTTAAAACCAAAATGTACAATAGCTTTAGCCGCCTCTGTTACATAGCCTTTGTTCCAGTAAGACATTCCTATCCAATATCCCAATTCAGCTTTATCATCATCCCGGTCATGAAGACCTATCGCTCCGATAATATGCCCCTCTTTATTACGGATTCCAAAGGTATATCCCGTGCTATCCTCAAAGGCCTCCTTTGACATTTTCAGCCAGAGCTGAGCATCGTTTTCTGTATATGGATAGGGAATATTAGAAGTGAGATCTGAAAAGATTCTGTGCTGAAGATATTCTGTAATGAAAGGGATATCCTTCTCTTCAAGCTGGGAGAGAATAAGTCTTTCTGTTTCTATTATTGGAAATTCATTCATTATATAAAAGGTTTAGGCTAAAATAGGGTTAATCATTTAATTTCACCCTTACAAATCTTTACCAAGGAAATAAAGTCCTTTCAGGGTATGAAGCCTGTCCATTACATGGATTTTATCTGTCAAAGGCTTATAAACATGAGATACCCCTCCTGTGGCCACTACAAAACAATCGTCATTTACCTCATCATTAATACGGTCAACGAAACCTTCTACCATTCCCAGAAAACCATATACCATGCCGCTTTGCATACAGGTTACCGTATCCAATCCCAGCACTGATTTCGGTTTTTTAAGCTCAATATCAGGAAGCTGTGCCGTCTGGTTGATCAGTGAATTTAAAGAAGTCACAATTCCCGGAGCGATAATCACTCCTAAAGTTTCGCCTGTTTCTGCCACACAGCTGGCTGTAAGAGCGGTTCCAAAGTCAATGACAATCTTTTTCCTGTTTGGATATAGATTATGGGCAGCAACCAGGTTGGCATAAATATCTGTTCCCATCTGCTTAGATTTGGCCTGAACCTCTGATGGAGTATTTCGGTCCACAATAACAGGGGTAACCCCATGGATCTTTTTTATTCCTGAGCTCATCACTTTGGTAAGTTGGGGAACTACAGATCCAATGATTACCTTATTTATTTCTTTAGGATCAATTTTATAGGTCTGATAAAGCATCAGCATTTGTACATATAGCTCGTCTGCGGTTCTGTAGGGTTTAGTATTGATGACCCATGAAACATCACAGTTATCTCCATTAAAAAGGCCGAATCTGATATTGCTGTTTCCTACGTTTATTACAATTGAATTCATTGATTTTTTTTAACAGGCTAAAATTTTAAATTCTGGTTCCAAATTTATAAAAAAATAAAAGGAGTATCCTCAAATACTCCTTTTATTCTATATGTTTATCTTTTCTTATTTCACCTGTACAAAATTATCCGCCATATTCACATCAGCAATTCTTTGACTGAAGTCTATTCCTAAGACTGATAACTGAGACTTTGGATAAGGAATAGTAAAGGTATATTCTTTCTGAGTCCAAGGCCAGTAAGGCATAGTTTTAAAATTACCATAGATATCACTTTCTTTCCATGTATGTGTCATGTTTAATGGGATCTGGTAGGTTACAATTTTCTTCTCCATCGTCATTACACTGAAATCAACAGGCATAGGAACCTGTCCGTTATTTACCAGGGTAATTGTTGTAGATTTTGCATCATATTTCACATCCTTAATCCCGTAATCAATGGTTTTTGTTGTATTAATCCAGTAATTGTGGAACCATTTCAGGTCCATCCCCGAAACTTTTTGGGCGATATGAAGGAAATCTCTGTCTGAAGGATGCTTCATACTCCATTGGGCATAATACTGTCTTAATGTTTCGGCCAGCTTCTGCTCACCCATAATGTACCCCAGCTGAACCAGATACAATTCACCTTTCACATAAGATGAATAGGTATAAGAAGTTCCGTTATCATGGTGATCTCCCAACCAGACAGCCGGTTCTTCAATTCCTTTTTTAATAAAACTTCTGTAAGCATCCAATGTTTTTACAAAAGGGTTCGGAAGATCTTCCGGAAATAGCTGATGCATAGTGTATCCTTCTGCGTAGCTTGTAAAGCCTTCATCCATCCATGGGCGTACAGATTCATTGGTGGCAAGCATCTGCTGATACCAGGAGTGAGACCCTTCATGAGCCATTAACCCCATTAAGCCTTTAATATCTTTAGCTTCTCCAAGAATCATGGTACACATTCCGTATTCCATTCCACCGTCACCACCCTGGATAAAGGCATAGGTAGGGTATACATATTTTCCGAAATGGGCATTCATGATCTCGAAATACTTGGTCACATAAAGCGGTGCCTGTTCCCACACCTTTGTTTTATCGTTTTTCTGATAAACCAAATATACTTTTGGACCTTCCGGAACATCAAAACCATTGACCACGTAATCCCTGTCTGCACTCCATGCAAAGTCAAGAATATTTTTAGCCGTCCATTTCCAGGTTACTTTTTTATCTTTTTCCGCTTTAATTTTTGCGTTGGCATCATATCCTTTTACGTCGGCAGGATTTTCAAGGGTTCCTCCTGCTCCTATAACATACTCTTTATTGATTTTAATGGTAACATCAAAATCTGAGAATGGAGCATGAAATTCTCTTCCCATATAATCAAAAGTTGCCCAGCCGTCATAATCATACTCGGCAATTTTTGGATACCATTGAGTCATAGTCATGTCTACTCCTTCCCTGTTGTTTCTTCCACTTCTTCTGATCTGCTGCGGAATCACAGCATCCCAATCCATGGTAAACGTTGTAGAGGAATTAGGTTTTATAGGCTCAGCCAGATACACCTTCATGATGGTTTCCTGGATTTCAAATTTCAAATCCTTTCCATTTTGTCTGATCCAGTGAATATTTTGGGCTCCCTCCTGATCTTTCGGAATAGATGCCAATCTTGAGATCCCATCTTTCTGCAACCTAGAGTCACCATTTTTTCCCTGAGAAGTTATTCTTTGGTCCATCATGGAGTTGGGCTTAAAAGCATTCCAGTAGAGATGAAAATAAACCACATTCAACTCGTCCGGTGAATTGTTGGTGTATTCCAAAGTCTGTTTTCCCTGATAAGTAAATTTTTCAGCATTAACATCAATGTCCATCTTGTACTTTGCAGCCTGCTGATAATAAGCTCCTTGCTGAGCATGAAATTGTGAAATGATAAACGCAAAAATGATTGCAGCCGATTTTCTCATTTAAAATTTTATTTTTTTTCTAAAGGTATGTAATTTAAATAAGACCTCAAATAGGAGCTGTACCGAGGTTTTATTCTGTTTAATGTGGTTTTGGATTGATTTTAATTCACTTTGTTACCTCTTTTTAACAAACATAAGTCTACTGGCTCATCAACAGCTTTTTTATTAAGGTGATCTGTCCTAAATGGTAGTAGCTATGCTCAATCATTCCCTCTATATTTCTTCTGTAGGTTCCATATTTTTCATCTACAAAAATTTCATCAAGCTGATCATCGGGAATTTGCATAACCAATGCCGCAAACTTTTCAGCATCAGCCCATAATTGATTTACCAACTCTTCCCATTGAGCCTGAGATTCAATAGTGGGAAGGTCAAAACTATATTGGTCTTTTATCTCAAGACCTCTCCCTTCAAAGACATTTATAACGCCTGCTATATAATAATGTATGTGAAAAGTAAGCATTGCGATGGTATTCAGTGGTCCAACTTTGGCAACAGCCTGCTCCCAGCTTACCCCGGAAAGCTGGTCTTTAAAATTGGTATTGGCAATCCAGAGGCCATCAAGCAAAACCTCTCTGAATCTTTTTGATAATTGTACTGCAGAGCCCATAGATCGGTTATTTTATATTTATTTAAAGGTAAGTAATTAAAGAATTGTTTTTAAGCGCTTACTGATTTTGCAATGGATTCTACCCATAGAAATTTGTGTTGGAGAAAACAAAAAGCCTCAGATATCTTGACATCTGAGGCTTATATTACAATAGGAAATCAAAGCTATTTCTTAGCCGCAACTTCTTTTTTTCCACTTTTTAAAATCTTTTCAAGGATTCTTAAGGTAATCAGATAAGTAGGTTTCACTCCTGTAAGCCCCAACCCTCCCGATGACAATGTACTTCCTGTTTCCAAAGGATTATCCGAAGCGTAATAAGCATAACATACAAACAGATCCGGTGCAATATGATTCCTGATCTTCGATGCTACCTGAATGGCCTTCTGGTAATGTGCTCCTTCCATTTCAAGACCAATTGCCTTCCATGAAGTATTCATAAAATAAGAAAGGATATCCCTGTTTTGAAGTGATGTTCCTAAAACAGTAATCATAGGCCCTTCAAATGCTTTTAGCTCTTCATCGTGGAAGTCGTCCAGCTTTAATGCATTTTCAAAAGGATAATTATCTGCTGTTCCTTCAAAGATATGAGAGGTAGGAATCATAATATCTCCTTTTTCTCCTGTAAGAATTCCGGCTTTACCCATAATGGAAACAGATCTTACATGCATCATATAAACTTCTCCTTTATGTTCGAAAGGTCTTAGTAGCTCGTCCATCACCTCAAAAGCCTGCTCTCCGAAAGCATAGTCAAATACCATTACTACATCATCACCGCCAAACTTGATATCTCCAAAAGGAGTATTCTTTAAATTTGTTTTGCTAAGGTCAATGATCTGAACATCGATATTACTCCCACTTTTATCAGCAATATGAATCATCCCTTCATCTAAAGCATATTTTGATACTTTATCACGAAGTTCTTTTTTGTTTGAAATCTCTTCATACATTTTATAGTCCACATCATGATGATGTTTCTTCTTAAGAGCTTCATTACCGTACAGCATATTTTTCACCGAATGCATATTGGCAGAAATAATATGTAACGGACGCATATGAAGATTATTTTCAAATAAAACCTCCTTCACTTTATTAGCCCATTTCTCTCCAAAGTAGTGATGTCCCACTCTTTCCTTTAATATAGCACTGAAATGAATTTCTCTCTCTCTGGTCTGTTTTGCATCTTCAAGACTTACTTTTCCTAAGTTGTAAATGATTTTGAACAAACGGTCAGGATTATGATCATCCCCGAAGGTGTTGTAAGCTCTCAACGTCTCATCAAAAGTTCTTCCTATTAAAGATGACAGATGAATAATAGCCACCTCTTTTTCTCTTCTGCTGAATTTCTTTTCCCCTTTCACTACCTCTTCAATAATTTTAAAGGCGCGGGTCGGTTTCCAGTTTTCATCCTGGATGAAAGCCAGATTACGGATTTTATCAGCTTCTATAAATAAGAAGGTAAGGTGGGTAAGAATGTCATAAATTTCGGAACGGCCCAAAAGAACCTCAATATTCATCTGGTGTTCGTCTATTCTATAACAGTTTCTTCTTCTTTTCTTAGGAACAATAGGTTCGAAACTTCCTTTATCAAACCCTTCATCAGATGTAAGATGAATAAAAGCACATTCCTCAATCCCTTCAGGAAGCCTGTCTAAAACATACATCAAACCATCAAGCTCCAATTTATTTGGAATATTCATGGTACCATAAATCTCTGGATTGATTGTTTTCAACAAGCTTCTAATGCTTTCTCCTGAAACTCCTCCTGGCTTGAAAAATCCTCTATAAAATAAGTGTCTCATAGAAATATATAATCTTTCAATAGCCTCTGTTGTTTCTCTTGCTCTAGAATTTGTCATAAAATAAATTTCACACAAATATACAAAATCTTTGTCCATTTTATTTTAACTATCTTTTAACAAGTCGTTTAATCCATATAATACTGTATCTTATAAGACATTCCTCATACAGCGTATTTTTACAGTATTTGAGCCTTAAAAAGCGTTTTAGACATTAAATTTTAAGCATTGGATATCTTTTCACCCCCTTACAAAAACGTTAAACCATTGTTTAAATTATATAATTTTTCAAAACACCCCTAATTTTTTCAGGGTTAAAATGATTTCATTTCATTTTTTTTGTAAATTTGCCCTGTAAAAATCACCCTAATATGTCAACCTTAAGATTCAAAGCATTAGAAACCCTACCATTTAAGGACTTCAGAAAAGATAATTCTGTTGAGGTTCCTGCAAAACTGTCAGAATTATTCTGTACCAATGTTTTCTCGGAAGAGACCATGAGAGAATATTTAACAAAAGAAGCATTCAATTCTATTATGGATGCTGTAAAAAAAGGAACTAAAATCCAGAGACATATTGCTGACCAGGTAGCTGTAGCAATGAAAGACTGGGCTATGAGCAAAGGGGTAACCCATTATACACACTGGTTTCAGCCTTTAACAGGAACCACTGCTGAAAAGCACGACTCTTTCTTCACGCCTATCGAAGGAGGGAGAGCTATCGAAAGATTCAGCGGAAATCTATTGATCCAACAGGAGCCGGATGCATCTTCATTCCCTAACGGAGGTATCAGAAATACTTTTGAGGCAAGAGGCTATACAGCCTGGGACCCTACTTCTCCTGCTTTCATCATGGGAACTACATTATGTATTCCATCCATCTTCATTTCTTATACAGGAGAAACGTTAGATTATAAAGCTCCTCTTTTGAGAGCTTTGAATGCTGTGGATGAAGCAGCAACCAACGTCATGCAGTATTTTGACAAGAATGTTACAAAGGTAACCCCTACCCTGGGTTGGGAACAAGAGTACTTCCTTGTAGATTCAGCTTTATATCAGTCACGTCCGGACCTTGTATTGACAGGTAAAACATTGCTGGGACATTCTCCGGCGAAAGGACAACAACTGGATGACCACTATTTCGGTTCTATCCCAACAAGAGTAATGAATTTCATGAAAGAGTTGGAAATTGAATGTATGAAACTGGGTATTCCTGTAACGACAAGACACAACGAGGTTGCTCCTAACCAATTTGAGCTGGCTCCCATGTTTGAAGAAGTAAACGTTGCCGTAGACCACAACTCTTTATTGATGGACATCATGGCGAGAATTGCTCACAAACACCATTTCCATATTTTATTCCACGAAAAGCCATTTGCCGGAGTAAACGGAAGCGGTAAGCACAACAACTGGTCTTTAGCTACTGATACAGGCGAAAACCTTCTAAGCCCGGGAAAAAACCCTAAGAAAAATTTACAGTTCCTAACATTCTTCGTGAATACAATCAAAGCAGTGTATGAATACGCTGACCTTTTAAGAGCAAGCATTGCTTCTGCAAGCAACGACCATAGATTAGGTGCCAACGAAGCTCCGCCGGCAATTATTTCCGTATTCATCGGAAGCCAGCTGTTCAGAGTATTGGAAGAACTTGAAAAAGTAACGGAAGGAAAACTTTCTCCGGACGAAAAAACAGATCTTAAATTAAATGTAGTTGGAAAAATTCCAGAAATCCTGTTAGATAATACGGACAGAAACAGAACTTCTCCGTTTGCATTTACAGGAAATAAATTTGAGATCAGAGCAGTAGGATCTTCTGCTAACTGTGCAGAGTCTATGACGGTAATGAACACAATCGCTGCAAAGCAATTAATCGATTTCAAAAAAGAAGTGGATGCTCTTATTGAGACAGGCCTTAAAAAAGATGAAGCAATCTTCAATGTATTGAGAGAATACATCAAGCAGTGCAAGAGCATCATGTTTGAAGGTGACGGATATTCTGATGATTGGGCTAAAGAAGCTAAAAAGAGAGGTTTAAATAACTTAAAAACCACTCCTGAAGCCCTTAAACAGGAAATGGATAAAAAATTTGTTAGCCTTTACGAAGAAATCGGAGTATTTACTCACAGAGAGGTTGAAGCAAGAAACGAAATCAAATTAGAAAAATATTCTACGGTAATTGATATTGAAGCAAGAGTTTTAAGTGATATCGCAAGAAACCACATCATTCCTTCTGCCTTAAAATATCAGAACCGATTAATTGAAAACGTGAAAGGTCTTAAAGACATCTTTGGAGATAAAGAATTCAAAACACTGGCGAAAGAGCAAATGAGCCTGATCACGAATATCTCTGAAAATGTTTCCAAAATTAAACTTGGCGTAGAAGATCTTATTAAAGCAAGAGAAGCAGCGAAAGCTGTACCCAATAGCCAAAAGCAGGCAGAATCTTACTGTACTAAAGTAATTCCTTTATTTGATGTTATCAGAGAAGCTTCTGATGATCTTGAAATGATGGTAGACGATGAGCTTTGGCCAATGACAAAATACAGAGAAATGTTGTTTACAAAATAACATCTGTAAAGTTCCATATTAGTTTAAATTCCTCGGTTTTCCGGGGAATTTTTTGGTTTTTATTAACAACAGGGAAATTAGAGTTTTAAATTACAAAACCTGATTTATAGAAGAAAATCGATAGCGTTTGTTAAAGAATCATAATAAAAAAAACCGCACACTCGCCAAAAATAGGCAGTTGCGGTTTATTTTTCTTTAACATATGTAATTAATATGTTAAATAGTGTTAAAATAAGATCCTGACAATTATCATATCAGGGGTCTTTTATTCGGAATCTCTACTTTTGTAATGCTTTTGAAAATAAATATTCCTTTTTAACACGGATAATCAAATATATATGAAGAAAAGAGTTTTGTTTTATTTAGTTGCTTTAGTTACTACAGTATCAATGCAATCGTGTGCTACCAATTATGTGGTTTCAAAACCAGCTACTTACACTAAAGAATACAAAACAGATGCCAAACTAGCCTCTATAGACAGCAAAAAAATGGAGCAGGATAAGCAAAAACTTATCGATTCTTTTCTTTCTGAAAAGGCTGCAACCATAGCTAATGCTAAAAAAGCTATTAAGAATTCTGAGATTGCAAAAGTTGTGAAGTACAACAAAACAATTGACGGTATCCTGGAAGAGGCAGAAACGTACTTGGGAACTCCTTACAGATATGGAGGAACAACAAGAAACGGTATTGATTGTTCAGCTTTCGTTCTTTCCGTTTTCGGAGCAGCAGCAGGTCTTAGTTTACCTAGAGTAGCAGCTTCTCAGGCTCAGGAAGGAGAAAGAATTGAAAAAGGTAACTTACAGAAAGGAGATCTTATTTTCTTTTCTCATGGAAGAAGAATCTCTCACGTAGGTATTGTAGAAAGTGTTTCTGAAGAGGGTGAAATTAAATTTATCCATGCAGCAACATCAAAAGGAGTGATGATCTCTTCACTTAATGATTCTTACTGGGGACCTAAATTCAGATTCGCAAAAAGAGTAATCAACGAAGAAGGAGAAGCTTATAATAACTTAGCGGCAATTACTCCAGCTACACCAGCAAATTTTTAATTTTATAAATAATTGATTTAAATAATGAAGCCATCAGAATCTGATGGCTTTTTTATTTAGCTCTATCTGAAATTCATCCCTTCATGGGAAAGGAACATTATTGCGGAAATACATTCAACCTTCAAAAGCCGGTGGTAATCTATTTAGCATTCAAAAATGGATATTTCCAGGAAGAACTCAGTTTTATTTACTTTCATCCCAAAGGTACAATCCAAACTCTGCAAGTGTTGGATTCAATCTTGAAGATAAAATTTTGAATCTCACTTTCTTTGCGGTAATCGTATCAAATTTTAATAATCGCTTATAACCAACAGTAGTACCAGAGGTGAAATTAATCCATTGCTTACCGTCGAAGTACGCTAATTCAAATTTTTCTATGCGTTGTCCAACTGCAATATTTTCCTGTAACGACAATACATTAAAGCGGACATCTTTAGGCCAGTTTAATTCAATGGTTGTAGCTGTCTCTCGTTCAGGAGTCGTAAAATAGGTACTCAATCTGCCATCAAACATGGCCTTTAGCTCCTTACCAGAAGTAGCCTTCACAGTAGCCGCTTTTGCTATATTATTTGAAAATATATTTTTCATTTCCTTACCAAAATCAGCCAGACTTTTGACATCATTGTCTGCTATCATTCCATTGGTATTTGGTGGAATATTTAAAAGTAAAACACCATTTCTCCCCACTGAAGTAAAATAAATTTCCATCAACTGTTTGGGCGTTTTTACTTTAGCATCTTCATTAATATGGTAAAACCATCCCGGACGGATACTTACATCTGTTTCTGCAGGGTACCAGACCAAGCCTGTTGCATTAATCAACTTAGCCCTACTACCCCGATCCTGGTCTTCATAAGAACCTGATAATGCTGGAATGACATTTACTTCTTTCTGTGATAAAGAAGCAATTTTTTCCTGATCCTTTTCAGAGGTTGGCAATACACTCCATTCTGTTTCACGGCCAACACCGCTTTCAGTCCCAACCCACCGTACGTCCGGTCCCTGAACAGCAATAACCGCCTGAGGCTGAAGCTTTCTAATTAAAGCATACCAGGCATCAAAATCATAGATTTGTTTTTTACCATTTGGACCTTCTCCATTGGCTCCATCAAACCACACCTCGTCTACCTTACCGTATTGGGTTAACAATTCTGTTAACTGGTTTACAAAATAAGTATTATATGCTTCTGATCCGTAAGAGGGATTATTGCGATCCCACGGAGACAGATACACTCCAAATCCGATTTTATATTTCTTACAGGCATTTGCAACCTCTCTTACAATATCCCCTTTACCATTTTTATAAGGTGTATTTTTTATACTATGCTCAGTAAATTTACTCGGCCATAAGCAAAAACCGTCATGGTGCTTAGCTGTAATTATAGCTTGTTTAAAACCTGCTTCTTTTATGGCTTTAACCCATTGTTCTGCATCCAGCAATTGGGGATTGAATTTGGATATATCTTCCTTTCCATCTCCCCACTCTTGATTGGTAAAGGTGTTGATTCCAAAATGGAAAAATGCCGTAAGCTCCAGAGCCTGCCATCGCATTTGCCTGGGAGAAGGCACAACATTGGCTGCTTTTGCTATTATAGTATTTTCGTCATCTGTTTTGGCAATAGGTACAAAACTTTTTTGTTGCCCATAAGCTTTCGCCATCAACAGTAGTATAATTAAAGTTTTCTTCATTTGTATTTATTATTTGCGTTTTTTATGTTCGTCTACAATAGTATAAAGAATTTGCCATCTCAGTAATGATAAAGATACAAAATCAAGCAACGCAACAATTGAAAAACGAATTAATCTACTGAATAACAAACTATTAACCATTCTACTAAGCTTAATTATTTAACCTGAATTCGGGATAAAGCAAACAAAGACAAGCCCAGAATCTAAAGGAGGGAATATCTGATCAGTTTTAGCAGTCATGTGATTAAAATAGGTAACAGGCTTAAAAAAGTTAATAAAGCCAAATTCTGTAGTTTAAGCGCAAAAAATACGGAACTATTTCTGCTTACTGGCATCCATTCGCCAGGTGTTAGTTGGTTCTGTCTATTTCTATATCCAGTTTATACAGGAGTCCGTAAACTTCAGACAGTGAAAATCTGGCCTTTTTAAGCTTATTTAAAGCAGGATCTATAGAATAGTTGACCGATGTTCTTAAATCTGCTTTTTCAAGGTTTGTATTGTCGAAAACAGCACCCGACAAATCGCAATGACTGAAGACCGCATTGGACAGGTCGCATTCTGCAAAATCAACTTCAATCAGCCTGGAGTTTTTAAAGACGGTTTTCTTAACCGATGTCTGATAAAATACGGAATTGTTCAGCGAGCAGCCGTCAAAGGTGAAGGATAGTCCAAATTCATTACAGTCATTAAACTGAAGCCCGAACATCTTGCACTCTTTAAAAATAACTTCACGGAAAGCAGTTTTAATAAGCTTTGCCATACTCAGGTTGCATCCTATAAATTCACAGTCTGTAAAACTAAATGCTGACAGCCCTGCATATTCAAAATTGCAGTTCCTGAATGTACAGTTCTCATATTCCCCTTTTTCTAAAGGAAACTGTGTAAAGTCTGTATTTTCAAAATTCTGATCTACAATATAAGCCTCTTTCATATGTTGTAATAATTTTTCGGGAATCAACTTTCCGGCCACGATTTTTCATGGATATAAAAAGAAAGTAAACAGAACATTTCTTAATCCTCCGTCTACACCAAACTGTTCTTATCTGAATAGTTAAGTTTAAAGAAAATAAAAGTCATCATAGAAAAGGCAAGCAAAGAACTCCCTCCATAACTAAAGTACGGAAGAGGAATCCCTACCGTTGGAAAAAGCCCCATAACCATTCCTAAATTGATTGAAAAGTGCATCAGAAGAATGGAAGCAAAGCAATACCCAAACACACGGTTAAAAGTGGATTTCTGCTGCTCTGCAAGATAGTAGATCCGTCCTATATATACCATATAACACAAAATCAACACTGCACTTCCTACAAATCCCCATTCTTCACCTACGGTACAGAAGATATAATCGGTTTCCTGTTCTGGGACAAACTTACCCTGAGTAACAGATCCTTCACGGTATCCTTTTCCTAAAAGTCCTCCAGATCCGATAGCTGTCTTGGAGTATAATAAATTATACCCTGAAGTATCTCTAAATGCTTTTTCACCTTTATAAAGAACCTCAATTCTTTCTCTCTGGTGTTTTGGAAGTTTCTCTAAAATGTAAGGAGAACCGAAAGCTAATCCACACAACAAAAGGATAGATCCGGCTATTCCGGAAATGGAGATCACATCCCAGGACATTCTGTGATAATTCATCGCAATTAGCACCCCGGCAATCAATACAATTGCAGCGGCCACATACACCGGAGGTATGGCTAATGAAACCAGGAAAACTCCTGCAAACATAAATCCTATCCCAAATAAAAGCCCGCTTAAACCTTCTCTGTATAAAGCAATAAAAAATGCAATGAACACCAGCATAGATCCTACATCCGGAATAGCAAGTACTACCGCCGCAGGAATTCCTATAATAGCCAGGGTAGTCCACAAAGATTTTTTATTTTTCAGGTTAAAATCAGGTCCTGAAACATAATTGGCAAGCATCAGCGCGGTACCAATCTTGGCAAATTCCACAGGCTGCATGGTAAAGCTTCCGAATTTATACCAGTTTTTCTGTCCGAGAATTTCTTTCCCAAAAGGAAAAAGCCCTATCAGCAGGAGAACCCCGCCAATGTAAATAATACCGGCCATATTCTCAAAGAATTTACTTCTGCTAAAGAATATCATCAGCCCCACAAATAAAGAGATGCAGAAAAAAACCAACTGTTTTTCACCCAGTTTTTGGTCTACACTGTAAATATTGGCAATGGCAAAAATGCAAAGCAGGAAATACAGCCCAAGTCCAAGTTTATCTATTCCTTCTGTCCATTTCATGGCTTTGCAGATTTGTTTTTTTTAGTTTCTTCTTCTATTTTCTTTTTTAGTTTCGCTTTCTGTTGCTTCACAAGCTCCAGACTGTCCTGCATTTTTTTACGCTTAATAGAGTCCGGCTTAGGATCTACATACCAGCCTTTACGTTTAAGGTCTGCTACCCACTGCCTTTTATACTCAGGCATAAAGCTTGCGCCGATCATTTTTTTATAGAGATTATCTCTCTTCAGATCACCGGTAATATATTTTTCAGCAATTACGGTACAAGCCGGCCCGGCCCAGGTTGCCCCGAACCCAGCATGTTCCATTACTGCCACTACTACAATTTTAGGTTTATCAGCAGGAGCAATAAGTACAAAGATAGAGTTATCTTTTCCTTGCGGAACCTGTGCTGTACCTGTTTTGGCCAGCTGGGTGAAATCATTTGATTTCAAGCTTCTTGCCGTTCCTCTTAAGACCACCGCTTCCATCCCTTTTAAAACAGGTTCAAAATGCCTGGGATCTACAAGGGTTTTATGTTTAACCTTGAATCTTTTATCAGGATTGGCTTTGCCATCAATTGCTTTTACAATATGCGGAGTATAATACCAGCCTTTATTAGCAATAGCAGCAACATAATTGGCCAACTGAATTGGCGTTACCAATACATCTCCCTGCCCCATCCCGTTATAAATGGCTCCAGTGGACATCTCATCCCAGTTTTTAAAATCGGTTCTCTTGGAACCGCTCGCTTTCATGATGGCTTTAAATCTCTTCTCATAAAAATCTCCGGAAGGAATTCTCCCTTTTGCACCCACCGCAAAATCATTATTTAAAAACTCTCCCACTCCAAAGCTGCTCATAATTTTCTTCCATTCATCAACACCTTTTGAAGGATTTCCTGGATATTTTTTGATGATGGCAATAAATGCATAGGTAAAAAAACAGTTACTGGAAACCTGGATAGAAGGAATCAGCGGATCGGCTCCGCCGTGGCCCTTAATTCTTTTGCCTTTATAGAAGAAACCGCCACCACAAGGGAAAACTGTTTTTTCATCCATTACTCCCATCTGCATTGCAGCCAAAGCGGTTAATAATTTGAAAGTAGATCCCGGAGGATAGCCCGCCTGTAAAGAACGATCGAATGTAGGTTTATTTTCGTAAAGTGTATCTTTTGATAAAGCGTATAAATTTTTTGATTTATTGGGCCCGGTGAAAAGATTAGGATCGATATCCGGTCCCGTTGCAGCCACTAATACTTCACCATTATTAGGGTCAATGGCTACAATGGCTCCATGTTTGTTAACGAGCATTTCTTCAGCAGTTCTCTGAAGATCATAATCAATAGTTAATGTAATATCTTTCCCGGTAATAACATCTTTATCCAGAGACCCGTTTTTATAAGAACCAATATTTCGGAGTCTGATGTCTTTTTGGATATATTTCATCCCTTTTACTCCTCTAAGTTCTTTTTCGTAAGATTTTTCAACTCCTGTTTTTCCGATAAAGTCTCCCGGCAGGTAATAAATAGAATCTTTTTTAATATCTCTTTCGTTTACTTCACTGGTATATCCCAACAGATTTCCGGAAGTAGAAACTTCATACTGACGCTGAGGTCGCTGTACAATAGTAAATGCGGGATACTTAAAAATAATCTCCTGCACTCTTGCAATATCTTCTCTGCTGAGGTCCTTTATGAATGTCATTGGGGTCAGCTTGGAATAATATTTTTCTTTTTTAATGATATTGACTTTGTTGATGAAGTCTTGTTTACTGATCTTCATCAGGCTGCAAAAGCCTAATGTATCAAAATCGGGCTTCATTAGTCCCTGGGTAAAAGAAATCTCATAAGCAGGCTGATTCCCTACCATGATTTTCCCATTTCTGTCAAAAATCACCCCACGCTGCGGAATAACATATTCAATTTTAATGGATGTATTGGCCGCATTCAGAGCGTAACGATCTGTAAATAACTGCAAATAAGCCAGCCTCGCCACAAAAATAAGAGCGATAACAACAAGGACGGAAAAGATTTTTAAATAACGTGTGTTCAAACTTTTTGTTTGATTTTAAATATTAATGCGTAAATAACTATAAATATAAATGAAATTACACTAGTCACCAACACATTAAACAATATTTCAAAAAACCGGCTCAACTTAAAGAACTCTATATACTGTACGAAAAGCTGATGCAGGAATATACTTGAAAATAAAAACAGCAAAAACTGCGCCCATTGTAAGGACTGAAAAGAGAAAAAGTCTGTGGAAGTATCTGTGGAAGTCCTGAATATCAATGTTCTGTAATAAGCAATGAGGGTGGTAGCAAATGCATTGATTCCCCAGGAATAGTGAAATCCATCTATGGCCAGCCCAATTAAAAAGCTTAATGCCAGGAACTGAAATTTATTTCTGAAAAAAGGATAGAACATAACAAACACAGGATACAGCACCGGTGTATACTTTCCGAACAACGTAATCCTGTTCAGTACAAATATCTGTAATGCAACCAGGAAGATCATAATCAATATGTCTGTAAATAAAGTCCTGCTAATCATTTTCTTTTTTTATTACAGCCTGCATAGTATCCTGAATCTTCTGCACTTCAGCCTTTTTAAGATTCTTTACTACAAACACCTTATTTAACGCGCCCATTTTTTCACTAAGCTCCACCGAGATATCCCAGAAGCCTGTCTTATTATCTACCGAATAACCGGCAACAGTTCCAATCATAACCCCTTTCGGGAAGATGGCAGATTTTCCATCTGTGATCACACTGTCTCCCACTTTCAACGCTACATATTTAGGAATATCGGCAAGATGCATCACTCGTGAATTATCTCCGTTCCATGTTAACGTCCCAAAGTATCCGGAATTTTTAAGTGCCGCATTAATTCTGATCCTGTTTACACTTAATACAGACTGAACCAATGCATAGTTATCGGTAGAATTGATAACGATTCCCGCAATACCTCTTGGTGCCATCACCCCCATTTGTGGGAAAACACCGTCTCTGCGGCCGCGGTTGATTGTAAAATAGTTATTTCTACGGTTGATGCTGTTAAAAACAATTTCACCATCAACAAAAGTATAGATCTGACCACCTCCTATGGTATCATGAACTTTTTTGAAAACAGGATTTTTCCCGCCTTCTTTTCCATAAAGTTCGGTCATAAGGGCTTTATTCTGAATAACAAGATCTTCGTTGATCTGTTTAAGCTTCAGATAGGTAACTCCCTCATCAATATATCCGGAAACCCAGGAATTCAGTGCAGCCGTCTGCCCCGCTATCCAGGATCTCTGCATGGCGTTTCTGGAGAATATCAAAACCAAAGCAATAATTTGCAGGAATATAAAGAAGACGAAAAGGGTGTTCTTCGAAAATAATCTCAGCAAAAATCCCATTCAGATATATAGTCGTAAAAAGTTAAAATTATTTAATTAAGAAATTGAACTTATCCATATTCTTAAGGGCAATACCGGTTCCTCGAACAACAGCTCTTAACGGATCTTCAGCCACAAATACAGGAAGACCTGTTTTTTTGTGAATTCTGTCCGCAAGGCCTCTTAGTAACGCTCCTCCTCCAGCAAGATAAATACCTGTTTTGTAGATATCAGCAGCCAATTCCGGCGGAGTAAGAGAAAGCGTTTCCATTACAGCATCTTCAATTCTGATAATAGATTTGTCTAGTGCACGTGCAATTTCCTTATATCCAACCATAATTTCTTTAGGCTTTCCTGTAATAAGGTCTCTACCCTGTACCGGGATATCTTCAATATCTACATCAAGATCCTCTACTGCAGACCCTACTTCAATTTTAATCCTCTCAGCAGTTCTTTCGCCAATATAAAGGTTATGGTGAGTTCTTAAGTAATACGCAATATCATTTGTAAATACATCACCAGCAATTTTCACAGATTTATCACATACGATACCTCCTAACGCTACTACTGCAATTTCTGTAGTACCTCCACCTATATCAATAATCATGTTCCCCTCAGGTTTCTGCACATCGATCCCGACTCCAATTGCAGCTGCCATTGGTTCATAGATCAGCCTTACTTCTTTTGCGTTTACTTTTTGAGCAGAATCTCTTACCGCTCTCTTTTCAACTTCAGTAATGCCGGAAGGAATACAGATTACAATTCTTAATGCAGGCTGAATGAATTTACCTTTAATTCCAGGAATTTTTTTGATAAATTCCTTGATCATATGCTCAGAAGCGTGGAAATCAGCAATAACCCCATCTTTCAAAGGACGGATTGTTTTGATATCCTCATGAGTTTTACCTTGCATATGTTTAGCCTGTTCACCAACAGCAATGGGTTTACCCGTAGAACGTTCAATTGCTACAATTGACGGCTGATCTATAACAATCTTATTATTATGGATGATAAGGGTATTAGCTGTTCCCAGGTCTATCGCAATTTCTTGCGTAAACATATCAAATAAACTCATATATTTCTTCTGATTTTAAGTTTACAAAGATATAAATTTAACACTACTAAAGAAATTTCATACCAACATAATTTGGTTAAAATTTTATTAAAATTTATAATTCTTTATTAACTTTTACTTTAGATGTTTACAGACTTTGAGTTAAACCAAAATTAACAGGGGAAATTATGGGTTAAAAATGAGTAAAAAGCAGATTTAAAAACAGCTAAATTTGCTCAGCACAATAAATTCCGGATGGTTTCTATAGTTTTTTACGATAATTATCATATACACTATCAGGGGTTGGTTAATTAAAAAAAGCGTAAATTTGCGACTGCTTATGTTACAGTATTCCAACATCCATCAAACATCGAATTTTGCCGTGCTTTCTATAAGCTACGAAAAGGCCGATGTAGAAACGAGAGGAAAATTTGCATTCTTTGATGAAAACATCAAAAACTTTGTTTCCCGGGTCCATCAGGAAGATCTTGGTGATGCTTTTGTGGTTTCTACATGTAACAGGACTGAGATTTACACTACTTCCTCCAATTATCTTTTAGTGGCTGAAGAATATTGTAAAACAATTGGAGTACATCTTACAGATTTTCTTCAGTTTGCCAATATTCTGACAAAAGAAGAAGCTCTGATACACCTTTTCAGAGTTGCCGCCGGACTTGAAAGCCAGATTATCGGGGATTTTGAAATTATAGGTCAGATCAAAAAAGCTTATACCCGTTTTAAAAAAGAAAGACAGAATTCCAATCCTTATCTGGAAAGGGCAATTAATGCTGCTATTCAGATTTCGAAAAGAATAAAAAATGAAACGGGGATCTCCAACGGAGCTGCTTCTGTATCTTATGCTGCGGTTCACTATATCCTGAACAGCCAAAAGAGAATTAATGAAAAGAACATTCTTCTTTTAGGGGTGGGGGAAATTGGGCAGAACACTGTTGAAAATTTAGTAAAACATGTTTACCAGCCTAAAATCAAGATAGCCAACAGAACTCAGGAAAAAGCTGAAAAGATTTCTGAGAAATATAATATTCCACATGTTGATTATTCTGATGTTGACAAGGAATTAAAGGAGACGGATATTCTCATTGTGGCCACGGGAGCAAAACATCCTATTATCAACCAATCTCATTTCCCGAACGGAAGGGAAACATTGGTTATTGACCTGTCTATTCCGCATAACGTTGAAAAAAATGTCACTGAGAATAAAAATGTGACATTAATTGACGTTGACGAGCTTTCAAAACAAATCCAGGAAACTATTCAGCAACGGGAAAAAGAGATTCCAAAAGCTGAAAAGATTATCAAGGAGCTGATGAAAGACTTTATTGAATGGGAAAAAAAGAGAAAGCTGGCACCCAATATTCATCATTTCAAAGCTGTTTTAAAGAATATGGAGCGCAATGAAATGCATAATTTTTATAAAAAGAATAAATACATAAACATCACGGACATGGAACTTTCTGACAAAATGATCCAGAAAATCACCAACCGTTTTGCAAAATATATCATCGACAACCCTTTAAAAGCCGAAGAAATTAGTAAATTAATGCACGAAATATTAGTTGAACAACCAAACAACGAATTCAATGAAAAGCATTAGAATTGGAACCAGAAATTCCGCACTTGCACTTTGGCAGGCTAGAGAGGTTGCAAGGCACCTTCAGAACCGCAATTATTTAACAGACATTGTTCCTATCGTCTCTTCCGGTGATAAGAATCTTAATCAGCCATTATATTCTTTAGGAATTACAGGGGTTTTCACAAGAGACCTGGATGTTGCCCTGTTGAATGACGAAATTGATATTGCCGTACATTCTTTAAAAGATGTTCCCACCCAATTACCTCAAAACATTGAGATGGTGAGCTATCTGGAAAGAGATTATCCCCAGGATATTCTGATCAGAAAGGAATCTTCAAGAAATAAAGAATTCCATGAGCTTAAACTGGCCACAAGCAGCTTAAGAAGAAGGGCATTTTGGCTAAAATATTATCCTGATACTGAGTTTTCGGATATCCGTGGAAATATCCAGACCCGTCTTCAAAAGCTTGAAGATGGAAATTTTGATGCTACCCTTCTATCTTTAGCAGGCATCAAAAGAATGAAAATGGAAATTGATTATGAAATGCTTCCATTAATGATTCCGGCACCATCACAAGGTGTTATTGCCGTAGCCGGACATTCTGACAAACCGGAGATCAATGAGATATTAAAACAGATCAATCATGCACCCACTCAAATCTGCGTAGAAATCGAAAGAAATTTCCTAAGCACTTTGGAGGGCGGCTGTACTGCACCTATCGGCGCTTTTGCAGAAATCATCGGTGATCAGATCCGTTTCAAAGCTGCACTCTGTTCTCTGGATGGTAAAAACTGTATTGCAGTTGATGAAAATTTCGAATACAACACTACAGAAAATTTTGGAGAAAAGTATGCTAAAGTAGTTCTCGAAAACGGTGGAAAAGAATTAATGGCAGAAATCAAAAGCCAGATATAAGATCATATCAAAGTATAGATTTTAAATTTATATTTTTATCCTCTCTTTTTTCATTTTCAAATGTAAAGTCATGAAAATCTTATTTACCAAAAATATAGACCAAGCGATTATATCCAAAGAATTAGGAGAGCATATTTCGGTTGACTGCATTGAAGTGATTAAGACACAATCGATCAGGATCAGCCCATTTGATCTGAAAAATTATTCATTGATCTTTACCAGCGTTAATGGAGTATCTTCATTTTTTGAAAACGGATTCAAGCCTAACGAGGATTTTACGGCAAAAAATTACAATAAGATCTACTGTGTAGGTGAAAAAACAAAGAGAGAACTTAGAAAACACGGTTTTGGAACTTTTAAAGTGCTGAAAAATGCAGAAGTACTCTCCGGATTTATCATCGGGAAATGCCAACATGAGCAATTTATTCATTTCTGTGGCAATCTTGCTATTAATGTTCTGGATAATGAGCTTCCGCTGCAAAACATTAAGTACAAAAAAATCGTCGTATATAACACCGAGGAAACCAATCCTTTAATAACTGAAAAATATCATGCTGCAGTATTTTTTAGTCCGAGTGGAGTTCGTAGTTTTGCAAAGCAAAATTCTCTGGAGGATATGACGCTTTTTTCGATCGGAGAAACCACTTCCAGAGAGCTGAGAAAATATACTAAAGAAAAAATTTACACTTCTGAAGGCAACAGTCTGGTATCAGTTTTGAATATGGTACAGGAAATTTATATAAACAAACAAATATGAAAAATTTAGCATTTTTATTATTAGGATTAATGGTTATGTTTTCTTGTACTTCACAAAAAGAAACATCAACCTTAAAAGTTCCCTATTCAGAAGCCAAAAACTATTTCGTAAAAAATACATACCAAAGCAATGAGATAGCTGTCAAAAAAATAGCTTCTCAAAAAGAATTTGACGAAATTTTTGGAGCTGCCACCACCATGGGACCCAACGGAATGCCTACCAATATTGACTTTTCAAAAAACTATATAATTGCATTAATTGGAACCCAGACTAATAAATCTACTGACTTTTTAGTTAAAAATCTTGTTAAAGAGAAAGAAAATATTATTCTCTCTTATGCTGTAAAAGAGGGAAGTACAGAAAACTCTTATACTATACTCCCTGCAAAAATACTTATTGTCAGCAAGCAATATGATGGCAATATCATTTCAAATAAACTATGATAAAAAACGACCTATATTTAAAAGCACTTCGCGGAGAAACCGTTGAAAGACCTCCTGTCTGGATGATGAGGCAGGCTGGAAGATATCTGCCGGAATTCATTGCTCTGAGAGACCAATATGATTTCTTTACAAGATGTCAGACCCCTGAACTTGCTGCTGAAATTACACTACAGCCTATCCGCAGGTTTCCTTTGGATGCTGCGATTCTGTTTTCAGATATCCTGGTAGTTCCTCAGGCGATGGGAATTGATTTCAAAATGAAAGAATCTGTTGGCCCATGGTTGGATACTCCGATCAGAACAATGGAACAGGTTCAGAATATTGAAACTCCGGATGTGAATGATACATTAGGTTATGTTTTTGATGCTATTGAGCTTACTCTTCAAAAATTGGATAACGAGATTCCTTTAATTGGTTTCGCAGGTTCTCCATGGACTATTCTTTGTTATTGTGTGGAAGGAAAAGGAAGTAAGGCATTTGATATTGCAAAATCTTTCTGCTTCCAGCAGCCTGAAGCAGCTCACTTATTACTTCAGAAAATCACAGACACTACTATTGCTTATCTGAAGAGAAAAGTAGAAAAAGGAGTTTCTGCAGTACAGATATTTGATTCATGGGGAGGAATGCTTTCTCCTACTGATTACCAGGAATTCTCATGGCAATACATCAACCAGATCGTTGAAGCATTAAGCCCTCTTACCCACGTGGTAGTATTTGGAAAAGGATGTTGGTTTGCACTGGAAGATATGACAATGTCTAAAGCTTCAGCTCTTGGTGTTGACTGGACTATTAAGCCGGAATTTGCAAGAACATTGACCAATCATACGATGACCCTACAGGGAAATTTTGATCCTGCCAGGCTTCATTCAACTCCTGAAACTATCAAAAAAATGGTAACCGAGATGATCAACCGTTTTGGAAAAGACAGATATATTGCTAACCTTGGACACGGAATTTTACCTAACGTTCCTGTAGAAAATGCAGAAGCATTCATCAGAGCCGTTGTTGACTGGAAACCGGGTCTGTAGTAACTCAAATGCAATTTTATGATACATAAAAGCCCTGACGTTTGCCGTCAGGGCTTTTAAATTAATATATGTGTCCCGTCCTGAAATAGCGATACATAAAAAAACAATCGTTATGGAAGAATATTTAGAAACACGTTATGTCAAGCGTACACAGAAAGATTACAGTTTGAGTTTGAAACTTC
>NZ_JALCZD010000014.1:0-138340 GCF_024586945.1 Chryseobacterium sp. WG14
AGAAGATTTTCTTAATTCTTAATATGGAATGTTGGTTAATCGCAAAGGCGCAAAGTTTTTTTAAATTTTAATAATGCTTTAAGACGCAAGGATTTTATCGAAGATAAAATTGATTACCGTAAAAACTTGCTGAAAATCTATGATTTTCTTGCGCCCTAAAAAATTCAAATACACTTAAATCCTTGCGCCTTTGCGATTAACCAAAAATATAGATTCTTTAAAATTAAACCAATTTAAAAACCTGTTAGGTTTAGCAAATATACTTTACAGTAATTAAAAAAATTAATAAGCTATGAAGAAATCTGTTTTCATCTTAATAATTATACTTTTTAATCAAATATCCGCACAGGAAAAAATAAATATCTGGCCAAAAGGTCAGATGCCAAATTCTAAAGGATTATCATTAAAAACCGAAGAAAAAGACGGCAGAATTGTACAGATAAAAGAAACCGAGCTTTTCGCGTTTTTACCTCCCAAAGAAGATAGAAAACAGATGGCTGTCATCATCATTCCCGGTGGCGGATACTACAAACTTACCTACGATCTGAATGGTTTCCAAATTGCAAAATGGTTTAACACATTGGGAATTTCTGCTTTTGTTTTAAATTATAGATTACCCATATCTCCCGATGTCAGGCAAAGAGAACTCGCTCCTTTACAGGATATTCAGGCGGCTATAAAATATCTTAGAAAAAATGCTGAACACTATGGTATTTCGCCAGATCAGGTTGGAGTTATAGGAACTTCTGCAGGTGGACATTTGGCTGCAATGGCAAGTAATATTTCTACAGATTACACAGAATTAAAAGGTGATTGGGAGAATATTTCTACTATTCCGAATTTTGCGATTCTACTTTCTCCTGTTATCGACTTAGGCGAATTTGCACACCTGGGAAGTCGCAACAGTTTGCTTGGTGAAAATGCCTCTCCGGAAAAAATCAGTGAATATTCTATGCAAAACCGGGTAACGGAAAGAACACCGCCTACCCTGTTGATTCATGCGCAAAATGATAAAACAGTTCCTGTAACGAACAGCATGCTGTATTATCAGGCAATGATAAAAAATAAAGTGAAAGGCGCGTTGTTCATTTTTCCTGAAGGTGAACATAAAATCGGAATTATGAATAAAACCGAATTGACGGATAACTGGAAAAAATTATGCTCAGACTGGCTGAAAACTATTGGTAATAAATAATTGGTAATAAGTAATTAAAATAATCGTTTGTTGGTTTTCGCAAAGGCGCAAAGATTTTAAACATATTTATTTTTTAAGACGCAAGAACACTTCGACGAGCTCAGTGTGACATTCCTAATACTAACTGTTGATTTCAATACTGTCATGCTGATTTTGTTCAAACATCAATAACATAATATTTTCAACAAGTTTTACCATAATCAATTTTATCGGAGATAAAATCCTTGCGCCTTAAAGCATTATTAAAATTAAAAAAAACTTTGCGCCTTTGCGATTAACCAACAAACAATTTAACACTTTAAACTATGCTAAAAATCATTCAACATAAAATATCTTTGCTGGCTTTTGGAACTTTTATTTCTATTTCTGTTCAGGCACAACAGAATTTAAAGTTAACCTATAGCAAACCTGCAGAAAACTGGAACGAAGCACTTCCCATCGGAAACGGAAAATTGGGAGCAATGGTTTTTGGCGGAGTTTCACAGGAACATCTTCAGCTTAATGAAGAAACAATCTGGGCAGGAGAACCTGGAAATAATGTTCCGAAAAATACGTTTGACAGCATCCAAAAAATCAGGAAACTGTTGAATGAGAGTCGGTTTGAAGAAGCGCAAAAACTTTCCAACAAAACCTATCCGAGAGCCGCACCAAAAGATCTGAATTACGGAATGCCTTATCAAACGATGGGCGATTTGTTTCTGGATTTCAAAGGTCATGAAAATTTCAGCAACTACAACCGGACTTTAGATATTGAAAAAGCTTTAAGCACCGTTTCTTATGAAGTGAATGACGTGACTTTTAAACGTGAAATTTTCACTTCTTTTGCTGATAATGTGGTTGTGATCAAACTATCTTCCAGTAAAAAAGGAGGCTTGGATTTCTCTATTAATGCTTCTACTCCACATTTGAAAAAATCAATTTTTACAGAGAAAAATCGACTAATAATTAACGGAACGAGCGGTTCAGCTGACAATAAAACTGGCAGAATTAATTTCAAAACGGTGGCTTTTCCTGTTTTAAAAGGTGGGAAATTGACGTCAACTGAAAACCAATTGTATGTTTCCGGAGCAGATGAAGTGGTAATTTATATTTCAATCGCTACGAATTTTAAAAAATACAATGATCTTTCAGGAAATCCAGATCAAAAAATTTCGGAATACTTAAAATCAGCTTTAAGCAAAAAATATGATGCTGAATTAAAAGCTCACATAGAAAAATATCAGAACTATTTTAATCGGGTAAGCCTAAATTTGGGAACAACAGATCAGGCAAAAAAAACAACCGATGTCAGAATTAAAGAATTTGCCCATTCAAAAGATCCTGATCTGGTAGCTTTATATTTCCAGTTTGGCCGTTATCTTTTGATTTCATCTTCACAACCGGGAACTCAGCCCGCCAATCTACAGGGAATCTGGAATTATCAACTCAATCCCGCTTGGGACAGCAAGTACACAGTCAATATCAATACAGAAATGAATTACTGGCCTGCGGAAAATACGAATTTAAGTGAAATGCACGAACCGTTATTCGACATGGTTCAGGATTTGTCGGTTACAGGACAGGAATCTGCCAAAGAAATGTATCACGCCAGAGGCTGGAATATGCACCATAACACCGATTTATGGAGGATCACAGGCATTGTGGACGGCGGTTTCTATGGAATGTGGCCAATGGGTGGAGCCTGGCTTACACAGCATCTTTGGAATCACTATTTATACACCGGAGACAAAGAGTTTTTGAAGAAATATTATCCTGCTTTAAAAGGTTCGGCTTTATTTTATTTAGACGTTCTTCAACAAGATCCTTCTAAAAAATATCTGGTCGTTTCGCCTTCCATGTCGCCGGAAAATACCTATATGAAAAGTGTCGGAATTACTGCGGGAACAACGATGGATAATCAGTTGGTTTTTGATGTTTTTAATAATTTTATTAATGCTTCAAAGGTTCTTAATGAAGACAAAAATCTTTCGGATGAAGTAAAAGCTGCATTACAAAAACTTCCACCCATGCAGATCGGGCAACACGCCCAGTTGCAGGAATGGTTGAAAGATATGGACAGAACTGATGATAAACACAGGCATATTTCGCATTTGTACGGATTGTTTCCTTCAGGTCAGATTTCACCTTTCAGAAATCCAGATTTAACAGAAGCTGCCAAAAATTCAATGATCTATCGTGGTGACAAATCTACAGGCTGGTCGATGGGCTGGAAAGTGAACTGGTGGGCAAGATTATTAGATGGAAATCGAGCATTTAAATTAATTTCAGACCAATTATCTCCTGTTTCTATGGACACAAAAGATCAGTCGGGAGGAACTTATCCGAATCTTCTGGATGCACATCCGCCGTTTCAGATCGATGGAAATTTTGGCTGTACTTCGGGAATTGCAGAGATGTTGATTCAAAGTTATGACGGCTATCTTTATATTTTGCCGGCACTTCCTGATGCTCTTCTAAACGGTTCTGTTAAAGGTTTAAAAGCAAGAGGTGGTTTTGAAATTGATATCGAATGGAAAAATTCTAAGCTGACGAAATTAGTTATAAAATCTACTTTAGGAGGAAATGCGAGAATTAGAATGGCTAAAAATATTAATCTGAAATCTAAGATTCAGTTAAAAGATTCAACAGGAGAAAACCCGAATGAATATTATCAGATTAATACCATTAAAACTCCTTTGGTTTCTGATCAAGCTGAATTAAAAGGCTTTCCCGTTCCTGAAACTCAGGTTTTTGATTTTGATACTGAGAAAGGCAAAACCTATATTTTTGAAGTACAATAGTCTTCAATAAATAATAAATCTCCCGCAGATTTCACGGATTGCGCAGATCTTTTCCTGTAAAACATTTGGAATTTGCAGGAGTTTTATTTTAATTAGAAGTTATTTAAATTAAAATAAACATACATCAAAATGCAACCGATTGAATAAACAAAATAAATAACATTATAATTATATAAATATTAATACCATAATATATAAAACATTTAAATACAGAATATGTAATTTTAATTTCTAATCAAATACCAAAAAATTACTATGAAAACAACATGTAAGATTGCCTTTCTAACGGCGGCTCTATGCTCGGCTTTTACCCTGACGGGCTGCGGACAGGAAGACATCAAAACAGATCTGACGGAAAACCCAAACGATTTTGCCCTGAAAAGCACCCTTATGACGAACGCAGTGGCTCCTTTGGCTGATTGTCTCGCTCCGGGATGGGCTTCTCAAAACGGCGGAACAACCGGTGGCGGAACCGCAGCTGAAACTACAGTTACCACCTACGCTCAATTAAAAGCCGCTATCGAAAACACTGCCATAAAAGTCATCAAAGTAACCGGAACAATTACGATTACTGCCCGTTTATCATTTCAGGATCAAACCGGAAAAACAATCTACGGAACGAGCGGTGCCAAATTGGTTTCAACGGATCAGACAAAAGACGGTTCTGGAATTATCAATATTAAAAGATGTAACAATATCATCATCCGAAACCTGATTTTCGAAGGTCCCGGAGCGTATGATACAGACGGTTGGGATAACGCTATTGTAGACGATTGCCGAAATGTATGGATTGATCACTGTGAGTTTAGAGACGGCGTTGATGGAAATTTTGACATTAAAAACAAATCAGATTTCATCACGGTTTCCTACACGAAATTTCACTATTTAAAGCCTCCAAAAGCCGGTGGTTCAGGTGGAACTGCTGATCACAGATTTTCAAACCTTATCGGTTCAAGTGACACTTCAACAACAGATGCCGGAAAACTGAATGTGACATTCGTTCGCTGCTGGTGGGCACCGGGCTGCAGGGAGCGTATGCCTAGAGTGAGATTTGGAAAAATCCATATCGTTAACAGCTATTTCAACAGTTCTGTGAGCAATAAATGTATTGCTGCAGGCGTTCAGGCAAATATTCGTGTAGACGGAAACGTGTTTGAAAATGTAAAAGAGCCCATCAATTTAATGACCGGATATACTGCTGTAACCGTTACTTCAAACAATACGTTTACGAATGTTACCGGAAATACGGCAGGAAGCGGAACAGCTTTTACTCCACCTTATGCAATTCCAATGTTGTCTTTATCTTCCGTAAAATCTGATGTGACGGCAAAAGCTGGAGCAACTTTAGGAGGCAATATTTGTAATACTTTATAAATAAAAATTAGAATTAGAAACGAAAATGACTGAGCGTAGTACTCAGTCATTTTCTATTTACAGTCATATTTTTCTTTTATTTTAGGAGCTTTTTCCCGCTTGAAGTTTATGCTGAGCTGAGTCGAAGTATTGCACCCTTTTTTTCAAAAAAGGATTTTCACTCAATCGGGGCTAGAGTATTAGGAATGGTTACTTCGAGAACCTCAGCCACCTGGTGCGCTCCGTCATTGCGAGGAGTGGAACAACGAAGCAATCTCATTATGTTATTTTTATATATGTTATTTCAAGTGTTGAGATCCTTCCAGGATGAAAACTTTATGGTTAAGCTCTTTTTTATGTTACTTATAAAATGTCTTTACTTCGAAAGACGATAGGTTCTACAAAGAGATTGCCTCGTCGCTTCGCTCCTCGCAATGACACCAAAAATACTACAACTCTCTACTCTCAAACACTCTCACTCTAAAACCCTAAAACTCTCCTCATAGTCAAACACTCAACCTTCAAACTAAGGCATCACATTATTCTTCTGCGCCCACTTTGGAAACTCTTTATTGATCAGTTTATCCGCAAAATCACCAAACCAGCTGTAGCCGTTTCTTCTTTCCTCAGAAACTTCGTGATAGTTGTATTTTACACTTCCGTCGCGGTCGCCGAAAAGAGGTTTATTGGTATTTATATCATAAAATCTCGCCCAGATCACTGAATTTTTATCTTCAGCCAATGTGCGGACTGCTTTTCCATTTACTTTTGAAACATTATAGCTGTAGCCTTCGATTTTATTCTGTTTAAACCAATTGACGGCAGATTTTATCGACTTTTCAATTTCGGGAGTAACAGGTTGCTGCATCAAAAATCTTACAATTCCCACGGATTCTGCAGTGGCCAGAGAAATAGGCTCAAAAGCTCTGGCTTTGTCGGGTTGAAGGGTAATTTCATTGTATTGATCTGCCCAGATTGTCGGAATTCCTGTTTGTAAAACCTGAGTTTTTAAGATACATTCGATTCCTTTTTGAACGGCAATTTTTGATTTTTCCTTTAATTTAGAATCCACCACATCAAAATCATTTTTGCCTTCCGCCACGTTATATAAAACCGTTAAAGCGTTGATCATTGCATTATCATTGTAAGTGATTTGCTTTCTGTAAATCGCCGAATTGGGGTAATACTGAGGAAAGCCACCATTTTTATACTGCATCAAAAGAAGATATTGAATTCCCTTTTCGGCAGACTTTAAATATTCTGTATTTTTTGTGAATTTATAGGCTCTTATTAAGCTATTGATTTCTCTTGATGTCGCATTATTATCGATTGTTGCGTGATCATCACCCGTTTCTTTGATCTTTTTTAAAAGATTTTTATCTAAAGGTGAATTATAGTTCACCACAGATTTATCATTAAGCTGTTTTCCCCAACCTCCGTTTGGAAGCTGATAAACAAGTATTTTTTCCGCCAATGTATCTTTAACCTGAGCAGAAAAACTCAAACTTATTAAAGAAAAAGCGGCTATAGAAAGTTTTAATTTTATCATTAAATTTTTATTTAACCTTAATCATTAAAGGGTTTGCTATGATCTGAGATTGTTTTTGTAACAAGTTTTCCCAATCTTTTTGTGTCTGAATCTGCCCGCTTTTCTGCCATGCAAATCCGGCGTAATATGTCAATTTATTTTGAGGTTTTGTAACAACCAATAGATTACTCTGGTCTGGAATTTCAGATATAAAAGCGATAGATTTTTCAACAATTTTAGGATCTACAACAATACCTTCTCCGACAAAAGCATCATCTATTTTTTCCCAATGAAGATAATATCCGTTTTTATCATTGAGTTTTGTTTCGCCTTCATTTTTATGGAGAGTTATCCCGATTGTGTAGTTTGGAACTGGCTTTTCAGTCTGAAAATTCGACTCAAATTTTGAAAAATTGGAACCAAGATCTAAAGAAATCCGTTTTGTTTCTTTCACTCCAAAATCACTCCAGGAATTGTATGTTAATTCAAAAACCGTTCTCAACGGACCTTCAGCAATAGTTTTGGAGCTAACAAAATTTTGTGACACCTGAAGTTTTTCATTTACCCAAATCCCAATTCCACCCGTTCCGCGACTATCGCCAACGTGGTAAGGATCGTAGCCTTCACCTCTTGTGTCTTTGTGGTAGTACAAAGGATCGGTCAGGTATCCTTTATACCATTTGTTGATCACGGGTTGGTCGGTTCTTTTGAGCCAGATATCAACTCCGCTGGAAAGTGTGCTTCCTTTTATCCCTTCCAAGGCTTCTTTCTGACCTTTCGGGCCATAGACACGAAATGCTATTCTATCATTTTCCCAGGCATAATCATCTACTCTTTCGGGAACCAATCTTGAATATGTTGAAATTTTACTTTCAGGAATTGGAATTTTTGCGTCTGCAATAATGGTATAGGAATTTGTTTTTTCCGCTTCAATATTGGCCTGAAAAAGCAGTTCATCGTTTTTTCCGTCTCCATTATAATCGATCCATTGAATTGGCAGTATCTTATTACTGCCGTCTTTTATTCTGAGGTCAGATTCGCTGCTCGTTTTTAAAAAAGAAGCGAATTGAGAAACGGGTATTGAAACAACTTCATTCCTTGAAAAACTCAACGTATTTTTTATCTGAATAGAATTTTGTGCCTTCAGAGAAGAATCAATGCAAACGATTGCACAAATGAAGCCGGAAATTAAAAATTTTGTCCTAAGCATATTATTCATTTGAATTGTAAAAACTCAAAAATAATGATAACTTTCTTATGAACGTAAAAAAAAAATAATATTTTAAATCTAAAGGTTAGAAAAATTCAAAATAATGTTAAAAGAAGAAGTCCTTCCAAATGGTTTGAAAGGACTTCTTTTTAAATATGAACAAAATTAAGCTTTGATGATTTTATTTAATAATAATTTTAAAATTACTATTCAGGTTTTCTCCTGAAACATTGAGGAGATAATTGCCTGAGACTTTTTTGTCGTCAATATTTAATTTAAATAATCCGTTTCCATCCGTATTAATCTTCTCTTTGACAACGATTTTTCCTGCCAAGTCAATAATTGTTGCTGTTAAACTCGATTTTTTATACTCAGGAAGCTTAATGGAAATCTGGTCTTTTGCTGGATTTGGATATACTGTCCCTGCATTTTTGCTGATACTGAATTCATCATTACTCAATACTGCCTGATTGTACAAAGCAAAAATTTCCGCCGGAGATAATGCATAATTGTACATTTTAAGTTCGTCGAAAGCACCTTTGTAAGAAGCCGGAGCATTGGCCGTTGATAAAAATTCAAGTTCACCAATATTCCCGATGATCAGATCACTTGCTTCACCGATACCTGTAACTGCCGTTTCGTCTCCTTCAGTGCTTAAAACACCATTAGTATAAATTCTCATTTTATGCGCAGCAATATCTCTCTGGATCACAACATGTACCCAGCTATCGGTAAAATAATTCGCAACAGGTGATGTGATTTCCTTTTTCGTAACATCATCATCAATAGCATATCGCAGCTGACCTCCTTTGATTTCTACATTGAAACGTTTGCCGGTAGCTCCTGTTGCCGTATTTTTAGTGAAAGAACCTTTACACAACACATAAAGGCTTGTAGCCGAAGATGATGGAATCATGCTGGTTGGCGCTTTCATCCAGAAAGAAACGGTAAAAGAATGATTATCAAATAAAATATGATCCTGATGAGGAATACTGGCGATGTACATATTAGCAGGTGAAGTTGCCAGATTGAGGGCATTGTTCTCTTTTCCCGGTACTCTTACACTGGCATTATCATAAGCTGTATCTAGTATACCATGATTAGCAAAAGATGTTACATCTGTAATCTGTGACCCTGCGGAAGGAGCTTCAGCAAATGGCCAGTTTCCGACAAGCTCCGGCGTCAATGCCCGGAAACTCCATACATCTCCTGTAGTAACACCAAGGGTATTAGAAGCATCAATTCTCCAATAATAATTGGTTGCTGTATTTAAATTAGTAAGCTGATACGACGGTGTAGCAGAATAAGGTACGGTAGCAATATTGCTTAAATTTAAAGGATTTGTTCCGAAATAAACGGTGTACGTTATTGTATTTGAGCTGCCATTCCATTTTAAAAGCAGGTTTCCACCGTTCAGATCAACATTATTATTGCCGGTTGCCGGAATTGGGTTAATTGCTTTTGTGGGAGCTGATGGGACTGGCGGCGTGGTTACTGAGGTATTTGAGGTGTAAACCGAAGATTCTAAGGCATTCGTTGCTTTAATTCTATAATAATACTGGGTATTGGGCGTTAAACCGACTTCATTATAATTTGTTACATTAGCGGCCAATGTTGCAATGACAGTAAAATTAGTACCATCGGTAGAGCGTTCTACCACGTAATTAGTTTCGTTCGCAGCATTATCATTCCAATTCACGGTTAAGGAGCTTGAAGGTGAAGTTCCTGTTGTTGTCACTGCATTGGTAAAATTCACATTTGTTGGCGGAATAATAAAATCCGGAGGAGTTGTATTGGGTAAACTGTTAATATAAACCTCAATATTCAGATACGGAGCATGGGTTGTGCTTACTGCCAAAGCATCAAAAACATTAGGATTCAGTCCATTGGCTGTTTCCCATGCATCCGGCATTCCATCATTATCCGTATCCATAGGCGCCGGTGCACCATAAACGTGTCCTGCACCGCCATTAGTAAAGCCAAATTGAGTCGTTAGATCTGTTTGCACATAAACATAAGTAGCTGTTGTCCCTTTCGACAGTAAATCTGAAATCATTAAACCATCTACCTGATCCCGTCTTGGATAGGATGCCCCAACACTGGTAACAATTTTATTGTATGCTTCCTGAGCGGTTAATGTGGGGGTTTTCATTGGATAATCGTACGGATTAGCCATTATTGCTGCCGGATCTCCTACAGGGTATCCCGTTAAGTTTTGAGGGACCGCAGTACCATCTAGTACTCCGTTTTTATTATTGTCAAAATAATTTCCGGAACCGTATAAATTGAAGTTGGCATTACCTACACTGAAAGGTGTTGTAACTGTAGTGCTTGTATTGGGTCCTCCAATGAAATAATTGTTGATGATATTGGCAAAAGAACTTCCTGCCGAATCTCCTCCCATGATGTATGCCTCCCCGGATTGAGTGTGACCGTAGGTGTTCCCGTAATTTCCCCAATTGTAAACCACATTGTTGACAAATTCATTAATTCCTTTTATTTTATTGTTACGGGTTTTATTACAGATATATAAATTTCCGATTAAACTGATCTTACCTCCTGGCGGCGGCTGCATTAATCCTCCTGCAGAATGATTATGACGGTGCATTCCCTGTCCTATAATAGAATTCTGAATCGTTATATTATCAGGACTCGTACCGTTATTATCCCAGTTAACTGAAAATACTTCGTCTGTACCCCATGTAAAAGTCATATGATCCAAGATGATATTTGCTCCATTGGCGATTCCTGATGCATCCTGATTTTGAGATGTTCCGCCATAACGGATGCGAAGATATCGGGCAATCGTATTATTGGCTCCTGTAAATGATACTCTGGGGCCCAAAAATACGATTCCTTCTCCGGGAGCAGTCTGTCCGGCAATCGTTGTATTAGCAGCCACAGCAACAATCGACTGTAAATTAACAATACCTCCTACTTTAAAAATGACAAACCGCCCCGGCTGGCTCACGGCATCACGAAATGAACCGGGTCCACTGTCATTTAAATTTGTCACTAAATAAATTTGAGGGTTTGCAGCACCTCTTGCTCCCGTAGTATATCTTCCAAACCCGGTAGCTTCCGGAAATGCTAATGTCTGAGCACTGAAATCAATAGTGGATAATGCTAATCCACAAAAAAGTAAAGATTTAAGAGTTGGCTTAAACAGTAAAGATTTGTTTTTCATACATATTAATTTTGTGTTAACTAATCTATTCACAAAACCAATAATGAGTATCCTGTCCCGTCCTGCCGATCTATATATCAGTCAATTACAAAAATACAATTTCAACCGGATTGCTTATATGCCTGTTTATGCTTAAAATCAAAATTGCCGCAAAAGTATTTCTCACCTATTCTG
The DNA here is from genome assembly GCF_024586945.1 of Chryseobacterium sp. WG14. Lineage (NCBI taxonomy): Bacteria > Pseudomonadati > Bacteroidota > Flavobacteriia > Flavobacteriales > Weeksellaceae > Chryseobacterium > Chryseobacterium sp. WG14. Next base: position 11,428 of record NZ_JALCZD010000014.1, read on the forward strand.
TTTTGCCATTTTATACTGGGGACATCTATTTGTATAATGTAGCCTTAGGAATTCTATAATCATCCATTACTTTCCTATCTCTTTTTCTATTTTCAGGAGCATTTCTTTTGCATTTGGATTTGTTGGTTCCAATTCTAAAACTTTTTGATAATCTTTTTTTGATAGCTGATATTCTTTTTTATTGAAGTAAGCTTCACCACGGCTGTCGTAAACATTTGCTGAATTTGGAAATTCATTCATATTCAAAGTTAAAATTTTGATGGCAGAATCTATTTGACCATTATTCAAATATTCATACCCCAACATATTAAGTTCACTTTCATCCGAGAAATTGTAATCATTAGGGTTAGTTTTCTTCAGATTTTTGTACAATTCAATTCCTTTGTCTACACTTTTTGACAACTCTTTTCTTATTGTTGCAGCAATTGACTCTTTACTTGATTGTAAAGGGTAATTTTTAAATTGATTCAATCCTGCAATACTTGCCACAATTTCTTCTACCATCTTATTGCTATTGCCATTGGTCATTACAACAATTCCATTTCCATCTTCGACACTTCCCAAATAGAAGCAAATAAAACCGTCAGTTCCGCCACCGTGCCTAAAATATCTCACGCCACTAAAATCATCTGAAAATGTTCCAAAATCTTTTTTCAATCTTTTTTCCGACATTTCTTTAGACAAAATTTTATTTGATTTTCCTAATAATGACAATTGGGTTTCAATAACATATTTTGCTAAATCTGTTGGGTTTGTCCATAAACCGGCAGCCGCTTTTTCAGGGTAAATATGATACTTCCCTTTCACCTCTTTATCATAATTATAGCCCGTTGCCAACAAATTTTCTTTATCTTTTACAGGAGGTTGGCTGAAAGAACTGTTATTCATTCCCAATGGAGTCAAAACATTTTTCAGCATGTAGTCTTCATACTTTTCGCCGGTTGTATTTTCGAGAATTAATTGAGTAATCGTCGTTCCGCCACCAGAATACTGAAGCTTCAAACCTGGCTCAAACACAGACCTGACGGGACCGGAATTGGAAGGCTTCAGACCTTCAAGGATTTGAATTATCGTAGGTAAAGCTGCCCCTTTTTCATATCCTCCGAAACCATGAACCGACAAACCTGCGGTATGATTCAATAAATTGGCTATAGTGATTTTCTTGCCTTTTGAAACATCATCATAAGGGAATTTCCAGGTTTTCAGATCATTGTTAATATCATCATCCAAACCTAATTTTCCTTCCTGAACTAACTTTAAAATACCTAAACTATTAATAGTCTTACTAATAGACCCTGCTTGAAACAGCGTTTGGGGAGTCGCTACTCTTTTTTCAGATGCATCCGCAAAACCGTACGCTTTCGACCATTCTATTTTGTAATCTTTAATCACTGCAATACTTACTGCGTTGACATTATAAAAAGACATTCTATCTTTTAAAGAGGTCTTCTTTTTTGATTGGTCCCAATGGTAGAAATCGTTTTCAAATAATTTGATTTTATCGTTGACATTTTGTGCAAAAATGTTCAGCGACAAAAACAGTATGATGATTGCTTGTATTTTTCTCATAGGTCAATAATTGAATGTATGGTTTCTTTTCTCTGTTGATATAATGACAACTCATACAACCTTTCTGTTACATTTCAATGATAATACTCCAACTCTCAATTGCTTCCGCTTTTTTCCCTCTTTCAAAAAAGCATTATGACCTTCATTTTGTTTTAACCATCAGTCTTTTATATTTATTAACTGTTTGAAAAAGGGAAAATCTTCATACCAAACAATAATTTATTATCCCGGAGCTCTTCCGGGATTTTTGATTAACAAGGCTAAATAAACTAAAAGCTTCCAATAATAGGATGCTTTTGTATTTTTATAAGTATTGCAAAGTTTATAAGTATTTATTTTTGTCAACAATAATACTAACCTGGTACAATTATTTTTTATTAATAATATCTTTTATATATTCATTTTTCATAGGTGTCATATAATCATACAGAATATCAAAAGACTTTTATTTTTGAATGATAGTGAAAAACATTTTGTGCAGTTTTTTGGAGTTAAAATAAAAAACCGATGAATATTTTCTCTATTCATCGGTTTTTACACTTTTCTTGCGGAGAGTGAGGGATTCGAACCCCCGGACCTGTTACAGTCAACAGTTTTCAAGACTGCCGCAATCGACCACTCTGCCAACTCTCCCTAAACTCCGGCTATACCGTTGTTTTCAGTGGTGCAAATATAGAAAAATTTATATTAATTCACCAAATAAAAAACAAAGCACTGTCTATAGCTATTATTTCCTCTGTAGTGAATTGAATTTCAATTTTTAGAAATAGCATAAAGCTCTTCTCCTATCAGTTGTTGGGCTAGCTTTTGAATTCCATTTTCATACTATATTTATCAATTCCTTCAGCAAAACCATCCGGAACAATATCCGCAATGCTAAAACCATTTTTTTATAAAATTCTGCCGTATGTTGTGAGGTTTCGATTCTGAGACTTTTATCAGGGTACATGTTTTTCAATAGATCCAGCCTGAATTGAGTTAATAACTTACCTATACCCTGCCCATGGTAGTCAGCATGTACCATTCCCCAGGACAGTCCTGTCTCATTATTCTTTTGCATCGAAAAAAATTCCGCCACAGCCTACTAACAGACCATTAGTCTTAATTACATAGTAGTTTTCTTCAATTTCATAATCCAAAAAATTTTCAAATAGCCGGAGTTCTTCAACAGCAAAATATTGGGGTTGATTGCTTTTAAAGATTTCGATACAATTCTCTCTGAAAGATGGTATGTATTTTGTGATTTGCATAGCGATTCATAAATGTCACTAAGTTACAACAAAAATAACTCCAATAAATAATTAGAAACCAGCTTTTTATATATCGAATCTATGTTAATTACCATTTACTATAGGTTATCAGCAATACTGGCAACATTTATCATCTTCGAAGAATGTCTATTAATTATAACTTGGCATAATATTTTAATGAACTAAGAAAAAACATTATGAATGCAATTAAAAAATTAGGCCTTGCTGTTCTTCTCGGATCGTTTGTTTTTTCCTGTGCACCCAGACTGAAGCCCAATGGAAATCATGGTCTTCCTCCGGGACAGGTAAAAAAGGTTACAGGTGCTAAGTCAGCAAAACAATATGCACCGGGGCAATACAAAAAGTAATTTGATATATTTTCGGATTACCCTAATGTGCGGCTACCCTTGGTAAAAATTCTATCAAGTTTATTTAGAAATGAACAACATCAATACCTATGACCAATAAGGAAATTTTAGAAAAGGCAAATTCTGCTATCTCTAAAGGAGATTATGAAGATTTTCTGGCTTTTTGTACTGATGACGTTATATGGACTTTTGTGGGAGATCAGATTTTACGTGGCAAAGAAGAAGTACGGCAGTACATGGCAAAAACATACCTTAAACCTCCAAATTTCAGTGTGGAAATTATAGTTGCGGAGAGTGAATTTGTAACAGCTGTTGGGAAAATACGTGTAAAAAATAAAAACGGGCAATCTTCTGACCACTCTTATTGTGATATCTGTAGATTTGAAAATAAAAAAATGGCGAGTTAAAGGCCTTTGTAGTCCCCGGCTAATTCATAGCTTAGACTTTTGGGGGGCAAGCATTATTCTTATAGAAAAGGTTTTATAACCTCTGCCACAAATTACAAATCAATATACTTTACAGCTAACTGCAAGAACTTCAATAAAATTATTTTGATGATATAAGAGTATATTAAAATATATCGTAATATTGCAATATTAAAATTACTGTAGTATGGGACTTACCAAGACCGAAATTTTTGCAGATCAGCACAACAAACTTGCTATAGCATTTAAGGTGTTAGGACATCCCGCACGAGTCGCTATACTCCAATATATTATTGACAAAAAAGCCTGTATCTGTAATGATCTGGTGGAAGAATTAGGTTTGGCACAAGCTACCATTTCGCAGCATCTTAAAGAGCTGAAAAATACAGGTATTATTCAGGGAACCATCGAGGGTAAATCAGTTTGCTACTGTATCAATGAGAAGATCTGGAAACAGTTTCAATATGAGTTTAACGGCTTTTTCAACCAGGAAGTTACAGTATCGAGCTGTTGTTCATAGCTTTTTTACTTTTTAACATCGTTATATTGCAATATATAATTTAAATATTTACATTAAATAAAATGAAATTATCAGAAATCAAAGAAATTTTGCCAACATTGGAAAATGTTGAATTTCAATTGGAAAACGGGAGATTTGTTCCTGAACACTTTCATGTAACAGAAGTAGGTCAGGTCACTAAAAACTTTATTGATTGCGGGGGTGTCATCCGTAATGAGAAAGTGGTCAACTTTCAGCTATGGAATGCAAATGATTATGATCACCGTCTAAAACCCGGAAAGTTACTGCATATTATCAAGATTTCCGAAGAAAAACTGGGAATTGAAGATAGGGAGATTGAAGTGGAATATCAGAGTGACACCATCGGAAAATACGATCTGGAGTTTAATGGAAAGACTTTTGTGCTGAAAAGCAAAACTACAGCCTGTCTTGCTCAGGATGCTTGTGGTATTCCTCCTGAAAAACAAAAGAAAAATCTTTCTGAGCTTACGGTAAACCAAAGTAACTCTTGTACACCTGGAGGTGGATGCTGCTAAGAAGACAGGCTATTTATCAAAGTGCATATAACATAGTAAGAGAAGTCTAAATTAAAATACTAAAAATGAACCAAATAATCTTAGAAAGTATTGAGGCTCTTTCAATTGACACAATTTCAGAGGAAAGAAAAACAATTTTACAGCCATTAGTTAATTACATACAAAGCAAAGTGGAGACTAACCAGACTATCCGGTTAAATTTCATCTGTACACATAATAGCCGAAGAAGCCACCTGTCTCAGATCTGGGCCCAAACAATGTCTCATCATTTTGGCATTAAAAATGTGTATTGCTATTCAGGAGGTACAGAGGCAACGGCTATGTTCCCAAAAGTAGCAGAAACACTGGATAACCAAGGCTTTCAGATCCAAAAACTTAGCGAAACTGAAAATCCTGTTTACACTGTAAAATACGCACAAAATGAATCAGCTATCATTTGTTTTTCTAAAGAATATAATAACGAATTCAATCCTAAAAATGAATTTGGCGCTATAATGACCTGCAACAATGCGGATGTAGGCTGTCCCATAATATTTGGAGCAGAAGCCAGATTTTCTATAAAATATGACGATCCTAAAGCTTCTGACAATACCCCGGAACAGACTCAGGTTTACACAGAAAGAAGTTCACAGATAGCGACAGAGATGCTTTATGTTTTTTCACAAATAAAGAAATAGAATGGACATAGTTTTTATTGGTAAAGAACAATTTCTGGAAATCGTAGAAATCTATAGGCAAGGCCTTGAAACTAGAAATGCAACTTTTGAAACCACAGTTCCAACATGGGAAGATTGGGACAAAAGTAAATTAAAGCATAGCCGATTAGCAGCTATCATTGACAATGTCGTCGTGGGATGGGATGCACTATCAGCAGTTAGTGATCGCGGTGTATATGGCGGTGTGGCAGAAATTAGTATTTACGTCGCTAATGACCATAAAGGTAAGGGAATAGGAAAAATGCTGATGACGAAGTTGATTTCTGAAAGTGAAATAAATGGAATCTGGACACTGCAGAGTGGAATGTTTCCAGAGAATAAGGAAACGGTAGCGCTTCATACAAGTTTAGATTTTAGGATCATCGGCCATCGAGAAAAAATTGGAAAACTTGGAAATACTTGGCGTGACACCATAATTATGGAAAGAAGAAGCAAAACAATAGGAATAAATTAAAACAGCATGCAACCAAAATTAAAATTTCTTGATCGATACCTTACCTTATGGATATTTCTTGCTATGGCAATCGGAGTAGGCTTAGGATTTTTATTTCCGGGCATTTCAAAGGTCACAGACTCCTTATCCGTAGGTACAACCAATATACCATTAGCAATTGGATTGATCTTAATGATGTATCCTCCTCTTGCTAAAGTAGACTATTCCCTTTTACCAACGGCATTTAAAGATAAAAAAGTAATCAGTATATCACTATTGTTAAATTGGGTAATAGGGCCTATTTTAATGTTTGTGCTCGCTATTTTATTTTTGAGAGATGAGCCTGATTATATGATTGGGCTAATCCTTATCGGTTTGGCCCGATGTATTGCCATGGTAATTGTATGGAATGATTTAGCAAAAGGAAATAGAGAATATGCAGCTCTACTGGTTGCTTTAAACAGTATCTTTCAGATATTCACATACAGCTTCTTTGTATGGTTATTCATCAATATACTTCCGGGTAGATTAGGTTTAGCAAATTTCAATGTCAGTGTATCCATGAAGGATGTTACGGAGAGTGTACTTATCTATCTTGGTATTCCTTTTCTAGCTGGCTTTTTAAGCCGATACTTTTTAGTAAAATCAAAAGGTATAGAATGGTATAACCGAAAATTTGTACCCAGAATTTCACCAATCACCCTTTACGCTCTTTTATTTACGATTGTCCTGATGTTCAGTCTCAAAGGTGAAAAAATTGTAGAGTTGCCAATGGATGTATTAAAAGTAGCTATTCCACTGGTAATCTATTTTATCCTTATGTTCTTCGTAAGTTTCTTTGTAAACAAATCGTTGAAAGTACCTTACGACAAAAATGCCTCTATTGCTTTTACTGCCACAGGAAACAATTTTGAACTGGCTATTGCTGTAGCTATTGCAGTCTTTGGAATCAGCTCACCACAAGCGTTTGTAGGAGTTATAGGCCCACTTGTAGAGGTCCCTGTACTTATCCTACTGGTTAGAGCCAGTCTTTGGTTGAAAAAGAAATATTACAACTAAACAACCAACTGAATTGTTCCCTTTTATTATTTAAAGATTATTGTTTAGTTACTTGCTGATCGTTTGTTTTTTTATAATGCTCTGTCCAGATGTACATAGCCGCCATCCACATGGATCAGCTGACCTGTAGTATGGCTGGACTTTTCAGACAGTAAAAATGCTACCATACCGGCGATCTCTTCAGTAGTGGTCATTCTTTTTTCAAAAGGGATTTTATCTGTTATTGTCTTAAGCTTTGCCTGCGGGTCATCAAAGCTTTTGATCCACTTTTCATACAATGGAGTATAAGCTTCTGCTACAATCACAGCATTTACCCGGATATGATAGGGCAATAATTCCACGGCCCATTCCCTTGTCAGCGCATTTCGTCCACCATTAGCAGCGGCATAAGCAGATGTTCCTCCCTGACCGGTTTCTGCTGTTTTACTTCCTATATTTACAATACTTCCTTTAGTTAATTTCAAAGCAGGAAGAGCATAGTGGGCCAAAAGATAGTAATGAACAAGGTTTTTATGTAATGACTGCATAAAGGCTTCATAGCTTCCGTTTTCTAATCCAACGCCGTCATTTTCTCCTGCATTGTTGACAAGACCGTCTATCCTGCTAAATCTTGACATGACTTCACCAATTGCTCTTTGACATTCTACAGGTTGTGTAAGCTCGGCCTCCACAGCATGGGCTATAAGATTTTCAGCAGCCAGCGCATCGATTAACTGCTGGTTGTCTTCTGCATTTCTACCTATAATAACAGGAATAGCTTTTTCCTGAGCCAACAATCGAACAATTCCTTCTCCAATTCCTTTGGCGCCGCCGCTTACGACAATTATTTTATTTTCGAGTTGTAAATCCATACTTTATAAATTGTAAAAATGAATAGCATTTCCTTCAAGTATCTGTTTTTGTTCTTTTTTGTTAAACTGTTGTAAATAATCTTTTATACACTGCAGCCATTCGGAATAATTTGTATTTAAAAGCATTACCGGCCAATCGCTCCCAAATACTATTCTGGATGTTCCAAAATATTTAAAAACAATATCCAGATAAGGTTCCAGCATTTCTTTTGTCCATTTCCCCCGTTCGGCTTCAGTCACTAATCCGGAAAGCTTACAGTAAACGTTCTCTGACTGAGCCAAAATGGAAATATTCCTTTTCCAGTTTTTAATCTCTGAATTCTTGATATCAGGTTTTCCGATATGATCCAGAATCAACTTCTGATCCTCAAGTTTTCTCACAAAGCTTATGGCTTCTTCCATCTGCGAATGGTGGATTAAAATATCATAGGTATAATCATACGCTTTCAATTTTCTGATATTATCCACAAATTCAGGATGGATAAGAAAGCCTTTAGCTTCTGCCTGAACAATATGGCGCCAGCCTTTTATTTTAGGGTATCCTTTAAATTCTTTCAACTGATCTTCGAAATTACCGCTCAAAAAATCAATCCATCCTACAATACCCAGGATCTTAGGATATTCTTCTGCGAGTTCCAGTAGAAACCGGGTTTCTGCCAGGCTTTGATCTGCCTGAACAGCAACAATTCCATCTATCTTATTATGGATCAGCAATTCATCAATATCTGAAGGTAAAAAATCCTTCCGAATAGTGGACATACTGCCATCGATCCAGGAGTCCCGAACCTCATCATATCTCCAGAAGTGCACATGGGTATCAATCATTTTTATAAGCTAAAAATTTTATCCATTACGATCCACTTTTCTCCCGGCCTGGAATTGGGCAATGCCTGCTGATAATTCCACATTAAAGTTTCCCATTCCTGAACTTTAGGGTCTGCTTTGTCAGCCTGAGCTTTCATTTCAAAAGAGAAATGATCTTCAGCTTCCATAATCATAAAGAGGCGGTTTCCGGTGCGGTATATTTCCATATTCCGTATTCCGGAAGATTTTATACTTTCCAGAACTTCCGGCCATACTTCCTGATGGTATTCCTCATATTGACGGATCAGATTTTCATCATCCTTAAGGTCCAAAGCCAGTGTATATCTCTTCATTAAAAATAAGATTTCACATTTTGTTTACTGGTGCCCAACCCTTCAATGCCTAATTCCACAACATCTCCAGGCTTCAGATACCAGGCTTCAGGCTTCTGCCCCATTCCCACTCCGGCCGGTGTGCCGGTTGAAATAACATCTCCCGGCAATAGGGTCATAAACTGGCTGATATAGCTTACCATATAGGCCACATCGAAAATAAAGTTTAAAGTATTTCCATTCTGCATCATTTTATCATTCACTTTTAGCCAAAGCTGGAGATTATTGATATTACTTATTTCATCTTTTGTTGCTATAAAAGGTCCTATAGGTGCAAAAGTATCTGCACTTTTTCCCTTTACCCATTGTCCGTTTCTTTCGATCTGAAAAGCCCTTTCACTGTAGTCGTTGTGAAGAGCATATCCTGCAATATGGTCAAAAGCATCCTCAGGCTCCACATAGCTGGCTTTTTTACCGATTATAATCGCCAGTTCTACTTCCCAGTCTGTTTTTGTGCTGTTTTTAGGAATAATCAGATCATCATTAGGGCCTACTATGGCCGAAGTTGATTTAAAAAACAAAATAGGTTCTGAAGGAATAGGCATATTGGTTTCCGCGGCATGGTCTTTATAGTTCAGACCTACACAGACAATTTTTGAGGGTCTTGCCAGTGGTGCTCCCAACCTTACCGTTTTATCAATTTCTGTAAGTCCTCCTGTAGCAATTTTCTCTTTCAGCTCATCAATAGCATTACCGGAGAAAAATTTTTCATCATAGTCATTCACCAGATGAGAAACATCATAGTATTTTTCATCAATGATTATGCCCGGTTTTTCCTGGCCAGCGGCTCCGTATCTTATTAATTTCATATGTCCAAATTAGTTATTTAATGTTGTAAAGCCTCCATCAATAGGGTAATCGCATCCTGTAATAAAGGAGGCTTCATCACTGCATAAATATAATACCAATGCTGCAATTTCTTTAGGGGCTGCCATTCTTCCTATAGGCTGGGTTTTGGAAAGGTTCTGAAACATCTCTTCCACCCTGTCGGGATAGTTTTTTTGCAGGAAACCATCTACAAAAGGGGTGTGAACCCTGGCCGGGGAAATAGAATTACAACGGATATTATCATGAATGTAATCTTTGGCAACGCTCATCGTCATCGCTTTTACGGCTCCTTTTGCTGTACTGTAGGCAAATCTGTCGGGAATTCCTACCAAAGCTGCAATGGAAGCCATATTAAGAATGACTCCGTTACCAGATGCCTTCAACTGAGGGATTGCGGCATGCAGGCAATTGTATACTCCTTTTATATTCACGGAAACCACTTTATCAAAATCTTCTTCTGAGGTATTGTCTGCTTTTCCTACATGGGCTATACCGGCATTGTTCACCAGAATATGAATAGCCCCGATATGGGTAAATACATTTTGAATCTGCTGATGGTCAGAAACATCACAGGCATGTATATATGCTTTACCACCTTTAGTTTCTATACTGGATAAAACTTCTGCTCCATTGGCTTCATTGAGTTCCAGGATATGAACTTCTGCTCCCTGTTCTGCAAACAGTTCAGAAATGGCTTTTCCTATACCACTTCCACCTCCGGTAACAATTGCTTTTTTATTTTTTAATGAAAACATTTTATTTTATTTTTAAAATTACAAACTAACCCCTTTTTTCCAGGGAATAAAATCATCCTGATTCAGCAGCACTGCTTTAGGTGTTATCCTTCCACTTGCTACTTCTATACAGTAGTCTAATATATCCTCTCCCATTTCGGCTATTGTTTTTTCACCTTCAATGATGGGGCCTGTATCAATATCAATAATATCAGGCATTCTCATCGCCAGCGCTGAATTGGTTGCTACTTTTATGGTGGGACAAACCGGATTTCCGGTTGGTGTTCCGAGTCCTGTTGTAAAGAGTATCAGCGTTGCTCCTGAAGCAGTCTTTCCAGTTGTTGCTTCTACATCATTACCAGGAGTACACACCAGGTTCAACCCTGGTTTAGTTGCTTTTTCAGTATAATCCAACACATCCGTAACAGGGGAATGCCCACCTTTTCTGGCAGCTCCTACAGATTTTATGGCATCTGTAATCAGCCCATCCTTAATATTTCCGGGTGAAGGATTCATATAAAACCCTGAACCTGCCTGATGGGCCAGTGCATCATATTCCGTCATCAACCTGATGAATTTTTCAGCTGTTTCTTTATTTACAGCCCGGTCGATCATTTCCTGTTCGGCACCACAAAGTTCCGGGAATTCGGCCAGCAATACCTTACCTCCGAGGCTTACCAATAAATCTGCCGTATAGCCTACTGCCGGATTTGCAGAAATACCACTGAATCCATCACTGCCTCCGCATTTTACTCCCAATACCAGCTTATCCAGTCCAGCAGGTTTCCGTTCTATTGTATTGATTTCAGTCAATCCTATAAAAGTATCATGAATAGCCTGTTTAATCAAAGCTTCTTCACTTTGTGATCCTTGTTGTTCAAATATAAATAGTGGTTTGTCAAACTTCGGATTTCTTTCCCGCAAGTCTCTTTTAAAATCTTCCACCTGAAGATGCTGGCAGCCCAGGCTTAATACAGTAACCCCAGCTACATTAGGATGGTCCGCATATGAAGCCAACAATTTACTCAATATTGCAGAGTCTTGTCTCGTTCCGCCACAACCTCCACTATGGTTCAGAAACTTAATACCATCTACATTTTTAAAAACCCTCTTTTTGGGTTCTATAACTGAAGTTAAAGAGATATTTTCCAAATCTTCTTCTTTCTGGTACGCTTCCAGCAAATGACGGGTATATTCTTTATATTTGTCTCCTACTGCATAGCCCAATTCATTATGCAACGCTTCTTTAATGACATCAAGATTTCGGTTTTCACAAAAAACAGTAGGAATAAAAAGCCAGTAGTTGGCCGTTCCCACTTCTCCATTTTGTCTATGGTAGCCATCAAATGTTCTGTTTTTGAATTTAGATGCCTCAGGAGCTATCCAATGGTATTCTGCTGTCCTGTAAGCATATGGCTCTGCGGCATGTTTGGTATTTTCTACATTCATACGCTCTCCCTTCTTCACCTCCACCTGTGTTTTGCCAACCAATACACCATACATCAATACGTCACTTCCCTGTGGAAGATCCTGAATAAAAAATTTATGCTTTGCTGGAATATTTTCCAATACATTATACTCCTGCCCTTCGAAGAGGATTTTTTCTCCGGTCTTAATATCCTGTAACGCTACTAAAACGTTATCTTTTTGATGAACTTTTAAAACTTTATTTTTCATGGTCTTTTTTCTAAAGTGTTACCGGTGGGCTTCCAGCCATACATACCGAATACAAATACAACAATAAAACAGAGTAATGGTACCAAATAACCATATTGTATAGTATGGGTAAGATCTGATATATACCCTAATCCCAATGGTAAAATAGCTCCACCAACAATAGACATTACAATAAGTGAAGAAGCTATTTTAGTATCTTTACCCAAACCTGCAATGCCCAGTGAAAAGATAGTGGGAAACATAATGGACATAAAAAAAGCCACTCCAATTAATGCATAAATGGTAATACTCCCTTTCCCGAATATGGCTATTAAGGTGAGCAGCATACTCAGAGCAGCATATATCATTAATAACCTGTTGGGTTTTATAAATTTCATAAAGAAAGTTCCTACAAAGCGTCCCAACATAAAAGCCAGTCCCGCCAATCCGGAATAGAAAACTGCATTTTTTTCTGTAATTCCTGCAGAAACAACAATAAACCGGATAAAAAAACTGAGTACACAAACCTGAGCACCTACATAAAAAAACTGTGCTGCTATGGCCCATCTTAAATGTTTATGTTTCCAGGCATTGGAAATTTTGGATGGATCACCATCATCTTCCTGTTTAATGTCCGGTAGCTTTGTAAAAACGAACAGCAGCATTACCACTACAATTATAATTCCCAATACAAGATAAGGTCCTTTCACACTGGCAGATTCCTGTGTGATATACATATTAAGATCTTGCGGAGAGAGTGCCTTTATCTGCGCATCAGTAAGCGGTTCTCCACTTAATATATATTTCCCTCCTGCAATAGGCGCTATAAATGCTGCCAGCCCATTGAAAGACTGTGAAAAATTAAGCCTGCGTGTTGCTGTTTCCGGTGGTCCCAGTATGGTGACATAAGGGTTGGCCGCGGTTTCCAGAAATGTCAGCCCGCAGGCGATGATAAAGAGCGCTCCCAAAAAGAAAATATACATCCTTGTATTAGCCGCCGGAATAAAAAGAAAAGCTCCCAATGCAAAGAGGCATAATCCCAAAATAATTCCACTTTTATAGCCATATTTACGCATCACATTCCCGGCAGGAATAGCCATTAGGAAATAGGCAATAAATATAGAAAAATCTACCAGGGATGATTCTAAATCAGTCAATTGAAATGCTTTCCGCAAATGGGGAATAAGCACAGGGTCCAAATTATGAACAAAGCCCCAAAAAAAGAAGAGGCTGGTAACAAGAATCAGTGGAAAGAGATAACTTTTTCTTTCTGATGAAACTTTCGTTGATGGTCCTGGTGTCATGTTTTGCATAGTCTGATAATCTGTAAGTTACCCTCTTCATTATTGCTATAAGTAAGCTTTATCATTTTTATGTTATATTATTTTCTGTTATGTTGCGTTATTTTGTGTTATTATAAATAAGTGATGGCTTCTTGCCCCATGTGCACCAATCACTAACGACTGTTCAATATCAGCTGTTTTAGAAGGTCCTGAAATAAAACATGAGAATCCTTCTTCTACCGTTAAGATTTTGTAGGCGTCATGTAATAAAGGAACTATTTTATCCGCCTTCAATATCACCATTAGATGCTGGGTAATGAATGGCAGAGCCCTGTACTTCATCTGGCTTTCCGTAATCCAGACAGCGGCATTTTCTGCTACGCCTATGCTACCTTCTATTACTGCTACCTCTACATCTTCCAACGTATGTGGATCATTTATTTCCTGATCCGTTATCTCTTCATTTTTTTCCTGCCATTCTCTGATATTATAAATCACTCTCTTATCAGGAGCGATATTTTTATTGATGTAGGCCAGAACTTCTGTACTATCTTCTATCAATGTTACTTGTGAGCCATTATTCTGAGCTGCCAGCGCAAAGTTCTCCAAAAGATTTTCAGATATGGAAATAAATGATACATCTGATGATAACTCATTTCCTATAGGTTTAACCTTTGCTATTCTTGATAAGATATCTTCTCTACTTCCCATTTCCTATATTCTTTTGATACCATTCTTTAAAACTTTCTTCTGGCATTTCCGGCATTTCCCGATGTTTATACCAGGGATTAGCACTGTTTTTAAGAAGAAATGGAACATACCGATAGCCTAATTTTATTGTTTTTTTCAGCTTCTCATATTTTTTCGCATTGCTTAAAGTTCTCGCCAGAAGCTTCATTGAGAAACTTTTCACGGGTTGTCCCATGCCGGAATTGATTATTTCCTGTCTTAATTCATAAAGCTGATTATGCAGATCAATCTTTACCGGGCATACATGGGTACAGGAACCACATAAGGTAGATGCGAAGGGCAGGTCTTTATAGTCTGCAATATTCCGTACCGGATTCAGAACAGACCCGATTGGGCCTGCTACAGCTGTATGATAGCTATGCCCGCCACTCCGTCTGTACACAGGACAGGTATTGAAGCAAGCTCCACAACGTATACATTTTAATGAATTTCTAAATTTTTCTTTACTCAATTGTTCTGATCTGCCGTTATCAACAATAACTATATGCATTTCCTGCCCGCCTCTTGGTTTCCTGAAATGACTGGTATAGGTTGTCATTGGCTGCCCGGTAGCACTTCTTGCGAGCAGGCGAAGAAAAACTCCTAAATGTTCCCGCCTGGGGATTATTTTTTCCAATCCCATGCAGGCGATATGTACCTTGGCCAGGTGAGCACCCATATCTGCATTTCCCTCGTTGGTACATACTATAAACTCACCTGTTTCTGCCACGGCAAAATTAACTCCCGTCAATGCTGCATGGCTTTGTAAAAATTTCTTCCTTAAATCCTGACGTGCTATTTCAGTAAGCTGCTGAGGGTCCGAAAGTCCTTTAGGACTACTGAGATTTTCGTGAAAAATATCTCCTATCTCTTCTTTCTTTTTATGAATACAAGGAAGCACAATATGACTTGGCTGTTCTTTAGCCAGCTGAACGATCCTTTCGCCAAGATCAGTATCAGTTACTTCAATGTCATTTTTTTCCAGATAATCATTCAGGTGGCATTCCTCTGTCAGCATAGATTTGCTCTTTACCATATATCTTACCTGATGTTCCTGAAGAATTGAAAGTACGATCTTATTATGCTCTTCAGCATCTTCAGCCCAATGTACTTTTATGCCATTAATCAAAGCATTTCGCTCAAATTCCATTAAATAGGTATCGAGGTTTGAAAGAACATTCAGTTTTATCTTTGAAGCCGTTTCCCTTAGCTTTTCCCAATCGGGTATCTGATGACTCTGCTTATCTCTTTTCTCACGGATAAACCATAGCGTTTCATTATGCCAGTCCACACGATTTTCATCCCGGTTAAATTGTTCTGCTAAAGAGGCATGGCTTTTCATCTGTTTACATTTTCAGTATTTAAAATTTCAGCGATGTGAATTATTTTCACCTCTTTTTTTTCTCTGTTTGCAATACCCTCCAGATGCATCAGACAGGACATGTCACAAGCCGTAATATATTCTGCACCGTTCTTAATATGGTCTGCCAGCCTGTCTTTACCCATTTTGGAAGAAACAGCTTCTTCTGTAATGCAGAAAGTTCCGCCAAAACCACAACATTCATCCTGCTTATCCAGCCGAATCAGCTCAATATTTTCCACCTGCTGTAATAATTGTTCTGGTTTCGAAAAGTAAGCCGCGGTCAACTCGCTCATTCCTGAAAGATGCAAGCCTCTCTGCCCATGACAGCTTTGATGAAAACCAACTTTATGGGGAAAAGATGCCTTCAGATTGTTAATGTTTAATACATCTGTCAAAAATTCTGTCAGCTCATAGATATTTTCCTGAATAGGTACAGCCTGATTCTCCTTATCTCCCTTCAGATGTTCCTTTATATGTAAAACGCAGCTCCCTGAAGGAGCAACTATTATATCAAAGTCTTTGAACTGTTTAATAAAATTTTTATTGGTTTCACAGGTGAGATTCTCGTAACCGGAGTTAGCCATTGGCTGCCCACAACATGTTTGCCCCATTGGATAAGTCACATTTACACCTAATTTTTTCAGCAGAGAATAAGTAGCTATTCCAACTTTAGGATACAGCACATCTACATAACATGGTATAAATAATCCAACTTTCATATCAATTCAACAAATATTTAAACAAAGTATTAAAATTTATTCAACCAAATTAGACTTTATATCGAAAACAAAATTCTCTCATTTTATCCAATTATTAAGGTATATTATCCAAAAAAATTCTATTTTTACTTTTTTATGACGAAATAACTAAGTAATGAAACCTCAGTTTCTGGAAATATCATCTGACACTTTACATTCTTTCAGTGCAAGAAAGGATGTAATGCCTGATGTGAATAATAAATGGCATTATCATACAGTTCTGGAACTTATCTATTTTCGAAAGGGATCGGGAACTCAATATGTAGGAAATACTATTGAAAGGTTTAAGGAAGGGGATGTAGTACTCATCGGGAAAAACCTGCCTCATTACTGGCAATTTGATACCAAATATTTTGAAAGCCCCAAAAGAAATAAGGTAGAGGTTTTTGTGGTTCATTTTGATGAAAATTTCTGGGGTGAAGAATTTTTACAACTTCCCGAAAATCATGACCTTAAAAAAATGCTTATTCTGAGCTCAAGGGGACTGCAAGTCAAAGGTGGATCCCGGGAAACGTTAACTCAATTAATTCCGGAGGTCATCAACAGTGACGGTACGATGAAAATCATCAAATTATTAGAAGCATTATCCTGTATCAGTAATTCTTTAGAATATGATTTTTTGGCTTCCTCTCATTTCAAATACCACTTTAATGAGGATGAAAAACGACGGATCCAGGAAATCTACAATTATACCTTATCCAGATATATGGAAAAAATCAGTTTGGAAGAAATTTCAGAAATCGCCAGCCTCAGTCCTAATTCTTTTTGTAAATTCTTTAAGTCTAAAACCGGGAAAACCTACACCCAGTTTGTGAATGAAATACGCATAGGAGATGCCTGCCAAAAATTAATAGAAGACCAAATGTCTGTAAAAGAAATTTGTTTTGCCAGTGGTTTCAACAATTTCACCAGCTTCCATGAATGCTTTAAAAATATTACCGGTAAAAGCCCTCTCAAATATCAACAACTCTATAGAAAATAAGGCTTAATCAACCCTATTTACAATAATCTGATAAAACCCGGCATACAACAAAAAGCTAAAATAGGTGTTTTACAGCTTTTTGTTCTATGTTGATTGAATAGCTGCACGAAAATAGGGATTATAATCGAGCACTTAATACCGTTATTTTGCTGAGTCCACAACTTTTGAGACTGATTCTTTTTGTGGCAATTTTTAAGCGATTTAAAAACTGCCACAGAAGAGCCACAAGCTTTTGGAGTATTTTTGAAAATTACAGCAACTGCTATAAATAAAAAATCCTGCAAAATCAGTGATTTGCAGGATTTATCTATTTTTGATGCTTTTTGAAAACTTCCGTTTTCGCATCTTGCGGAGAGAGGGATTCGAACTTAACATTAAATAACTGAAAACATAAAATTTACAACTTACTTTTAGAACATTGCCACCAAATTACCACAATTCTTATATTTTGATAATTTGTAAAATAAACTTCCTTGATTTAAAAAACTCTTTAATTTGAAATACAAACTTAAAAATAATTTTTATTTATTTTTTGCAATATTGAAAGATAAGCATTTGATAATTTATCAGTTACAATTCCTGCACTTACACATCTCAAAAGTAAAAATTGAAGTTACATTGACAAAGGTTTTCAAAAAAAATGAAAAATTGGATATGATAAAGACATATTCCAATTTCTCTCTTTTTTCGATTATACTTATTAATCTTATAAGTTTATATGTAAAAAATCGATTATTATGAATTAAATTTCTTAAGGTTTATTAATATCGAAGCAAAATCTATTTATTATACAATTGTTCTCTATAATTTATTCCCCATTCACTCATCACTTTGATTACTGAATGAAGCCCTTTTCCAAATTCAGTAAGTTCATATTCTACTGTTATAGGCATTGTATCTTTAACGGTACGTTTTATAAGTTTATTTAATTCCAGCTCTTTGAGCTCCTTCGAAAGGACTTTCGGAGCAATATCTTCAGTTTTTCTTTTTAAATCCATAAAACGCAAAGTTTCGTCATAATACAAATGGCTTATAATCAAACTCTTCCATTTACCACTTAGTAACTGGTTTGTATCTTTAATTCCTCGAATTTGTCTTAAACATTTTTCACCGAGTTCAAATTTTGCTTTCTTCACTTGTTGTTTTTTTATATAAATATAAGTAATATTCTTAAAAAGTATAGCAGCTTACTTAAAAGTAACTAATTACCATAAGGTAATCTATAGTGAAGCATTGTCACTTAAACAATAACTTTGAAAATATTGTTAAATCAACAAAAGTATCTCAACTTAAATTGTTGAATAAAGTCTTAGTATATTAAATAAATCACATGGATAAAAAGAATTTTAAATCAAAGAAAGTACTTATACCGTTAGTTTTTATCCTGATTATTGCGGGAGGGCTAGTGTTAATCTTTGCTTGGTCGGCAGATTTGATTGGAAACCGAACTACTACAAAAAGTTTTCTTAAAGATACACCAGAATCCTTCCCTGCCGGCTACCGGCGGGCACATTCAAAAGGAATTTGCTTTGAAGGTACTTTTCGTCCAACAGGAAAACTATCTCCTTTTTCAAAAGCAAGAGTATTCTCACAGGACTCCTCTTCCGTAATAGGTCGCTTTTCACTCGGAAGTGTTGATCCTTTTGCTGCGGACAATTCAACACGAACAGTTAGCATGGCTTTGATGATATCATCAGAAGATAATCAACAATGGAGAATGAAACTTAATAATCAGCCATTTTTTGTAACGCATGATGTTGAAGGTGTTATTAGACGCTCAGATGCTTACAAAATCGACAGCACGACCGGCAAGCCAAATCCAGAGCTAGTTGCAGCATTTCTTAAAGACTATCCCGAAGCTCAAAAATTTAATGATTGGGCAGAGAGCGCACCGTGGGTAAATAGTTTTGCAGGGGCTGAATATAATGTTATTAATTCGTTCTTTTTAGTTGATTCAGATGGTGATAAACATGCTGTTCGCTGGTCCATGAGACCACATGCTTCGTTTAATTCTTGGACGAAGGAGGAACGCCAACATGCCAGTCATGATTACCTTTTTGATGAGCTAAAAAGACGTCTTACAAAAGAATCCCTTTATTGGGATTTGGTTATAACTTTTGCTGAGCCAGGTGATGAAATTGAAAATTCAGCAAAACCTTGGCCCAAAAACCGTCGTCAAGTAGTTGCAGGTGTACTGGAAATAAAAAGAGTTTTTGATCAAACTGAAGGTGGCTGCAGGGATATTAACTTTGATCCAACAAAGGTACCATCGGGGATAGAAATATCCAAGGATCCTGTATTAACAGCAAGAGCAGGTATCTACGCTCATTCATATAATGCCCGGGTACGAGAGATAGGATACGGAAAAGCTACAGATGCCATTGGTAAAAAGAAGAACAGTAAAAACAAATAATATGGTACAACGTAAAAGTCCAAAACCCCAAACTATTGTGCATTTTAATATTGTTGCAAGAATTCTTCATTGGCTGATGGCTACCATGATATTATCAACAATTTTTATAGGTTTAGGTATGATGACATCTCTTGATAGCCGTCCTTGGTTGATTGATCTTCATATTCCAATAGGTGTTGCAATATTTGTTCTTTGCGTATTGCGCCTTATTAACAGAATTGCTAATCCTATTCCTGAATTACCGGATGAAATGCCAAAATTCGAAAAAAAGTTGGCTCACTGTATACATTGGGTCATGTATGCATTAATGATTGCTTTACCTTTAACTGGTTGGGCACAGTTATCTGCAGGTGGATTTCAAGTCAAATTATCCCCCACTATAATACTTCCAGAAATCCTTAATCAAAGTCCTCTTTTGTATGCATGGCTTCATGACATCCACAGAGTTTTGGCTTGGTTACTTTTTTTTATTGTAGTTGGGCACCTTTCCATAGCATTTTTGCATGCATTGGTAATAAAAGATGGGATATTTTCAAGCATGACTTGGGGCGGTAGGAAAATAAAAAAATAAGATTAAATTCTGAACTATTTGATCACAGAAAATGACTGTTATTAAAAATTAGGATCGGGGTTTGCTTATATACAACAAAAAAGAGGATCTTTTAATAAAAGACCCTCTCAGCGGAGAGAGAGGGAGTCCTGTCGAACTCTTAATACCATTATTAACATTCTTAAACAATATTAAATAGTTGATTTAAAACAACTTAATTATCTTCAATCTGTAGGGTCAACCAGAAGTAACTTTGTACACATTTTGTTCTTTAAAATTATAGTAAACAACTCCAAATTGGATAATTTTTAATTGAACTGCCAATAAAATAAATGTGGTTTGCTTTCTAATATTAGAGTACGGATTAAAAAAACTCGAACTCTTTTTTGGAGGATTTAAGAAAACTAAATGCTTTTTATAATACATTTATATCTTAGCAGGTGCCAATTCTTATAATAATTAAACAATTACATATACAATCCAAATAAATATAAATACATTCTTTAGCGGACTAAAATGAATTCTTAATTCAATTTCGACCTGTTTAATGAGATTAAATCACTGAAACATGCGATTTACAAATAGATTTAAAGTATATAACTTTAAATCGAAGGTGTATCACAACTAGACGAAGTGGGTTGAGAATCGTTTAAACGAAAACCCTTCTCATATAGGGGTACGGGAAAATTCCATAAAAAAGGCCGTTTTCATGAGTTGTGAGACGGCCTCGATTATACTTTGTTAAGATTCTGACATTGCTACCAGTCCTGAGAGGTTGGGCTAACCACAATATCATTGACGTTGACATTGGCAGGTTGGCTCAATGCAAATAAGACCGCATTGGCAACATCTTCAGACTCTATTGCCTGTTTGTTGAGTTCAGCTGCAATCAAAGCCCCCTCTTTATTGGTCACTTTATCCGCCCATCCGGTATTGATGACACCGGGGCTGATCAGGCTTATCTTAATGCCATTATGTACTGATACTTCTTTTCGGAGACTTTCTGTTATCGCTCTTACAAAGAATTTGGTTCCGTGGTATATTCCTGCACCCACATTGATATTGATCCCTGCGACAGAGCCCATATTGAGGATATGACCTGATTTCTGCTCTAATAATCCAGGAAGAACAGCTGCTATTGCATTCAGATATCCTTTGATATTGGTATCGATCATCTTATTCCATTCGTCAACGGCCACATCTTTCCATTGCGAAAAAAGCATAAGACCCGCATTGTTCACGAGATTGTCAATCCTTCCATAAGTAGCAATGGCAAAATCTGCCATCGCCTTCATCTGCTCAGCATCTGTGACATCTGCAACAAACACTTCTGCCTGTCCGCCCGCCTTTTCGATTTCCTGTTTCACTTTTGATATTTTGTCATCAGCCCTTGATACCAATAGGATTTTACTGCCTGCTTGCGCAAGTTTCAGTGCTGTTGCTGCTCCGATACCCGATGAGGCACCGGTGATGATCGTTACAGAATCTTTTAAATTTTCCATTTCGTTCTATTTTATTGAATGAGTATTGTTAGTAGAATTCTTTATTTTGAAAGATAGATTATAGGGTTTTCCTGCAATCTATCAAACGAAGCAAAAAAAGCTTTTGAATAAGGCTGTTCATTGTGGACTGCCAACCCCTCGGCATTTGTCCATTCTTCATTGAGGATGAAAACATTTTCATCGTCTATGCTCTGATGTACATCGTACCGGATACAGGCTTCCTCCTGTCTTGAAGCGCTGGGAAGAGCTTCCAGCATTGACTTAATTTCTTCAAGGTGTTCAGGCTTCGCTTTCACGATAGCCGTTAAAAAAATGCTCATAGATATATGCTTTTGATGTTAATTGACCGGCTGTTTTTTTGACTTTAGTATTATTTACTGCCAAAAGCCAGTTCATATGGTTTAGGTGCCGGAATTTCTGACCGGAGTTCTTTCGCCGCTTTTAAAGGAAAATAAGGATCTCTTAAAAGTTCACGGGCCATATAAATAAGATCGGCATCACCATTTGTTAAAATCGTTTCAGCTTGATGCGCATTGGTGATCATACCTACCGTTCCGACCAATAGTTGCTCTTTAACTTCGCGTTTGATTGCACTTGCATAGGGTAACTGGTAACCCGAGCCCACTGTAATTTTAGCATTGGGAACCGTACCTCCTGTTGACACATCCACAATGTCTATACCGGCGTCGACCAGTTTCCTGCTCAGCCAGACAGAATCCTCAATTTTCCAGCCTTCTTCCATCCAATCAGTTGCCGAAATACGTACGGCGATAGGAAGATCAACAGGCCATACTTTTTTCACCTCCGCGATAACTTCAAAAAGGAGCTTCGAACGGCTTTCCAGACTTCCACCGTAACCGTCTGTTCTTTTATTGGTAATAGGTGAAAGGAATTCATTTAAAAGGTAGCCGTGTGCACTATGGATTTCGATCAGTTCGAAACCTGCCTTCAAGGCTCTGATAGTCGCATCGACAAAAGCCTGTTTAACGGTAGCAATATCGTCGGCACTCATTGCTCTTGGTGTCTGCATTTCTGCAGAAAAGGGAATTGATGAAGGTGCTATCACTTCCCAGCCTTGTGCATCGCCGGGCATCAGAGGCTTGCTATCTTTTCCTGCAACCAGCTGGCTCCCTTTACGGCCTGAATGCGCAAGCTGGATACCTGGAACACTGCCATTGTTTTTAATAAAATCTGCGACCTTGCCCAATGGCACAATATGTTCATCTTTCCAGATGCCCAGGTCGCCTACGCCGATCCGACCATTTTCCATAACGGCTGTAGCTTCAAGCATCACTGCTCCGGCACCACCCATTGCCCTCGATCCATAATGTACCAGATGCCAGTCTGTGGCAAATCCATCTACTGATGAATACATGCACATTGGTGAGGTAAAAATTCTGTTTCTGAACGTGACTGATCTTACAGTCAACGGGCTAAATAATTTTGACATAAAATAATTTTCTAAAATAGAAAGGTAACATCGGATTGGGCTCAGAGCCTTTCGATATTACCTAAGACTATACATTTATTATTACTTGTTATAAAGATGGAACAGTTTGGCAACCACCTTCCATTCGCCGTTGATCTTGATGAGTGAATGGTAATCCGTAAAATCCTCATCTGCGGCATCGTGCTCCATCTCTACGCGCACGGTGGCTGTGGTCGGTGTTTTGTGCAACACAGTTACATTCGTAACAATATTGGGTGCAGCGCCGTATTTTTCAACGTAGGTATACAGGTTTTCTATGCTGCCTTGCGATAGGTCACTCCCAAGATGTCCATACATCACAGCATCCTTATAGAATGTTTTACGCAGCTGTTCCACATTACCTGTTTTCAATCCCTGCACATAACCTTCTACAACGTCCAATACATCCTGGTAATCCTGAACGGTATTGATATTCTTATTTAATGACATAATTTTTATTTTTTAGTATGATAAATTTTACTGATGATTTTCCATTTGTTTCCTTCCTTTACCAGGGTAAACAAATCGGCGAATCTGGTCGCCCCAAACTGCGATTCAATTCTGACGATTGCCACATCTTCTTCAACGTCTAAAGTGGTTAGCTCATAGCTTGCTTCACCCGGGCCGTTAGTGTCAAAAATGTCATACAATGTCTGTATGGGAACACTTTTTAATTCGCCGTTTTCTGTCCATGACATCGTAGCCGTCTTGGCAAAAGCTTCTTTTGCCGAACTGCTATCCCCGCTACGCCCGGATTCTACATACAGGTCTATGGCTTGCAGTATTCCAGTTTTTTGTTCTTCTGTACTTTGCATAATGTTATTATTATCTTTAATTCTTGTTTCATTACTGTTCCCGCAGGAAATCACTGTCAATAAGGAAATCACTACAAGAAAGGTAACCGTTGTTTTCATAAGACAAAATTACAGCGATAATCAGAGCAGTATTTTTCTAATACGTCCAAGTATTTTTACTATAAAGCTCTTTTTGATGTTCTTTATTCCTCAAGGTATCAGAAGACTATCTGATAATCTGCTGAATAGCTGCTTCTGAAAACAGGATATAGGAATACCATCGCTAACGCAATTGGTATGAGGCGTCAGCGGAAAAAATAGTGTGGGAAATGAATAGGAACTATAATGTTTCGAATGCTGCTGAAATTGGAGTTTCACCATCCTTCATCAGGATTACTTTCCCGATGGTAGAACTATTTTCAAGAATGGCTACTAAGGTATCAACAACATTTGATATTGAGTTGGGCATCGGTTTTTCGACCTGAAGGGAGATTTTTCCTGTTCCCGGTTCATCCGTTAATGTCCCTGGCTGTAATATGGTATAATCCAGTTGGGTCTGGGTGGAAAGATAGAGGTCTGCATAGTGCTTGGCAATATTGTAGTCGGTAATATTTACCAATCCCGGCTCATTCCAATGTTCCGGCTGTAATGCGAAGACCGAACTGAGCATGATATATCTTTTAATTCCGGCCCTTTCCGCCGCCTGCATTGTTTTTACCGCTCCGTGCAGATCAATCTGCAGAAGGTTTTTGCCTCGTGACCCCGAAACAAAATAAATGGCATCAGCTCCCCTAAAACCTGCTGAGAGTGTTTCAACATCACTCAACAGATCAATGTGGACCAGCATAATATTAGGATGAGCAATAGCTGTCTCTGTTTTTCTAGAGCCTGCCAGCACTTCATAATCCTTATCTGCCAGCTTTTTTACCAGGGCAGAACCCACGCGCCCGTTCGCGCCAATAACCAATACCTTCATGTCAGATCTATTTTAGTTTCGAAAGACGCTTGGCGCCTGTCCGTAATGTTCTTTGAAAATCCTTGAGAAATGCGATACATTCTCAAACCCGAGGGAATAGCAGATGTCAGCGACTGGCATATGCGTAGTCTCCAGGATCTCTTTGGCTTTTTCAAGTCTTTTTTCCCGTATCCAAGTCGCGGGAGTCATGTTATAGATTCCCTGAAAATCCCGCTTAAAACTGGACAGGCTCCTGCCCGAAAGATAGGCCAGTTCCGATAGTGATACCGGTGAAGCATAATGCTGTTCCACCACATGACGGATATCTGCCCGTACGGGCTCATGCAACTGCAGTATTTGTAAAAACATATTGCGGTTTCCCTCAGCAATATCATACAGAAGCTCCATTATTTTCAGGCGTAACTGACCCTGGTGCACAGTCGAATGGTCAAAAAAATAAGGCTTCATGGAATTGGCAAAAGCAACCAGGCATTCGTTCATAGGATAGACACCTGCTTTGACCTCCCCCTCGATCTTCGGAATTTTTATACCGGATGTTGCCAAAAAGGATTTCAAAAGGTCATCCTTTATACTGAACATCAGACTGTCATAGATATTGTCATTATCAGGATTACCAACCTTGTCATATTTCACGAACATTGCTTTCTTTAGAAGGATCATTTCATTCTTTCCAACGTTATATTCCTGCTTTCCATAGGTCAAAGCAACTGTTCCATCTAGCACAATAAGCAGCAGGTGTTCTTCGAGATACATAGTTCCCTTGGCCTCCATGCTGTGAATGCACTGTTCAATGACAGCACAGCCATCGAGCATCAGTACATTCTGCGAAACAGGCCCGCTGATCAGTGATGTTGGAACCTTTACTATTTTTTTCATATGCTACATTAGAACCTATAAGGCAAACATTTATAACACTTGTTTATCTGCATGCCCTTGTTATACAAAAATAAGCAATTTAAATGACGACAATACTTCTTAAAAGTCCATTTATTTTTTCTTTAAAGTCCAAACAGAAACAACTTTCGAGCAAACCGATAATATTTAAAAAAAATAATCTTTTTGAAATTTTTTAAGTGGTTGCTGTTTTTACGGAAAATTCCAGATATAATAGAATTGTCAAGGAGTTCCGGGCAAAAAAGACCGGACAAATGCCCGTCGTTACTTTTCGGAAATAACAATATTAAGCTATTTCACAATGAATTCTTTTCGCGTGGTTTCTACTGCTTCCCAAGTACCGGAAAAACCCGGTTGAAGAATAAAACTATCACCCGCTTTCACCTTAAGGTTTTTCCCGTTGTGGCATCTGAAATAATGGATTCACCGAAGAGAATACGGCAAAATTCCCAGTTGTCCACCGAAAACTTCCATTTCCCTTCTGTGCCTTCCCAAATACCGAAAGTCACGTTGAACTTCATCTATATTTTAATCACAATGCCACTCTCGTTCAAACTCCATGCATTGGTTACCTCTTCCAATGGAAATATTTTCAGGTCAACATATAGTTTACCGGTTGCAGCATATTCGAATATCTCGGGTAAGGAATTCAGCAGGTATCCTGAAAGTTCCTGCTTTGAAATACTACCAATTCCTGATCCCATCAGCACAATATTTTTGCTACGTAGGTTAGCCGAATTTAAATTGATGGCTGGTCCTGCCATTCCGCCTACGGTAATGATTTTTGTTTCTTTTTGAGACGGCAGCATTGACAGGGCTTCCAACAGCATTTCAGAAGGCCTTCCCCACAGATAATCAACAACAATGTCGAAAGGATGGGTACTGTATGCTTCCTTAAAGTCATTAATGACTTGTTCTTCCGGTTGATTGAGCGAAATGATGAGATCGGCACCCAATTCCTTTAATTTTTCAAGGACTTCAGGATTACGTCCTGTTGCAATGATGAAACCTGCATGGTGGAATTTTGCCATTTGCACGGCCATCATTCCCGTAGAACCCGTTGCGCCATTTATCAGTATAATATCGCCGACTTTTATGCTTCCCTTAAGCCGTAATGCGGCATCTGATCCTACCAAAAAATTAGGCAATGCTGCGGCAGTGCAATCATCTAACCCCTCAGGCACAATGACCCAATTGTCTTTTTGCACGATTGCTTTTTTCGCCATCATTCCCGTAATGCCC
The DNA here is from genome assembly GCF_024586945.1 of Chryseobacterium sp. WG14. Taxonomy (NCBI): domain Bacteria; kingdom Pseudomonadati; phylum Bacteroidota; class Flavobacteriia; order Flavobacteriales; family Weeksellaceae; genus Chryseobacterium; species Chryseobacterium sp. WG14. The sequence continues at coordinate 38,523 of NZ_JALCZD010000014.1, forward strand.
ATGGCATAGATCCGTTGTCCGTTTTCTAATACAGCTACACCGTCCATACCCACAACTGCGGGTAAATTGTCATAGGTCGTATAATGTTTACCGGAAGCTCTCGCCAAATCTAAATGTTTGATCGAAGATGCCTTCACCTTAACTAAAACCTGATCGTTACTTTCCACGATAGGCTCTGCATGCTCTCCATAGAAGGGTATTGTGCCTATTTCTTTTAATATTGCTGCTTTCATTTTATTATTATTTACTGTAAAGTTGGGTCAAAAAATCTTTTGTGGTCGTTGGTCTTCTTCCCAGCAGAAATTCCAGATCTGTTTTTTCAGTTTGAAATTCACCCTTCCTGATCGCTTCGGCAAAGCCTGCAAACATTTCCACATATTCCGCAGGAACATGAGCTTTGGTTAAAGTCTCTTTGTAGATTTCTACCGTAGGGCTGACATACTTCACCTCTTTTCCTGTTATTTTACTTAAATCCAGAGCAATGTCTTTTAAGGATACATTTTCGGTATTGCTGATAGCATACTCTTTACTTTCGTGCTCCTTCGTTGTCATTACATTGGCCATTGCCTCAGCCATCTCTGCACGTAACGCAAATGCGAATTTTGTTTCCCCTGCCGGTAAAAAAATACCGGTTTCTAGCACTTTTTCACCCATTAACATGGGCAATACGTCGAGGTAAAGGTTGTTTCTGAAAATGGTATAATGCAAGCCGCTCGCTTTGATATGCTGCTCTGTATCAATATGCGATTTTGCAATAAACGAAATTGGTGATGACTCCGTTTCATTTTTTCGCTCGAAGCTGGTATAGAAAATATGTTTTACACCGGCTTCCCTGGCTGCATTGACCACATTTTCCTGTTGTTTTGCACGGCTGTCGGTGTCGGAACCGGAAACTAACAATAGTTTTTCGACGCCATCGAAAGCTGCTGTTAGCGAGACATAGTTATCGTACTCGCCAATTCTCAGGTTGATACCTCTATCTTTTAGATCTTCGGCTTTTGCCTCATCCCTAACCAATGCCGCGATTTTGTTTGCCGCAATTCCTTTTTTCAATAGAAAGTCTATGGTAGCCTTTCCAAAATTTCCAGTTGCCCCTGTTATTAATATCATCGTTTATTGTTTAATTATTTTTTTTAATTTCTAATTTTTAACTCTTTTCAGTCTTCCCGACAACTCAAAACCACTTCTTGCGTTCAATCCAATCAGCGTTAGGTTGGTTAGCCCAAGAATAAATTCTACAATCTGTGCTCCCAAAAACACACCATCTATGTTACCGTAATGCGATCGGTAAAACAGGAAGATCGCCAATGACATTAGCCCAATGCCGTTTAGCATCATCAGCTTCATTCTCTTTTTCTTGACCAGTATTATTTTATTTTGGGATTTGCCTGCCAGTTTTGTACCTGTAATATTCAGCGCAGGCATTGCAATAATCATTATCGGCATTGCACAGAGAATGAAAAATTTCACCTCCCTGATAAAGCCTGGGTCAGCCTTGATCTCGGCTATCACTGAAGTTGTAAAAAAGGCTACAATAGTAAGTGCTGCAACAATGGTAGCTGCAACGTGAATTTTGACTAATGACTTTCGTTTCATATTCCTCTGAATTGGTAATACAAAGGAAGTGATAAGTGTAGCCTTAAAATTGTAAAAATCGGAAATTCGATATGAGCTTGCGAAGCTCGCCGGGGGAATACCCAGTAATTTTTTTCAGGTCATTGATAAAATGTGCCTGGTCAAAATAATGATTATCGAAGGCGATGTCCGTCAAGGATTGGTCGGAATATTTAAGTTGATAGGCAACCTTCTTGATCTTTACGATCTGCAAATATTCCTTGGGCGAACATCCGATATGTTCATAAAAATGATTGCGTAGCGTCCTTTCAGTCGTATTTAACTGGCTTGACAGTTCTTCAATGCTGAGGTTTGTATCTGAGGTTTCGATCAGTTCGACCGCTCTTGTTATCAGCGATAGGTCTCTTACCAGGACATTATCCAGAAATATGTCTTCAATCACATCAAACATCTGTTCCGGGTCTGTACATACATTGATCTTATTTTGAAATTTAACGGCTATATCACCAAACAGATCCTCTGTATTGATGAGCCAGGGCAATTTATGAATGGGCTGTTTGGTAAAATAGGCCAATGCAAAGGGCTTGATGTGGGTTCCCAGTATTTTAACACGATCGGTTGTTGGCAGAATACTGATTTGGGTGGTGGAAACTTTGGTGATAATGATCTTTTCAATAACTGTTTCCTGCGTATTGTGGTTGGTCAAGGAAAAAGGCCTGTCAAAATAGTAGCAAAAAGTGATCCTTGGAAATGGCACAATAAATTCCGTTTTGCCGGAAAGTGCTTCCACAGGAATGTCCATAAAAAAGTAATCCTCAACAATACTTGCTAAGAATGCATTATAGGGCCTCCTTGTAGATATGTATTCATCCATAGCAAATTCCTGGTTGTGCTTCTATCATTTTAATCGACCGATGAAGTGATCATGGCCCGGTGTATCTTGCCCCAATCCCTCAATGCGGTAATGACCGGGCGTAGCGTCTTGGTGTGCTCCGTTACGGAATATTTCACTGTTGGAGGAAACGTATCATAAATGGTGCGTTTCACCAGTTTATTCACCTCCAGGTCTTTCAGCTCCTTGGATAGCATCCGGTCGCTGATGCCTTCTACAACACGGGCTATCTCTTTGAACCTGCTATTGCCATCCAGAATGGCAACGATGATGGGTAGCTTCCATGTTCCATTCAGTGCATATAGCGCATCCTTTTTGCCATCAGTTCATTGAGAGGGCAATCTTCCCCGTCATCCGGGGTCAAGCGAAGCTTAATCTTATTTATTCAAATTGGTTATATACTAACTAATAGTATAGCGCTTACTATAGGTTAGCAAATGTACGCTACATTTGTGGTATTAACAAAATAATATATACGATCAAAATGAAAAAGCTTTTAGAGCCTTATATGAAAGGAAAATTTAAATTAAAGAACCATATCGTAATGGCTCCCATGACTCGTAGCCGCGCAATAGGCAATATCCCCAACGAGCTATTGGCAGCCTATTACGAACACGCAGCTCAGCGGGACTGATCGTAACCGAAGGAACCGCTCCAAGTCCGGAAGCATTGGGCTATCCCCGTATCCCCGGCATTTTTTCGCAGGAACAGGTCGCCGGCTGGCAGAAGATCACTGAAGGTTAGTCCGTAGCTGCTTTTCTAACATGATTCAACATTTTTAAGTTAATAAATGTCAAGTTAAAGTACCCTCAAGTCAAGTCGTAAATGTATTTTACATGTTGACTATCAGTATGCTATGTGGTATTCTGCGGCATTTTTTTTTCCAAATAAAAATTGCCACGATTTTGCCACAAAAGTTTAGAGTGTTTTTGAAGATTTCGAACGATTTTTCCAAAAACAAAAAGCCTCCAATTATAAAAATTGAAGGCTTTAAAAGCTTTTTCGCACTTTAGAAGATTTATCATTCTCGCGATTGCGGAGAGAGAGGGATTCGAACCCCCGGACCTGTTACAGTCAATAGTTTTCAAGACTATCGCAATCGACCACTCTGCCATCTCTCCTTAAACCCCGGCTATACCGTTGTTTTCAGTGGTGCAAATATAGAACGATTTTTAATTTCTGCAAAACTTTTACCACGCAAATTCTAACAAAAATCAATAAGGAGCTTAAAATCAGGTGAATTATTTTCACTCATTGTGTCCGTAAAACCTCTGTCATTATATTCTACAACTAAAAACGTAGTCTTTAAAAGTCTTCAGGCCTTATTTCGTATAGAGTTTATCCACCCTATTCACCGTCTACGATGGCAATGAAACTATTTTTGATAAAATCCGACGGATATACAAACTGATCTCCATCGTCTCCCTTCACTACAATGGCTGCCTGCTCATCGTTCAGGCATTTATCCAACTGGGCTTTCATTTCATTAAGCCTTCCTTCTGCAATCTTAATAGTATACGTCCCTGTGACATGGGTGATTTTTATAATCTTTTTGTCCATATTATTTTTTTAAAGTTTGAAATCCAAATCTAGGTATTTTACTCTACGTGAGAGGTGTTTGTATGTACAAAATCAACATTTCCATTCTGTCATTCTGCAGGAATCTAAACAATTCTATTACTTATTTAATAAAAACAGCATCAAGCTCAAAATCCTAACCAATCAGGCTGGATTCCTAACAAATGACAAATCAGGAAAGTTTGTCTATAAGCAGTCTACTCTCCTGCTGGTTCGAACAATTCAATTTTATTTCCTTCAGGATCCAGGATGTGTACAAATTTTCCATATTCATAGGTGACCACCTCATCCAGAACAGTTACCCCTTCTTTTTTCAGCTCTTCTACCAATGCTTCAATATTTTCCACATGGTAATTGATCATAAATTCTTTTGTTGAAGGCTCAAAATATTGGGTAGACTCTTTAAAAGGACTCCACAGCGTATACCCTTTCTTATCCGAATCCACTTCTTTCCAGTCGAATTTGGTTCCGTAAGGGCTGGTTTCCAATCCCAGATGGGTCTTATACCATTCATTGATTTGTTCCGGTTCTTTACATTTAAAGAAAATTCCTCCGATGGCTGTTACTCTTTTCATTTTTAGTTTTTGTTAAGTTCTTTTAAATGGAATGCAAAATTCATATCGTTTTGTAGTTTCACAAATATATCAATGTTTTATTACCCATTTCATTATTCAATTGATTTTTTGATATTAATCACGAAGTGATTGTTGGAATACGCAAAGGCGCAAAGGTTGTATCTCAGATACAATTGATAATGCTATATTTTTACTGAAAATTTCTGATTTTCTTGCGTCTTACAATCATACATAAAAATTAAAAACTTTGCGCCCTTGCGATTTTCCAACAAAAACATGAACGCTGTATTATATTGTAAACGCTCTATATTAAGAATCCATATGAAAACAAAAAGCGCACCTTCAGGCACGCTTTGTATTTTATAAACTAAATATATTGCTGAAAAATCTTTGATTTTCTTGCGTCTTACGACCATACATAAAAAATTAAAAACTTTGCGTCTTTGCGATTTTCCAACAAAAACATAAACGCTGTATTATATTGTAAACGCTCTATATTAAGAATCCATATGACAAACAAAAAGCGCGTCTTCAGGCACGCTTTGTATTTTATAACTAAATATATTAGCTGTCATTTGCTGAAAAGTCTTTGATTTTCTTGCGTCTTACAACCATACATAAAAAATTAAAAACTTTGCGTCTTTGCGATTTTCCAACAAAAACATAAACGCTGTATTATATTGTAAACGCTCTATATTAAGAATCCATATGACAAACAAAAAGCGCACCTTCTGGTACGCTTTGTATTTTATAAACTGAATACTATTAATGTAATTCAGCTAAATATTTCTCAGCATCCATTGCAGACATACATCCACTTCCTGCAGCTGTGATAGCCTGTCTGTAGATATGGTCCTGAACATCTCCTGCAGCAAATACTCCCGGAAGATTCGTTCTTGAAGAACCTTTTTCAGTTAAGATATATCCGTTTTCGTCAAGATCTACCTGACCTGCAAAGATATCTGTATTGGGTTTATGACCAATAGCAATGAAAATTCCTTCAACCTCTACTTTAGAAATTTCCTGAGTTTGGTTATTAATGATTACGGCTCTTTCTACCAAGCTGTTCTCTCCTTCTATCCCGATTAACTCATGGTGGAACTTCACTTCGATATTAGGAGTGCTTTCCACTCTGTGGATCATTGCTTTTGAAGCTCTGAAAACATCTTTTCTCACCAATAGGGTTACCTTTCTGCATAATTTAGCCAGATAAGTAGCTTCTTCAGCGGCTGTATCTCCTGCTCCTACTACTACTACATCTTTTCCTCTGTAGAAGAATCCGTCGCATGTAGCACAAGCGGAAACCCCGCCTCCTGCATATTTTTTCTCGTCATCAAGACCTAAATATTTTGCTGTAGCTCCTGTAGAGATAATTACTGTTTTGGCAAGAATTTCTTTGTTTCCTGCATATAATTTGTGAACACCGCCTACTTCCTTAGAAAACTCAGCCTTAGTGATCATTTCATAATGAACTTTGGTATCAAATCTTTCTGCCTGTTTTTGCAGATCCATCATCATTTCAGGACCTGTAATCCCGGCTGGATACCCTGGAAAGTTATCAACTTCTGTAGTGGTTGTTAATTGTCCGCCCGGCTCCAAACCTGTATATAATTCAGGTTTCAAGTCTGCTCTTGCTGCATAGATAGCAGCGGTGAAGCCAGAAGGCCCAGATCCAACGATCACACAATCTAAAATGTTTTGCTCCATAATTTACTTGTTCGAAAAGATTTAATTAAATTAAGACTGCTAATTTCGGAATTTTTATGGTCTTTTTAAAGTTATTTTAATGATACTTGTCAATAACAGATATATCGGCTGTCAATTGATAGTTGATAGTTGATAGTTGATAGTTGATAGTTGATAGTTGATAGTTGATAGTGCAAAATTAAAATACAGAATGTCCGGTATTTATTTTAATTAAAGAAATTATTGGTTAAATTTCATTCTCTATTTTTTCAACGTTCTGTTTTCCAACTCACGGCAGCATCCATCTCACCAGTTCTCCACGCTCCACAAGATTCCAAGAATGAGGGTGTTTTTTTCCGTTAGCTCTTATTCCACGGTTTTTGGTTTCTATATATTCTGACTTTTGACTTCCAAGATTGAGTAATGACTTATTAGCTTTTTTAAGCACAAACGCATTAAGATCTTCCCATTTTCTACCTTTATTTTGCTGTTGCCATTCCAGGTCCGGTTCACAGTAGAACCTTGTTTTAATTCCTTTTAAATATTGAATATTTTCAATTGAATTAGACAAAATCAGGTAAGGTGAAGCTGTTTTATATTTCCCTTGATTTTCAGATGGTTTCCCCAGTTCTTTTTCAAAAAGCTCAACCAGAAATTTCCCTTCTTCAGCGGCATCAGCATCTATATTAGCTGAAATATCCTTTTGAGCATTATAATACAGCTGTTCCAGATCAATAGGAGAATCTATTACGAACATCCCTTTGGGCTGAACAGAATTATTATTTTTTATTAAATAACCTGAAAGTAAAAACGCGATATTACCTCCACCGGAAAAACCACCGATGAAAACATTTTTCTTATCAACGTTATGTTGATCCAATATAGAAAGTAAAGTTTCTGAGTATTCTTCTTTTTCAGCTTCCGTTAAAAAGAGCTTCTGATTATAGTCTAAAAGCAGCGTTGTAATTCCATCTTTCTCTATATCTTTCAGGAAGCCTGCTTCCATCTTTGTATGCTCAATATCACAAGGAAAACAAGGAAATAAAACCAGAACCGCTTTTTGATTTTCAGATTTTTTCAATTCATAATGATCTCCTTTTATAAATTGGCCCTCAACCTTCTTTGCTGTACAGCTTAGGAAAATCACAGATAAAACTATCAAAAAAAGAATTTTTCGCATCAACACCTATATTTTAAAACCTAAAAAAATATCCTGTAAAATTCAAATTCCCCTGATTCGTAAAAATTTAGACTTTCATCTTAATTTTATCTACATTAATGATCTTATACACCAGTTCCTTAATGAGTTCTGCTTCCCCCATATTTACCGCACCAAGACCTTTTCCTTTCATATCAAATTCTCTTAAAATAGATATCACTCTTGTGGCATGTTTTAAAGGATATAACCTGGCACTTTCCGCATAATCTTTAATGAAATACGGATTAACTCCCATTTGTGAAGCAATAGTTTGCGGGGGCTGCCCAGCCATGGTCTGATAAATAATAACGTTGGAAAAATAGTTATACAGACTTGCAAGCAGCATTACAAAAGGGTTATTCTTAGGGTTTTTTCCCATAAAATGGGCAATTTTAAAGGCTGCATTGGCATTTTTTGTTCCCAAGGCCTTCTGAAGTTCAAAAACATTGTATTCTTTACTGATTCCAATATGGTTTTCAACAATTGTTCCATCCAGTACTTCCCCTTCTTTAAGGATGATCTTTAATTTATTCAGCTCGTTGGCAATTCTGGAAAGATCATTTCCCAGATATTCTGCCAGGAGATGTGAAATATTGGGAGCTGTTTTTATATTAAGTTTTGTGCACTCATCTGCAATCCATTTCGGAAGATTATTTTCCTTTACAGACTCACTAAGGAAAAGAGCTTTGGCTTTATCTAAAGCTTTAGCTGCTTTTTTCCGGCTGTCCAGTTTTTTATGTTTGTGTGCGAAAACCAGTACGGTAGAAGGTACCGGGTTTTCAACATAGGATTCCAGAATTCGGTTTTCGTCTTCATTCAACCTCAGATCCTGTGCTTCTTTAACGATGATCACCTGTTTGTCTCCCATCATCGGAAACTGCCTTGCCAGAGAAAGAACTTCCTGGTAAGAAGTATCTTTTCCATAGGTAACCGTTTGATTGAAAGCTTTTTCATCTTCCTCCAAAAAGTTATGCTCAAGGGCTTTTACAGCAACATCAATAAAGTAGGCTTCTTCTCCGTGGAAAAAATAAATAGGTAAAACTTCTTTATTTTTAATATTTTTGAGGATTAAATCTAATTCTTTCATCTTATTAATGGAACTTCCAAAACTGAATTTTCAGGAAACTTTTGATTTTAAATTCAAGAAAGACAAAGATAAGTTTTTTATTTATGATTTGATTCGTAAAACTTATCTTCTCCTTACTCCTGAAGAATGGGTAAGGCAGCACTGGGTACATTATTATCTCACTGTAAAAGCCTATTCTGCATCAGCCCTTATTACAGAAAAAAAGATCATTTTAAATGGACTTACCAAGAGGATTGACCTTCTTATTACAGAAAAAACAGAGCCTGTCATCCTGATTGAATGTAAAGCTCCGCAAATCAAACTGACGGAAAAAACATTTGAGCAAACAGCCCGGTACAATTCTGTTATTGGAGCCAAAGAAATTATCCTGACCAATGGGCTTCAGCACATCAATGCCTATTATGAAGACGGACAGTATCGGTTTTATAAACCAGAGTAGATAAATGCTGCGTAAAAACTATAATATCATTCCCTTCTCACGAATAATACAGTTGTAATTGTGAGAATTCCCCTCCTCTGGAAGGGTGGCGAAAATTCAAAGAATCTTTGACGGAGGTTTACAAAAATATTAATTCATATGAAAATAAAAAACATTATATTCGATTTCGGAGGCGTACTGATGGATTGGAATCCCAGGTATTTCTTCAAAGATTATTTCAATGACGATGAAAAAATGGAATATTTCCTTGAAAACATCGCTCAGGACGAATGGAATATCGAACAGGACCGAGGAAGAAGCCTTTCGGAAGGAACAGAAATCCAGGTGAAGAAATTTCCGGAATGGGAAAAAGAAATCAGAGCGTTTTATGATAACTGGACCGTCATGTTGAAAAGTGATATTCCCCAGAACGTAGAAATTCTGAGAAAGCTTAAAAATACAGACTACCAGCTTTTCGGACTGACCAACTGGTCTGAAGAAACCTTCCCTTACGCATTGGAAAACTATGATTTCTTTCAAATTTTTGAAGGAAAAATTGTCGTTTCCGGAACGGAAAAACTGATTAAACCGGATCCTAAAATATGGTATGTTTTATTGGAAAGATATAATATCCAGGCTGCTGAATCCGTTTTTATTGATGATAATGCAAAGAATATTGAGATGGCAAAAGATCTAGGTTTTATCACTATTCATGTTACCCCGGATACCAATCTGGAACAGGAACTTGCCGGTTTAGGAGTTACCCTATAAGGTCTTCCAAATAAAATATAAATCTCCTCAATTAAGTTATTTTAAGTAAATTAGTTGAGGTTTTTTTATTGACATTGTAAGGAACAAAATAATGAAACAGCCTCATTTGTAATCCGCACTTCTCTATAAGGTATATTATGACTAAATTATAAAATATGGTACGTTCAATCTTATTAACCACATTGATTATGGCTTCAGGAACGCTTTTCAGCCAAAAACTTGCAACCGTTTCCTATCAGGACGGCTCCCAAAAACTGAATGGTTTAATCACATCCAATGCAGGAAAAAAGCTGCCCGGGGTTTTAATTCTTCCGGCCTGGAAAGGTATTGACGAAGAAGCTAAAACGGCAGCCTTAGAGCTTGAAAAACAGGGGTACATTGCTTTCATCGCCGATATTTATGGGGAGGGAAAGATCCCTGCTGACAACGATGCAGCCGCTAAAAGCTCAGGGTATTATAAACAGAATTATAAGGAATATCAAAAACGAATCGGATTAGCACTGGACCAGCTGAAGAAAAACGGAGCTATTTCCGATAAGACAGCGGTGATTGGATATTGTTTTGGAGGAACAGGAGCTTTAGAATCTGCCAGAGGTAATTTACCTGTTGCAGGAGTTGTTTCTATTCATGGAAGTTTGGGAAGAGATCAGACCAGAAAAAATGAAAAGCTAGCGGCTAAAATTCTGGTAGAAAATCCGGCAGATGATAGAAGCGTAACACCCGATGATTATAATAACCTGATCAAAGAAATGAACGAAGGAAATGCCGATTGGCAGATCATCACTTATGCCCATTCAAAACATACTTTCACAGATCCGAAATCTCCGGATTACAATGAAGTGATGGCCAAAAGAGCATGGAATCACACATTGATGTTTTTGAAAGAGATCCTGAAGTAAACCATTAGTTCAACAGAAATAACCTAATACAGTACATATAAAAGGCAAATTCACTCTCGAATTTGCCTTTTGCTATTTTTATTTTAATTCATTAAGGTTTAGCTTCCAGTTCAACGTCATATTTTTTAGGAGAATATTTGGTCAAGGAACCTGTTGCAGCATCAATTCCAATCCCTATAGCTCCACCCAAAAGGATGTTCAGCAAAGTGACCGGGTTAAAAGTCTTCGTTAGTTTTATCTCCTTATTATTAAAACCTTCTTTTTCAAATGTTACGGTTTGCTTACTCAATGATCTTGAGATTTCAGCAGTACATGGGGTCATACATTTTTCCACTCCTTTATGGAATACTTTTGCGCCTTCAGGGCTGGAATTGAAAGTGATTTTATCCTTAGTACCGGTAAACATACTTGCGCATGAAGTGGCAGAAAGGGCAATACCCATCAGTAATACAATTGATAAATTGTTTTTCATATATTTTAAATAGTTATTATTTTTTTAAGTCCGCGAACTTACAAAATAATTAGAGATAACAAGCACTACTATTGTGAAAAATCTAGTATTAACAGGTATTTAAATAAACAAAGCAATCTCAAAATTGAGATTGCTTTGTTAGATTCTAAGTGTTTATATTCTAATCTACTCCTTCCACTTCCCTATTGACCAGTTCCATAGAGAATGCAGGAAGACAAATGGACAGATATTCGCAAGGTTCTGAAAAGGGATTACTGTAACGTATTCTTGCTCCTTTTTCAATAAGAATGCTTTGCCCTTTTTCCAGTTCTACAATTTCACCATCAATTTCAAATTGCTTCTTTCCTGAAATAATATAGGTAAATTCATCAAACTCCGGAGTCTGATGAGGCTCGCTCCACTCTGGAGGTGCCACCATGTGAGCAATGGAAACATTGGAATTTCCGGTTGAGTTCCCCCAGTGCTCTTCAATCAGCTTACCATCTGTAGTAGGAACTATAAATGGCGATTGCTGGATTTTATATTTTTTCATGCCCAATTTTCTTTTTTGATTTCATATACAAAGTTGGTTCTTGTAGGTTCAGCAAAATAGGCAACTTCCTCTTCTGCTATTTTATTACCTCCCAATTTTTCTAATGCTTTTTGTGAACGGAAATTTTCTTTTCCTATATGGAAATGAACTTTATCTACATATTGGAAAATATAATCCAGCATCAGCTTTTTAACCTGCGGATTAATTCCTTTTCCCCAGGATTTTGTCCCATAGAAAGTATAGCCCACAAAAATATGACTGTCATTTTCATCAAAGTTGTAGTAGCGGCTGCTTCCCAACACATCTCCGGTAGCTTTTTCAATGATTTTAAAAGCTCCACCACTCTCCATAGCACCCAGAAAAAAGTTTTCAAACACGTCTCTCTGGTAACGGTCTTTATTGGGATGCTGCTCCCAGACCTTAGGATCGGAAGCTACTTCATATAAAGATTCAAAATCCCCTTGCTGTAAGGGGATTAATTGAAGTTCTTCATTCTCTAAAACAGGCTGAACAGAAAAATTCATAGTTTAGCTTTTTTTAGTAGAATCTGACTCTATCTTCTTGATTTCCTTTAGTTTATCAGAAATCTTAATTACGGTATCCAGTTTAGAGGGCTTCAATGGAACTTCTGCCTGAGCCATGTCCCATTTGATCACTAAATTTCCTGAGTTTTCATCTGTAGGATTCAGGGTAATTTCAAACCACTCCTGTTTATCTGCTAATTTATTAACAGGTACGGTAACATCTACTACATCCTGTTTAGGGTCGTAAGTGTAAGCGCCCCACTGTTGGAAGTCCTTATTCAAAATTACTTTCCATTCTTTTTCTGTAGGAACAATGAATAATCCGTAAGTTCCTGCCGGAACTGTTTTTCCGCCAAAATTAACGGCCTGTCCGAATGTAATTTTTGTAGACGAGTTAGCTCCCGCTCTCCAAACTTGTCCATAGGGAACCAATTCCCCGAAGATCTTACGTCCTTTCACTCCTGGTCTTCCGTAATCTATAGAGATCTTAGACATTGAAAACTGCTGTTCTACCTTCTGACGCGGGCTTGCTGCCGGTACGGAATAATCCTGTGCAAAACTGAATGCTGAAACAGAGATGCAAAGTGCAACTAATAACTTTTTCACGTGTAAATTTTTGTTTAAAATTACGAAAATCAAAACAAAATAGCTTTCTCTAATTCCAATAATTTTTGTTTTCTCCAGATTCCTCCACCATAACCTGTTAGTTGACCATTGCTTCCAATTACACGGTGACAGGGGATGATAATGGATATTTTATTAAAGCCATTGGCGTTGGCTACAGCCCTTACAGACTTAGGATTTCCCAAAATATCGGCCTGTTCCTGATAACTCCTTGTCCTTCCATAAGGAATGGTCTGCAGGATATCCCATACCTGTATCTGAAAGGTGGTTCCCACGGGGGAAAGAGGAACAGTAAATACGGTTCTTTTTCCTTCAAAATATTCGGAAAGTTCTTTTTCCAGGGTCATAAAATGAGGATTTTCCCCTTGTACAATATTGGCATTAAGATGTTTGGAAATACTTTTCAGCTCTGTAGGGAGTGCTTTTCTATCGGAAAACTCCAGAAGGCAGATCCCTTTCTCATCAGCACAGGCGATCATGGTTCCCAGCATGGTTTCAATTCTTTTGAGATCAATAATCTTTTCTATCCTGTTATTTTTAGGAGATACCCCGAAAATATTTTTAAAGCTTTCATTGAAACCGCTAAGACTCTCATATCCTGTTTCAAATGCCACTTCTGTAACCGATTCACCTTGTTGAAGCTTTTTAAATGCGGCATTCAACTTAGACATTCTTTGAAAAGTGTGAAAGGTAATTCCATGATGTTTCAAGAACCACCGGCGAACAGTTGCAGGCTCCAACCCTCTTTTCACCAGATCATAATCTTTAAGTTTTAACGATGGATCCTCAGAAATTTCCTGTAACAGTTTTTTTATATGCTCAGGGGTTACATCAGGATTTTCCAGGGGTTTACACACTTTACACGGGCGGTATCCTTTTAATATGGCGTCTTTTGTATTGGTAAAAAACTCCACATTTTCAAATTTGGGCTTGCGTGCCGTACAGGTGGGGCGACAGAAAATTCCAGTGGTCTTTACCGCCATCCAGAAGATTCCTTCAAATGAAGAGTCTTTATTAAAAGAAGCTTCATACATTATTTGGTCACTTATTTCCATGATTAAGCAAAAAGAGAGGTAAAACTTTTATTATTCGTAATGTCTTCACTCATTACTTCCAGTTGTTTGTAAATGTATCTGTTTAAAAAAGCTCCGGAAGTCATTCTTTTTACCCCTAATTTTTTAAGGACACTAAAATCCGGAAGTCCTGGTACTGCCATAACATTTACAGGAAGCCTGGTAGCGCTTACCACGGTTTTTATATCATTTTCATTACTTATGCATGGTACAAAAACTCCGTCAGCTTTAAGATCTTCGAAGAGCTTCACTCTCTTTAATGTTTCTTCCAATGCATTTTCCATTTCCAACAAAAAAGGATCAGTTCTTATATTGATAAAAATGTCACTCCTTCTGTCTTTCAGTGTTGAGAAAATATTCTTCAGTTTTTCTGCAAATACTTCTCTATCCAACAGCTGTCTTTTACCATCCACCACATACGTATCTTCCAGATTAATTCCTGCAATCCCTATTTCCAGAAGCCTTATTATATTAGATACAATGATCTCTTCTGTATTTCCGTATCCGGATTCAAGATCCACAGATAAAGGAATAGAAACCGACTGTTTTATTCTTTTAATGATATAAAAGTACTCTTCGAAGCTCATCTCCTCACCGTCTTCATATCCTAAGCTCAGAGCCACTGCCGAACTTGAGGTCGCCAATCCTTTACAGCCCGATTTTTCATATATTCCGGCACTTTGTACATTCCATACATTGCCTAATAACAAAGGTTCTTCACCCTGATGTAAATCTTTAAAACTGATCATTATTATTTTTCTTCAAATGTATCAACATTGACAGGCGGTACGCAACCGAAAAATGGACAGGTATTTTTGAAGCACGGAAAATATGTGAATGACTAGTACTAAGCAGGAAATGCCAGTACTATTAACCACTTTTATTCTTTATTCTTAAAACAAAATAGCTTTTTCCAGTTCCAATAATTTCTGTTTTCTCCAGATTCCTCCTGCATAGCCTACCAGCTCCCCATTTGAGCCAATCACACGGTGACACGGAATTAAAATGGCAATTTTATTAATACCATTGGCTGTTCCTACTGCACGGATGGCCTTCGGATTTCCTAAAAATTCAGATTGCTGTTTATAGGTTCTTATTTCTCCCATTGGAATTTCACGGAGGAGCTGCCATACTTTTTCCTGAAATTCCGTTCCTGTGATGAATAGTGGAACTTCAAAGTGCGGTCTCTTTCCATCAAAGTATTCTTTAAGCTCTTTCTCCAGCTGTATGAAATGGAAGTGTTCTTTTTCTACTATTTCAGCATTCAGGACTTTTGACAGAGATTTAAACTGCTTTTCAATATTTTTCCGGTCCGTGAATTCAAGTAAACAGATCCCCTGATCTACTGCGCAGGCTATCATTTCTCCAAGCGGAGTTTGTATGGTTTTTTGACAGATGATTTCCATTAGTTTAAAATTACTACTTTTTTAGAATTCATCAATCAATGTTTCAAATGTTCTTCAAAACTTTTCCGGCCTGAATTATATGTCTTTCGTTATGATAAATAACAAATCGAAAGGTATCCCCTAATTTCAGGCTGATCCATTTTGAAATACTGATTCCTGTTTTTGTTTTCTCCAGATCAATATGTCCGGCTTTTTCCAAAAGTTCAAACATCTGTTTTTGCTGCCTGATAAACTCGTCAATAACACTTTTATTCAGCTGACTATGAATGGGATTCATCGCTTTAAGTGTTTTCATCTTATTGATTTTTTCTTTAGGAAGCATCGTTTTAGCAAAATAATTTCCTAAAATACCCGGCTTAAAAGTTAATTGGGAAGAAGTGACAGAGGAAGAAATTTTACGGCTGATTTCCGGAATATAGAATTCTCCATAGCGGTTGAGATGTTCCAGACATTCCAGGACACTCCAGCTATCTGCTGATATCCTGAAATTTAACTCATCTTCAGTTTTCCGTAAGAGCATTTCTGCATACTGAAGATGTTGTTGGGTCTTATTTTTCAATTCATTCAACAATTGTGAAGTTGAAATTTTCATAGTCACTTTTTTATGCAAATATCCAGATCGTTGGGTTCTTAAATCTTGATTGAACTCAAGATTTTTTAAGCCTGGATAATGTTTCCGGTGACATCCTGAGATAGTTTGCTATGTATTTATTGGGAATCTCCTGGAACAGCTTCGGGCTTCTTCTTAAAACTCTTTTATAACGTTCCCGCGGAGAATTGATCAGCAGATCTTTTTCTCTTTCCAGCTGTTGCAAAACCAAATCTTCCAGCACCTGTATCCAAAACTTCATATGCTCTCCATCCGACTGAATAACTTCATAAAAATCTTTCTTTGAGGCGAGTTTTACCTTTGTTTTTTTAATCGCCTGAATGTACAGACCGGATGGTTTTCCGGAAAGAAAAGAATCCAGGGAAACAATAATATTACCGGTATATCCGAAACGGATAATCCTTTCTTCATGTTCATCTGTCATAAAGATCCGGACACTTCCGTTCTCTATAAAATAAATGTAGGTATCTGTACTTCCTGCAATTTTCAGGAACTCATTCCTTTTGAATTCTTTCTTTTCCCAATGAAGGCCGCTTTGAAGTAATTTCTCAACCATTTCACAATATTATTTGCTGATCCAAAGATAATGGGTAAATTTAAAGTTTTAACACCAATCACTACTAACGATGCTCAAAAAAACAAATCTCCTATTATTCCTTCTTGCCGGCTATCTTGGCATTCAGGCACAGCAAACTATTCCTTTCAGAATTACAAAATACAATAATATCATTGTAAAGTCCCAAGTCAACAAAAAAGACTCACTGGACCTGATGTTTCAGATTGCCATGAAAGATGGCTCTATTTCTCCGGAACGGCAGAGAAAAGCAGACCATATTATTTTCAATAAAGAAGAAATAAGTGATCATAATACGGTGGATATTGGCCCGGTAACCCTGAAAGATGTCCGATTTTTTGACAACCAGCTCTCAGGCTATGAATCGGACGGAAAAATAGGAACCAGTCTATTTGAAGGAAAGACTTTTAAAATTGATTATGACAACAGTCAATTTGTAATCTATGACAAAAACCCTGATCTTACAGGTTATCAACCTCTTAAAATTATGCTGGATCAGGGTGTATTCATCGTGGCTGCCGATAATGTGGTTGATGGTGAGAAACAACAGGAGTCTTATTTTGCTCTTCAATCCGGATACTCAGGCGGGGTATTATATAGTAATGAGTTTACTGAAGAGAAAGAACTGGAAAAAAAATTAAAAATAATAGGAGAAAAAACACTTAAAAATTCCAATGCACAAAATTTAGCTATCAAACAGGGAATTCTTCCTTTTTTAAAATTAGGAGACTTTGTTTTCAAAGATATTTCCGTGGCTTTTTTCTCAGGAAATCTTAAAACACAAAATGTCAGCTATTTTGGTGCTGATATGCTGCGCAGATTTATATGGATCTTTGACGCAGACAGAAATACAGCTTATATCAAGCCAAGTAAGTATTATTCAGAACCTTATTATAAAATAAATTAAAACATATGTTTTTCTAACGTAAAGCTTTAGCTTCATTACCATATTTTTAGGGAGCAAAGGATAGAATCAACTTCGTTGATTCGTCGAAGCGTATGGATAAGCATACATCTTCATCAGCGACGAAGCCGCATCACTTTGCCCACTTAAAATAAAGCGAAATTATTCATAAGCTTTGCGTTCATCTTTTTAATCAAAAAATAATTTCAAACTGACCTATTGAGTCTTGTCAACAAAATATATAAGAATTCCTGAATAAAATGTAAACAGGATCTAAAACATTACAAATAAAAAATTATGAAGAAGATTAGGATTTTCGCGGCTCTTTTATTTTCCCAACTGGCGATTATCAGTTGCAAAAAGGATGAAAAGAAGCCCTCCGAAACAGCAATTACTGCTACTAATGATTCTGTAAAAACTCCAAAAGCAACGGAAGAAAAAATAGATTATAAAAACTTTAATATTTACAGTGTCACTGTAATTTCCTCCGGACAGAAAGATGCGCTGTCAGATATTTTTATTTCTGTATCAGATATTTATACCGATCCCCAGCCTATACAGAAAGAGGCTTTAAGCAATCAGAAAAATGTTTCTCCTGAGCAGCTTCAGTATATTGAGCTTGATTCAAAGCACAGAAGTAAAATACTGAACGGACTTCATCTTACAGAGAATGATTCACTTTACCTTTACAATTATCAATTCAACAAACTGGAAAAACTTCCATTAAACAAGCTCAAAGCAGTTGCTTATTTAGATTTCTATTCCATGGATGGTGAAGAAGTAGATGGCTCTTCATACATGGTAGGATTTCAGATTGAAGCTCACAAAGAACCGGATATCAGAAATAAATATGAGAATGCTGTTGCCTATTTCGGGAATAAAAACCCTTTTGTTGAGCATAAAATGAAGCCTGTCCAATGGAAGAAAGCAAGTGCGGACATTTCAAAGAAATACTTTACGTCTTCCAGGCTTACACCTGGAGATACCTATCAGGCAAAATATGAGGATCTCACCTATTATCTGCAGGACTATCTTCAGGATGAAATGGTTCAGGAGCGCAAATTGGTAATACTCAATGACCGTAATGAAAAAACATTTGAAAAAACAATTACTACAGCCGGCGGTGACGGGGCAGAATTTACTCCCCTTAATGGAATCAATACTGATGAGGCCAACAATTCTCAATGGACCGGTTATCTGTTCAAAGGGAAACCTCCTGTAATTTTTGGATTTATTGCACAGTCTTTTGGCTGCCCTTCCATTACATTTTTAGATAAAAATCAGAAAGATTTTACAATCAATTGTGATAACAGACATTAGTAATTTACTCAGCAGCATTTATGAGAAATTCTGTCATTACAGCATATTTATCAATTGGAACGGGCTTTAGCCCGTTTTATATTTTATTAATCATCCATCGGCTTTAGCCAAAACTTATTATAATTATCTAATAATGACAAAAGAAGCTGTCTCACAACTAAACGATGTGGGTTGAGAATCATTTAAACGAAAACCCTTCTCATATAGGAGTACAGGAAAATTTCATAAAAAAGGCCG
The DNA here is from genome assembly GCF_024586945.1 of Chryseobacterium sp. WG14. Lineage (NCBI taxonomy): Bacteria > Pseudomonadati > Bacteroidota > Flavobacteriia > Flavobacteriales > Weeksellaceae > Chryseobacterium > Chryseobacterium sp. WG14. Next base: position 57,478 of record NZ_JALCZD010000014.1, read on the forward strand.
TTTTCACGAGTTGTGAGACGGCCTCTTTTATTTTTACAATTATTTAAACTCAATTCCTTATCCGCCCAGCATTATTTTACTTTAGGATAAAGCCTGCTTTTCAGATCTATAAAATACGTTTCAGATTCTTTGAACTCATTACTTTTCATAAATTTAAGCACTACATTCAGATAAGATTCTGATGGTATGAAGTCTGTTCCTGTTTTCTCAGACAGCTTTTTATAGTCTTTTTCCAACAATTCCGGACTTTTGGCAAGCTGTTTAATATCTGTTCTGAAGCCTCTAAATATAAACTTCAGGGCTTCATAATTTGCAGGATAAGAAACGGTACCATGTACTTCTCCTTCAAAAAAACGGTGTTTATAATTCAGCGAACCATTGTTTTCCACTATTATTTTAAACTCTTCTATGGCCTGGGTCATATCGGAGTTCCAGTTTTTCTGCTGTTCCTCATTATCTGCCTGGGATACAAACAGAGACTTCTTCGCCGGAAATTTCTTATGCTTTTCAATATAATCTTTAGTTCTGGAGATCATCACCTTATTATCCCACCATAAGCTGGGATCGTTGGCAACATAGGCATTGAAATAATCGGGATGGGTAAGAAAAGTATTAATGGCGAACAGTCCTCCAAAAGAATGGCCTACCAGCAAAGAATACTCCTGAGTTCTGTAATTCTTACTGATAAAAGGTTTCAGTTCTTCCTGCATGAATTTCACAAAATTCTCACTTCCTCCACTGTCGGCAAAAAGGGTAAGATTAGGGTTTACCGGACTTTTCTTTTGAGCCTTTGTGGGTGTAAGATCTCTTGTGCGTTCTGTATTTTTAATTCCTACCACAATACATTCCGGAATATCAGCATAAGGTGTCCGGGCCAAAAAATCAGTCATCCCGACATAATATTCAAAATTAATTTCACCATCTAAAAGATAGATTACAGGATATTTTGCAGGATTAATTGTGATGTCGTCATAGGTTTTAGGAAGATGAATCCAAACTTCTCTGTTTTCATTTAAAATTTTTGAAAATAAAACCTGCTTCTCTCCCACTATTACTTTTTCCTGGGCATTGGCCTTTGAAGTAAGAATTAAAAATAGGGAAAGGCATAAAAATTTAAACCAGTTGTTCATGATGTTCGTCTTTTGTGTGTTGATGAATAGTTTTGATTTCCTTTGTCTTTTTCGTTGATTTATTTTTCCTTCCCCACCAGATCAGGAATCCCGTTACCGGAAGGCTTGTACAGATGATTCCGATAACGAAAGTGAAGATTTTCCCAAACATTCCGCCCCAATAGCCGACATGCAGGTCAAAATTCATATGTTCAATCGCTTCATGCATCAGAACTTCTTTCGGATAGATGATTTCATTTCCTGTGTATTTATTGATTTCTCTGCTTTTGCCGTTTGTAATGCTTTTTAAGCCGATAAATTGGGCTGCCACTACATTATAAGCAGTCGCTGAGTCATTTCTTGGAACACTCATCCTGATCTGTTTTGCTTCAGGAATTTCTTTAAAATTTCTATCTATAAACGCCGTAAAAGGCAATGCTTTTTTTTCAGGATCAAACTTAGGATCAAATTTTTCAGCAATTTTATGGGCATCAGCTACGCCTCCAAAAACGGTTTGTGTAAGATCTGCAAGCACTTTATAAGCCATAATAAGCCCTGTGATTGTGATAAATACTGCCGGGAGCAATGAATAAAAACCGAATACGTTGTGGAAATCATAATTTTTCCTGCGCCATTTTGTTCCTGATTTTATTTTAAATGCAGTTGTCCTGGTGGTTTTATTCCATTTTTTGGGCCACCAAAGGATAAGCCCACCGATAAGCTGGATAAAAAATATAATAGAAGCAATTCCTACCACCGTTTTCCCGAACTTTCCGGCCAATAGCTGAGCATGGATGTGGGCAACAACATAGAAAAACTCATAGCTCTTTGTAGAGCCCATCACTTTTCCGGTATAAGGATCAAGGTAATGATAGGCGAATACTCCTCTGGGACCACGGCCCTTTCCTTTTGGTTTTCCTGCTTTTTCTGTATTTTTATCTTTAGGAGGTTTGGTGGCAGAAGCCACTCTAAAGCTTCGGTCTGCTTCTTTATAGGTATCAAAATAAAATGCATTGCGGTCCGGAACCTGCTGATGAAATTGGGCAAGGAGTTCTTCAGGAGACTTTTTCTTTGCATCGGCAGGAACCTGAACATATTTGGCACTTCCACCACACAGATCTATAATTTCGTCACAAAAGACGAATACTGTTCCTGAAAGTGTTACAGTCATTACAATAATTCCGGAAACAAGTCCCAGCCAGAGATGCAACCAGCCTGTAATCCGTTTGGCCAGGGATTTTCCCTGTTTTTTCTTGGGGTTAGTTTTTTTATTATCCATATCTAAATTATCCGGTTATCTATAACTATAATTGTTGGAAAGCACAAAGGAGCAAGAGATTACCATACATACTGCTTGTAAGGCTTTCCCAACAAATTATATCTTTTTTAAATAATTTTTATTTTTAATTAAAACTTAAATGCGAAGTTGGCAAGAACCTCTCTTGGCTTTTGTGGCTGGCCATAAAAGTTCCAATAAGTCTCATTCAGGCCATTATTCATTTTCAGACCGATTCTGTATTTTTTCTTATCATAGAAAATGGTAGCGCCTACAGAAGTGTATGAAGGTGCCAGAAAATGGTTGGTAATATTAATATAAGTTTTATCTACAAAATTGAACCCGGCTCCGAAACCTAAGCCTTCATAAGCACCGTCCATAATTTTATAGCTGGTCCATAAATTGGCTACATGTTTAGGTGTCCATGCAATTCTTTTTCCGGCATCTTTACCTCTGTCATCATAACGGTTATCGTTATACCCGTATCCTCCTACGATATTCCATCCTTTCACCGGGTTTATGACCACGTCCATTTCAAACCCCTGGTTTTTGATATTTCCGTCCTGTCTGCTTCCCAAACCGCCTGGATCAGCAATCACCCTGTTTTTAACCTTCATATTGTAATAGGTAATGGTTGAAAGTAATTTCTTACCGAATAGATCCAGTTTAAAACCGGCCTCAAACTGATTCCCTTGCTCAGGATCCCATTTCGTAAGAATTCCATCCTGGTTGGGTGAAGGGGCTATATTTTTAAAACCATTTACGTAGTTGGCAAAGAACGAAATTTCATTTTTTTTGATTTCATAGACTAACCCAAATTTCGGGGAAAACTGGGTCTGATTGTACCCGTCATTTCCGGGAACCCCGTTTCTTTTACTATCATCATTTTTGTAATGATCCATTCTTAAGCTTGCCATTACAAGGAAGTTATCTGTAATATTTAAAACATCGGAAACATAGGCACTGTACGTACTGTATTGTGATATCTCGTATTTGGTGCCATTTCTTGGAAGTGCCTTCACTACATCACGGGAAATCGAAGTCCAGTCGGAAGCAGCATTGAGTAAAACGACATCTGCAGGCTGTGGCTTATCTTTGTCTACAATGACACCGTTTAAAGGATACGGAACAAATACGGAAGAATCATTCTTACCCACTTTATAGACAGGATACTGATTTTTACTATTCTGGTGGAAATAATCAAATCCTACAACCAGACGGTTTCTCAGTTTTCCTATTTTAAAGTCTCCAATAAAGTTCTGCTGAATATTATCTGTGGTAATTTTATAATTATCAAAAGGGCGGATACTTCTGCTTACAGAATTGTCATTTAAATAATTCAATACTAAAAATATAGATTCGTTTTCGTTAGCTTCTCCCCTCTGATAGGACGTTCTGGAAGTCCACTGATCATTAAATTTATGGGTAACTTCAGCCATGGTAACGAAATTGGTTCTCTTTGATCCTATGTCATTGCTTGTAAATGATCTGCCATGAATAGCTGCAAGGTCTTTCATAGAGTGAAGGGTCAGCTTTTCAGACTGTCTCACATAGGCATTCAGTGTTTTTTCCGGCGAATGGAATTCAGTATCCAATGTTACGGTAGTTTTATCACTGACTTTGTATAGAATGCTTCCAGAGAAAAACAAACCTTTATTGTACCCTGCATCCTGGAAAGAGTCCTGAGAATAGGCAGCCACATTAAATCTTGCTAAAGCTGTTTTCTCTTTATTCAACGGAGTATTGATGTCTGCAGTGATTCTGTTCATTCCCCAGCTTCCGGTAGTATAGTTGATGATTCCACCAAAATTTTCCTGTGGCTTTTTAGTTATTACATTTACTACTCCTCCATAATTAGCTAATGTTCCTCCAAACAGCGTTCCTGAAGGTCCTTTGATTACTTCTATTCTTTCTACATTAGCAATTTCAGCCTGCACTCTAGGATTTTGGATCAACCCGTTTCTAAAATTCGCGGAAGAACTGAACCCTCTCAGGAAAATATCATTTCCACTATCGTTCACACTGTTATTCACTACCACTCCCGGAGCTGAAGCCATTGCTGTATTGAAATCCACAGCACTCATTTCACTGATAATTTCTTTCGGAACAAGGTTATAAACAGTAGGGTTTTCAAGATTTTCCAATGGAAGCCTTGCTACTGATTCTGATTTCTTGGTTCTGTAATTGTGAGTCCCTTGCAGAGATACTGCCTGAATTTCAGCTATTTTAACCGTATCTTTTTCCTGAGCACTCAGCATAGATACGGCTAATAAAGCCGCAGAAATAATTGTCCTTTTCATTGTATAATTAAGTTTAGTATTGCAAAACTATATTATTTTTATTAATTCTAAATAAAAATATGATACAAATCATAAAATTATCTGAATAAAAAAGGCCATAAATAAAGGGTTTCTGAAATTTCAGAAACCCTTTACTCCATCGTTTGATGATATTTAATTCTATATTTTCTTGTTTGTTCCATAATGAATGGAGTAAGTATAATAATATCTTCAGTATATTTATTGTAGTTATGTTGCTATATTATTGCAGACATCATCATCGACATATAATAATTGGCACAGTGTAAGGCATTGATCAGTACAATTTCTTTATCAGGAAATGTTTCAAAGGCATCAGAGGTTGTGATATCATATTCGTAATTTAAGGTACTCCATTTGAGGTTGGGCTTCATTACTAAAAGCTCAATTCCCTCCTGATCAGTCAATACAAATGATTCTTTAAAAATACCTCTGTGTTTAAAAAGAAATCCATTTTTTATCCCATTAAAATAAGTCTGGACTACAATTTCTCCGTTCCAGTTCATTCTGAACTTTAAGAGTACTTTTTCATTATCTTTCAGCTCAATAGTGGTCCCCCAAAAACCCTTAGGCTCAATCTGATAGGTTACGTTTGCAATTTCTGCTATCGCATTAAAATTAAACCAGCTTCCGTACGTAAGCTTTCCTATCAACTGGCCACCCTGTGTCACCTCAAAGGATAAAGAATTATTTGATTTTGCAAGATATTCTGCCATGGTTATTTCTGATTTGGTGGAGTTTTTATTAATTTCTAAAATATATTTAAAAACAAAGTATTTATGACCCCCTAATTTACAATCTCTTACATAAATCAGCAAAAAAAATATAAGATGTTTTATACACCAGAAGACATATTCTTATGGAAACACAAAAAAATAGAAATTTAAATATGTTTTCAGCAAGCCAACTATCTTAAAATCGAAAGACTGAAAGAAAATTAACAGCATTTATTTGAATTGAATTTACTATATTTTATATCTATCTACAGTTTTCTATTTATGTTTTTTAAACAACCATTTTGGAATTTCTTCCGTCAGTAAAAACGGAATAACAATAGTATTGTGATTGAGATAAGTGAAGGTGGTGAAAATTAGGTTAGGATCTGAAGACATCCTGTTAAATAATTCTACACTTCCGATGTACGGATTTTCAGTATCTTTTTCTCCGTGAATCAACCAGATATTTTTCTTATTTATCTTTCTAAGATTCGAAAAATCCGGAACAGCAGCTACCGATACCAGGGCCGCAAATTTGTCCGGCTGAATATTCATCAGGTTTTGTGCCGTTGATGCCCCCATAGAGTACCCTATCAAATAAATCCTATCTTTATCAATATCCGGATATTCTTTTTCTACATTTTTTATCAAGTCCAATAAAGCAAAAACTTCATGAGAAGGTTTTGAAATTTGAATACTATCATTGTTCTTTTCATAATTTGAAGAGCGCTTACTGAACTGTGGTGCTATTACATAACAATGGTATTTACTGTAAATCTCGTCCCTTAACCACATTTTGGCAAACGGTTCAAGCTGGTTTTCATTATCATTGCCAATTCTGGTTGAATTGTGGAAAGTGATGATTAACGGGTATTTCTTACCCTTAGCAGTATTTTTTGGAGTTAAAAGCCTGTAAGGAATCTGCATACTATCTTTTGAGAATATTTTTTTCCTGAAAACTTCAGTATTTAAACTGTTTACAACTTTCCGGTTATTTAAAAAAGTCAGGCTATCCACCTGAGTATCCCTGAATTCTTTCTTCTGACCAACTATAGAGTTTGTGGTTAAAATCAGGGAAATAATAATCAAAATAGGTTGTAAAATTTGTCTTTGCATGGTGTTTTTAAAAATTATCATTAATTTTTATTTGATTTTGTAAACGTAGTCATATCTAATTTTATCAGACTTTTTTTCTAATTCCTGAATGCTAAATTTTTCACCATCTATCTCAACATTATCAATTTCCAATACCATCGGGAATTATGCATTTTTTCAATTCATACTGTTGATTGCGGAGCAATTTCCAAGATAATACCGGAACTGTCCACAACCGATTTATTAACTGATTTTTAATTTTCAATTTTTTTTAAAGCTTTAGGTTTTACAATATCATTTATATAATTGAAACTGTAAACACCATAATAATCACTGATACTTGTGGTTCTCAAATTTACGTATTTCAACAATCAAATTTTAATAGTTTACAGGAGATTGTTTTAATTAAAAGTAAAAAGTTCTGTTGCAGAAGTCTATGTAAGAAATAAATCAACAAATTGATTTGGATAAACGTATTGTTCATTGAAGATTTAGCCACAATAACAGAAAGTAAAAATTAGGTAAGGTAGAGCTCTGGCAAACCTAGCGTTGATATATAATTGATTGAGATAAAAAAACCTCATAGATTTCAAAAATCTATGAGGTTTATAGTGTTATATTTTCTGAAAATTACATCGTTTCCATTTTGAAACTCATGCTTTCAATTACTTTCAGAATAGCTTCTACCGTATCCATTGACGTTAAACAAGGAACACCGTTCTCCACACTCATTCTTCTGATCTGGAAACCGTCTCTTTCTGCCTGTTTACCTTTTGTAGTGGTATTCACAACATACTGAACTTTTCCTTTCTGGATCAGATCGATAAGGTTTACACTTTCTTCTCCTATTTTATATCCAATTTTGCAAGGGATTCCTTTTTCTCCAAAGAACTTCGCGGTACCTTCTGTAGCCCAGATTCTGAATCCTACTTCATGGAATCTTGCTGCTAAAGCTGCGGCTTCTCCTTTATGCTTATCTGCCACTGTAAACAGGATGGAACCATGCATAGGAACTTTTCTTCCTGCTGCAACAAGACCTTTGTAAAGTGCTTTTTCAAGCGTTGTATCTTTACCCATAACCTCTCCTGTAGACTTCATTTCAGGTCCTAAAGAGATATCAACTTTCGTTAGTTTTGAGAAAGAGAAAACAGGAACTTTTACAAATACACCTTCTTTATTAGGAACCAGCCCGTCTTTGTAACCAAGATCTGTCAGTTTTTGTCCTAATATTGCTTTTGTAGCAAGGTTAGCCATTGGTACCTCAGTGATTTTAGATAAGAAAGGAACTGTTCTTGAAGAACGCGGGTTCACTTCGATTACATATACATTTCCTTCGAAAAGTACGTACTGGATATTCATTAATCCTATAACCTTCAGTCCTTTTGCCAGTCTCTTTGTATAGTCTACTAAAGTATCAACTTCGCTTTGTGAAATATTTTGTGGCGGATACACTGCAATAGAGTCTCCGGAGTGAACTCCTGCTCTTTCGATGTGCTCCATAATTCCGGGAATTATTACTGTTTCACCATCACAGATTGCATCTACTTCAATCTCCTTTCCTACCATGTACTTGTCAACCAAAATGGGATGTTCTGGGCTTGCTTCAACCGCGAATTCCATATAGTGTGCAAGTTCTGCTTCTGTGTATACAATCTCCATTGCTCTACCTCCTAAAACATAACTTGGACGTACCAATACCGGATAACCGATTTCGTTGGCAATTTCTATTGCTTCTTCTTTTGAGGTTGAAGTTCTTCCTTTTGGCTGAGGAATTCCAAGCTCCTGTAATGCTTTTTCAAATTTATCTCTGTTTTCAGCTCTGTCAAGATCTTCCAGGGAAGTTCCCAAGATCTGTACTCCGTGAGATGCTAACTTATCTGCAAGGTTGATCGCAGTTTGCCCTCCGAACTGAACCACTACTCCTTTAGGTTTTTCAAGGTCGATGATGTTCATTACATCTTCTTCCGTAAGAGGTTCGAAGTATAATTTATCAGATATAGAGAAGTCTGTGGAAACTGTTTCAGGGTTGTTATTGATGATGATCGCTTCGTAACCCATTTCTTTGATTGCCCAAACCGAGTGAACTGTAGCATAATCAAATTCTACCCCCTGTCCGATTCTGATAGGTCCTGAACCCAGCACAATGATCTTTTCTTTATTGGAAACAACACTTTCATTTTCTTCTTCATAGGTTCCGTAGAAATAGGGAGTTTCACTTTCAAATTCTGCGGCACAGGTATCTACCATTTTGTATACCGGCATCACTCCGTTTTCTTTTCTGAAATTGAAAATTTCACGTTCCGTTACATCCCAAAGAACAGCAATATTGATATCTGCAAAACCTAGTTTCTTAGCCTGAATTAAAGTTTCTTTATCAAATTTATGATCAGCAATCACTTTTTCAAAATCTACTAACTTTTTCAGTTTCCAAATGAAGAACTTATCTATTTTGCTCCATTCTACAATCTGTTCCCAATCGTATCCTCTTCTTAAAGCATCTCCAATGATGAACAATCTTTCGTCATCACAAACTCTGATTCTTCTTTCAATTTCTTCTGCTGTAAGAGCCTCAGCCTGTTTTGTTTTTAATCCAAGGTGTTTGATTCCTGTTTCTAATGAACGGATTGCTTTCTGTAAAGACTCCTCAAAATTTCTTCCGATAGCCATTACTTCACCTGTTGCTTTCATCTGAGTAGAAAGTCTTCTGTCAGCAGTTTCGAACTTATCAAATGGGAATCTTGGGAATTTAGTAACTACATAATCCAGCGCCGGCTCAAAACACGCATATGTTTTTCCTGTCACCGGGTTCATAATTTCATCAAGTGTCAATCCTACAGCAATTTTGGCAGCAATTTTGGCAATAGGATATCCTGTTGCTTTACTTGCAAGTGCTGAAGAACGGGAAACTCTTGGGTTTACCTCAATGATATAGTACTCGAAAGAATGTGGATCCAATGCTAGTTGTACGTTACATCCTCCTTCAATTCCTAATGCTCTGATGATTTTTAAAGAAGCATTTCTCAATAACTGATACTCTCTGTCTGAAAGGGTCTGAGAAGGTGCTACTACGATTGAATCTCCGGTATGAACTCCCACCGGGTCTATATTTTCCATGTTACAAACCACAATCGCGTTGTCGTTTGCATCACGCATTACTTCATATTCAATTTCTTTGAATCCAGCAATTGATTTCTCGATAAGACACTGTGTAACAGGACTATATTTCAATCCCAGTTCAGCAATCTCCTTCAATTCAGCTTCCGTGGAAGCGATACCACCTCCTGTTCCTCCCATGGTAAAGGCAGGACGAACAATTACAGGATATCCGATTTTATCAGCAAAAGCAATTGCTCCTTCTACTGTATTAACGATATCAGACTCCGGAACCGGTTCGTTCAGCTCTCTCATCAGTTCACGGAAAAGGTCTCTGTCTTCTGCTCTGTTAATTGCAGAAAGTGTAGTTCCCAATACTTCCACTTTGCATTCTTCAAGAATTCCTGATTTCTCCAATTCTACCGCCATGTTCAGCCCTGTCTGGCCTCCCAGTGTTGGTAACAATGCATCCGGACGTTCTTTTCTGATGATGTGGCTTACAAACTGTAATGAAATCGGCTCGATATATACTTTATCTGCGATTTCCACATCCGTCATAATTGTTGCAGGGTTTGAGTTGATCAAAATAACCTTGTAGCCTTCTTCTCTCAAAGACAGACAAGCCTGCGTTCCTGCGTAATCAAATTCAGCTGCCTGACCAATGATAATAGGTCCTGAACCGATTACTAAAATTGTTTTTATATCTGTACGTTTTGCCATTTTTCTTTTTTATTAGAGTCAAGAATCCAGAGCCAGGAGCCAAGATTTTCCAGACTTTATTTTAAATTATTTTTGAATGAGTAAATCATTTTTTGAATTTCAGATACTTCACTAAGCAAAGTATTTACCTTCTCTTCAGGCAAAAGATTTAACTCTCTCACCAAAATCAACTGGGTTTGCAATTCAAATGCAGAACCCAAAGCAATAGCAAGAAAATGATTAAATTCTTTAGTGCTATTTCTTCCTGAACCTTCAGCTATATTTGACGGAATGGAAATAGTACATCTTTTAATCTGAGAAATTATCCCATACTTTTCGTCATTGTTAATCTCTTGACAAACAACATAGATATTCTTTGCCAATACAATAGACTTTTGCCAGAAAAGTAGTTTTTCAAAGTTGTGCATTTGTACTCTATTTCGTCTTGGTTCTTGGTTCTCGGTTCTTGATTCCTACTTTTTAAAATTCTCCATCATTTCAATGAACTCATCAAAAAGGTAGTTTGCATCTTCCGGGCCTGGGCTCGCTTCAGGGTGGTACTGAACGGAGAAACAAGGGTGGATTTTGTGCTTTAATCCTTCATTTGTTCTGTCGTTCAAGGCGATGTGGGTTTCAATAAGATCTGTTCCTTTTAAGCTTTCCTGATCTACTGCATACCCATGGTTTTGAGAAGTAATAGCCACTTTGTTTTTCTCCAGATCCAATACCGGGTGGTTTCCTCCTCTGTGTCCGAATTTTAGTTTGAAGGTTTTTGCTCCGCAAGCTAATCCGATCAGCTGGTGTCCTAAACAGATTCCAAAGATGGGAACTTTCCCCAGTAAACCTCGGATCATATCCAAAGCGTGTGGTACATCTTCCGGATCTCCAGGACCATTTGACAGCATAATTCCATCAGGATTCATCAGTAAGATCTCTTCTGCTGTTGTATCCTGAGAAACAACGATAATGTCGCAATTTCTTTGTGACAGCTCTCTGATGATCCCCAGTTTAGCTCCAAAATCTACTAAGACTACTTTGAACCCACGATTAGGGTTAGCATAAGGTGTTTTTGTAGAAACTGTTTCCACCTGGTTGATAGGGAAACTTGTAGTTTTTAGTTCTGCAGCAACTGCACTTTCATCAGCATCAGCATTTACAATTTTACCTTTCACTACTCCATAGTTACGAAGAATTCTTGTCAGTCTTCTGGTGTCAATTCCTGAGATTCCTGAAAGGTTTTTCTTTTTAAATAATTCATCTAAAGTAATCTGAGTACGGAAATTAGAAGGAAGATCGCAAAGTTCTTTTACGATAAGTCCTTTAATTGCAGGCTCGATACTTTCATAATCATCACGGTTAATACCATAATTTCCGATAAGCGGATAGGTCATACAAACTATCTGACCGCAGTACGACGGGTCAGAAATCAATTCCTGATACCCTGTCATTCCGGTATTGAAAACTACTTCTCCTGCAGTTTCCAACTCTGCTCCGAAACCTTCTCCATGAAACACTTCACCGGACTCCAGTATTAATTTTTTCTTCATTTTTAAAAATTAGATTTTAGATTTTAGAACTTAGAAGTCAGACTTCCTTGTTCTATATTATTTTTTTTTGTACAATGTCGGGTGTACAATGTATAATGTACTTCTCTCCGATCTGTATTTTGTACATTTTACTTTGTACATTATACTTTTTACAATTTACTTAAACGTAAACCCTTTTTCTTCCAGCGCTTCCTTCAGGATCGCCATTCTTGCGAAAACGCCATTCTGCATTTGTTTAAAAACTCTTGAACGTTCACATTCTACAAGATCCGAATCTATTTCTACCCCTCTGTTGATAGGTGCAGGATGCATAATAATTGCTTCTTTTTTCATCGCTCGTTCCCTTTCTTTGGTGAGGCCATATCTTTTATGATAGTCGGAAGCTGTAAAGCTCATCGCGTCATCATGTCTTTCGTGTTGTATTCTTAAGAGCATCAGAACATCTACATCAGCAATCAGTTCATCTACTGAAAGGTAAGTTCCGTTGATCAAAGCTCCTTCATCAAACCATTGTTCCGGTCCTGAGAAGTATACTTTAGCTCCTAATCTTCTTAGGGCTTCAGCATTTGAATTGGCAACACGGCTGTGTTTTACATCCCCTACAATCCCTACTTTTAATCCTTCGAACCTTCCGAATTCCTGATAGATCGTCATCAGATCCAACATACACTGTGAAGGGTGATTTCCTGTTCCGTCTCCTCCATTGATCACAGGAATCTTAATATTTTGTAATTCTTCAAAGTACCTGTCCTTTTTATCGCGGATCACTACTAAGTTTACCCCTATACTTTCAATAGTCTTCACCGTATCATAAAGGCTCTCGCCTTTGTTTACCGAACTGTGTGAAGCATCAAAAGGAACAACCTGAAGTCCCAGTTTTCTTTCTGCAATATCAAAGCTCGTCTTTGTTCTTGTACTGTCTTCAAAGAAAAGGTTTGAGCAAAAAACTTCTCCTTCAATTTTAGCAGTTTTTCCATTCGCAAAAGCCATTGCTTCTGTCAGTATACTGTTGATTCTCTCGGTGCTTAGTTCTGTAATCGTAAACATAATTCTTTAATTTTTGAGCATAAAAAAAGCGAAGACAAGATCTTCGCTTAATAACAATAAATATCGTAAAGGGCGCTTTCGCCCGGTAAATCTAATGATATAAATGCTTTTTTATTCATTAGGTGCAAAGATACAGTATTTTTACGAATCTACAAAAACAAAGTTTTAAAAAAATTAAAAACCTCAGTATTTTCCTATTCTCATTTTAAATTAATATTTTTGTTATCACTCAAATTAGTTTATGGATTTAAAAGACAAAATGATTCTCAGCATTATTCAGGAAGACTCTACTCTATCTGTTAAGGAAATTTCAGAAAAGATAGGCCTTACCTTTACTCCAACCTATGAGCGGATCAAACAACTGGAGAAGCACGGAATTATTGAAAAATATGTAGGTCTTTTAAACCGTGAAAAACTGGGTTTGAATATCATAGTCTATTGTAATGTCCGTCTTAAAGAGCAATCCAAGAAAGTATTGGAAACCTTTGAGAAAAACATCGGAAAATATGATGAAGTACAGGAAATCACCAGTCTTTCCGGGGAATATGACTATATGCTAAAGATCATTGCAAAAGACATTAACTCCTATAATGAATTTGCAGTCAATGTCATCTCAAACCTTCCCAATATCGGACAATACCATAGCTCCATTGTTCTTCATGAGGTAAAAAAATCCACCAAATTCAAAATTGACCTGGAATAATTTTTTCATTTTTAAACTTAAATTAATTTCACTTGCTGAAATCTTTGATTTTCTTGCACCTTAAAAATAATACTTATTATTCCTTGCGTCTTTGCGTATACCAACATTTTTTGGTTTTTATAATCTCTTATTTTGTTAGAAAAACGCAAAGACGCAAAAGAAATTTATATCCTTTATGCTATAAGGCGCAAAGATTTTATCTCCGATAAAATTTCTTAATTTCCAACTATACTCAATAGTTTCAAAGTTTTAAAATCAATCATCAAATTCAAAGAGCGGAATAAAATCTAACCATTAAGATCATTTAAGCAGGTAAGATTTATAAGATTAAGGCTTTCACAACGAAAAGGCAGCAGGCTAAAATAATTTTAGAAATTCTACTGATTTTTTTGCTTAAGTTTTTGATGACCTCAATGGCTTAGATTCTAACCCAATAATTTATTTTTCAGTTTATTGAACTGATATTCTATTTTATCCAGACAGAGGTTTCCTATACTCCCCTGATGCGTATGATCAAGATTTCCCGGTTCAAAATCGAATGCATTATTTTCAATCTCCTGTCCTACTTTCACATAGGCGTCACGGAAAGAACTTCCATTTTTCACTTCTTCATTGATCTTTTCTACGCTGAAAAGATATTTATATTTTTCATCTTCCAGAATCCCGTCTTTTACCTGGATATTAGGTAAAGTATAACTCAAAATCTCCAGACATTCTTTCAGAGAGTCAATTGCCGGGAAAAGAATTTCTTTAGTCAGCTGTACATCTCTGTGATATCCCGACGGAAGATTATTCGTTAGCATGATAAGCTCATTCGGAAGAGACTGTATTCTGTTACATCTTGCACGAACCAATTCAAAGATATCCGGATTCTTTTTATGGGGCATAATACTGCTGCCCGTTGTAAATTCTTTTGGAAAACTTATAAAATCAAAATTCTGATTCAAATACAGACAAACATCATAAGCAAACTTCCCCAGTGTTCCTGCCAATGTTGCCATTGACATTGCCAGTAATTTCTCTGATTTCCCACGGGTCATCTGTGCATACACCGAGTTATAGTTCATCGACTGAAAGCCTAAATTATACGTCGTACTCTCACGGTTAATAGGAAAAGACGAACCATAACCTGCTGCAGATCCCAATGGATTTTTATTGATGATATTTTTCACTGAAAACAGCATTTCAACATCATCTAAAAGTGCTTCTGCATAAGCTCCAAACCAAAGCCCGAAAGACGAAGGCATAGCAATCTGAAGATGAGTATATCCGGGCAGTAAAACATCCTTATGCTGATCTGCCAGTTTGATTAAAATCTGAAAAAACTCATCTGTAAGCGCTGTTATCTCACGGATCTCATCCAGTAAATAGAGTTTGATATCCAGCAACACCTGATCATTTCTTGATCTTGCAGTATGGATTTTCTTTCCTGTATCGCCTAATTCTTCAATGAGAATAGCTTCTATCTGAGAATGGATATCCTCAGCTTCTTTATCAATTTCAAAACTACCTTTTTCAATTTTTTCTAAAATTTCATTCAAAACAAATAACATCTGCTCTGATTCTTCATCGGAAATAATCCCTGTTTCTGCAAGCATTTTACAATGGGCCATAGACCCTTTTACATCGTATTTTGCTAAACGTTCATCAAAATCAAGATCTTTTCCTACGGTGAACTGATTGACTAATATATTGGTGGCAAGGTTATCCTTCTGCCATATCTTTTTCATATGTAACTATTTAAAATATTAATTGGTTTTGACATGCCCAGCCAGGCATTCCTTAAAAATTACTATTAACTATAAAAAAACATTTCCTTAATAAAAGTTTCCGTTTTTAATTTTCTTTTTTGCATAAATCCTTATTAAAAACTTAAACTTTCTACCTGCTGAGCGTTGTCAAAACATATTTTTTTAGATATTCAAATGTCAGACTCTTTGATTTGTATCTGAGATCTGAGATTTAGTATCTGATATCTTTATAACACTTTTTCCAGAATTTGGATGTAGATCGCAATCCCTTCTTCTATTTCATGAACATAGATGAATTCATCCGCAGTGTGAGAGCGCCTACTGTCTCCGGGGCCTATTTTCACTGATGTACATGGAATAATGGCCTGATCTGAAGAAGTTGGAGAACCGTATGTTGTCCTGCCAATTTCAAGACCTGCCTGTACAAACGGGTGATCCATTTCAATTTTCGAAGAATTGAGTCTGAAAGATCTCGCTGTAAGTGTTGATTTCATTTGAGACTGAATCATTTCAAAAGCTTCTTTATTGGAGTATTCATCTGTCACCCTTACATCCAGTGTAAAATGACAGGATTCAGGTACCACATTATGCTGTACTCCGGCATTAATGCCTGATAAAGTCACTTTTACCTCTCCCAGATATTCTGAAACTTTTGGGAATTTAAATTCTAAAATATGCTGCAGATCCTGCATACATTTTATAATCGAGTTATCATGATTAGGATGAGCAGCATGGGAAGGAGTTCCCATCATTTCCCCATCTATCACAAGCAGTCCTTTTTCGGCAATCGCCAAATTCATCTGTGTGGGTTCTCCTACAATAGCAAATTCTATGTTGGGTAACTGTGGAAATAAAGCTTCTATTCCATCAAATCCTGAAATCTCCTCCTCTGCAGTTAAAGCAATTACCAGATTATATTTTAAATCTTCTTTATCATAAAAATACAGGAAAACCTGTGCCATAGAAACCAGAGAAGCTCCGGCATCATTGCTTCCCAAACCATAAAGTTTCCCGTCTTTTTCGATCGGCACAAACGGATCCAAAGTATAGGCTTTATTAGGTTTTACTGTATCATGATGGGTATTCAGTAAAACAGAAGGTTTAAATATATCAAAATTTTTATTGACTGCCCAGATATTATTTTTAAAACGCTTGGTCGGAATCTGATGTTTTTTGAAGAAATTTTCAATCTCCACCGATGTATTGAATTCATCTTTACTGAATGAAGGAATTTCAATCAGATTTTTCAGCAATTCAACTGCATTATTCAGTAATTCTTCTTTATTATAAACAGATTTCAGTTCCTGCATGATGATTCTCTATATGATTTTTCAATTGGGTTTCTTTAATCAGAAACACCTTATTTACGTTATTTTTTATCGCTCCAAGAGCATTTTCAAGTTTGGGTAAAATCCCTTTATGCAGCTTTCCTTCTTTTTTCAATACATCGAAATCTTCACCGTTCATACTTTTGATCAATGATTCCGGATCATCTACATTTTCAAGCACTCCTTCTTTATCAAAACAGTATAATAATTCGACCTCAAATTTCGATGATAAAGCCTGCGCCATCACTGATGCAATGGTATCTGCATTGGTATTGAAAAGATTTCCTTTTTTGTCATGAGTAATCGCTGAAAATACAGGAATAAGATCGAGCTTCATGAATTTTGAAACCAGTTTCTTGTTCACACTTTTTTTATTAATATCCCCTACAAAACCAAAATCAATATCCGGATGTTCTCTTTTTTTAGCTTTAATCAAATTGCCATCCGCACCGGAAAAGCCTATTGCATTACAGTTTTTTTGTTGCAATTTTTCAACAATATTCTTATTGATCCCTCCCGCATATACCATCGTTACAATATCCAATGTATCTTTATCCGTAATCCGCCTTCCATTAATCATCTTCTGCTCAATACCCAGTTTATCAGCCAAAGTTGTTGCCAATTTACCACCGCCGTGAACAAGGATTTTCTTTTCCTGGATTTCAGAAAATTGTTCTAAGAATTGAGTTAATAATTCCTCATCATCAATTAAAGCTCCTCCAATTTTTATGATGTATAACTTTTCCTTCATTTTGTAAACGTTTTGAGATACTTGCTCTTTTTGATCCTTGTCAAGGCTTAAAACCTTGACAAGGATTATTTGGCTTTTAATTCATCTAAAATTTCGCTGAATACTGCCTGCGCCGAGAAAATACGGTTCTTTGCCTGTTGGTAGATAATAGAATGCGCTCCGTCCATCACTTCATCACTCAGCTCTACATTACGACGAACAGGGAGACAGTGCATTACTTTTGCCTGATTGGTATTCGCCAGTTTTTCATTCGTCAGCATCCAATCTTCCCGTACTTCCGGCATGGCTGCATACTCATCGAAAGAAGACCAGTTTTTCACATAGATAAAATCAGCATCCTTTAATGCTTCATTCTGATCATGGATTACTTTTACATCTTTTGTGAAATTTTTATCCAGATCATAGCCTTCAGGATTTGCAATCACCAATTCAACATCCATTTCCTGCATCCATTCTGCAAAAGAGTTTCCTACAGCCTGAGCAATGGGTTTGATATGCGGAGCCCATGTAAGCACTACTTTTGGTTTATGATCTTTTTTCCAGTTTTCGGTGATGGTAATACAGTCCGCCAAACTTTGCAACGGATGACGGGTTGCTGATTCCAAAGAGATAACAGGAACTTTGGCATGCTGCTGAAACTGGCTTAAAATACTTTCATTGACGTCATCTTCTTTGCTTTTCATTCCTGCAAAACAACGCACAGCAATAATATCGCAATATTGATTTAATACCTCAATAGCATCTTTGATATGCTCCACTGTATCTCCGTTCATTACCGCTCCATCAGCAAATTCAAGATTCCATGCTTCCTGTGCTGCATTCAGTGTCAAAACATTTAACCCTAAATTTTGCGCTGCAATCTGGCTGCTCAAACGGGTTCTTAAACTTGAGTTTAAAAATACAAGTCCTATAGTTTTCCCCTTTCCTTTTTCTGTTTCTGAAAGCGGGTTTGCTTTTATCTCTAAAGCTTTTTTTATGATTTCCTGTAAGTTTTCAACATCACTTACAGCGGTAAAATTCTTCATTGAATGAATGTTTTAAAAATTGATTGACCTATTAATTGTGATAACTTAAACCACAAAAGACACAAAAGTTTTTTATTTAAACACTTAATTTTAAAAAGTTTAACACCTTGAAAACATTAAAGTTTACATAAGATGAAAATCAAAGATTTTCAAAGAACTTAAATGTTCTTATTAACGCTTAGTTGTTACTTAAAATCACTAAAGTGTTAAGTCTTTTGTGACTTTTGTGGTTAACATATTTTCAATTCAAGTTTTGACTATTTCGCCTAGATTCCTACGGAATGACAAACTTGCATTATAATTTGGATCTTAGGCTTTTTGCAATTTTGCTCTCTGCAGTTTTGTTTAAATTTTTTCCAATACTATTTTCAAAGCATTGATGAAAAGGTCGGTTTCCTCTTCTTTGATAGTAAGTGCCGGAAGAATCCTTAAAACACTTTTATCATTTGAGTTTCCTGTAAAAATATGATGATCATACAGCAGGCTTTTCCTTACTTCCGAACAGTCCCTGTCGAGTTCTATTCCGATCATCAGTCCTTTCCTTCGGATTGATTTAATATGTGGTAAATCCTTAATTTCATTTTCAATATATTCGCCCATTTGCTGAGCATTTTCGATAAGGTTTTCCTCCTTCATAACATCCAGAACTGCAATAGACGCTGCACAAGCCAGGTGATTTCCGCCAAATGTTGTTCCCAACAAACCATAGCTTGCCTGAAATTTAGGATGAATTAAAACACCTCCCACCGGAAAACCGTTCCCCATTCCTTTTGCTGTGGTAATCATATCCGGTTGTATTCCGAATTCATGATGCGCAAAGAAATATCCGCTTCTTCCGTATCCGGATTGTACCTCATCTAAAATCAAAACACTGTCATACTGATCACACAATTCCTTAATTTTAGATAAAAACTCCGCCGTTGGAATCATAATTCCTCCCACACCCTGAATTCCTTCGATAATTACAGAAGAGATTTCATTTCCAGATACTTCAAAAGTCTTTTCAAGCTGTTCGATATCATTCCATTCCGATTTGATAAATCGTTCTGAAAAGTTAACCGATGCCACAATTTTGGGATTATCGGTTACAGAAACCGCTGCAGAAGTTCTTCCGTGAAATGATCCGGAGAAGTAAAGCACTTTGCTTTTTCCATTGTGAAAAGAAGCTAGTTTTAAGGCATTCTCATTCGCCTCAGCTCCGGAATTACATAAAAAAAGACTGTAATCTTCATAGCCTGAAAGCCTCCCAAGTTTCTCTGCCAGCTCAGTCTGCAATTCATTCTGAACAGAATTAGAATAAAAAGAAATTTTCTCTAACTGCTCTTTTAGTTTTGTCTGATAATGAGGATGATTATGTCCAATGGAAATTACCGCATGACCTCCGTAAAAGTCAAGATATTGTTCTCCCTTATCATCCCAAAGGAAAGATCCCTGAGCTTTAACCGGGTTTATATTAAATAATGGATATACGTTGAATAAATTCATTTTTTGTTGCTAGTTGTTAGTTGATGGTTGAGAGTTAATAGGATCTGCTACCTCATTAATACATTTTACTTTGTAACATTATACATTGTACTTTATGCATTGTACATTAAAAAGCTATCGGCTTCAGATTCAGTCCTTCATTTTCTTCCCAGCCTATGGCAATATTCATATTCTGTACTGCCTGTCCTGAAGCGCCTTTCAACAAATTGTCAATCGCTGAGTGGATCACTACTACATTTCCACATTTTTCGATCTGAATCACACAGCGATTGGTATTGACAACTTGTTTTAAATCAATTGCTTTTTCACTTACCTTTACAAAAGGCTCTCCTGCATAAAAATCCTGATACAACTGATAGAGGTCAGAAAGTCCCCAATCTGTTTTTACCGTAGAACTTGTAAAAATTCCTCTTGCAAAATCCCCTCTCCATGGTACAAAATTCAGGCTGACCTCTTTATGATTAAACAAAACTATTTGTTGTAAAATTTCATCCACATGCTGATGAGATAAAGTTTTGTACGCAGAGACATTATCGTTTCTCCAGGTAAAATGCGTAGTCGCCTGTAAAGACTGCCCTGCTCCTGTAGATCCTGTAATTCCTGTTGTAAAAACCTCATCCAGCAATTCTTTTTCAGCTAATGGTAAAAGAGCTAACTGAATCGCGGTTGCAAAGCATCCCGGATTGGCAATACTCTTTGACCCTGACAGTTGTTTTTTATTGATTTCAGGCAATCCGTAGATAAAATCTCTGTTTCCGAAATCTCCTTGCAAACGGAAGTCATTTCCCAGGTCAATCACCAAAGTCTCCTCTTTCACAGGATTCTGGGTTAGCCAATTCTGGCTTTCCTTATGGGGAAGACACAGAAAAAGAATATCCACCTCTTCAGGCTGATCCGTTAAAATCTGTTCGCAAACCGTCGTCAAATCCGGGTACAAATCCGATATTCTTGTTCCCGAATTCGAACGACTATATAAAAAACTCAATGTCACATGGGGATGAAAAGCCAGTAAGCGTATCAACTCACTTCCTGTATAGCCGTTGGCTCCTACAATTCCTACTGTTTTCTTCATATTCAAACTAATAGGACTACATCCTATTTTGGGCTAAATCGTTCCTTCGGAACTAGTTGTTGATATTTTGGTTAATTTGGTGGTATATATTTAAAGAGTTGCTTACAATTTTTGTATACCCTTTTACATCTTCTCCTGTCCAAGCTCTGTTCGCTTCTCCATAGCTTCCAAATTGATCAGACATTAAATCGTGAACAGATTCAATTCCATTTAAAACAAATCTGTAAGGATGAAGGGTTACAAATACCTTTCCACTTACTGTTTTTTGAGAATCTACTAAGAAAGATTCAATATTTCTCATCACAGGGTCTAAGAACAATGCTTCATGAAGCCAGTTTCCATACCAATCGGACAATTGAGATTTCATCATCTGCTGGTATTTTGAAAGGGTATGCTTTTCCAATAAATGGTGTGCTTTAATAATTACTGAAGCTGCTGCTGCTTCAAAACCCACTCTTCCTTTTATCCCTACAATAGTATCCCCAACATGGATATCCCGGCCGATACCATACACAGAAGCTAATTTTTCTATTTTCTGAATAGCATATACGGAATGTTCAAAACTCTCCCCATTCACAGCAACCACTTCTCCGTTTTTAAATTCGATCTCCAGCTCTGAAGCCTGAGTTTCCTGAATTTGAGAAGGAAACGCTTCTTCCGGCAGGTAATTTCTTGATGTCAAAGTCTCCTTTCCTCCTACAGAAGTTCCCCAAAGCCCTTTATTCACTGAATATTGCGCTTTATGAAACTCCATTTCATAGCCATGGCTTTTCAAAAACTCAATCTCCTCTTCACGGGATAAAGCCATATCCCGGATCGGGGTAATGATCTCCACATCTGGACACATTACCTGAAATATCAAATCAAAACGAACCTGATCATTTCCGGCCCCTGTACTTCCATGAGCAATAGCATCTGCCTCAACTTCAATTGCATATTTTGCAATCTCCTGTGCCTGAATAGTGCGCTCAGCACTTACAGAAAGAGGATAGGTATTATTTTTCAATACATTCCCAAAAATCAAATACTTCACACAAGAATTATAATAGTCTTCCTGAGCATCTACGCACCTGTATGCTTTCACCCCTAGATTAAGGGCTTTTTTCTCCAGTTCCTTTTCTTCTTCTTTAGAAAAACCTCCGGTGTTTACAGTTACTGCATATACATCATACCCCAGTGTTTCACTAAGATATTTCGCACAGTAGGAAGTATCTAAACCTCCGCTAAACGCTAAGATGACCTTCTTTTTCATCTGAATTCTTTTTATTTTTGTTAATGGCCAGATGAAATTCACCAGGAGAACTTTGAGCAGAATGCCCCAATCCTGTTTGGTTTATTTCATCATATTTATTGTTAGGCTGATCATTCACAGCCTCATTTTTTGTTATATTTTCCGGAACAAACAACATTGCCGTACACAGGCAGTTTTTACGTTCCTTTTTCATTAAAATTTCGTAATTGACACAATTTTTACAACCGCTCCAAAATTCCTCATCCT
The DNA here is from genome assembly GCF_024586945.1 of Chryseobacterium sp. WG14. Lineage (NCBI taxonomy): Bacteria > Pseudomonadati > Bacteroidota > Flavobacteriia > Flavobacteriales > Weeksellaceae > Chryseobacterium > Chryseobacterium sp. WG14. The sequence goes on from NZ_JALCZD010000014.1 coordinate 79,991, forward strand.
GAGTCAGTTCAGAATAGATAACCGGTTTGTATCCTAAATCACTATTTATTTTCATTACCGCCAGACCTGTAGTCAGCCCAAATACTTTAGCTTCCGGATACTTTTCTCTAGATAACTGGAACACTCTATGTTTGATCTGCGTCGCTACTCCTCCATTCCTGAATTTCGGAGATACAATTAATCCTGAGTTGGCAACAAACTTCCCATGCGACCAGGTCTCTATATAGCAGAAACCCACCCACTCGCCGTTTTCAGTAGCTACCACAGCATTGCCCTCTGAAATCTTTTTACTTAAATATTCGATGGAACGTTTTGCGATACCCGTTCCTCTGCGCTGTGCAGAATCATACATTTCCTGCTGTATTTCACTCACATACATTAGATGTTCGCATGAGGAAATTTCTATTTCCATTTATTTATCTAATTTTTTTGGCAAATTTAAAATATAATTTCTATAAAAACCAAATAAAAAAGATATTTTTTTTGTTTTAAAAAATTATACAGGTAAAATTATCTTTATTAGAAATTATATTTTTGCTAATTTATTATATATTTGCTAAAAAAGTATAGCTATGGAAAATACATGTCCTAAATGCAGTAGTAATAAAATAGTTAAAAGCGGGATCATCAATGAAAAACAACGGTTCCGCTGTAAGAACTGCAAGTATTATTTCACAGTTAAAAAACTGGGAAAGCAGATTGACGACTACTATGTAACCAAAGCTTTACAGCTCTACCTGGAAGGTCTAAGCTACCGTGAAATCGAAAGAATTATCGGGGTTTCCCATGTTACGATCAGCTCATGGATCAAAAAATACAATATTACCAGACCTCCCCATTCTGAATTCCATCCTGTTTATAAAATATTAAAACAAAATGAATTAATTGAATATATTGCTCAGGAAGAAAACATTAAAAACTCCGGAATTATCATCACCCAGTTTGCTGACAAGTACATGTTGATCAAATGGGAGAGATTTAAGAAGTAGAGAGAAGGGAGAAGAGAACAAAGAACCAAGAACCAAGAGCCAAGAACCAAGAATAAAGACATCAGGTATTAAACAGGAGACTTGAGACCCTAAATTTATTGATTTACAAATTATTACATTTCAATAAACACCTACCCCCCTAACTAATAACCCTTAACTCTTAACTCTTAACCCTTAACCCTTAACTCATAACTCATAACCGTCAGCCTTTTACCAAAAAAAACTATATCATTACCACTAATATATATTAAATTTTTATAAATAAATTATTAATTCCAATTTGGCATTCACAAAAAACAACGCCAAAAATTGATAATTTATGAAGAAATTACTTACATTCATTGGAGTAGCCTTAATCAGCAGTTCTTTATACTCGCAAGGTTCTCCTGATTACGGCAGCGGATTAAAAGTCAACCTCAACCCGGACGGAGACAAGTTCATCAGATTTATTTTATGGGACCAGCTCTGGTTAAGAAACACCTCTATGAACCCCGGGAGTATGGTGGGAAGTGAACCCACAGACAATTCCTGGAGCATAGGAAACAGAAGATTACGGGCTTTAACGTATGCTCAGATCTCCAAAAGATATATGATCCTCCTTCATTTCGGAATTAACAATCAGACCTTCATCAATGGAGGAGCAACAGGAACTTCAGGAACAGGAGGTTACGGAAACGGAAAGAAAACCCAGCTGTTTTTCCATGATGCCTGGAATGAATATGCAGTTATTTTACCTGGAGAAGCGGGAAAATTCAGTTTATCTTTAGGGGCAGGGCTCCATTACTATATGGGACTTTCCCGAATGACGATGGCTTCTACCCTTAATTTCCTGACTGTAGACTCCCCTGTTTTTTCATGGCCTCTGATTGACAATTCAGACCAGTTTGCCAGACAGCTTGGAATGTTTGCCAAGGGAAAATATGGAAAACTGGAATATCGCCTCAGCTTAAATAAACCTTTTGCAACAGATCTGACACCAGTGAATGTCACTGATCCTGCGAGAGCTGTAGCGGTAGATAATAATGGAAATCCAAGTTTTTCAAAGGCAGGTTATCTTGAATATCAATTCCTTGATGAAGAGTCCAATACACTACCTTTCAAAGTAGGTTCTTATCTGGGAACAAAGAAAGTTTTCAATGTAGGGGCTGGGTTTTATCATCAGGCAGACGGAACAAGAACTTCCATTAATTCCAATATTGAAAAACACGATATCACTCTTTTCGCTGTAGATGCTTTTGCAGATATTCCATTGGGAGAAGCCAAAAATAAAATGGCCGTTTCTGCGTATGCCGGATATTACAACTACAATTTCGGACCCAATTATATAAGAAATCTGGGAACAATGAACATTGCCGCCACAGACCCCAATTTTATAGGTAACAAAGCCATTGCAGGACCGGGAAACTTACAGCCTACTATTGGAACAGGTAATATTATCTACGCTCAGGCTGGTTTACTTTTACCCAGCCAGGCTGAGAAACCAAAAATCAGAATACAGCCTTTTGCAGCTTACACACACAAAAGTTTTGAAGCATTTGACAAGTCTTCCTCCCAGTTTGATGTTGGAGCCAACTGGTTTATCGATGGTCATCATGCAAAAATCACCACACAGTATTCAACACGACCGGTCTATACAAGCCCCACGGAAAGTCCTTCTTCAAAAGGTGAGTTCATTGTACAGTTTCAGATTTATCTATAATCCACCGCCAACACAGTACAACATTAAGGCAATGAAAACAATATAACCTGATAAAAAATTTCACTGAATTATTATCATTTTCTACTAACATCAAAAACTAATCAATATGAGCGAAAAGCACTACGAAAGCTACGAAAATATGTCCGACAGGCAGAAAAACCGCACCATATGGAGCGTTATTACCGCCTCATCCCTTGGAACCCTGATAGAATGGTATGACTTTTACATTTTCGGAAGTTTAGCCATCGTTTTAGCAACAAAATTTTTCCCTGCAGATAATCCCACCGCTGCCTTTTTATCTACATTGGCAACATTTGCTGCCGGATTTGTAGTAAGGCCTTTCGGTGCTTTATTCTTTGGAAGACTGGGAGATCTAATCGGAAGAAAATACACCTTCCTGGTAACTTTACTGATTATGGGGTTTTCCACTTTCCTTATCGGATGTATCCCAAGTTATGAAACCATTGGATTTATGGCTCCGGTTTTAGTTCTAATCTTAAGACTACTACAGGGTTTAGCGCTTGGAGGTGAATATGGTGGTGCAGCAACGTATGTCGCAGAATATGCACAGCCTCATCGAAGAGGTTACTGGACTTCATGGATACAAACTACAGCTACTGCCGGACTTTTCATTTCTTTAATTGTTATTTTGATCACAAGAAAAACTCTTTCTCCTGAAGATTTCGACACTTGGGGATGGAGGGTTCCTTTCTGGATTTCTATTCTCATGGTTGGGGTTTCTTATATCATCAGAAAAAATATGAAAGAATCTCCGCTTTTTGCCAAGGCCAAGAGCGAGGGAAAAACGTCCAAAAATCCTTTAAAAGAAAGTTTTGGCAATAAGTTTAACTTCAAATTTGTTCTACTTGCCTTATTTGGAGCTGCAATGGGACAAGGGGTCATCTGGTACACAGGGCAGTTCTATGCTATGAGCTTTTTACAAAAGGTAATGAATGTGGAATCTTCCCAGGTAGATTTACTGATGGCAACAGCCTTGCTTTTAGGAACTCCTTTCTTTGTGTTTTTCGGTTGGCTCTCTGATAAAATAGGCCGAAAAGCAGTCATGATGACCGGAATGCTTGTCGCTATTTTAGCATACAGACCAATATACGACAGCATGTTTAAAAGCGTAAATCTTGAAAATAAAACAGTAGCAGCCAATGGAATTACAGAAAAAAGAACAGCCAAAATCCATAATGACATTGCTACAGACAGCTTGGTTACCATTCATAAAGAGACCCTTTTTACAGACGGAACCTTAGTTAAAAAAGACAGTATTGTCCACTGGTCACCGACCGGTCCGGTTATGAAAGACGGAAAAGCTGAAGAAGCAAAAGTATCCCAAACCGTAAAATTAAGTGATGACACGAAATGGTACCTGGTCTTCCTGGTGTTTATCCAGGTGATATTTGTAACCATGGTTTATGGGCCTATTGCCGCATTCCTAGTGGAAATGTTCCCTGTAAGAATCCGCTATACTTCCATGTCTCTGCCGTATCATATTGGAAATGGGGTATTTGGAGGTCTCCTTCCGGCAGTTGCCACGTATCTGGTGACTACAGGAAAAGAAGCTGGACATGCAACATGGTATCTTGAAGGACTTTGGTATCCCATCGGAGTGGCAGCAGTCTGTCTGTTCATCGGATTAATTTATCTTAAAAATAAGAACAATAATCTTCACGATTAGGTATGGAATCACTCAAATTTTTATTAATTTTAAAACTATTAAAATGAACGGACTAAAAAAAATATTAGGCATTCTCTGGATCGCAATTGCTGTGATCGTAGGATATTTCGGAACCACGGTAATGGGAATTCCCAAAATCACTTCCGGAAAACAGGAAGACCTGGTTTTCGGCATCATCATTTTATTTGTACTGATGCCCATTGTCTCGGGTGGAATGGCCGTTTTCGGTTATTATGCGTTAACGGGAGAATATTCGGACGACAAAATTTAAAAAATAATATGGATAATTGATGGATGCAGCATTCATCAATTATCTTTTATCAATCATCATTTATGAAAAAAAGACACGAACAGAAACTTATTATCTTAAGCATCGGGCTGATGATTGCTTTCAGCATTCCCATTTCATTGATTTTCAACAGTGAGAAAAGTGTTTTGGGCTACCCAATGATTCTGATCTACCTGTTTGCGGTCTGGATGATTTCCATCGTGATATCTTTTGTAATCGTAAAAAAGTATGATGAGTAGTTTCGCTTTATTTTTTGTAGTCTTGTTTTATCTGGCCCTTTTGTTCTTAGTTGCCTATCTGGCAGAGAAGAAGAAAAGCAAGATCTGGATCAACAATCCTTACATTTATGCTTTGTCTCTTGCTGTATACTGTACGGCATGGACTTACTATGGAAGTATTGGTGTAGCGGCTACAAGCGGATTAAACTATTTACCGATCTACATCGGTCCCATCATGATTATTCCTGCATGGATTTATATCAATACACGGATTGTAAGGATTTCAAGAGTCAATAAAATCAGCAGTCTTGCAGATTTCATTTCATTGCGATATGGAAACAGCAGAAGCTTCAGTGCTATTATTACAATAGTGTGCCTTCTTGGTATTGTTCCTTATATCGGACTGCAGATCAAAGCGATTTCCGAGACCTTCCATTTGGTTACAGAAACACCGATGTCAAAAGACATCCTTACGGACAACGCTACTTTTGTGGTTGTTTTAATTGCTTTATTTGCCTCATATTACGGAACAAGATACGTAGATGCCTCAGAAAAAAGGCTGGGAATTATTTCAGCCATTGCCCTGGAAAGTTTTTTAAAATTATTCTTTATTATCATTCTTGGATTTTTTGTCATTTATTATGTATTTGATGGTTTTTCAGATATCTATCAGAAAGCAAGCCAGTTTAAAGATTTTAAAGAAAAAAATACATTCAACGGAACTGAGGGCGCTATGAACTGGATGCTTCTGTGCATGATTTCCGCTACAGCCATCTGTATTTTGCCCAGACAATTCCATACTGCTATTGTAGAAAACAGACAGGAAAAACACATTAAAACGGCTATTTGGTTTTTCCCTCTTTACCTGTTGATTTTCACTGTATTTATCTTCCCAATCGCCTGGGGCGGAAGGTTGATTTTTGATGGACAGAAAGTAAATCCGGAGTTCTACTCTATTTTAATTCCACAACATTTTGACAACACATTGATTACGGTCTTGGTTTTCCTTGGCGGGTTAAGCTCCTGCATTTCAATGATCATTATCTCAGCTATTACTTTATCCATCATGTTATCCAATAACCTGATCATTCCTTATGGCTTGCTTGGAAAGTTCAAATCCGAAAGTGAAGAGCAGAATACAAGAAATATTACCAACATCAGGAAATTCAGCATTTTCGCACTGATTATCATGGCTTTTGCCTTCTATAAATATTTTATACTGAAGACCTCTCTTGATTCTGTAGGCTTAATTTCATTTGTAGTGATCGGCCAGCTGGCACCTTCATTTTTTGGTGCTCTATTCTGGAGAAGAGGGAGCTATAAAGGTGCTGTCATTGGGCTTATCGCCGGATTGGCAATCTGTTATTTCGGATTGATTATTCCTCAGTACTATTTTTCGTACAACCAGGAGTTCAAAGGTGTATTGAGAGACATGTATGATGCTTTCGGTTTTTTCACCATCCCTTATTTAGGAAGAATTCCACAGATTTTTTTCTGGTCAATTTTGGTAAATACAGGCTTATTTACCATTATTTCCGTCAGCACCAAAGGAAATTACAGAGAAAGGAACTTTGCTGAACTGTATGTAGATATCGACAAATATATTCAAAATCACGAAAACGCTTTTATATGGCGGGGAACAGCCTATATTTCCGACATTCAGAATATCCTCGAAAGGTTTTTAGGTAAAAGTAAAACAGAGCAGGCTCTAAGGATTTTCAACCTGAAATATAATATCGATTCTAACACAGAAACGGCAGACTCAAGGTTTATTAAATTCTCGGAAAACCTTTTAGCAGGAAGAATTGGTACCGCCTCCGCAAAAATATTGATTGAAGGAGTAACCAAAGAGGATAAAATATCTTTAAAAGAGGTATTGAATATCCTTGAGGAATCACAGGAAAATATCAGCTTAAATAAAAAATTGACAGAGCAGTCTGAGGAACTCCAGAAACTTTCTGATGATCTGCGTACCGCCAACGAAAGCCTGATTGTCAAAGACCGCCAGAAAGACGATTTTCTGGATTCTGTTGCCCATGAACTGAGAACTCCGATTACAGCTATCCGTTCCGCCGGAGAGATTTTAGCGGATGACGACGATATCCCTTTTGATATCAAACAGGAGTTTTTAAATAATATCATCACAGAATCTGACAGATTAAGTGAAATCATCAACGATATTCTTTATCTTGATAAACTACAACATGGAGAAATCCTGTTAAGTATTCAGGAAAGTAACATCATCGAGACTTATAAAAAAGCATTGAATCCACTCCTCCACCTGATCCAGCAGAAAAATATTCATTTAAGTGAAGTAAATCTTCTGAATCAGTTTATATTTGAATATGATGAAGCAAGGATGATCCAGCTTTTTCAGAATATTTGGGGAAATGCATTGAAATTCACTGATGAACAAGGTACTATACAAACCAAACTTTTTGAAAAGGAAAACCAGTTAATCATTTCTATTTTCAACACAGGAAAACATATTCCTGAGGAAGACCTGGAAATGATCTTTGACAAGTTTTATCAATCTAAAAACCAGAATATTTTAAAGCCTACGGGAAGCGGACTTGGGCTTGCTATTTCTAAAAAAATTGTACAGGCTCACGGCGGAAGTATCAAAGCTGAAAACAGCGGACTTGGTGTCACTTTCACCATCAGCATTCCCGAGATAATAATAAAAGAGATTAAAAATGAAGTTGAACATTCTTAAAAAGCACCTATGAAAAAGATAATCATTGCAGATGACGAACACAAAATATTAATGTCGCTGGAATACAGCTTTAAGAAAAACGGATATGACGTCTATATTGCACGCGACGGAACAGAAGTTCTGGAATTTTTAAAGACAATGATTCCCGATGTGATTCTTCTCGATATCATGATGCCGAACCTTGATGGATACAGCACGCTGGATCTCATTAAACAGGATAATAAAATGAAAGACACAAAAGTTATCTTTCTCAGTGCCAAAAACAATCCGAGAGATATTGAAAAAGGGCTTGAAATGGGAGCTGACGCTTATGTAACGAAGCCTTATTCGATTAAGAAACTGATGCAGCAGATTGAGGAGATGTTTGGATAGAGGTGTGATGCCGGATTTCAGATAAGAGATAAGAGATAAGAGACACGAGATATGAGATATGAGACATGAGATGAAAAGAAGGGACTGTTTCACCTTTAGATCACACTAAAACGACTACTTACGCTTGTCAAGGTTTAAAACCTTGACAAGCGTATTAAACCAAACACACGACTATTCTTATGAAGACAGATACGTTATTTAAACAAAGCATAGAAGATAAAGAAAGCTTCTGGAAAGACCAGGCCGCAGAAATACAATGGTTCGAGTTCCCGCAAAAGATCCTTTCAAAAGATAGTAACGGCTATCCTCAATGGTTTTCTGACGGAAAACTCAATATGTGTTATTTATGCATTGACAGGCATATTGAAGATGGTTTTGGGGATCAGGATGCCATTGTTTATGATTCACCCGTAACAGGTGTAAAGAAAACCTATACTTTCAACCAGGCCAAGGAAGAAATTTCAAAGCTTGCAGGAGGATTATTTTCTTTAGGATTAAAAAAAGGAGACACTGCAGTAATCTACATGCCCATGATTCCACAAACTCTTTTTGCCATGCTGGCTTGTGCAAGAATTGGGGTCATTCATAATGTAGTTTTCGGGGGTTTTGCCCCTCATGAATTGGTGGTAAGAATTGACGACTGCAAACCTAAAGTGCTAATCACCGCAACAGCAGGCATAGAAATCGCTAAAAGAATACCCTATCTTCCTTTGGTAGAAAAAGCAATTGAACTGGCACAGGATAAAGTGGACCATATTGTCGTTTACAACAGAAAATTGGTAGATAACCAGCATGAAATGTTTGACGGACTCATTGATTATGAGGAGCTGGTACAGAAGTCAGCACCGGCTGATTGTATTTCAGTGGAATCCACCCACCCTCTTTACCTTCTTTATACCTCTGGAACCACAGGAAAACCTAAAGGGATCGTTCGTGATACCGGTGGTTATGCTACAGCCTTACAATTTTCCATGAAATACGTATATGGAGTTGAACCGGGAGAAACCTATTGGGCAGCCTCGGATTTCGGATGGGCCGTTGGGCATAGTTTCTCTGTGTATGGGCCGCTAATCAATAGAAATACGACTATTATTTTTGAAGGAAAACCCATCATGACGCCTGATGCAGGAACTTTCTGGAGGATTATTTCAGAATATAAGGTTTCCGCTATGTTTACGGCTCCTACCGCTATCAGAGCTATCAAGAAAGAAGACCCCAATGGGGAATTAGTCAAAAAATATGATCTTTTCCATTTTAAAAAACAGTTTTTAGCAGGTGAGCGCTGTGATGTAGCAACACTGGACTGGTTTGCAGAGCATATAGGAGTTCCGGCCATTGATCATTGGTGGCAAACAGAATCAGGATGGCCCATGCTGGGATTACTGACCTCAGATCAGTACACCATCAAAAGAGCTTCTGCAGGAAAACCTATTCCGGGATATGATATTAAAATTTTTGATGAAAACGGATTGGAACTTGGCCCACATCATGAAGGCTACCTTGTGATCAAGCTTCCCCTTCCTCCGGGTGCATTACTCGGAATATGGAAAGATCATGAACGCTTTGAGGACAGTTATTTATCCCAATACAACGGTTATTATTTTTCGGGAGACGGCGCTATCCAGGATGAAGACGGTTACATTTTTATTACCGGAAGAGTGGATGATGTAATCAATGTTGCCGGACACAGGCTTTCCACTTCGGAAATGGAAGAAATTGTTTCCTCCCATCCCGATGTAGCAGAATGTGCCGTCGTGGGCATTGACGATGATTTAAAGGGTCAGATTCCTTTTGCAACAGTGGTTTTAAAAAACGGAACAGCGGTATCAGAAGAAGAAATAGAAAAAGAAATCATCCGAATGGTTCGTGAAAAGATTGGTGCGGTTGCCTTTTTAAAGAACGCTATGGTGGTCAAGCGATTACCCAAAACACGATCTGGAAAGATTTTAAGAAAGCTTATCAGAACATTACTTGACGGGAAAGATTTTCAGATTCCATCTACCATTGACGATGAGAAAATTATTGAAGAAATTCAGGAAAAAATCGAGGCTTATAAAGCTTAAACGATAATTTAAACATAAATTTAAAGTATAATAAAATTTCAAAAAAAACGAAAGGGATATGAGAAATTACTTAATAGAAGATTTACCACAATATTTTGAAGATTATAAAAAGTCTATCAAAAATCCTAAAAAATTCTGGGACAAGGTAGCTGATCAAAACTTCGTGTGGTATCAGCGATGGAGCAAGGTTGTTAAGTACGATATGAATGAAGCTAAGATCACATGGTTCAAAAATGCCAAACTCAATATCACTAAAAACTGCATAGACAGACATCTTGCCGTAAGAGGAGACAAAACAGCTATAATCTGGGAACCTAATGATCCTAAAGAAGAAGCACAGCATATATCTTATAATGAACTCTACACCAAAGTCAATAAAACAGCCAATGTTTTACGGGATATGGGAATTGAAAAAGGAGACAGAGTCTGTATTTACCTTCCTATGATTCCTGAATTAGCGGTTACCATGCTGGCCTGCGCCAAATTAGGAGCTGTTCATTCTGTTATTTTCGCTGGATTCTCTGCTTCTGCAGTGGCCTCAAGGGTGAATGACTGTGGCGCTAAAATGGTTATTACTTCGGATGGAAGCTACAGGGGTAATAAAGTTTTGGATTTAAAAAGCATTGTAGATGAAGCATTGGAAAAAACTCCGACTGTAGAGAATGTACTGGTAGTAAAGAGAACCCATAACGAGATTAAAATGAAGGACGGCAGAGATCATTGGCTGGCCGACCTGTACGAAAAAGCATCTCCTGATTTCGTGACTGTCATTATGGATTCCGAAGATCCTCTTTTCATTCTTTATACTTCCGGATCTACAGGAAAGCCAAAAGGAATGCTTCATACCTGCGCCGGTTATATGGTATACACCGCCTATACTTTTAAAAATGTATTCAACTATAAAGAAAATGATATTTACTGGTGTACAGCAGATATTGGATGGATCACAGGACATTCTTATATTCTTTACGGACCGCTGTTAAACGGAGCCACTACCGTTATCTTTGAAGGAGTTCCCACCTACCCTGAACCGGACCGTTTCTGGGAAGTGATTGAAAAACATAAGATCACCCAGTTCTATACCGCCCCTACAGCTATCCGTTCTTTAGCCAAAGAAAGTGCAGAATGGGTAGACAAGCATGATTTAAGCTCTTTAAAAGTAATAGGCTCTGTAGGTGAACCTATTAATGATGAAGCATGGCACTGGTTTAATGATCATGTTGGAAAGAAAAAATGTCCGATTGTGGATACCTGGTGGCAAACTGAAACAGGAGGAATTATGATTTCGCCTCTTCCATTTGTAACTCCTACAAAACCTACGTATGCTACTCTTCCTTTACCTGGAATACAGCCGGTTTTAATGGACGACAAGCGCAACGAAATTACAGGAAATCAGGTGACAGGAAACCTCTGCATCCGCTTTCCATGGCCGGGAATCGCAAGAACGATCTGGGGAGACCACCAAAGGTATAAAGAAACTTATTTTACAGCTTTCCCCGGAAAATATTTTACCGGAGATGGTGCTTTGAGAGATGAGGTGGGATATTACAGAATTACAGGCCGTGTGGATGATGTGATCATTGTTTCCGGCCATAATTTGGGAACAGCACCGATTGAAGACAGTATCAACCAGCATCCTGCCGTTGCAGAATCAGCAATAGTAGGGTATCCGCATGATATCAAAGGAAATGCACTTTATGGGTATGTAACCCTTAAAGAAACAGGAGAAGGCCGTGATAAGGAAAACCTTAAGAAAGAAATCAACCAATTGATTTCAGATCAGATTGGGCCTATTGCCAAGCTCGATAAGATACAATTCGTTTCAGGACTTCCTAAAACCCGTTCCGGAAAAATTATGCGTAGAATACTGAGAAAAATTGCAGAAGGTGACTTCAGCAATTTCGGAGACATCAGTACTTTACTGAACCCGGAGATTGTAGAGGAAATTAAGAATGAAAGAATTTAATTACTTTCAGAACATAAATAGAGAGACCGTTTCAACCATCGAACCGGTCTCTTTTTATATTGCTTACCTTAAACTTTTCAGGTTATTTATATTTTATTTCTAAACGCAGAGAAACGCTAAGAGTTTTACAAAAAAATTACTGTAAAAAAGATCGCAAAGCCATGACATTTAGCTAAAAATGCATCACATTGCTGAACGAAGTGCCTTTGCGATCGAAAATAAACATATACCAGGGAATGAACTTGGCGAGCTTTGCGTTTTTTATTACCCTGAATTGTATTTTATTTTTAAAAGCAGAGAAACGCTAAGAGTTTTACAAAAAAATTACTGTAAAAAAGATTGCAAAGCCATGACATTTAGCTAAGAATGCATCACATTGCTGAACGAAGTGCCTTTGCGATCGAAAATAAAAACATACCAAGGGGTGAACTTGGCGAGCCTTGCGTTTTTTTTAATTACCCTGAGCTATTTCATTATTTCAATCACAATATTAAACACGCGTTCAATAGATATCCTCAAATATTTTAACAATGTTTTATAGATAGAATAATAATAGATAATTTTTATTGATTTTTATTCAAATAAATCGGAAAATTATTACTAACTTTAATAACAACTTTAAAACCCATTAATTATGTCAAATATATTAGCTGGGCTATTTGAGCACAACAGCGATTACAAAAAACTGGAAAATGATCTGGAAAACTCAGGATTCGAAAATTCGGATTATATCATATACCTTAACAATGAAAATAATCACGCACAATATCTGGCAAGTGTGGCGGTGAAAGATAGCAGCCAGACAGACAGTGCCCGGAATATTTTCGACCAGCACATTGTCTTAAAGACGTATTTGTTTGAAAATATGAGCATCGATCAGGCCCATTACGATACTATAAAAAAATATATAGATGCAAGAAACAGGGCTGAAATTCATAACAGTCCTGACATTAAGTTCAAAATGTCAAGTGACGGTATGAATTCTGAAGTGAAGTTCTAATCAACATAAAACCTAGTAACCGGGAATCCGTAGAAATATTCTACGGATTTTTTATGCTTGAAAAACGTAAAATTTTTCGTATTTTCGTCTAAATATAGGTATTTACACAAATGAGTTACGACTTAGAACAAGAGAATAAAGAAATCCTTGCGAGATATAAAGATCTGATTTCTAACACCTACAGGACTTTGGATGAGGAAAACAACAAACTCATTCGAAAAGCCTTCGACATTGCATTGGATGCCCATAAAGATCAAAGGAGAAAATCCGGAGAACCTTATATCTACCACCCTATTGCCGTTGCTAAAATTGTAGCGACTGAAATAGGCCTGGGAGCTACCTCCATTGCCTGTGCTCTTCTTCATGACGTTATTGAAGATTCCGACTATACCTATGAAGATCTGAAGAAAATCTTTGGAGAAAAAATCGCAGGTATCGTGAATGGATTGACCAAAATATCCATCATGAACCATCAGAACATCTCTGTACAGTCTGAAAATTACAGAAAACTTTTACTGACACTTTCTGAAGATTTCAGGGTAATTCTGATTAAAATTGCGGACCGTCTTCACAATATGCGGACCCTGGAAAGCATGGCTCCGGATAAGCAGAAAAAAATAGCTTCAGAAACAGTTTATATTTATGCACCAATGGCCCACCGTTTAGGTTTATATAACATTAAATCTGAGCTGGAAGATCTTTCATTAAAGTACAACAATCCGGAGGTATATAACGAAATTACAGAAAAGCTGGAACTGGCTAAGGAAAACCGTGAGAGATATATTGAAGAATTCAAGACCGAGGTTTCAGAAAGACTCAAGGAAGAAGGTCTAAATTTCACTATCAAAGGACGTGCGAAAGCAATCTCCTCTATTTACAGGAAAATGCTGAAGCAGGGGGTTTCTTTTGAAGAGGTTTTTGATAACTATGCGATCAGAATTATTTATAAATCTGATGCCAAAAACGAAAAATTCCTGGCCTGGAAGATTTATTCTATCGTTACCGATGTATACCACAGTAATCCGTCAAGAATGCGGGACTGGATTACACAACCGCGTTCCACAGGCTATGAAAGTTTACATTTGACTGTTCTGGGGCCTGATAAAAAATGGATCGAAGTGCAGATCCGTTCAGAAAGGATGGATGAAATTGCTGAAAAAGGAGTTGCTGCCCACTACAAATACAAAGAGGGCTATAAACAAAGCTCCGATGACAGGAATTTTGAAAAATGGGTAACGGAGATCCGCGATGTGCTGGAACAGCAGCAGAACCTTTCTACTTCTGAACTTTTGGATAATATTAAGCTTAATTTATATTCTAAAGAGGTATTTGTATTTACGCCAAAAGGAGAAATCAAGATTCTTCCGACTAATGCGACCGCTTTGGATTTTGCTTTTTCCGTTCACTCGGATTTAGGGATGAAATGCCTGGGAGCTAAGATTAATGGGAAACTGGTTCCGATTTCCTATACCCTTCAAAACGGTGATCAGGTAGATATCCTTTCTTCACAAAATCAGAAACCAAAATCTGACTGGCTGGAATTTGTAGTGACTTCCAAGGCCAAATCCAAGATTAAAAGTTACCTGAATTCCCAGAAAAACCAGCTGGTAGAAGATGGAAAAGAAATTTTACAAAGAAAACTGCGCCATGCGAAGATCAACTTTAATGATGAAGAAATCAATAAACTTCAAAAATTCTTTAATTTAAAATCATCACAGGAGCTCTTCCTTAAATTCCAAAGTAATGAACTGGATGTAAGCAGTTTAAGAAAATATATTGAAAGTAAAAATGTATTCAATAATTTACTTTCAAGATTCAGAAAATCTCCGACAAAAAATCTACATTTCGAAGAGCCGAAAGAGCAAAATCTGGATATGATTGTTTTTGGTAAGGATGAAGAAAAACTGAACTACAGCTACGCAAAATGCTGTACGGTAATTCCCGGTGACAAAATTTTCGGATTTATTACCATTTCTGACGGAATCAAAGTGCACAGTGACAACTGTCCAAATGCCATCAACCTCAGAGCCCAATACGATTACCGTGTGATCCCTGCCAAATGGGTGAATGCAGAAAGCTTCAAAGACAGAGTGAAGATCGAAATTGAAGGGCTAGACAGGATGGGAATGATTAATGATATTACTGCTGTCATCAGTGGAAGTATGGGAATGGATATGAAAAGCATGTCTATTGAATCGAACAACGGAGTTTTTACAGGAAATATCAACCTTGAAGTAAAAAACAAGGGTCAGCTGGAAGAAACTTTCAAAAAACTTAAAAATATTAACGGCGTTTCCATTGTAAGACGCCTTCAATCATAAATATGAATTTATCTCTTTATTTTAAAAAATTTTTCAACAACAGCCAAGCTTCAGGAATTATTCTTATTTTCTGTGTGCTTATTTCATTATTAATTGCTAACTCATCAACTGCAGAAGCTTTTCAGCACTTTTTAGACAAGGAAGTGGGAACTCACCTATTTGGACTGGAATATCCTGTCAGCATCTGGATCAATGATGGTCTGATGGCTGTATTTTTTCTTTTGGTAGGTCTTGAAATAAAAAGAGAGCTTGTAGAAGGCGAGCTATCCTCTTTTAAGAATGCTTCACTGCCTATTTTTGCTGCGGTAGGCGGGATGCTGGTACCCGCAGCTATTTACAGTCTGTTCAATTCAGGAACAGAATATGGCAGCGGCTGGGGTATCCCTATGGCTACAGACATTGCGTTCTCACTGGCTATTATTTCAATGTTGGGAAAGAGAATTCCCAATTCAATTAAGATATTTCTTGCGGCATTAGCTATTGTAGATGACCTTGGAGCAATTCTTGTCATCGCCATCTTTTATACAGAGCAAATCCATTGGAGCTATCTTCTGTTATCACTGGGAATAACGGCTCTCCTTTTCCTGCTAAACTTTTTAAAAGTTACCCGCATTATATTTTATATTATTCCGGGATTATTTTTATGGTATTTCCTCCATCATTCGGGTATCCATGCAACGATAGCGGGAGTTTTACTCGCATTTTCAATTCCTACGAATGCTTCCAATGTAGATATTTCACCTCTGGAAAAGCTTGAGCACCAGCTCCATGTCCCTGTAAGTTTTCTGATCATGCCTATTTTTGCATTAACCAATACCAATATTACTTTCTCCAGCGAAATGGTTGCCGGCATTACAAGTACTCTGGGACTGGGAATTATCTGTGGGCTGATCTTAGGAAAGCTGATTGGAATAAACTTATTTTCCTTCATTGCGATCAAAATGAAATTGAGTTCCTTACCTCAGAACAGCAACTGGACTCAAATGATTGGTGTAGGTTTACTGGCCGGAATCGGATTTACCATGTCTATTTTTATAGCATTGCTGTCCTTTAAAAACGAAATTCCGATCCAGGATGAAGCTAAATTTGCTATTCTGATCGCTTCATTCTTAGCTGCAGTGTTAGGATATACCATATTAAGCATGAGCTCTAAAGAACATCCGGAACTGGAAGAAAATTAATCTTTCTTCCGGTTTTCCATTTTCCATTGGTGTTCCTTATTATTCTCAAAATCAGGTTCTGTAATCTGGCTGTGATAATGAGTGGTCTCTTTTTGAATTTCATCAGACAACAGCTTCTCTATTCTAAGCTTTCTGATAGCCATATTGAGTTCGTTTCCGAACAGGAGAAGATAGACATTCACATTCACCCAAACCATCAGCAGGATCATACTTCCAATCGAGCCGTAAAGCACATTGTAACGGGCTATATCTTTGACGTAAATAGCGAAAATATAAGTCGTAAGGACAAATAATATCGTCGTGAGAACCGCTCCGGGAACCGCCTGTCTGAAACGGGTAATTTTCACTGTGCCCAGCCAGTAAAATAAGGTGAGTAGAATAAAATAAAACAGAGGGAAGGACACAAATCCAATAATACTGGAAAGGTTATCCACCAGCCACGTAACATCATAGGCAGGTGTGAAAAGTTTCATCACCACTTCCACATAATAAACTCCAAACAGAGCCAGAAATACGATGGTAATAAAGCCAATGGTGATAAAAAATGAAAGAATAAATTCTTTAACATCACTGAGCTTTTCATCCGTATTTTCATTAAATCCGTTGATAAGGGAAAATGTACCGTTGGTAGCAAAAACCAGCGCCAGTACAATGGTAAGATTACTGATACCCTTCATATTGGGAATAATGTTGGTTTCTATATATCCCCTGACATCCCCTTCCATATTGGAAGGAAAAACATTATGCATCAATACTTCAAAAATATAAAACTGAAGCTTATCATAATGCGGCATATAGGGTAAAACCGAAAGCAAAAACAGAAGAAACGGAAATAAACTGATGGTAAAGCTCCAGGAAATAGCAGCTGCTTTTCTGCCTATTTTACCTTTAAAAATTCCTGAGATGTAAATCTGAAACATCTGCCACAGCGATATTCCCAAAACAGGAATATGGATGTCATCAAAAAACTCTTGAACTTTCAGGATAAATTTGGGAACCTTTATACTCATCTATGTTATAATTTGGTAATTAAGAAAGCAATAAAAAACTGAAACACTCATTTTAATAAGTATCTCATAAATTTCATCCATCTCTCATTACAAATATAAACATTTTCTGCCTCCTGCTTCCAACACTGAATTGTGTAGAACTGAGGTTGATAAACAAGAAGTATTAAAATCATAAAATATTCATCGTTATTGATGCAATACTTTTTAACCCAGGCAAAAAGGATTTGAAATAATACAAATCACGTTTTAGCCTCAGGCGTTAAACTGTCTTAAATGATGATCCATGTGCTTGTACACAAAAATACCGATATCCTCTGTTTTCATTTTGCCAAAAAAATCATGGATAAATTCCGGATTTGAAAAGTTTTCATAAGCAGCCATCTGCTCAAGCCATATCTTTTTCTGATGCTGTATATCTCCACTTTGTTCTTTAACTGTAAAAATACCGGCAGGCGAATTCTTTTTCATTGGCTTATCATCTTTTACCATCCCTTTTAAAACCATTTTTCCAAACAGCTTTCCCAAAAACTCCTGTTTGTAAGAATACGCTCCGTTTCCCAATACCCAGTCATTCCATCGGGTACAGTGTTTCATCATCTGATACAGGTTCATCTTACCCCATTGGGCCGTATTTTGGGAATTCAGTGTATTGATTCTTTCCATCAGCTCTTCCCTTTCCGGTTTGTTAAATATAGTTTTCATAATATATCTTTTTGTAAAATTACAACACCTCTTAAAGACTGTCCCTACGTTAAAATGACATTCTGTAGTGTATTTTGTGCCAAAATTTGCTTATTTTTAAGATATCTATTCATCCTATCATGAAACATATTTCAATCATAGTGTATGATCATATCATGTCTACTGCCGTATCCACTACAGCGGCATTATTGTCCAGTGCAAACGAAGCTGCGGTAGAAAGAGGTATGCCTGCTCCTTTTCTTATAGAGTTAATTGGAGTTCATCAGAAAACAGTACAATCCAATCTTCCCATACAGTTTCAGTGTTCAAAAACAATATCAGATGATTTTGATACTGATGTCATTATTATTCCGCCAACAAGTATGGACCTTCAGCAAATAGATGTATTGCTTAAGCAAAACCATTCACTGATCGGTTGGATAGAAAAAAAATATCAGGAAAAAGCCGAGATTATCAGCTTATGTACCGGTGCTTACTTTTTGGCTGAATGCGGTTTGCTCAATGGCATGCCGGCTACTTCACATTGGGGAGCTATGGAAGATTTACAAAAGAGGTATCCACAGATAGATTTTAAACCCGATCATGTAGTTACTCACTCCAAAGCAATTATTACCGGGGGCGGGGGCTTTTCCTCATTAAATGCCATGTTATATTTCATCGAAAAAAATTGCAGCAAAGAAATTGCTATAGAACTCAGTAAGTATTATGCTTTGGATTACGGACGGACCTCTCAAAGCATTTTTACCATTTTTTCGGGGCAGCGTCTTCATAATGATCATGAAATTCATCAAGCACAAACCTATATCGAAAAAAAATTCAAAACAGATATTTCTGTTGAGCATATTGCCCACCAGGTAAATATGAGCAAACGGAACTTTATCCGAAGGTTTAAAACCGCTACTACATTGAATCCTATAGAATACATTCAACGGATAAAAGTAGAGGCAGCAAAAAAGGCATTGGAGTCCGGCGAAGGTAATATTGCTGATGTCACCTACAGTATCGGTTATAATGATTTGAAAACATTCAGAACCCTGTTTAAAAAAGTTACAGGATTAACCCCCGCAGATTACAGGAACAGATATAAAAGCCGTGTTATGGATTGATGTGGAATGAGAGTAAAGACAGGAGACCTTGAGATTGGAGACTGAAGATATGGGACTGGAGGTGTGAAAGTAATGGGTTGTTAGCAGGAGTTTACAGCGTAAGAGATAGCATCAGAATCCCGGATAAATTAAAAAGACTTATCTTTGCGGCCTCAAACTTCTTATAATGCGAATCAGTTTACTTTGTATCGGCAAGACGGACGATAAAGAAATTACTTCCCTGATCAATTACTATCTCAATCGCCTGCCCAAGCACTGGAATTTTGAAATTACAGAAATCCCGGATGTTAAAAATGCAAAAAACTTATCTGCAGATCTTCTAAAAAAAGAAGAGGCTAAGCTATTCTTCAACCATATAGACAAAAACGACCTTGTTGTCATCCTTGATGAAAAAGGAAAACAGTTTACCAGCCGTGAATTTTCTCAGAAAATTGATAACTGGATGAATTCCTCTGTGAAAAAAGTACATATCCTGATTGGTGGTGCTTACGGTTTTTCAGAAGAAATGTACAGCAGGGCCAATGAAAAAATGTCATTATCTAAAATGACATTTACCCATCAGATGATCCGGTTATTTATTGTTGAACAGCTTTACAGGGCTGATCAGATCCTGCAGGGAAAACCCTATCACAATGACTAAAATGGTCTATTGTAGAAACATTTTTTAGTTTTTTCAGTAAACAACAGCTTTATTATAACTTTTACAAGAAATATATTATGCTTTTGAGTTAATCTGCCTTTTGGCCTCACCTACTACAAAGGCAACAGAATTGGCAATATTAAAACTCCTGATTAATTTTGACATAGGAATCGTTAAATGATTCTCAAAACGGTCCAGCACTTCTTGACTTAAGCCTTTACTTTCCTTTCCAAAAACCAGCCAGTCCCCATCCTGAAAATCGGTTTCCAGATATGATTTTTCGGCATGCGAACTCATCAGGAAAACCCGTGAAAGATCCGGAATATTTTTCACCCATTCTTCTACATTGGCATATTCGGAAACATCAAGATGCACCCAATAATCCAACCCTGAACGTTTCAGGTTTTTATCATTAATCACAAATCCAAAAGGATGAACCAAATGTAATTTACTTTCCGTTCCTACACATAATCTTCCTATGTTACCCGTATTATTGGGTATTTCGGGTTCTACTAAAACAATATTTAACATTTATTTTTCTTTATCTACTTCATTCACTTTTTAGAAGTACATTTTTATTATTGATGAATTTTATTTTAACCACAAATCGAAGATTATCTCCTTTCAGTCGATGAATGTTATTTCGACGTAGTCAAAAATCACAACGTTTCTTGAACACTTAAGCTTAATAAAGCTGTGAAAATAAGCTTACTAAAGCTCACGTAAGTTTTAAAAAAAAATCAAAGATTTTTTGCTTAAGTGTATTCTTTATTTTCAATCAGCTTAAACTTAAAATAAACTAAAGTGTCTATAGCATTTCACTCAGCATTTGTGACTCAATTTTAATTAATTAAACAGGCTAGATGAATTATTAATCAAACCCAATCATAAGGCATGATGGGAAACGAAAATTTATATTGAAATTATTATGATTTCCTGATGCATTTAGCGTAATAATCTGCCAATACAGCTTTTTCATACCCAAAGGTCACTGCTTTATCAAGATTCTCACAAGCTTCTTTAGGTTTGGCAGTATCAAATAAGACCAATGCTTTGGTTACATAAGATTGGGCAAATTTGGGATCAATGGAAATTGCTTTATTGGCATCTGTAAGGGATTCTTTGTATTTTTTCATTTTAAGATACACATCTGCGCGTCCATTGTACAAAAGTGATTCCGGCTTTTCAGCAATAAGCTGGTTATAATCTTTTAAAGCCCCGTCAAGATCGCCACTGCTCTTCTTCAGATTTGCCAATCCCGTTTTCGCAAAAATATTATCCGGTGCAAAGGTCAGAATTTGATTAAGATCTTTAATAGCCAGATCTTTTTTTCCCTGGCTGTCGTAGATTTTGGAACGTGTCAGGTACAGATCCGTATTTTCAGGGTCTACCTGAAGACCTTTATCCACATATTCCAGTGCTTTTGCTTTATTTCCTTTCTGGCTGTGTAATGACGCCAGGTTGGCATATACAGGAGCAGACATAGGGTTGGCGATCAGTGCAGATTCATAGGATTTAAAAGCCATTGTAGCCTTTCCCAGCCTTCTTTGTGCTGTTCCCAGGTTATTGTAATACTCGGATTGAAATTTCTGAATCTGTTCTTTTTCTGCTAATTTTGAATACTGTTCCTCAGCACATTTATAATCGGCCTTTTTAAAGCATTCTTCAGCCAGTTTTTTATCCTGAGCATAGAAATTGAGGGAGAAACAAATAGAAGCTAAAAGTAATAAAGGTTTTTTCATGGTGTTATATTTTGTTTGTTGATCACTTTTTTGGCGAGTGCACCAAATATCACTCCCAATAAAGAACCAGCAAACGCCCCCACCAAAATATCTATCGGAAAATGCACTCCTAAATAAATTCGGCTGTAGGAAACCACTATAGCCCATACAAATATAGCATATGGGAACCATTTAATTTTCTTTTTTAATAAAATTCCCAGATAAGCCGCTAGAAAGAAGGTATTGGAAGCATGTGCAGAATAAAATCCATACTGCCCTCCACATTTCACAATCCTCATAGAATGTTCCAGTGTAGGATCATGACAAGGTCTCAGCCTGGCAACCCCAAATTTGAAAACATTAGCCAGCTGGTCAGAAACCGTTGCTCCCAATGCCAAAAATATCAGAATAAAAACTAAAGATCTCAGCTTATAGTTTTTGTATAAAAAATAAAGGAATATAATATAAAGAGGTACCCAGATCCAGGTACTGGAAATCAACATCCAGAGCTGATCGAAAGAAGGGTCTCCCAAATTATTAAGGTACAGAAATACCGTTTTATCTTCCTGAATAATCTCCTCCATACCTTATCTGCTTACAGGTCCTTCATAAGTTTCATCTTCAGAAGGTTTTAGTTTTGGAGGCTCATTAGATGCAAGAGGTTCTGTTAAAATATCTTTTTTGATATCATTAACCGGGTTGAAATCTTTGGCAGCATCTTTTACCTTTTCAATTTCACGTTTGATTTCGGAAACAGGATTATCCGTTTCTTTCATAATCTCAGTTTTGATATCTTCCACTGCTCCACGCATTTTTCTTACACCTGATCCTAAATCACGTGCAATCTGAGGAAGTTTATCCGGTCCGAATAATACAACGATTGCAATGGCAATGAGTGCCATTTCTCCAATGCTTAATTCCATGCTGTAAAATTACGAAAGATTATAACATCTCTTTAATGTAATTTAAAATTTTAAACAAATTTTAAGATTTCATATCCTAACGTTCACCATTTAAAGTTTGAAATTTATAGGTATCAGCTACACCCACCCTCTCATCTCTCTTATCTCTCATCTCCACTCTCTACGTCTCCTGGTCTCTTGCCTTTTGTTTCCTCCCCCATATTCAATTTCCGATTCCTGAATTATTTCGCCCTGAGAACAACATATTAACAAATAATTAATTCAAAATAACGAGATTTAATGTCTGTTTTAGTATATTTACCCTACACAATCTAAATACTTTTTATATGAAAAAATTACTAACCCCCTTTAAATTTCTTGCTGTTTTGTCAGTCTTAGCACTAAGCAGCTGCCAGAATGAAAGCAATGAAGCTCCACAACAGGAAACAACCCAGGCTAAAATCTCTGTAACTGATCTTAAGAAAGAAATTATTCCCGGTGTACAGGCTGTTCCCCAAACGGTTCAGATACAGCTTGATGAATCCAGAAAAAATCTTGCAAAACATTTAAACAACGACCTTCAGATCACAGGAATTAGTGTTCTGGGAAAAATTTCCACTCAAAAAGGTCTTGAAATCTCTCAAAACCTGATTTCTGATAAGGATCAGTTTATTGGGTTGGGAAATATTGCGGATCCTTCTTCTGTAAAAATTGGTAAAATTGGAGACTTATATTCAGGAGGCCCCCTGATCACTGCTCAGAAAGGATTAAAAGAAATGGCTACCGATGAGATAAAAGCAGGTATTAATGTCATGGAAGTATCATGGGATGGTAAAAATGGAAAATTTACTACACTCTGTTTTTATAATGACTCGGGTATTGTCTGGGATAATGTCTTTGGTGGATTGGTCCTGATGGATACAAGAGGAAATTCTGAGGTATCAAACAGCTCAACGGCAAGAGTGGTTTCCAAATGGTATAAACAATGGTGGACTGCCAATTGGCTTTGGGGCTCTAAAAGAGGAGAAATCGGATATCAGATTACCATCTATTATTCAGGTTCCACTGTTTCAAATGTTGATGTAAGCGACTGGGGGAATATCAGTTTAGGAAAAGCAAAAAGCGAAAGTAAAGTTATTAAAAGAACCGGGGCATATGGGCAATGTCGGTATGCTTTAGGTCTTTGTACTCCTACCGGGTCTTTAAGTTTTAATACAAGCAATTTCTCAGTATCCTTTTCAGGATTGGGAAGCAATATTGTAAGCAATGGTACAAAATCACTCTACCCTTAATTTTCATAAGAATTCAATTTTTAAAAGGTAAAAGGAAGTCCATGGACTTCCTTTTGCTCTGTAAATTATTCACTAGTTATTTTTTGTTTTAAAAGCTTCACTGCATTTTCTTGTAATCCGAAAATGTCTTTCAATATCTGAAATAACTGTTCATCACTTTCTATGGCTACTGATTCTTTTTCTTCTGTTTCTCTCCGTATATTCAATGTGTGATCGCTAAAAGTATATCTTGCCTCTTCATCCACTTTTGAGAGTACAAGGTTTTTCTTAAACATAGATTCGGGATAAGTAGAGAGATACCAGTTGGCAATCTCCCAATCTAAAGGTTCTACGTTTTCCAGAGCAAAACGATAGATCGGAAGCCATTTTTCTTTCCATATCCAAAGCATATAAGATCCATCTTTCTGAGAAACCTTAAACAAACCATTCGGGGTTTCCTGGGGTTCTTTATTATTTAGAAGCAAGGGAGCTGTAAGTGTTACTATTCCGAAACCACAGTCTACAAGATATTTTTGATTGTCAATTTCAGCAGTCAGCAATGCATGTGTTTTGGCAGACTTAGCATTTTCCTCTCTCTTCCATAACACTCTTCCTAGCTGCAGCTCAACCGTAAATCCAAGAAAAGTTAAAACTTCCTTTAAAAGTAAATTTTGCTCATAGCAGTAGCCTCCTCTTGATTCATTTACCAATTTGTTAAAAATATCGTCCGGATTCAGAGACGGAACATTTCCGGTATAGGGATCAATATTCTCAAAAGGAATGTACTGAGGGTGAAGCTGATGGATTCTTTTCAGTGTTTCCATATTCATTTCCGGGATTCCGGAAAAATGGATTCTTTCCAGATATTTTTCTAATTTTAACTGATTCATGACTTTCATTTATGATTCTTTGTTCAGGATATTTTTAGAAGAAATCCAATGGTCTACGGATAATTTTCCTCCTCCTTCAATAAGCAAAGCTACAACTATTCCAATCGCAAGAATATCAAACTGACATCCTTCACCTTTTTGGGTACCAAACCAGTTCATAAAAAATCCGTTATCCCAATGAGAAGTAAACATAATTCCGGTCAGTAATCCTATAAATGATAAAGCCCAGAATCTGGTTCCCCAACCCAGTAACAGTGATACTGAGCCCAAAAATTCCACCAAAATAACCGTAAACGCTACAAAATATGGAAGATGTAAGCTTTCTGTAAAAAAATCCATTGTTTTGCTCCATCCCATTCCTCCAAATAAACCCAACGTTTTTTGCAGCCCGTGAGGTATAAATACAATACCTATTGTCCATCTCAGCAAAGTCCCGGTCCAGGTATTATTCGTTTGAAAAATTAAATGTTTCATAGTAATAAGAATAAAATAATTAGAGTAAAAATGTATATATTTTAGTTAAATAGCCTGATGGCGGCAAATACCCCAAAGTTCTGTTTACTTTCCTTAAAGGGTCCATAGCGATCCCAATTGGCGCCAAGTCCAAAAGTGAGGGGTTTATAACTTACACCAAGCCGAAGCATCAGATAGCTACGGGCATGTGCTCCATCTTTTATAGTTTCCGAATAAAGGGCCTGAACCCGCGAATATCCTTTCCAGTTTTCGTTGATTACAGGTTTATATTCCAATAATATCATCCCTTCTGCAACACTCTTTTCGGAAAATCCAATAAATCGGGGATTGACAATCAGTAAAAATTCGGGAGTGCTTAATGAGTATAATAATCCTGCGGTGGGTCTAAGCCCGGTAGTAGGCGTGTAATGCATTCCACCCAGCACCCGGATATTTCTTATCACCTCATAAGTTATATTCACCTGAATCATCGCATCATTGGAACGGTCTTCATTCCATTTTGAAGAAATATTGGCAGCACTAAAAAACCCCAATCCTCTGACCTCCTGAAAACCTTTATTGATTGTCATCTGGCTAGCAATTCCCTTATTGCCGGCTAAAGCTTCAAAGACAACAGGAGGATTGGGAAGTTGTTTATTATTTTGAGAAAAAAATAATAAGGGTGCCAATCCAACACTGAAAAGTAATATTTGTTTCATTTTCTAATCCATCATAATTGTACTTACAAAATTCTTAAATACAACAAGATAAGGTTAGAACAGATGCATCCATTAGTAGGATAAATCAATCCCTTTTCTATACTCTGAAGGACTGATACCGGTATGCTTTTTAAATAGACGGGAAAAATAAGAAATATCTTCTATTCCTAAGGCCATAGCGACTTCAGAAACAGTATATTGCGGTAAGGAGAGTAAAGCCTTTGCTTCCATCAAAAGAGCTTCAGTGATAATCTCAGAAGCCGTTTTTCCGGTTGCTTTCTTTATTGTTTTATTCAAATGATTGGGGGAAACATTAAGCAGATCTGCATATTCTTTTACAGCGTGTAAATTCTGAATCTGACTGGTTATCAACCTTCTGAATTTTAATGCAATGGTTTCATTAACCGAGAGATTCTGCTTCGGAAGCTTTTCTATAAAATGCCGGATCTCTCCCAATAGGGTAAAAAGATATAGCCTCAGCAGTTCCATATTATCAGTGGCTGCATAAAGGCTTTCCATCTGCTGCAAAATCAGGTAAATCCTTTCCTGATGTTGTTCATCCAGATATAGTGTAGGATTGTTTTTAACCTCTGTATAACTCAGAATATCCTGCAGATATTTCAACCCGGGACCTTCTGCAATAAAATCATCGGAAAAATGACAGTAGAACCCTTCAATATCCGGTGTTTTTTTAATAAATGTACGGATCTTGTACGGAGGAAGAAGGATCATCATATTTTCCTGTACAGAAAACGTATCTGAACAAACCATTTTTTCAAGAAATCCTTTTTTTATAAACACAAAATCGTTTACCGTTTTACGATGTGGCTGGGAAGGAGTTTTTGCTTCGCTGAGAACCTGAAGTGGCTCTATAAAGAATTCGTTCAGCCCTTTTTTCAACATAGCCTTCCCTACCCAGTCCAGATTAAGGATCGGTTTAAATTCATCCGGCTTATATTGAGGAATACGCTTCATATCTTAAAAGTAATGATTTATTCCTTCCGGCCTTCTCTTAAAAATGCAAAGTTTTAGATTTTCTTTTTTTTCTGAAAAACAGAATAAGTAACAATTACACTGATAGCCATTAAAATAAATGCTAAGAAAAATGGTGCTCCTGAAAATTTGAAGGGTGCTTCATCATGAGTGAAAAAGTAAAACAGATTAGTCATCATCGGAGGTCCTATGATTGAAGTGGCACTCATCAGACTCGTTAATGCTCCCTGAAGCTCGCCCTGTTCGTTAGCTGGAACACTCTTTGTGATAACTGATTGCAGAGCGGGTCCACAGATTCCTCCCAGGCAATATGGAATCAAAAATACAAACATCATCCACCCTTCAGATGCGAAAGCAAATAAAAGCATTCCCACAGCAT
This sequence comes from Chryseobacterium sp. WG14, assembly GCF_024586945.1. Taxonomy (NCBI): domain Bacteria; kingdom Pseudomonadati; phylum Bacteroidota; class Flavobacteriia; order Flavobacteriales; family Weeksellaceae; genus Chryseobacterium; species Chryseobacterium sp. WG14. Next base: position 107,278 of record NZ_JALCZD010000014.1, read on the forward strand.
AAAAAGCCAATCCATAGTAAATACTTTTCTCCTCTCCCAGCCTTGGAGTAGTCCATCTGATTAAACCTCCCTGTACCAACCCTACCAATAGACCTACTACTCCCAGGGAAATTCCTACCATTCTTTCTGTCCAGTCAAATTTATACATGGTGAAAAAACTCCAGTTGCTCTGTACAGCATGGCCTGCAATATAAATTAGAATCAGTGCAAATACCAATCCTGAAATTTCAGCATGCTTTCCCAGGAACTTGAATGAACCTACAGGATTTGCACGCTTCCAGTCAAATTCCCTTCTTTTATCTTTGCTCAAACTTTCAGGAAGAATAAAATAGCCATAAAGGAAATTAAGCAGACATAAACCCGCCGCCGCATAAAAAGGAACTCTGGCTCCGTAGTGTCCTAATACACCTCCCAGAACAGGACCAATAATAAATCCGAGCCCAAATGCAGCTCCTATCATTCCAAAGTTTTTAGCTCTGTTTTCATCTGTTGAAATATCTGCAATATAGGCACTGGCTGTTGTAATACTGGCTCCTGTAACCCCTGCAATGATTCTTCCTAAAAACAGCCACCAGATACTTGGGGCTAATGCCAGAAAGATATAATCTACCGCAAACCCAAAAAGAGAAATCAAAATAATAGGCCTGCGTCCATATTTATCACTCAGATTTCCTACAATCGGAGAAAATATAAATTGTGTAAATGCATAGGCAAATCCCAGCCATCCTCCATATTTTGCAGCCTCACTGATATCAGCATGAATAAGCTCCTCTATTAGCTTTGGAACTACGGGAATAATAATTCCCCAGCCTGTAATATCAATAAGTAACGTAATAAATATAAAGCTTATCGCTGTATTTTTTTTTGATTTTTCCATGATTCTGCAAAATTAATCAAATCTTAAAAATAATGATTCTAAATTTCATTATATTAAATAAATATACTCCTGAACAATAGATGAGTACCTAAAAAAGCTTTTATCTTAATGATTAGCAGAAAAAGAATAAATATTTCCAGCAACAGATGATAAAAAAACCTATTTCAACATCCGTATGAAATAGGTTATTATAAAAGTTATGAATACTGTATTAGTTGCTGTTAAGCTTTGTATAAATCATCCTGTTGGTTATAATACATTTAATCAAACAGCTCTGCTTAACTGTAATCTTAACTACATTGGTAAACTGATAGGCCGTTACATTTCCATTGAGAACAGACCTCACACCGCGACGGTAATAAGTGGTCTGCGTAACTGGTGGAGCATCATACGTTGCAGAAGTTGCATTAGCCACATTTACAAATGTTATATTATCTGTGGAACTCTGCCATTGGTATTCGGCAGTTCCGGTCACCTGGGCAGCTGAAACCTGCGTAAATGCTGCCGGATCATTGTTGATATCCCTACATAATGTCTGATCTGCAGCAATAGTTCCGGGATTATTTACCGAATTTACAAAAAGTCTTCCTATACTAGAAATGGCCTGGAAGGAACAGGTATAAAAACTTGATTTTGCAACCACCCTGTACTGATTATTGTTAAAACCTATCGGAACATTGTTGATAGTAAGCGTTGAAGACGTCACATTACTATAGTTAGGACCATTCGCAAGATCTGTCCATGTGCTTCCATTCAGGACCTGCCATTGGTAAGTAACATTTTCAGGGGTCTCATCTGTAGGAGTATTGTTAATAACCGCAGTCATGGTGGTAGATCCACCCACTGCCACAGTTTTATCAGAAGGCTGAGACAAATAGGTCATAGGATCTATGTAATATTCTGAAAGTATATTATAAACTCTCATTTGGCTAAATGAAAACCCAATACCTATCACCTCTGCAAACGTTAACCGTACTTCATCCCATGCTACAGGAGGAATTACTTTGATGATCCGCCGCTCCTGGTTGTCTCCGAAATCAAAGAAAAAATGTCCGTTAACACCTGTACGATAGATCTCCTGACCATTGCTGTAAAAAACAAACTCACCACCGTTAAAACTGGGATTAAAGTTGAATCCATCTGAAGCAAAATCTATATAAATAGGTTTATTGGCCGGAAAATCGGCTCCTGTTGTTCCTACGCCCACATGCATACTACAAAAAAGACCTGCTCCTGTACCCGGTTTTAAAGACGCAAAAGAGTTTACATCAATATCTGTCATATTAGCAGGATTAGCTGCTTCTTTTCCCAGCCGGAAGCATAGCAGTCCACCATTGTTGGCACTGGAAGTATTAGTATCCAGCAGCCTGCCACAACCGCCATTCGGAAGGGAAACCATCTCCTGAGATGCCATTTTGCCAGACACAAAAAGGCATATTGCTATAAAAATATAGCGTAATATCGAACTTGTTTTCATCATTAATAATTTTAAGCAATTAATTATACACGGAAGAATACTCACCCTTGTGTAAGGATGATAGCGTGACGTTATGTCACTTAAAATTACTTGATTACAAATACAATATTAACGAAAGAACATGCTGTAGCCGTTCCAATGACATCATAGCGTAATATTCCATTGGCATCAATACTCACATTCCTTAAAACAGTAGCATCAAAATCTGTTACATAATAATACAGATCCGAAGCATTCAAGAAAAAAGGAATAGCAGCGGGGGCTCCCGCACTTACAACTTTCGGGGTTGAAAACTGTGTTTTATACAATTGGTATAAATCCAGCGTTCTGCCTGTTCCGGTAGTTGAGGTATCAATACTGATGGATGGCATATAGAAGAACTTCACTATATTTCCACTGATCGGAACCCAGTTCGGGCTGGCGGGTGTTCCAATATTCTGAGCTAATGCCTGCCTTTTAAGATCATAGACCAATAAACCATTCGCGGGAGTGGGTATTGTGGTAAGATCAGAAATTCGGGGGATTAATACTCCTTTATTAGAACCAGTGACATCTAACATTGCGCTTTTATCAGGATTAGCAATACCAATACCTACCTGCGCAAAGGTAATGCTGCTGGCAATTAATGCCGCAGCAATGAATAATTTTTTAAATTTCATATTTGCTTTGTTTTTTGCAAATATATAATAATTTAATGCACATTTACATATTACTTTACTTTTTTTTCATCAAAATACAAAAACACGTGAAAAACCTATAAAAAATATATTTTTACCCCTCATAATATGAAAATTTTTAACACTGCAATCCCAGTTATTAAAAAAAATACTTTAAATATGAAACTAGCCATCCAAAAAGTTTAATAATAAACAAAAAGCTGGGTACCCATTTTATAAAAAGACTTTCTGAGTTATTTAATTAAATGGATCAGGTTATAAATTCGGGCTAAGCAAATTGAATTAAATATAAAGCCTCTTGTTTGGATGACATTCAGAAATCTAGGCTGCACTAAAATAAAATATGTGATTTTATTTGACTTGAGAAATGGATGAAAATAACTTTTTATTTTAACGCAATAAGGAATAATCATTCGGATGTTCTATTTTAAGAAAACAAAGAATGGCCACTTTGCCGCTGAACAAGCGATATAAAAAGTGAGCTTCATCAAAATCTGTATTGATGTAAGTTTATATTATCCCCACACTTTAAAATTCATTTGCCGGGCCACCATTGCCAAAAAACAAAAAAGCCTTTCTTTCGAAAGGCTTTTTACTTATTTATTGTAGTTTGTATTACTTTGAAGCAAGCACTTCTTTTTCAGAAGTACTTTTTCCGTGTACCTCCTCTTCTTTTCCTTTTTTCAGGAAATCATAAGCAATTGCAGATGCAATAAAGATGGATGAATAAGTACCGAATCCAATACCGATTAACATCGCAAACATAAACCCTCTCAAGTTATCACCACCGAAAATGAAAATCGCAAGGATCACCAAAATCGTAGTAAATGAAGTGTTAAATGTTCTACCTAAAGTACTTGAAATAGAGTCATCGAATAATCCTGCTAATGTTAACGCTTTCTTCTCTCTCAGATATTCTCTGATTCTGTCGAAGATAATTACCGTGTCATTAATAGAGTATCCTAATACTGTAAGGATTGCAGCAATGAAATCCTGGTTGATTTCCATATTGAACGGCATGTATTTGTGAAGTAATGAATACATTCCTAAAATAATAACCGCATCATGGAATAACGCTGCTACAGCACCTAAAGAGAACTGCCATTTTCTAAATCTGAACAAGATATAGATGAAGATACCTGCAAGAGCAGCAACAACGGCAAGAATACCATGTGTCTGAATATCATCAGCTACTGTAGGGCCTACTTTTTCAGATGAAATAATCCCTGCATGGTCTTTATCCGCAGATTTAAAATCCTGAAGTGTAAGAGTAGCCGGAAGATCTCCTTTTAACCCTTCAAATAATTTCTGCTCAATAGTTTGGTCAGCTTTTAAAGACTCATCTTCAATAAGGTAATCTGTAGAAATTTTCAGCTGATTTGCATTTCCAAAAGTTTTAGCCTCTACAGAAGAGTTTTTACCATCTTCAGTTTTGAAAATCTTTACTAATTTTTCTTCAACATCATTAGCATTAACATCTTTATCAAATCTTACGATATAGTTTCTACCTCCTGTAAAGTCAATACCATATTTGAATCCGTTGGTAAACATAGAACCAAGACAGATCACTGTTAAAACTGCAGAGATAATGTATGCATATTTTCTCTTTCCGATAAAATCAATCCATGTATTTCTGAATAGGTTTTTCGTTGGAGGCGTCCATACTGAAAGGTGTTTTCCTTTATTTAATCTACTGAAGATCATTACTCTTGAAAGTAATACCGAAGTAAATAATGTCATGATAATACCGATCATCAATGTCAAAGCAAATCCTTTGATAGGTCCTGTACCGAAGAAGAATAACACAACAGCGGTCAGTAACGTAGTTGAGTGACCATCAATAATCGCACTTAATGCGTGTTTGAAACCGTCTCTATAAGCTTCTAAGATATTCTTACCGGCAAATAATTCTTCTTTTGTTCTTTCATAAATAATTACGTTTGTATCCACTGCCATGGCCATCGTCAATACGATACCTGCAATACCAGGAAGGGTAAGCGTAAAGTCTCCGGAATCCATAATTCCGAAAATATAGAAAAGGTTAATAACCATTGCAATTACAGCGTATACTCCCGCACCACCATAATAGAAAATGATATAAACAATGATAATTAAAAATGCAATAGCAAATGAAATCATACCCGCGTTGATAGATTCCTGTCCTAAAGACGGACCTACCTGCGTAGCCTGAACTACTTTAGCACCAGCAGGCAATTTACCAGCTCCTAAAACGTCAACTAGTTCTTTAGCTTCCTCCTGAGAGAAGTTACCAGAGATTTGAGTTCTACCGTTAGGAATAGCATTTACCACATTAGGAGCAGTATATACTCTGCCGTCAAGAGTTACCGCAACCGGCTTTCCAACGTTTTTCTCCGTTAAAGTTTTCCACTCTTTAGCTCCTTTAGAATCCATCTGCATGTCTACCACTACTCTTCCAAGTTCGTCATAGCTGATGCTTGCCGTTTCTACAGCACCGTCTACCGGAGCTTTTTGATTGATGTTACTTCTGATTGCATACAATACCAAATCGTCCGGACTTGTAGCTTCAGGTTTGTAACCCCACATGAACTGTGTATATTTAATGTTTGCAGGACGTAAAGCCTGACCTACTTTGCTGTTTAAAATTTTATTAACAACCGCAGTATCAGATAATTTTACATTAGCAACACCATTACTTCTTAATTTGTCAAGCTGAATAAGCTTCATGAAGTTGACATTTTTTGCCACTCCCATAGAATCTCCTTTTGCACCGATCATAGTTGTCAAAGTCTGGAAATAAGGCGCAATTTCAGGAACCTGCTGTACTTCCCAGAACTGAAGTTTTGCAGAAGTCTGAAGCATTTTTTTAACCTTGTCAATATCCTTCATACCAGGCATTTCTACAGAAATTCTAGCAGTACCAGGTACTCTCTGAACATTTGGCTGGATAGCTCCAAGCTTATCTATTCTTGTTCTGATTACTTCGAAAGCTGTACCTACAGAAAGATCAATTCTTCTTTTTACAATACTTCTTACCTGCTCATCAGTAGTGTTATACTTGATTTCAGATAAATTTGTATTTCCGAAAAGATCCGGATCTGCAAGCTTCAGGTTTGTACCTTTCGCTTTGTTGATGGCATCGAACTGCTCAAAAAAGTTGTCGATGTAAGATTTTATTGAGCTTTTCTGAACTTCATCAGTCTTGTTTAAAGCCTCAATAAGGATAGGATTGGTAGAATAATTAGTTAAATCATTTACCAGATCTCTTTGGTTAATTTCCAAAAGAACGTTGATCCCTCCTTTTAAGTCAAGACCAAGCTTCATCTCCTTGTCTTTAGCTTTTGAATAATAAAGCTTTGTATACCCAAGATTAAGAGTATCTTCCTTGATGCGTTTGATCTCTTTCTCGTTTCCTTTCGCAGCTTCTATCTGCGATTCAATTTTGCTGGCGTACCAGGTTGGTAATAGCTCGTTTAAGCAAATCAACCCCAGGACAATAGCAACAATTGTAATAAGTCCTTTTCCTTGCATTTTGTTATAACTACGTTAAATTAAGTCGGCAAATATAATGATTTTCTGGTATTTTATGAATTTTTAACAACAGAAATGGTTTATTTTCAGATATATTGGTATTTCGACTTCTATTTAAGATTTAACAATTATTTCATGGTATCTTAGTGAAGTTTTCAAATTTTGATTGGTATAAAATTTTCATTCATTCATCAACACGCTAACTATCACAATATTATGAAAAAGTTACTTTTTACTATGAGTATCCTTTCTTCCTTATTCGTTAATTCTCAAAGTATTAATTTGGAAGAATTTGTGACCGGACTTACCAGCCCGGTAGAGATTACAAACGCTAATGACAGCCGTCTTTTCGTAGTACAGCAGAATGGTATTATTAAAATTATCCAGCCAACGGGAGTTATTAATACCACTCCTTTTCTGAATATCGCTTCAAAAATTATTTTTGGCGGAGAAAGAGGTCTGTTGGGACTTGCATTTCATCCTCAATACTCTACCAATGGGTATTTTTTTGTTTATTATAATAATCCAGCAGGAAATATTATTGTAGCAAGATACAGTGTAAGTGCAACGGACCCGGACATTGCCGATCCGAACTCCGAAAAAATCCTATTGAATATTCCCAAACCTTTTGCGAACCATAACGGAGGAAGCATTCATTTTGCACCGGATGGAAAGCTCTGGATCATTACCGGAGACGGAGGAAGTGCCGGAGACCCCAATAATAATGCACAAAATAAAAATTCACTGCTGGGAAAAATGCTGAGAATTGATGTAGACGCTACCGGTCCTTACAATATTCCTGCAGACAATCCTTTTGTAGGTATTGACGGTGCTGATGAGATATGGGCATATGGACTCCGAAATGCATGGAAATTTTCTTTTGACCTAACCAATGGGAATGCTTTAATTGCTGATGTAGGCCAGGGAGCAATCGAGGAGATCAATCGAATGCCCATCACCCAGGCCGGGCTTAATTACGGATGGCGCTGCTATGAAGGAAATACAGCTTATAATACTGCAGGATGCCCAGGTACCGGAACTATGACATTCCCCATCGCTGTATATGATCATTCCGGGGGGAAATGTTCCATCACAGGAGGATATGTTTACAGGGGATCCCAATATCCGTCTCTTCAGGGCAAATATTTCTTTGCTGATTACTGCTCTGCACAAATCGGTGTGCTGGATACCAACAATGCTATCACATGGTCGTCTGCTTACAGTGGAAATAATTTTTCTACCTTCGGGCAGGATTCTCAAAAGGAACTGTATGTAGCAGCTGTCAGCAGTGGAAAAATTTTTAAAATCTCAACGGGAACTTTAGGTGTACAGGAAGAAAATTCTTTAGGTAAAATAAACATCTACCCTAATCCCGCATCCAAAGAGATCTTCATTACTGGTGTTAAAGATAAAAAAGTAAGTGCAGAAATTATGAGTGCAGAAGGACGAAAAATTTGGGAAACTGATGAAGTGATCAATGATAAAAGTATTGATATTTCCACCCTGCCTGCCGGAGTTTATTTCATCAATATAAAATCAGGAAACCTGAAATCATATAGTCAGAAAATAATTATTAAATAAGGAAATATTATATTAACACACTCTATCAGCTATACTTTTAACGCAATATGCCGCAAAAGATTCATACAAACTGAATAAAAATTCCATAAAAAGTATTTCAACTAAAATTTTAAATACATAAAAAAAGCGGTTCAAAACTGAACCGCTTTTTTATTTTATATCGTCATCGAGAAAATTCTCGTTTCGGGTTTATTTCTCATCATCCTAAGGTCAAAAACCATGGCAACATTTCTTGTGAATGCTCTTCCAGCTTCTGTAATTTTAACTTCATGACCATTAATTTCAACCAATCCGTCTTTTTCCATTTCCTTCAGCATTTCCAACGCGTTTTCAAGTCCCGGGAAAGAGTTATGAGTATGGAAAGTGGTTTCAAGCTGACACATCAGGTTAAGGATATGTCTTCTTACCTTCAAATCCTCTTCATCCAGGACATGGCCTTTCACCACAGGAATTTCCCCTTCTTCTACAGATCTTTGATAGTCTTCCACCGTTTTTACATTCTGCCCAAAAGCGTACCAAGAATCTGAAATAGCAGACATTCCAAGTCCTATCATTAGCTGAGTATTGCTTGAAGTATAGCCCATAAAGTTCCTGTGAAGCTTTTTATGAATCAAAGACTGGTAGAGATCATCATGTTCAAGGGAAAAATGATCCATCCCTACTTCAATATAGCCTAAGTCCTGAAGCAGTTTTTTACCATCTTCATATAATCTTCGTTTTTCTTCTCCACTAGGCAGGTCATTTTCATCAAATCCTCTCTGGCCAACTCCTTTCACCCATGGAACGTGTGCATATGAGTAAAAGGCAAGCCTGTCCGGTTTCAGCTCCATAGTCTTTCTGATGGTATTTTCCATCGCTTCCCAGTTCTGATGCGGAAGCCCGAAAACCAAGTCATGGCTGATTCCTCTATAACCAATTTCTTTAGCCCATTCGGTAACATTTTTCACGTTTTCAAAAGGCTGAATTCTATTGATCGCTTTCTGTACCTTAGGATCGTAATCCTGAACACCAAAACTTACTCTTCTAAAGCCCAGATTATACAATGTCTGAAGGTGTTCCTTCGTTGTATTATTCGGGTGTCCTTCAAAAGAAAATTCAGGATGTTCAGCAATATCTACGGTTTCAAAGATCCCTTCCAGAAATTTTTTCAGATTTTCAGGCGAAAAAAACGTAGGGGTTCCTCCTCCCAGGTGTAATTCTTTCAGTTTGGGTCTTTCGTTGAAAAGATCAAGGTAAAGGTTCCATTCTTTTAAAACACTTTCCAGGTATGGAACTTCAACACTATGCTGTTTTGTAATACGTTTATGACACGCACAGAATGTACATAATGCCTCGCAAAAAGGCAAATGGATATAAATAGAAATCCCCTCCTCTGCATTGGTTTCGTGAAAGGACCTGATTACGCTTTCTTTCCACTTTTCCGGTGAGAATGTACTTTCATCCCAATATGGAACTGTAGGATAAGAGGTGTAGCGTGGTCCGGGAATATTATACTTATCTATTAAAGAATTCATTTCGAAAATTAAAATTTTATAAGGTCATGAAATTTAAGAATCTTATAACTTCATTGTACAAAATTAACTATAAGTTATGAATTTTGACCTATGAAATATATTAGGTTTTATTTTATAATGAGTCTAAATACCGTCTGTAAGCCCTTTCGTTAATAATGATAAATTCTATATATACTATTTATTTTTTAGATGTATCCATTTCTCAAGAAGATCCTTCTTGCGTTTAGTATTTTATTATTTTTATTAAATCCTTTACTATTTCAATTTCATCACCGCAATTCTGTCTTTTCCTGCAAAGACAACAGTGTTACGATCTATCCACTGGCAGACAAAAAAGCCTTTTTCATCAGAAATCTTCTTCCATGTTTTCCCAAAATCTGAGGAATAACTGATGTGCTGATCTCCTGCTGCAATAATATCTTTTCCTTTTGAGCCGGGTTTAATTTTCACACAGGTAGTATATCCTGCATTCTGTCCTGATGCCTGAATCTGCCAGGTTTTACCTCCATCATTTGTAGTAGCAATAGTATTGATATTGGCATCCTGCTTTGTATAATCTCCTCCCACTGCAATTCCGAAACGGTCATCAGTAAAATCTAAAGAATACATTCCCTGCGAAGATTCCCCCTGTATAAATGGGGTATTGAACACTTCAAATTTTTCATTCTTTAAATTCAGTCTTATAATTCTCGAAGCCTTACCTCCTGTTGCAATCCATACAAAATTTTTGGTGGAAGAGATATTGGTGTTACTGGCTGCAAAAGCTGCCTCTCCTTCATTCAACATTATGGTATTTTTAAGCATACTCCACTTCCCTTCTTTGTACACCGCTAACTTCAGGGCATGATCTTTATCTGCATCACTGAAAGTATAAGCCAGTTTATCATTTACAAAATGCAGCGCATCATAGAATGCAGTTTTCGTAGTATCTGTAAAAACAACCTGAGCTTTTAAATCTTTCTTATCAATTCTAAAGAAGTGAGCAGGGCTTTCAATATTAATGGCATAAAAAGAATGTTCATCCTGTGCCAGTGTTCGAAACTGAAGCTTGTCTTCTGATAATCTGATCTGTTTTTGATTCTTCGGATCTTTTACATCCACAAACCCAAATTTGGAGTCTGTACCACTATACCAGACTTTGTTATCATACAGCTCAAGAGCTCTGATACTTATTTTATCATTAAAAATGTTTTCAATGCTTTCCACCTGCTGGGAAAATGCACAAATTCCTGCACAAAGGAATAGAATAGAGAAAATCTTTTTCATAAGCTATACAAACAAAAAAACCGCCGAAGCGGTTTTATATTAAATTAATCTACGTCTTTATATTTTTCCGGATTATTAAGTTTACTGTTTGATTTTCCATAAAGGAAATATACTAACCCTCCCAAGAAAAGCCATACAGCAGAAAGTTCCAATGCATGAGCACTTAAGTTAAATATTAAATATATATTGATAAATACTCCTAATCCTACAACGATTTTATACGCAGGAACCTTGAAAGGTCTGATTAAATTCGGTTCTTTCTTTCTCATCACCCAAACCGCAATACAAACCAATGTAAATGCAAACAGAGTTCCAAAACTGGTCATATCTGCCAATGTTGAAATTGGGGTAAATGCAGCGATAAGCGCTACTATTATTCCTAGCAGGATAATTCCTTTGTAAGGAGTTTTTGTTTTTGGGTGAAGTTCTCCGAAAAATTTAGGAATCAAACCGTCTTTTGCCATTCCGATAAAGATTCTGGACTGTCCCATCATCATTACCATTACTACAGAAATCAAACCTACTGTAGCAGCAATCGTTACCACATTACTTGCCCAGTGTTTTCCGGCAATTTCAAAAGCATACGCTACCGGTGCTTTAATTGCATCAGGATATTTTCCTTCAGGGTTAAAGTCTGTATAGTGCATCATCCCTGTCAATACAAGAGATACACAAATATATAATGCAGTACAAACCAATAATGAAGCAATAATGGCGAAAGGCACATCTTTTTTAGGGTTAATAGCTTCCCCTGCCTGTGTAGAGACAGCATCGAAACCTATATACGCAAAGAAGATAGCTGCTGCTCCGGAAATAATTCCTTTTATACCATATGCAGAGACCAGATCTCCTTCAGAATTTTTAATTTTTATCGGATCTGGGATAAAAGGATTCCAGTTTTTCACTCCATCTACAGCATTGTAAAGATTTGTATTAGAGAAGATAATATAAACACCTGCAATGATTACGAAAATAACGGCAGAAGTTTTCATTAATACGATCAGGTTATTTGCGCCGGCAGCTTCCTTAGTCCCTTTTACCAGCAATGCGGTAATCAGTAATACAAGGATAAAAGCAGGAAGATTCATTGAAAAACCATCTCCTGTATAGCTGGCAGGATCTGAAGTAAGATATGTTGGCAAATGAACGCCAAATATTTTTAAAAATTTGGTAAAGTACCCGGACCAACTCACGGAAACCGCCATACTCGCCATGGCATACTCCAGAATGAGACACCACCCCATTGCCCAGGCAAAAATTTCCCCTACCGTTCCATACGCATATGCATAAGCAGACCCTTCAACAGGAATGATGGAAGCAAATTCCGCATAACATAATGCTGCAAAAACACAGGCTATACCTGCTATGATAAAAGAGATTGCAAGAGCCGGCCCTGCATGATAATAAGCTCCGGTTCCGGTAAGTACAAAGATTCCACCACCAATGATAGCACCTACTCCAATTGCTGTTAAACTCCATTTTCCAAGGACTTTCTTCAGCTCACTTTTCTTCATATCAGCCTCATAGGCACTTAGCGGCTTCTTAACCCAAATTTTAGACATGTTTTTTTATTTATTAAGGATTTACGAAAATATAAAAATTTTACGTACTCTCATGTTTATTGACAAACTTTCGTCATTTATTTTAAATAAAAAAATCTAAAAACCTGACCGACACATTATTCAAAGTATTTTATTACGTGTTAAATTTTGTTTATTTTTGATCACATGAATTTATATGATCTTTTTGTGAAGCCGTATGAAAACTATACAGCAGCACAGATTTTACTGGAGTCTTCGGGGGCTGTTTTTGGTATTTTAAGCGTTTATTTTTCTATCAAAAAAAATATCTGGGTATACCCTACCGGCATTATCTCTACATTGATCTATGTTTATATTCTTTTTAATTTTGGATTATTGGGAGACTGCCTGATCAATGTCTATTATACTGTAATGAGTATCTACGGATGGATATTATGGTCTAAGAATTCTAAAGATCATATTCATATAGAAGTTACCTGGGCCACAAAAAAGGAATGGATCTATGCGGGTATTCTTTTTATCCTTAGTTTAGCGCTGGTTACTTTGATTTATTATTATAAGCCTTATATTGACCAAATGGAAGAAACCAATTTCGGATTATATCATTTGGATTGGGCAAATTGGCTGGATATTTTTACCACTTCCATATTTTTAGTAGGAATGTGGTTTATGGCCAAACAGCGCATTGAGAACTGGATTTTCTGGATTATCGGAGATTTTATTTGCATGCCTATGATGATTTTTAAGGGACTTGGCATCACTTCGGTTCAATATTTGGTATTTACTATAATGGCTATCTTAGGATACCTTAATTGGAAAAAAAGTTTTAAAGAGAAAAAAGTACAATAAAGTCATGAAAAATTTATTAAAAATAGCAGCTAGTATTGTTGCATTTGCAAGTTTGACATCTTGTTTAGCATACTCAGACGGATATGCCAATAATGGCGGTTATGGTGATCCATATTATAATAATGGATATTATTATGCACCATCCGGATACTATGGAAATGGTGGATATTATGGTAATGATGGGTATTATTACAGGGACAATGTTAATTATTACTATGACAATGGTGTCCCTTATTATTACTATAATGCGAATAACTCAAGAAGAAAGGTATATGTAGAAAGGAGATCAGATAATAACTCTACAAGACCGAATACCGGATTCAGAGGAGAGCCTTATTACGACCGTAATAATAACAATAACAGTGGTTTCAGAAACAACAATTCCCAGAATAACAATAATCAGGGTACTAGAAACCAAAGCAGTGGAGGCTTTAGAAACAACAACAGCCAGAATAATCAGGGAAATCAAAAAACCAACAATTCCGGAGGGTTCAGAAATCAGAACAACACTTATCAGGCTCCTCAGAGAAGCTCAAACAGCGGTGGATTCAGAAGTTCAGGAAGCAACAACAGTACGCCTCCACCTTCTTCAAATAGCGGAGGGTTCAGAGGAAGTTCCAGTAACAGCAGCAGCTCGGGCAATTCAAATAGCTCAGGCAGCACAAACAGACAGAACACCGGAGGATTTAGATAAAAACGGTTAGGTAAAACGATTATAAATAAGAAAACGAACAGTTAACACTGTTCGTTTTTCATTTTAAATATATTAATTTTGCTTCTTTAAATTAGATAAAAAGGTATGGAATTTTATAAATATCAGGGTACTGGAAATGATTTTGTGATGGTAGATAACCGTGACCTTCAGTTTCCTAAAGACAAAAAGAATATTGAAAAACTATGTGACAGACGTTTTGGAATTGGTGCTGATGGCCTTATCTTATTGGAAAACGATGATCATTACGATTTCAAAATGGTATATTATAATTCTGATGGTGGAGAAAGTACCATGTGTGGAAACGGAGGAAGATGCCTGGTAGCATTTGCTTTTTTCCTGGATATTTTTGAAGATAAATGTAAGTTTATTGCTATAGATGGTGAGCATGAAGCGGAAATCCATAACGGGATCGTTAAATTAAAAATGATTGATGTAAATACCATTTCTCATGACGGCAATGATTCTGTTCTTAATACCGGTTCTCCTCATTATGTAAGATATGTAGAGGATTTAGCAAATTATAAGGTGTATGCCGAAGGGAACGGGATCAGAAATTCAGAAAATTATAAAGAAAAAGGAATTAATGTCAACTTTGTGGAAAAAATTTCCGATAATGAAATTTTTGTAAGAACCTATGAACGAGGCGTTGAGGATGAAACTTACAGCTGCGGAACAGGAGTTACAGCTTCTGCTTTAACTTTTCTACAAAAAGACAATCTAACTTCTGTAAAAGTTAAAACGTTAGGAGGAAATCTGAAGGTATATGCTGAAAAAAACGGAGACTCCTTTCAAAGCATCTGGCTGGAAGGTCCTGCAAAGCAGGTTTTTAAAGGTAAGATAGATATTCTTTAGAAACCATAAACTTTTAATCAATAGTATAAGAATGAAAAAAGCTATTCTCATTGTCATTCTGCTGGTTTTTGTAATCGCAGGTTTTTTTGGATTGAGATTTTATAATAAGTACTTCGGAAACAACGTAGAAAAAGAAGGATATGTATTGATTCCTCATAAAGCGGATTTCAAACAGATCATGGATTCTATTGCTCCCCACTTAAAAGATAGGGAGTCTTTTGAAGCAGTGGCTAAAGATAAAGGTCTTACTACCGCTTTTAAAGCCGGGCGTTATCATATCCAGGAGGGTAAAGGAAACTCTGATCTTGTGAATATGATTAAAGCAGGTAATCAAACAGCCAATTCTTTCAGAATCGGAGATTTTGGAGATATGTACCAGATGATTGGCAAAGTGACTAAAAAAACGGAACTGGATTCTTTACATTTCGTAAAAGACCTTGACGGTATTTCCCAGGAAAAAGGGTATAAAAATGTTGAAGATTTAAAAAAATATTTTTTCATAGATACTTATAACTTCTTCTGGACGGTAAGCCCAAGAGAGTTTTTTGCAAAATTTGAAGATCAGTATAATGAATTCTGGACCGGTGAAAGAAAAAATAAGGAACAGCAGTCTGCTTTAACAAGAGATCAGATCTATGCACTGGCGTCTATTGTGTATAAAGAATCCGGAGGAAAGAAGGATGAAATGAAAACGATAGCAGGATTATACCTGAACCGTTACCGAAAAGGAATGAAACTTCAGTCTGACCCTACGGTAATCTATGCCATCAATAAGCAGACTAATTTTAAAGAACCCATTAAAAGGGTTTTATATAAGCATTTATCAACTCCTTCTCCATATAATACCTACGCAAATGCAGGTATCCCTCCAGGGCCGATCTGTGTGGTGGACAAGAATTCTGTAGATGCTGTTTTAAACGCAGAAAACAATAATTATATATTTATGTGTGCTGATCCTGCAAGATTTGGATATCACAAATTTACGGCAAGTGCAGAAGAGCATGCTGTAAATGCAAAAGCCTATCAGGATTGGCTTAATTCAAAAAATATAAAATAGGCAAAGCAAGCATTTAAAAACTTTAAACAGTAAAAAAATAATACACAAATCATAATATCATGAGAATCAGAGCAATCTGAAGATTTATGGTATTAGGGGTATCCCTTCATGATTTTTATACAAAAAATAACCTATGAATAAGACGGAAATTGTCAATATTTTCACAAAAAAAACACTAGGGCTTACTCTGGTTCTTTCGGCAGCTGCTATGGCTTTTGCTCAGGAGAAATCAGATATTTCAGGAATTATTGTCAATAAGAAGAACCAGCCTGTACCTTATGCTTCTGTAACTTTTAGCAATAAAGCTAATAAAACATTAAGCGACGCTGTACTCACTGATGAAAAAGGGCAATATAAGCTGCAGCTTGTTCCCGGAGAGTATGACATTACAGTAGAAGCAATAGACTATAAGAAAAGTATAGTCAGTAAAAATATAGCAGCAAACGGAAATATTGGTGCACTCTCCATAGAACCTGAAGCAACTACTACTCTGGATGGCAAAACTCAGGAGCTGCAGGGTGTTGTTATTACAGCAGCAGCCACTAAAGCCTATAAAGTAGAGCTGGATAAAAAGACTTATGACCCATCACAGGATATCGTAAGTAAGGGAGGAAGTCTTCAGGATGTTTTAAGTAATGTTCCTTCTGTTACCGTAGATACGGATGGAACGGTTTCTATGAGAGGAAGTACCAATGTAAAATTCCTCATTAACGGAAAGCCTTCTTCTCTTCTGGGAATTGATGACGGAGCTAATGCATTACAGAGTATTCCTGCTGATCAGATCGAAAGAATTGAAGTCATTACCAACCCTTCATCAAAATTTGAAGCAAGCGGAACTTCGGGTATTTTAAATATTATTCTTAAAAAGAGTAAAAAAGTAGGATTTAACGGAAGTGTAGTGGGGGCTTTAGGATATTTCCCAAGAACATCTCTGAATGCCAATTTAAGCTGGAGAAAAAATAACTGGACCTGGTTTATGAACGGTGGCGGAGGCTACACAGAAAACAAAACCAAGAGTAACTCGGAAACAACCTATCATAATATTGTATTCCCTGATATAGTTCCTGGTGTAGCACCAAAGGATGTACCTGTACATCAGCAGCAAAACTCTGTCAACAAAACTTACAACAAAAACTATAATATAAGTGCCGGTTTTGTATATGATATTTCTGAAAAAACATCATTAAATCTGACAGGATTAGTGAGAACTTTTGACGGTGACGGAAATGAACTTGTAAACACTTACGATACTTTTTACAGATATACAGGAGACGCTTCTAATCTTTGGAATCTCAAGAATCCTTATACCCTGAGAGATTCAAAAACGACCTTTAACAATCTTGCCTTCCAGGGAGATGTAGGTTTAGACCATAAGTTTGACGATAAAGGGCAAAATTTATCATTATCTGTAAGTTTACAAAGAAACAGAAGCAATAATAATGCTGATATTCTGGAAAGTGTTGATTACGTACCTTCTGTGCAGGATATTACCAGAAGACATTCTGTAAGCAAAACCATCATAGGTAAAGCAGATTATGAGTTACCAATAGGAGAAAACTCCAAACTTGAAGCCGGCTACAGATTGGATGTCAATGATAATACTTATGATAATTTTGTAAGCAGTACTTCTAATAACCCTCTTATTCCGAATTATAATAACAATACGGATTACAGGGAGATGTTCAATGCTTTCTATTTACAGTTTAAAAGTAAAATAGGAAGTCTTAGTTATCAGGTAGGATTAAGAGACGAGCTTTCAAATGTTAAAATCAATTACATCAGTCAGAACCTTGATAAGCCTCCATTAAATAAAAACAAGAATTACAATAATCTATTTCCAAGTGTATTCTTAAGCTATGATATATCCAAGAATAACCAGATCTTAGTAAACTATTCCCGAAGAATAGACAGACCGAGATCATTCTTTATGGTTCCTTTCCCCAACTATACCAATAACCAAAATATTTTTGAAGGAAATATCGACCTTAACCCATCATACGTAGATTCTTATGAAGTAGGTTATAATATTACCAGAAAGAAATTTACCATCAACCCTACCCTATATTACAGGCATTCAACAGATGATACAAAGATGCTGGTATACAGACCGGATGAAAGACAGAGAGTTTTCTATACAAAGCCGGAAAACCTGGGTAATGATGATCGCTATGGTTTGGACCTGAACTTTACCTATGATCCTTTTGCCTGGTTCAAGATTATGGGTAGTGTAGATCTTTTCGGATATAAAACTACCGGAATTGCATCTTATGAAACAAGAGACATCAACGGTCTTAAGCAGGTACGCTCACTGGATTTTACAGGAAGTGGTTTCTCTACAAGATTACGTCTTAATACCACATTTAAACTTGATAAGACATTAAGTGTACAGCTGCAAGGTTTCTACAGAGGAGGACAAAAAACAGCCAGCCAGAACAGACAGGATATGTACGCATTAAACCTGGGAGCATCTAAAACGATCTGGAAAGGTGACGGAACTATTTCCTTCAACATTCAGGATATCTTTAATACAAGAGGTATGGAGACATTTAACTACAGTAATGATTATACACGCAGCAGCTATATGCAGTGGCAGCCAAGACAGTTTTCTATCTCTTTAACCTATAGATTTAAGCAGGGAGAAAAAATAGAACAGACTAAGAAGAAAAAAGACATCAATGCCAATGAAACCGGCGATGACCAGCAAGGTGGTCCGATGTAATACAAACAAAATCCCGAAAAGTACTTTTCGGGATTTTTTATTGTTTTATTTTACAGATTCTGTCTTTGTATCTTTTTCTTTTTCGGCTTCATAAATTCTTCGTCTAAGGTCGCTGGTAGAAAACCGGTGGTCTCTTTTGTTATAAAAGATCTCTATTCCTTTTTCTTCACAATAAGTTTTCCCGGTAAAATCTCTATCCATATAATCGTCTCCGATAATTCTTACATCGATAACAAAAGATTTCAAAATATCCAACAGATCTTCTTCTGTATAATAAGGGATAATCTCATCTACAGCATTCACAGCCTTCAGCTGAATATATCGTTCAACGATAGTCTGACTTGGCTTATTTTTGTTCGGACGGTCGTGGGACGGATCAATCTGAAGCCCAACGATCAAATAATCGC
The DNA here is from genome assembly GCF_024586945.1 of Chryseobacterium sp. WG14. Taxonomy (NCBI): domain Bacteria; kingdom Pseudomonadati; phylum Bacteroidota; class Flavobacteriia; order Flavobacteriales; family Weeksellaceae; genus Chryseobacterium; species Chryseobacterium sp. WG14. Next base: position 126,320 of record NZ_JALCZD010000014.1, read on the forward strand.
ATACTGTTTTAGCTTCTTCAAGCATCTTAATATGCCCAGCGTGTAATAAATCAAATGAGGAAAATGTAATACCTATTCTCTGTGTCTTCATATTAATTTTAAAATTAAAACTTCGCTGAAATAAATGTTCTTTTAAATGGATAAAAGACCGGTGATTCAGGGAAGATGTTTTGTAATTCGGTTTTATAATCGTTTTTAAATTGTTCTTTCATATCATCGGGAAGCCTCTCAATATAAGGAAGCATAGCTGTTCCTGAAGCCCATGTAAATACAGCATCGGCATTGGCCAGAACATGAGGGAATACCTTTTCATAAACGGTGATTTCTCTGCCTTTATGATCAAATAATATTCTTGCATAGTCTTCAATAGGTAAAACTGTATATGCTCTTTCCCAGGAATTGTATGCTGTTTTATAAGGCTCCCTGCCTGCTGTTTTTCTAAGCAGCTGATGCACTACATATTCATGATTGGATGGAATCTGTACAGCTAATTGGCCACCTTCTTTAATTTTACTTATAATCCTTGGAAAAAGCTCCTTATGGTTATCACACCATTGAATCGCTGCATTGGAAATAATCAGATCATACCTCTCGGAAAGATGAAGTTGATCTTCGATACTCTTTTTCTCAAATCTCAGTCTGCTTGTTTCAAAATGAGCAGCTTTCTCCAGCATCTCTTCAGAAGAGTCTATTCCCAACACCTTGGAATCTTCAAGGTAATCTAAAAGCTTAGAAGTAAGTTCTCCGGTACCGCAACCTAAATCTATAACGGATAAACCTGATCTTGACTCAACGAGTTTCAGTAAATCAATAAAGGGAGCTGAACGCTCATCTTTAAACTGGTCATACACTTCAGGATTCCAGGCCATAGTATGTGATTTTAAGAGTTAATTTCTAGAATTCAGGTACTTCTGCCATTCCCAGGTTGTCCGTAGAGATTCTTCCAGGGATGTTTCAGACTTCCATCCAAGCTCTTTCTCGGCTTTACCCGGATCAGCATAGGCAATTGTAATATCACCTTCTCTTCTGGCACATATCTGATAAGGAACTTCTACATCATTTGCTGTTTCAAAAGCTTTGACAACTTCCAAAACAGATGATCCTCTTCCTGTTCCCAAATTATAAATATCTATCACGGCTTCTTCGGATTGATTTTCTATCAGTTTTCTTAAGGCAGAAACATGGGCTTTTGCCAGATCAACTACATAGATATAATCACGAACCGCAGTTCCGTCTTCTGTTGGATAATCATCTCCCCACACGCTTAGTTTCTCACGGATTCCTGAAGCAGTCTGCATAACATACGGGACTAAATTATTGGGAACTCCAATAGGCAGTTCGCCAAGTTTTGCAGAGGGATGTGCTCCAATGGGATTAAAATACCTCAATAATGATATTTTTCTGTGGTAGGCCTTTGCAAAATCAATCAGGATTTCCTCACCCATTTGTTTTGTTTTGCCATATACACTTTCAGGCATTTTTAAAGGAGTATTTTCATCAATTGGCATTACATCAGCTTGCCCATACACTGTACAGGATGAACTGAAAATAAAATTGGAAATTTCTCTATCTTTAAACTCCTGAAGGATATTAATAAGAGTAAACAGATTATTCTCATAATAATCCACAGGTTTTACCTGGCTTTCTCCCACCGCCTTATAAGCAGCAAAATTAATACAGCCTTCAATAGGGTGAGCCTCAAAAACCTGATGAAGCAGTTCTTTTCTTTTTAAATCAAAAGGATAAAAAACCGGCTTTTTACCTGTAATTTCCTCAATATTATTTAAAATAAATCTCTCTGAATGGGACAAATCATCTACAATAATGACCTCAAAGCCATTATTAAGAAGTTCTACCACTGTGTGGGAACCAATATATCCAAGTCCTCCTGTTACAAGTATTGCCATTTTTATTTTTTAATCTTCGTGTTTTCCTATGTTTTCTATTTCGTTAATTCCGCTGTTTACTCTCACTTTAAATATATTGACAATGGCTAAAATAAGAATAAATAAAATCCAAAATTTAAATCTGAAATTCCATACATCATAATATTTTCCACTTAAAGCCTCTAATAGTATAGGATATCCCAGCGCAATTATAGCTAAAGATAAGCTAAGGTTTAGAAATAAAACAGCTTTATTATATTTTTCAATCAAATTAATAAATGCAAATAAATTAATAACAATTGAAGTACCAATAAACATCGTTTTAAATATGCTGAAATCATCAAATAAATTCAGAATTGAAAATGATGATATTATAAAAAATAATAGACTCATTGCTACCGCTAAGTAATAAACCAGCCTATATTTAAATATCTTTTTTTTCATTACTTCATAAACTCAAGCACAGCATCTGTAATATACTTCAGTTGCTCTTCGTCTAATTCTGTATGCATTGGCAGAGAAACTACCTGATCCAAAAGCTTGTCTGTATTCACAAAATCAGCATCATTGCTTTCCTGGAAATAGGCTTTCTGCTTTCTCAATGCTACCGGATAATAGATCATAGCCGGAATTTCTTTCTCCGTTAAGAATTTCTGAAGTTCATTACGTTTTCCATTCAGGATTCTTAATGTATATTGGTGGAAAACATGAGTAGAGTTTTCGGATCTTTTGGGAGTAAGAATATTGGGATTTCCTGCAAATGCTTCATCATAGTAATCCGCGGCTTTTCTTCTCGCTTCGTTGTAAGAATCCAGGTGAGGAAGTTTTTTTCTTAAAACGGCCGCCTGAATACTGTCTAAACGGGAATTTACGCCTACTTCATCATGATAGTACCTTTCATACATACCATGGTTTACAATTCCCCTTAAACGGTGTGCCAGCTCATCATTATTGGTGAAAATAGCACCACCATCACCATAGCATCCCAGGTTTTTTGAAGGAAAGAAAGATGTTGTTCCCACTGTAGACATGGTTCCTGCATACTTTACTGTACCGTCAGAGAATGTATATTCTGCACCTATTGCCTGTGCATTGTCTTCAATAACATATAAATTATGCTCTTCAGCAATTTTTAAAATTTCTTCCATATTGGCACACTGTCCAAATAAATGTACAGGAATAATGGCCTTTGTTTTTGGCGTAATGGCTTTTCTCAATTCTTCTGTTGAGATTGTAAAAGTGTCATAATCAACATCTACCAAAACAGATTTTAATTTAAGAAGGTGTATCACTTCCACCGTTGCTGCAAAGGTAAAATCAGCAGTAATGACCTCATCCCCTTCTTTCAGATCCAATGCCATCAGGGCAATCTGTAAAGCATCTGTTCCATTCGCACATGGAATCACATGTTTTACGTCTAAATAAGACTCCAATTCATTCTGGAAAGACTTTACTTCAGGTCCGTTGATAAAAGCCGCAGAATCCATTACATTTAAAACTGCATTGTCTACATCATTTTTTATTTTGTAATACTGACTTTGCAAGTCAACCATCTGAATTTTTTTCATAAATAAATATTTGTGTAAAAATAAGGATTTTAAAATCCTATCAAAAATTTTATTGATTTTGTTTTTATCTTTATACAAAATAATACGATGAATAAAATTTTACTCTTTTGTTTATTAGCAGGTTATTCCATTTCTCAGGCCCAAACACAGCTCGTTTTTGTATATTTCACAGATAAGCCCAATAAAGCCGCTTTTTTTGCCAATCCACTTTCAGAACTTTCCCAAAAATCCCTTGACAGACGTACTGCACTGGGAATATCGCTTGACGATCGGGACGCTCCTATTGAACTTTCTTATCTCCAGAATCTGCAAAATCTGGGATTCACGGTTACCGATTATTCCAAATGGCTGAACGGAGCCGCTGTGAATGCCACTCCAGCTCAAATAGCAACTTTACAGGCACAGCCTTTTGTTTTATCGGTTCAAAGTTTTGCAAGAAACAGTTCCGGAGTTCCTAAAATAAAGCCTGTTGATAAATGGAAAAAAACTTCCGGCACCGGTAAAACACTTACAACTTTTGATTATGGATCAGGAACAGCACAGATAGACCAGCTCAATATAAGACCCCTTCATCTGGCAGGATATACAGGAACAGGAATTTCCATAGCTGTTATTGATGCAGGATTTCCTTTTGTAGATACCGGATCTGCATTCTCAAGGCTGCGGACCAATAATCATATAAAAGGAGGTTATGATTTTGTGACTAAAACCAATGACATTTATAATATTTCTTTAAGTGAGCATGGTTCTGTGGTTTTGGGTGCTATGGGAGGTTATTTGGAAAATACATTTGTAGGATCTGCTCCGGATGCTGATTTTTATCTTTACCGCAGTGAAAAGGCTGGAGTAGAAATCCCGGAAGAAGAAGTATATTGGATTGAGGCTGCTGAGGAAGCAGACAGAAAGGGCGTAGAAATGATCACCTCTTCTCTAGGATATAGTTTTTTTGATGATTCCCAGTACAATTACACCTATGCAGATATGAACGGAACAACTTCTTTTATTGCAAGAGCGGCACAAATAGCTGCCGAAAAAGGAATATTTGTTCTTGCTGCAGCTGGAAATTCCGGGCTGGAACCCTGGCATTATCTGTTAACACCGGCAGACAATGCGAAAGTATTCACAGTTGGAGCTGTAGACTCTTCGGGGAACTCTTCAGGATTTTCTTCTTATGGGCCTAATTCTTTGGGAACAATAAAGCCTGATGGAAGTGCCCAGGGCACAGCCACCACTACAGTTAATAATAACACCACCATTATTCTCAACGGAACTTCTATTGCGACCCCCATTGCAGCAGGTGGCGCCGCTTGTTTCATTCAGGCATTCCCAACGATGGACAGAGATCTGATGAGGACAAAGCTGAGAGAAACAGCTTCTCTTTATCCCAACCACACCGATCAGATCGGATATGGTATTCTGAATTTCGGAAGTTTATATAATTCAGTATTAAGCACTTCGGAAACTGCCAAAAAAGACAACTCTATCATCTATCCGAACCCTGCTAAAAATATCCTGAATGTAAGAACTGAAAATGAAGTAACCTCATTGGAAGTTTATGATCATTTGGGAAGACTGATCAGGAAAAACAATAAACAAAAATCTATAAAGGTGGAAGATTTTGCAAAAGGGGTTTATTACCTTAAAATTCAGTTGAAAGACAGGTTTAATTTTGAAAAATTCATAAAAGAATAAGAAATTTTCTATTAATCTGCTTTTTTAAACACTACTACCACAAATATCTTTCACGAATGACACTATTTTCATCTCCGTTAATTAAGCTGACTGAGTAAATAATAAGGCAGAAAGATCTTCGTAATTTGTAGAAGATTTCAATGGTATTTTACCATACAAAGAACCCTATCGTTTTCATGAATATTATCTGCTTTTGTCATAGAAATTAAATGGCAGGAAATCATTAGACTTGGATTAAAAATAAAAAAACGGACATAAGCCCGTTTTCTGATATCTATTTTCACTGTATTGTAAAAAATTACATTACGCTGAATTTCTGCTTGCATTAATATTTCCGAATAAGGAACGGGTCACCAGCTTTTCATAGGCTTCTTTATTACCCTCTCCTTTCTGGATTTTCATTAAAGCATACTGCTGAATACTTAGCAGCGGAAGCACAATTTTTTCTCGGATCTTCACAGATTTTCTGGATAAAGGATCTTCCTCCTGAAGCATTTTAAAACCTGTTAACTCCAGCATAATCTCTTTTGAAAGTTCATATTCATCAAAAAGAATATTCCAGAATGCACCGAATTTAGGATTATTTTTAATATAATAGGTTAAAGGAAAATAAGACTTGTTCATACTCATCATAGAGTTTAACACTAAAGTTTTAAAGAAATCAGAACCTTTATACAGTTCTCTTACTTCTTCAAACCTTCCCTTCTCTTTCATCTGCTGCATAGCATATCCAAAACCAAAGAATCCGGGAACATTTTGCTTTAATTGTGACCATGATCCCACAAACGGAATGGCTCTTAAATCTTCAAATTTCAGTTCGTTTCCATTTCCTCTTTTGGAAGGACGGCTTCCTATATTTGTTTTTCCATAATATTCCAGAGTACTCATTTCCTGCAGATAGGGAACAAACATGGGATGGGCCTTAAGATCTGAATATTTCTGATAGCTCATATTGGCCAGTTCAATAATTAATGCTCTTTCTTTTTCGGTAAGGTCTTTTTTTGCATTTTTAAATACATCATTTTCAACTCCGGCGGTCAGAAGCTGTTCGAAGTTGTATTTTGCCTGTTCTTTGTTTCCAAAAATACTGGTAATGGTTTGCCCCTGAATAGTGAGTTCAATTTTATTGTTGGCAATTGTTTTCCCCTGCGAAGCGTAGAAGTCATGGGTCTTCCCTCCTCCTCTTGCCGGCGGACCTCCTCTTCCGTCAAAAAATACAACTTTGATATTATTCTCTTCAGAGAGTTTCGTAAGAAGTTCTTTTGCCTGGTAGATTTCCCAGTTTGCTTTCAGATAACCACCGTCTTTTGTGCCATCAGAAAATCCAAGCATAATAGTCTGTTGGTTTCCTCTTTTTTCAAGATGCTTTTTATAAACCGGATTCTGATATAGCTCGCTCATTACATTTTTAGCGTTGGCAAGACCTTCCATGGTCTCAAAAAGCGGAACAATATCCATATTGATCTCTTCATCTCTGTATCCACAAATTTTAAAGAAAGCATATACGTTCATGACATCTTTCACCGCATCAGAATTGGAAATAATATAACGGTTCATTCCTCTTAATCCATTCAGACGCTGAATTTCCGAAACCTGTGATACCGTTAAAAGTGTATCCTTTACAATATCTTCAAAATCATCTGCATTTACTTTCTCCGGGATCTGAATCAGTGTATTGAATTTCTTTTCCGAATCAGCTTCTTCATTTCCATATATTTTGGCAAAAACATCATCTATTACCTTCTGATGGATCCTGCTGTCTTGTCTGATATCTAAAGTCGCAAAGTGAGTTCCAAAAATTTTCACACGGTCCCTGAAGTTCGCCAAAAGGTCTAAAAACAGAGAATTATGATCATTAATTAATATTTTCTCTGCTTCATCGGCCCTTTTTAAAATATCTTCTGCCGTAATACTTTTACCATCAAAAATAGCAGTATACAACTCCTCACTTAGCTGAGTCAAAACCTCCGAAACCCCTCTAAAGCTCAATCTTCTTCTGATAAATTTCAAATGGCTGTAATAGGATTTTAAAATTGCAGAGCGAAGCTCTTCCGATACTCTTTTGGTAACATTAGCTGTTACAAAAGGATTCCCGTCTCTATCTCCTCCCGGCCAGAAACCAAGCTGGATAATATCTTCATGCAGGTGAAAATGTCCGTTTCCGAAAGTTTTTTTGATCTTCGTAAACAGTTCACCAATGGTATCATAATACACATATCTTAAATAGGAAATAATACTCAGAGCCTCATCTATGGGCGTTGGTTTTTCCTTATTAACAAAAGGTGTTTTTCCAAGCTGCTGCAAAAGGGTATCAATCTGTGTGACAGAATCACTGGTGATCGCTCCTCTTAAATCCTGAATAATTCTCTGTACTGAGCTCGGATAAAATTGCGTAGGGTGAGCTGTAAATACAACCTTGACCGTAAAATCCTTTAATTTTTCGCGTACCTTTTCAATTTTATGATCCTGGAAAGAACGTTCAAAAAGGTTGGTCACTGTTCCGCTGTCACTTTCGGAATGAAGGTTAGGAAAGGCAGCGTCCTCAATACTGTCAAACAAAACAACCTGTCTTTCTATATATTGAATAATTTTAAAAAGAAGCTCCAGTTTTTGTTCCTCCGTCTGAAGGTCTGTATGATTCTTAAAAAATTCTTCTACAATTTCCTCAGGAGTTTTTCCTGCTTCATAGCCGGTTCTGCTTTCTTCATAAAGAAACGGAAGAAGCATCCCGATATTGGTCATTTTATCATAAGGCAGGCTCATAAATAATGAATTGTAAATCTGGAATTTATTCTCCACAATCTGCCTGAATTTTTCTGCGCGTTGGTCGTGTATCATATAACAAATGTAAGTGATTTTGGTATTAAATTAATTGACAAATGACAAAAAATTTAAGAATAAAAAGTAAAAATTAATGTTATTTTTTGCTTAAAAATCAATTGGTTTAAGTGCCATTGTATATTTATATAATAAACTTCAATTCCAGCACAAGTAAACAGATCGGATAATTTGAAATATAAGTAATATATTGACCATTTATATTTATTTACAGAAGGATTGTAATAAAGTCGGTTTCCAGAGTGTTTACTTATAAATCAATTCACATGAAGATTCTAATAACCTCAGTATTTTTTTCATTATTATTAAATGCATCTCTATTTTCGGGACAAGCAGCACGAAATACCTCCGACAGTATAGATATCTTTATTAAAAGTAAAATGGAACAGCTGAGAATTCCCGGACTTCAGTTGGGGATTATCAGAAATGGGAAACTTGAGAAAATTACCAGTTATGGGTTTGCTAACATTGAACATCATGCCGTGACACAGAACCAGACTGTATTTTCCATCAATTCCATGACCAAGGCATTCGTAGGGGTTGCCATATTACAGCTACAGGAACAGGGAAAATTAAAAACAGATGACCCAATTTCAAAATACCTTAATGATATCCCCGAGAAATGGAAAACAATTACTATTAAACAATTATTGAGTAATACATCCGGGCTCCCCAATAACATTGATGAGAAAGAGCAGGTATTGGGTGATGGAACAGAGGAAAAGAACTGGGAAATGGTGAGGGAGCTTCCTATGGAGTCTGTTCCCGGAAGTAGGTTCAGTTATAATCAAACCGGTTATTATATTTTAGGAACAATAATCACACAACTTAGTGGAAAACATTTCACAAAATTTATTGAAGAAAATCAATTCAAACGCTGCCAAATGCTTATTACGCAATTTGGAGACTCCAACGATATTATTGAGAATAGTGCAGGAGCATATTCTACTATAATTAATAAAGACGGCAAATGGATTAATGACAGAAATCTTCACAATGTATTTGTCAATTTCCCCATTTTTTTCCGGACGGCTACAGGAATTCTTTCTTCTGCTGAAGATATCAGCAAGTGGCTTATAGCATTACAGGATGGAAAATTATTTCAAAGTGAAAAAAGCCTAAAAGAACTTTTCACCACAGTAAAGCTCAATGATGGAAGTATTGGAGGTTTCAACAAACTGACAAATGGATATGCTTTGGGATGGCCAACAGTTGTAAGATCTGAACATCCTGCCGCAGCTCCTGTAGGCGGTATGCGTTCAGCACTTTTTGTATACCCTGAGGATCGTTTATCAGTTATTGTTTTAACCAATCTGCAGGGAGCAAATCCTGAATGGTTTATTGATGAAATTGCAGGATATTATATTCCTGATATGAAAATTGAAAATGGTTTCGGACTAAGCCCTAATATGAAGCTTCTTTATCATCAGACCACACAGGATGGATTTCAGAATATTGAAAAAGCCTATCAGAAGATAAAGAAAAAACAGAAAAATTTCACAGCATCTGAAGATGAAATTAATATCTGGGGCTACCAATTTATGGGTAGAAATCTAAAAGATAAAGCTCTTCAAATTTTTAAATTCAATACAATACTTTTTCCTAACAGCTCAAATGTATATGACAGCTATGGAGAAATACTGGATGTATTAGGACATAAAAAAGAAGCTATTGTGAGTTATAAAAAATCATTACTCCTTAATCCTGCTAATACCAATGCTGCTAATTATTTAAAAGATAATGAATAATCTTACGAATAGAAACTATATCCTTAATTGATACATTTCAATGACACAATAAGCATTTACCTTATTTAAAGCATTACATTTATCAAATATTTAAGACTATGGGTTACATCAGAGCATATTACGAACAGATTGTCAAATTGCAGGAATCGGAATGGGCATTTATTGCAGGGCATTTCCACAGAAAAGTATATGCCAAAAATGAAATTATTACCCAGCACAAAGGTATCGAAGAATTTTTATCCTTTATAGAATCGGGATTGGTAAGATTTTATATTCCTGATGATGAATATGGGTATACCTTCAGTTTTGGTTTTGAAAAGGAATTTACCTGTGCTTATGATTCTTTCCTTACCCAAACCCCTTCTGAATACGAAATGCAGGCTTTAACAGAAACTGTGGTATGGCAGATTTCTTATGATGATTTACAGAAAATTTACAGCCACACCAACGTTGGAAATCACCTGGGCCGTTTTGCTTCTGAGAAATTATTTTTAGCTAAGAGTAAAAGAGAACTTTCTTTACTAAAACTTACTGCCAAAGAGCGTTACTTAAAATTATTCACCGAGCAGCCTGAAATGCTGAAACGTGTTCCTTTAAAATATATTGCTTCTTATATTGGAATCACTCCACAGGCCTTAAGCCGAATTCGCAGACAGATTAATTAACATAGGTTCATTGTATACCTGCATGCTTCTGCGGAACTTTGCAGAAAAATATGACAATGAAATTATCTATTTGGGCATATGGCAACGCTATTTTAAAACAAAAATGTTCGAAAACAGAAAGGGATACCCCGGAAATTCAGAAGCTCATAACCGACATGTGGGAAACCATGGAAAATGCCAATGGCTGTGGTTTGTCATCTTCACAAATAGGAAAAGCCTTACAGCTTTTCATCGTTGACAGTAAAATTGTTTTTGAAAACCTGGGTAGTGAAGAGCAGATACTCTACTTTGGTAAAAATGACAAGGGAATAAAAGAAACTTTCATCAATGCTAAAATAATCAATAGCTCAGCAGAAACATGGGAAGACTATGAAGGATGCTTAAGTATTCCCGGTCTTTCTCAAAAAGTAAAAAGACCATGGGAGATCACCATCGAATATCTGGATGAAAATTTTTTGCTACAGACTAAAAACTATATAGGACTTACCGCCAGAATTATTCAGCATGAATATGACCATACTCAGGGAATTTTATACACCGACCGCCTGAAGCCCCTCACAAAGAAGATGATAGAACCTAAGCTGAAAAAGATTGCTAACGGAAAGATTACTTCAGGATATCCAATGAAATTTTTATAGCAATGAAATTCTCCCGATCAATTGTTAATTCCTAAATTTGCAGGAAAGCACTTTCCTTTATGAAAATAATCATCGCCTTTTCCCTGATCCTATCCAATCTGTTTTTTGCCCAGATCACGGTTCCGGATGATTATAAAAAAATTCCGGATATCCTGGATACTGCCGATTATTTGTACCCGTTTATTGTTCCTGATAAAGAATACCAATACTGGCGTGTGCTCAGCAATGATACTGACTATGAAAAGGCTGTTATTTATGAAAGTCAGATGCCGGATTTTATGACCATTAATGAACCTGCTCCCAAGAAAGGTTTCTTTCAGAAATGTATTGGTAATAACTGTTTTTCATACATTCTGGCTTGTAAAAACGAAAGATCTGTATATTTTTCCAGCGAACAGCAGCTCAGAGATTTTATGGGAAGTATAGATAATCTTCCTGAAGCTATTTTATTGGCAAAAACGTATGGATATTTAATTGACACAAAGAATAGATTCACAGGCTCTTATAAAATAGAAGACCGTTATATTTCACTATATGCTTTACAATCTAAAGGTTGTCCTGTTATTAATGAATCATTTTTACTTACAATCAATAGGAAAACCGGAAAAATAGAAGCAAAAAGTAACGGAATCTATTCCAAAAATGAAGACTGCTCGGTCTTATAACCTGTTGGAAAACGCAAGGCCGCAAAGTTATTTACAAAATTTAATGCTATAAGACGCAAGGATTTTATCTTCGATAAAAATTAAACGGACTATTTCGTCTTCAAATGGTTTTTTAAATATACTCTACAAGCTAAAGGTTATCCTGTTATTAAAGAATCATTTTTAATTTTATTCCAAAAGCGAAGACTGCTCGGTCTTATAACCTGTTGGAAAACGCAAGGCCGCAAAGTTATTTACAAAATTTAATGCTATAAGACGCAAGGATTTTATCTTCGATAAAAATTAAACGGACTATTTCGTCTTCAAATGGTTTTTTAAATA